>JBGSMV010000026.1:0-110698 GCA_041739995.1 Bdellovibrionota bacterium
GTCTCTCTGTGAGAGGTGCTCGTACCCAGGCACTCGAGCGTATGAAAGCTCTACCTCTTCTACAAAGTCCTTGATTCTTAACTTTGAGTTATACCGCTTCGCTGCGTTATAGGCTCCCCAGTTCACCACCTTGTAGCGGCGTGTAATGCCCCAGACCGCATCGTGGAAGCAGTTATATCCGGGATAGTCCGAGATCTTCTCCACCAGACCGTCTTGGACAGGTTGCAGCACTGTGTAGAAGAACTGGTTCTCTACATCCTCGTCTCCTGGAACGAACTCTTGAGAGTACCTCCGTCCCCAGAACCTACCTCCTGGATACTCAGGGGTGTGACGCGGTACGGCACGAGCAATGCTCGAGTTCAGGTCTCGCATGTATGAAGCTCTATTAGGCTTCGGGAAGTGGGCAGGGCTTTGAGTGTGATTGCCCTCCATGGCAAACGCATAGACAACTACGTCATATCGTTTCGAGTACTTAGCTACAAAGCCTAGAATAGCTTCTTCAAGCTTCACGTTGTTTACAAACCACAGCTCGCTGTTACGTGCGCGCGTGGTCAGGAACGATGCGTACTCGCTCGTCTCTATTCTCGGATGATATCCCATACGTGGGAACATCATCGGAGATTTCTCAGTAAAGTTGCTTCCAACCCACCACAAGGTCTCTGAGAAAATGGGATGAGCCTACTGGGGGATTTCTCTAGTATCTAGAACCCCCTAGAGCGGGGGAAGTTCATTCCTACGGAACGGAACCCTAGGCAGGAAACTTCTCGAGAAATTTACCGATAACGTGGCGTATCGCGCTGTGAAGTTAATTTAGGAGGCGAATAATGGCGTGAAACCTGAAGCCGTTAAGTTTTGATTCACTGACAATCGACCCGAATTAAAAAAGGAAATCTATATGACTAACCCGCAAGTGTCCGTAACGAACGTAATTGTAACGTCTTCCAAGAGCGTAGGGCTGGCACTGATTCTTACCTTCTTCTTTGGGCCGCTTGGGATGTTGTACTCGACCGTTGCGGGAGCACTGATAATGTTTGTAGTCACTCTCGTCGCCACACTGTTCACCTTTGGCCTCGCGTTAATCATCACCTGGCCCATCTGCATGATTTGGGGCGGACTTGCAGCGGCTAGTCACAATACTGCGCTGGAGCGAAGTGCTGCGGTGTTCGGAGCGGGTGCTTCTACCATTCAATGACAAGGGTTTGTCAGCGGCAGTTTCGCATGCAGAGCATAGCGTATAGTGATGTTTCCCCCATATTTAGACCCCTTTGACACCTTCACTGCTTAGCCATCTATTGATGCGAGGAGCCCACCCATCAGAATGTGGTGTCCAGTAACAGCAAAGCCTGCGCGCCATTTCGAAGGTTATCTCTCTCGCTGCCCAGTGAAAGGCGCTCTCTCTGTCGCGAAACACATACAACGCACATACGCGCGGAGCGTCGACAAGATATAATGGCTCGGCATTTTTACGTGCAAGAACGAAGATAAGATTCTCCCCGATCTCCACACGATGCTCGTTGTCGGGTGGCGCATTAAAGCAGTGCTTCGGATCCGTGCTCTGTTTGCTGAGGCCTGACTGCGGACCATCGGTAGAGCTTTGTAGCTCCTTCATGCGACGTTTAATGACTTGAAGCGAATAACCGACTCCCTCCGATGGCAAAACGCCCTCAAGGTAACAACCCTCCAGGGCCTTGAGAAAGGTTCCCCATTCCTTTGCAGAGATGGCTCGAGCGAATCTTATAGAACGATTGAAATTATTCTCCCATTCCTCACCTGAAGGGCGGGTGCTCGGAAACTGTACATATGAGCCAGTCGTCAAAATTCTTCCGCGCCGAGAATCAGAAACCCACTGAAACGGATACTCATAGGCCATCACATCACCAACGCGAAGCTTGTTCACATCGATTGTGGATCTCCAAATCTGATCGTCAAGGGACAGGTGGTATCGGGGTGTGCCCCGTGGAAGAGCGTGGCTCTCAGAGTGCCCGAAACAGGTCGCGCGCAGTTGACTGGGAAGCGCTGGCAGATCGGTATAGTCCTTGCTCCAAGGAACGATAAAGCGAAGATGATGGGATCTGAATTGAGGCTCTCTCCAATGTAAAGTTGGGCCACGGTAGTTCAAACTTTCAGGAGGAGGGAGGCTTTCCAATATCTCTAGAAGGTACTTTGCAGGAGGTTTCGGTTTGGGCAAGTTATGATTAGCCTTGTGCAAAGTTTCGAGGAACGCATGCTCAAGAAGGTTGTTCTTAAATCTCGACCCTGAATAGATGTCGATTGCAACTTCGGAAGCGGACCGAGACGAGGTCTTAATAAGTCTCGGTTCGTGCGGGATAAACCACCGCTCCTCATTGCTTAGGGTAACGATGGTGAAGGGTACATTGTCTAATGCTTGAGCGCCTCCGTAGAGGGGAAGGGGGGCAAATCCCGAGAACGCGGAGGAAGGCCGATCATGATGATATATCGCGGTTTCAAGCGCACTTACCGATAGGGAAGCGAGCGCATTGTTCGCAGGGGGCTGTTTAAGAAACCGGCCGACATGTTTTCCTATACTTTCATCAGAAAGTGGCGCCCAATTTCCTCTAACAACTCGGGAAGAGTCCTTTGCTACTGTTAAGTCAGACATACTTCCTAAAGACCCAAACAGGCTCAGCAGTGAATCTTAGGATGGAAGAAGCTGAAGATCAAAGTATCGTCTTAGCATGATTGGAGAACCCCTAGAACGAGGAGGTGAATGCAGCAAGTCAGCCAATCCACAAGCCTCAGAGGACACTGAGCGAAGAGCTACGAAGCGGAAAGGCGTAGAGCGCAAGGAAATGGAGTTGAAAGAAGTGGAGCCGGGAAGTGGGAAGAAAAGGAGTAGCCGGTAAGGTGTGAAGAGGTTTCCTAAACCTTTGAACCGGCTCGGAGGCGGAGGATCTCTGAGCGAACCTAGACTCATTCTGCACCCGTGTTGTCGTCGGCTTGGAGGGTCTCTCCAGATTGGGTAACTGCGGGATAGGAGCACTTCCTCCTACGCTAGAGATACGGAGGACAAGCAGGTTTCGGTGCGCTTGTCCCGCCGAAGCGTTCTCGCGAATCAGTGGACTGCGCCATCAGCAATACAAGTTCGCCAGGATGCCTGTGCTATTAGTATCGTCGCCTGATGGCGGCGGCACCGAGCACGGCGCCAATACCCAACGCCACGACCGCCCCAGCTCCAAGCATCTTATCTTTAAGCTCAGGACTCTTGAGCCCCAGGACATCCGGAGGAAGAATTTGGGGGTCGGTGCCGACTCCTTCCCAGTATGCCTTGCGCACTTCTGGGCTAGTCAGCTGACGAGCACCATCGACTTGCTTCCAACTCCCTGCAGACCCTGACTTCGGGCTGGTAGCGTCAGGTGAAGGAGCCACAAGCTCATTCAGCACTGCAATCCCCGTAACGGCGGCAAGGCCAATGGCGATAGCTGGTCCATTTTTTTTAAGAGAATCACTCTGAGGAGGCGGTGCACCATTTACGTCAATCGTTCTTCCCTCTGAGTCCCGCGCGTACATAGCCTCACCCTTACAATTCCAATCTTAATTTATTGACTCCGGCCTAGCTCTCTTGGCACACCTTGAGCCGCTCCCAGTCCATACTGAGTTTGCTTTCTTGGTTATGGATGGAATTTTTTCTTCGGCTCCCATGCAGCAAGACTCATTCAGAAGGTTACTGAGGGCAGAAGGACTCAGAAAACTAGAGAGGTATCGAAGTTTTTCGAGATGCCGAACGAGTGAAGACTCACCAAATAGGGACGACACCAAGGCGGCGCACGAGTCCATACAGCATTTACGTATTTCGGGGCATTTGATATGTGGTTTCGCACCCTCGAAGCAGCAATGACAATGCGAAATGCAGAGCGTGAAACTCGCTCATCTTCCGAATTGCACGAGTTACGGATGGGTATGTTCCACGATCCTTCACACAGAGTGAGGGCTTTCATTGCGTGCGAAGGCGAAATGGAGATAGTCGCCAATAGACGAGGCGAGAGTTAGCGAGTGCGGTGCAAACCGTCCTTGGGTCGGATACTCAAACCTCAGCACTTATCCTTACTGTGCAGACCGCGGGTGAGGCGTTGAACTTCAACCCACATCTCAATGGACTGCTTGCCGACGGCACCTTCGACGAAGCCGGAGTCTTCATCCCGTTGGCAGCTATCGATACTGAGCGCATGGCGGAGCAATTTAGGGACGGGGTTCTTGCTGCACTGGTCACCCGGGGGCTTATCACCGACGAGGTGCCGGCTCAAATTCTTTCACAGGAGCACGCAGGTTTCGGTGCGTTTGTCCCGCCGAAGCGTTCTTGCGAAGGGGGATGGGTAGGGGACCCGTTTACGGAGGAAGACCGCATTAGGTTTGTTGCGCGCTATATTGAGAGGGGACCGCTCTCGCTCGAGAAGCTTGAGATCGCCGACAACATCGTCGTGTACACCACCAATGACGGACGCACACACGAGTTCGATGCACTGGAATTCCTAGCGCTCATGTCGTGCCACATGAAACAATCCGGCGGAGTTAGAACTATCTCGGGTAGGTAACTCGATGGGTTAGATCGATTTTCCTATGCCCCGCCTTGGTCTTTGGGTGTCCGAGTGTGTGCTTTATTTCGGAAGCTCAAGCTCCAAGTTAATTTTTGGATGAGTCCGATAGAGCCCTTTGATGGCTGCATAGACAGCTAATGCATCAGTTCCAAATAGCTTCTTTTCGAACGAAGCACCGACGTCGATAAAGCGCTCCGCCTTGAGGACTAGATCCTGCTTACCAGTCGTAGGGTTGTAGCCAGGCAAAATGGAAAATCCCACTCCGGCAATGAATCCCTCGATAATCGAACCAGATCCAGAGGGATTCCTTCGGGCATTTACATACTCACGCGCTCCCGGATGACTCTTGCCCGGAACTTCCGCGAACCCCTCTCCGTCCCTGTTGCGCCCAAAACGATTTAGCTTTTCTTTATCAGCGAACAGGTCGTTAATCTTTTCTTTTAGACTATCTACGGTAACGGTTGCATCAAAGTTAGCTCTTGCATCATTGACCGCCCCTTCTCTGGCGGCTTTTACCGTCGCTGCAATATCACGTGCAAGATAGTCCGGAAGCGTTCCAACTCCCCCTGAAAGCGTATTGACCGTCACCTCAGAACCGCCAAGGCCGAAACGAACCTTGAGGCTATCAAAGGGAGACCCCTTCACTGCGATGACCGGTATTCCATCACGTCCGACCTCTAGCGGTAACTTATCCAGGCCAGCCCCCGAAGCTCTTTGGGCCAATCTTCTCGCATTCTGTGCGTCATATGCTGCATTTCTGGGCTTATCTAGAGTAGTAGAGGCCATATTGGATTCCCACAAGTAAAGGTTAGTCTGAACGCTAGAGTTATGACCCCCATACCCAGCCACCTGCCGTAGCGCAGCGTATTCAAGAAAATGTTACCGAAGATTTATTGGGCGCTTGAGAAACCATCGTAGCAGCGGGCACTTAGCCCTGTACGCTCGGTGCATCCAAGCATGCTCGGCAAAGAATGATTACTTCGGCAAGAACTCAGCCGCGACATCGCTCTTTAGACGAGTAAAGAAATCTCGCTCCCCCAGTACTCGAATCCCAGAAATTAGCTCGATGGGAAATCCCCCAGGGGCATGGACGCGCAGATCGGCGGGGGTGCCGTGACTTGGTTTGCGTGTGCCTGAGCGAGTATAATCGCCGTCACTCACTTCAAATCTCTCTAAAACACTGCGATGCACGCCGACTACTACTCCTCGACAGAGCTGCGCATCGCGCTGGAGCGTCTTCTGATCCGCTGCACTCATTCCCAATTGATTTATCATCTTGGCGACCTGTGCATCGACAGTACCGGCAGAACGCTCGCTCAACTCACTCGCCACAGCCTTGTGCACCACCTCCGACAAATCTAAGCCGAGCCTCTGAGCTACATACTGCAGAGATGCATTCGCATGCGCATAGCCTTCGGCATGTAGTAGTGCGTCATTGTCACTTTCAAAATTATGGATCTCAGGATGTTGGGCGAATGCCTCTCGTCGAGGAACAAAGTAAAGAAAGCCCTTTATGATGTGGCCAGCTTTGGGGGTAGGAAGAAGGCCGGTTGCCATGAGTGCGGCAATCGCCACGGAGCCTGTCCCGTGGAACCCGATGGTATCTGAATCCATGGGGAGCCCGTTGTCTATTAACCGGAGCACTTGCTCACGAAATGGGAGCTCTCGCTTTGGCGATACCACCCCTTCATGCGAATGCTGAACCGGACCAGGGCGTGGCTGAGAACCAAACATATTCATGCTGACGATTATAGCGGTGAGGTATTCCAAAATGATTTATCGGGCGCGCCTCATCGGAATTGAGACCCTACAAGCGCGGAATGCCTGATACGTCTCACATCAATGCTACTTTCAGTGCCGCAGCCCCCATTCAGACCCGAGATTGTAGGGACGCCCCCTATCCGCAAAGTCCAGTTAGCCAAATTTGATGACTCTGTAATGGGGTAATCTATAGGTGTCCGAGATCGCCGACAACATCGTCGTGTACACCACCAATGAAGGACGCACACACGAGTTCGATGCACTGGAATTCCTGGCGCTCATGTCGTGCCATAACTTGTCCCGGCGAAGCCTTGGCGGAGCGGGATTCCAAAACCCTACGAGTCTCTTACTCGCTACTACGGCTGAGCTCACGGCCGAAGCGTATGATGATTTTGTCGGAGCTGTCTCTGTCTCAAGGAACATCCCGCTTGATAAAGTGAAACGGTTTGCGGATGGAAGAATTATCCTTGGATCTACTGCAAAGGAAATTAAGCTGATCGATGAACTTGGTAGCATCTACGATGCGGCGCGAGCGGTGTTTGATATCCTTGGAACTCCCTTAGCCGAAGGTGAAGACCCCACGCTTATGTATACCGACGATCGCTTTTCTGAGCTCAAACAAATATTCGAGTCCGCTACCTCTGTGCTTACGCGTGCGTCTGGAGAGGGCTTCCAACTGCGCTACGTGTTGCAGTAGAGGCCTGCGCGCTGCATGGCGAGAGCATGCCCCGCATAATTCGTCCCGCTATGGACCTAATGATCGGGTCGTCTAAGACGCGGGCGATGACTCGTCCCCATGCTACCGTGCAGTGGCAGAAATCTGAGAAAATCAAAGCCGTTGCCCGAAGCTTTGCTGCATAAAACAGCCGTAAATCCATAATTTGAACGTGCCGAGAATATGTGGGGGAATCCGTAGCTTAGCCACAATGTGCCGCTATAATGGACGGCTCTACCCTGTCGTCCTGGTTGTGTGATGGGGCTCAGCAAGCGTTTAAGGTGGTAATTCGTGGGCACAGCTCATCAACACTCCAACTCCGGGTCGAACCCGAGTGCTCCAGACAAGGAGACGCCTGGCTCCCGCGCTCAAGCCTATAGCGCACTGCATGATCGAGCAGTTCAGTTCTTCCTCACTGCGGAGCCCTTCAATGAGATTGCCTACGATAACCTGGCCGCACTTCTCTTGCTACGCGGTTTTGCTACGCCGTCGGGTCTTCATGATGCGGCGAATCCGATTCTCACAGAGAAAGCTCCAGTAGTGTTCGCACAGAATCTCAAAGGAGTGGTTGACGCAGAGTTTTTGATTGAGTCGACTGGCAAAATTCCAGATGCGCTCGAATTCCTCGTTCGAGTAGGATTAGTAGCAAAGACTCCTCAAGGCGCATACTTAAAGCGGGCCACAGATTTCGAACCCACCGACCCGCGCCATGCAATCGTGCAAGATATACTTGCGTTGCATCAGCAATTTGTCGTTTCCAAGACTCCTGAAGTCTCTCCGACTTTGACTGTGGGTCTCGAAGAGCCGAGTCCGAAGGTACTAGGGAGGGTAACACGCAAGCTTGCGGCATCCCTTGAAACTGTGTCCACACGACTGGGCACGCTGCTTGAAGATCCAGCAGATATGGCGCAAGAGCTCAGGCGTCTTATCTGGTGGTATGGCGAGCGAGGAAATCTTGCTACCGCGCCTGACGCGTTGGCGAAAAGTTGGCGCAACATTTTCGAGCGTGAAGTTGAGGAGCATGAGCACGCGTTTAGAAATCAACTTGCCGCAGAGGTGCTTAAAGAAAGTCGAATGGATGAGAAAGCGCTTACGGCAAAGGTAGGCTCTAAAGTAGCGATCACGGGAAAGCTGCCGAAGCGCGTAGGACTTGCCTCGGAACGCCTGGGGGAGCTTAGTGAGGACGGCGAAACTGAGAGGCGGAGCGCATTTCACCAATACTGGAGCCAAAAAAATTTAGACCCGCGTGAAAGAAGGATTCTGCAACCCCTGGTCGAATTAAAGAGCACTGTGCCTAGACTTCTTCAGGCTGTTTCTTATGCGCAAGAGTCGGGAGCATATAGAATGCTGGACTACGCAGCAGCCACCGAGCCGCTTCAAAGACTCGCAGATCGCTTCGCGCAAATAGAGTTCACTGCAAAAGGGTTTGTGTTTCGTCAGAATTCAGCTGCTGAAGCCGTGAATATCCTCACTGAGGAAATTGAACTTTTGCGCGCGGCTAAAGCCGCAGTTGAGCTAGTAGCAGACGTGCTTCCACGATAGGGTGTTGCGGCGAGCATCGAACTTGGTTCTTTTACAATATGACTGCGTGTAGACGATTGTTACGTCGCGACCTGATCGAGCTGAAACTCGCTCAGGTGACGACGGTGGGATTTTTCTAAGGTTTGTTCATGTTGAACAACACACCCCGTTACTAGAGTTCCAAACTTCGGCGTGGCCGAAAAGGATGGATGTCATGGCTGACAAGAAAGCCTTTGACCCCAAGTCGCCGGCCAACACGTTTTACGTGTCAGGCCGCTGCTACATGGTCCCGAAGAATCCGGGGCCGAAGAATCTGACCGGCCTCGGTCGAACCACCTACCATTTTTGCTCTGACGGGGACAACCTCGCCAGCGTGATGTTTTTGGTGGTGCATGCCTTTGAGCAGGAGGAGCCTGACAGGCTCAAGAACGAAGCGGTGATCATGAATCGCGAACAGCTTGAACAGTGGGCGAACAAGGTGCTCACTCACCCGCTCGCCCACAAGCTGGCGCCGCATCAGGCATTGCCGGAAAACCAGCGTACCTGGCCGGCAGAGCGGAAGAAGAAAGCGGTGGCCTATGGCCCCGCGGTTTCAGCGGATCGGCGAGATTTTCTCTCGCACAAGTCCCAGGAGATCTGGGTCGGGTCGGCGTCAATCGAGTTTGATGGACGCGGTTTCTATCGCTTCAAACTCCCAGTGTTCTCCTTCCTCCTTGCGTGCGAACTCGCAGCCTACGTGCTGCGCGACGCCTCCGTTCAGGGTGGCGTGCCGGAATTGCCGGTGCGCCAACTTGACGATTGGGCCGGTTCCGGACTCGCTGCTGGAGTCTCTTCGCACTTTCCTACTCTCGCAGAGCGAGCAGCAGGGAAGACGGGGGAACAGATAGTGGCGAAGCCAGTTTCGACTGCGGCACCAGCCGTTCTTCCGCGAGGATTGCAGCCGAAGATCGTTCAGGTGAGTCCGAGTGGCGTTCCTGCGTCAGTGGTGCCGTCAGTGGTGCAGGAAGCGCCAGCGGCGACAGCCGGCAGTCTCATGCCGGCGGCGGAATCTGCCAGCACAGGTGTGCATGCGGGGATGCTTGACGATGTGCGTCTTTCGCCCAACTACAACACGCTTCTTACGGTGTTGGGTGAGCTCGCGACTCTGATGGGGGGTCTCCCCAAGGACGGTCGTGTAGAGGGACCAGTGAGCATGCTCAGGCTTGCTGCTGAGCAGCTCGCGAAGGAACTGCAGCGTTTCGGCTTTAAGCCGAATGAAGAAAAGCTCCTTCGTGCGTGGATGGCGAAGGCGCTCGAGCGCTTGCGCGTCGAGAAGCAGGGTGTCGAAGATACTCTGCGACAGTTCTTTGCAGACTCTCTAAAGGGCGCCGAAGCCAAAGTCGCTGCAGCAACTGCAGCGATGGCTGAGGTCGAAGCACAGCGTGCGGCACTCACTCGGGAAGCCGAGCAAGTCCGAGCTCTTGCGCAGGAGGCCAAGGACGAGATGGTTCTGCAGGCCGAAATCGACTGCGATGATCTTCGCGAAAAGGCGAGGAAGCAGATCGAGCAGGAGCGTACTGAACGTCTGGGGGATATCGAGGCACGATTGGCTCGAATCACCGCAGACGAGAAGACCGCAAACGAGCAGCTCGATGAGGTCATAGCGTTGATCGGAGATCTTGAGACGGCGGAGCGTCGTCTTCAGGAATCACAGGCCGCGGTGTCTCAGCTCGCAGAGATCAAGAAAACTTTGGGATTGCCCGAAGTCGAAGAGCCGCCCGCGACTCTGTCGTTCGCGACTCTCGCGGCTCGCGTTAGGGAGGTAAGGGATCGTAAGCCGCAGTACGCCTAAACGCGTGCATGTGCGGACGCCTCTTGTCTTCGGTCTTGTCTCTGTTCGGCCCCTTCCCTACGTTGGTGTGTTCAGGTTTTTTTGGAGGTTCATAGACCCCCACCTGTCGCACCGACGTTTATGTATTTTTGTGAGCTGTTGATCGCTGGACGTGTCTAGAACATGTGGCCCCAACCCGCTTCACTCAACTTCATGGCCAATGCTCTGAGGGGAAATGAAGCAGTAATGCCCATGTTAATCGCTAGTTCACCAGCATGACTAGGGAATCTAAAATTGATAGGGTAGCGTCGTTCCAAGAATGATGTGCATGTGACGTATGAGTTCTCCGCAGCAACATAACCCAAGCAATCGTCGGCCACATACTCGTGGCTCAGACAAGGGCGCGCCCGCGACATCTGCCTCTGGGCCAGTTGCGCCAAATAGTGGAGCGCCGGATATCCGAGGGGAGAACATTGGGGGCCCCAATTTTGGAGGACGGAGTTCTGGAGCAGTAGGGCGCGAGAGCAGTACTCGCGATCAAGGCGCTCGCCCTTCTGAGTCCCCCTCCGCTGCGCGCCCCGTTAAATTTCCCTTCGTGGGACTTCCGACCGTCGAGGCCACTGGCCCGTGGAACGAGTGGCTGCAGAAAGAGATCGGACGCGGCGGCCTCACACACCCACGAGCGAAACAGTATCATGCCGTCGCGGAACTCTTTCTTAAACACCTTTGGCACGAGCGCGGCATGCCGCTGTACGAGGGGCGTGTTACGGATCCGAGTAAAGAGGCGAGCAAGCGCCTCGGAGCTCAGATTCTTAGAGAACTCATTCCCACCATCGCCGAGTCCGATGTGAGTTCCTTTCATCGTGCGGTCGTCTCCGAGTACGGACGAGGACAGGCCGATGCAGCACGCGAGGTTTTGAACACCGCATTTCTTCCCATTCTTAGGGGGAAAGCCCCCTCGCCGATCGTGTTACAGGGAGCCTCGCGTCTTGATGCGGCGCTGCGTTATGCGACTACCGGAGAAATCGGCCCCTCGGCGTCAGAGCGAACGCAAAGAAGTATTCAAGACCTCTCGATTAAGGATGCTCCTCCGTTTTATGCGAAGTGGCTTGAACGAGTCCACAGCTTGCTCAATTCGAGCGACGAGGCTGGCTGGGTAGTAAGCGGAAGGGCGGGGGTCGTGCGGTCATATGTGCAGCATGTCATGAGCGAAGCGAAGGCGGAGCTCGGGTCGAGGGCCTCCATCAGCGCTATGCAGAGTGACGCTCAGCGCCGCATGTGTGAATGCGCGAGCGACTCTCTCGAAGCGTACCTCGAGCCGCTCAAAGACGGTCTCAAGAACCAGAAATATCATACGCACCGTCAAGCTCTGCTCCAGCATTTTTATCCCTTCTTGCGTGAGAGCAAGCTGACCGACTTCGAACCTTTGTACGATTCAGTTTTTCTCCCTACAACTGCTCCGGTAGGCGATTGGTGGCCGCAGTTTTTCCACGATCTCGTTGCGCAAGTGCAAGCTGGGGAGAAACCTGAAGCGGCGCAGGGTTCGGGGTATGAGCCATTGTCTCGTGACGGAGCTGTGCGCAGCGGAAGAATCGCAAGGGCGCTAATCGAGTGGATTGCCTCGCAACCAGAGGTCAGCACCGCGAGCAATCCTCAAGAGGCGCTTGAGCGTGAGCTATTTAGTAGTCCTCGTGAGCAGATGGTTACGTACTTAAGTGAACGCTTCACGCTCGATGATCAGTGGTTTGCTACGAGTTGGGGGGCGCTGCATCTTGGTTTCTTCTCGTCAATGAAGTCCCGCGGGAACTGCGGGTACAACGCGACCGCCCAGGTGTACATTCCACCTTCTGCTGAGTTCGTGCATCCGCTGGCGGAGTTTTGGGCCCAGGAAATACAAAAAGAAGTAGCACCCGCACGTCCCTCAGGGGCACACCCACCACTTGCGCATCGTGCGGGGGTGATACGCGGGAAAACGCTGCAGATGTATCTTGAAGGCCTCGCACATAGCGTCGAGGCCAAAACCCTGATTCGTTCCGGAGAAGTTGAAGGAACGCGCGAGTCTCTGATTAATGAAGCAGTCACTTGTCTCGTCGACGATCAAGCACCACTGCGTATCGACGCCTTTTGTGCTGAACTGCAACGGCAAGGCACTCCAGAGCGTGTAGCGACACAAGCATACTTGTTGCTGCGAAATGAGTTCTATCCAAAGGCACAGGCAGCAGGATTGCTGCATGGGCAGGACTTCGCTCGACATGAGTTTATGCAGCGTTTTGCTCAGCCACTGCCGTTCTCCGCGTACGAGGAGTATCGTGAGAGCGTCTGGGAGCTTGTTACGGACAAAGCGCAGGGCATTCAAATGACACAGGCGTCGAGTCGCCTGCGTTGGGCCTACGCGTTTCTTGAATCCATCTGCGCGGATCGGGCTGCAGATCTCCGAGACCTAGTGCCTTCTGATCCTCAGCGCGTGAGGCTCGAACTTGACCGGGCAGTGGAGCAGCGAGTTAGGCCTAATCCAACTGGCCAGGTCGAACCTTTCCTCGCGTCACTTGAGGGCAAGGAATCTCCCGTGACTATCGCACGCATTGTGCGTCCCGCACTGAACCAGGCTTTTTTGCCTTGGTATCAGTCTCGAACCACCTGACATGCAGCGCACCCACACTCCTCTACGCTGGCAACGCGCACACCTAGGTTACATAGCGCTCTTTGGTTGCATGGATTAAGTGAGAAATTGGGAGGAGGAGGTCGCGACCAGTGACCTTTGTCGGACATGTCTAAGCGTCATGGCTTAAACAATCTCGACGTGTAACCTCCTCCAGCGCTGTTGTACTGCAACAGTTGTACCGCAGTAGTCGTATCTCACGGACATACTGCGGCAGCACGGAAGCACTGAAGTTTGCAAAGAACATTCAAATGAAATGGTGCGAAGGAGATTCCTCTCGTCCGCACCGGATTTGGACTGTCGAACTGAAGGACAACCCATCCGATGTCACCTTTTGCCCTTGGGCTTCTCGGCGACTGAGATGTCGATCAGCGGGAGCACCATGCGCTTCCCCATCATCGCCCGCATGCGGGCCAGCATCAGTCCGGACACTGCCGCGAAAACCACATCATCGGTGACGGGGTTCGAGCTGGCTTCCATGTAGCGGGTCAAGTTCGCCACCGCTTCGGTGACGATCAAGGCGCGCAGGACCTTCTCCTCGCGGAGATTACCACCGGCCTGCGCGATGATGCCCGAGATGTCGGGGTAGTCCATGTTGATGTAGAGCGTCCCGTCTCGGATCTCGGCCTTTCGGCCCTTGAGCTCCTCGTCGTTGACGCAGACATAGTCAAGCCGCGCTTTGGGCTTGCTCCGACTGCCACCTCTGTCTTCCCGTGGCGTAGCGTCGGCTCCTGACTTGCGCGTGCCGCCTGCCCGAATGAGGGTCTTCGGCAGCCCGACAGCCGGACCAGCAAGTCCGGCGAGTGCGCCCGAGCGGCGCAAACAGGCGTTGAGCAGCTCCTGGACAAGTTCTCGTTCGGGCTGGTCTTCCCAGTGCCGACGTTTGAACGCCGCCAGAAACAGCTCCAACTGCTCCGGGATCTCGGCCTTGAACGCTTCTTGCGCTCCGAGCTCATCCCAGTTCTTGAACTCCGACCTGTCGTCGGAGGGAACGATGCGTTGGGACTTTGGAGTCCCGGACGGATCCTTGGCCACCACCACCAGCATCATGCGAGATGCTGCAGCGGTGATGCCCCAGCGAGCCAGCACTGCGCCGGCGTTTCGGTTCATGCCCCAGGACTTGTACACCCAACCATTCCAGCAGTAGTAGACCGTGTTGGGCTTGAACTCCCATTGGCAGAACCGCATAGAGTCGAGTTCTTCCTGAGGCCTCATCACAGCCCAGTAGACATCGGCATTACCGACGTCCACCACGCCGTAGTTGCCATCCATGGCAACTCGCCGCTGCGCCTCAAGCAGGCCAACGACGGGTTCATCGCGTGTCGCTTCGCCATGCGGGCGGGCGACCGTGATGGTTCTACCGTTCTGCGGCTCAAGCGCCATTCCATTCAGGAACTGATGCAGCTGGTTGGCGTTGTAGGGCAGCCCCTTGCAACGCACCAAGGTGCCGTGTCCAGACAGCGTCCGCGGAGTCGGGCAGGGGAAGATGATCTCTCCGTCCTGTTCAAGCGGGCCAAAAGTTCGGCGCCCGCCGGGCAGATCCTGCACGAAGAGTTCGAGGCGGTGAGCCTGATGGCCACCCTTGGCTAGCGAGATCCACTCGACGCCTTCGGGACTGAAGGGCACCACATAGTACTTGGCGCCCACGCCCTGATCGCCCGCTCCACCGACCTGGCCCCCGGAGGAGCCAAGACCAGCGAGATGCATCATCTCGTCTGGCTTCATGCCCCGACCGTTGTCGCGGCAACACAGCTCGCCCTGGGAACCAGGGAAGAACATGGCGTCGCCACCCGCGTGACGAAACACGTTCCTCAAGAGCTCTGCGGCCAGCATCATCGGATCCTGCAACGCGGTGCGTTGCGCGAAGAAGGTGGGATCGCCCACCGTCAACGGACGGGCCGTTCTTTTCGTTGTCACGTAGCACTTCCTTTCTTTGTTCCGAGGGGTCTTGTCTCTGCAGGTGCTGGCTACAAGCGCAGCAAAAATCCCGCAAACACATCGGCCCATACCGTCACTGGTAGACTCATGTATGAATGTTCTTCTAAGAAAACCTCCCTTCTCGTCGAACAGATGTTGACGAGGAATTCCTTAATTGGTCGCGACCTCCTCACGAGCGCAAGCGCAGGCCTGCACTCGTGAGAGGTGCGTTCGTCATCTACTCGATACCGAAGGTGAGAAAAGATCGGGGCTGTCCATATCGCGACACAAAACCCACGCGGGCCCAGCGCCAAGGGTTCAATAGTTGCGATACGTGGGCTTCCTGCCCTGACGGAAAGATCCTGTGTAAAGAGTCCCTTAGACGGGAGAAGGCCATTCTAAGGGCGACCCCTTGGCTAAGCAAAAACTTCCTACGTTTTTTGAGTAGCACTCGGGCTAGTCGTATAGTGAGCGGCTGTCCTCGTTGGAGGCGCTACAATCTGCGTTGGGTAGAGGGAGACTCGTGCGTCGTTCGCAGATCCGCACTTATTCTGGGTGTTTGCCTGGATACGGTGCGAATCTGCCGGCGACGCATGCTTTCAGTGTGAAAGGTGCAAAGTATCTAGAGGTTCTCATAAGAAGAAAGGAGGTGCCGCATGGCTCTCACTCCCGTGGTGGCACTTGTCCATACCGAGGAACTTGGTCTGATAGCGGTCGGCAATGACCGCTTCCAGATCATCCCCATCCTGGTGGATGGGAAGGAAATCATGGGTGACGATTGCGAAATCGCCTCCTGTGATTGGTCAGGGCTCGTGACTTTGGTGAGCGCGTTGCTGCATAGCGACGCGCTACAGATCGTTCGCGCTGCGGCGCTGCCCTCGTTTCGCGCTTCCAAGCGCTCGGAGGATCCGGCGAACTTGGTGGACACGTATCTGTGGCTGCCGCCCTTCGGAACTAACCCAACCGAGCGCCACGTTCTCGAACAGGGCAGGCGAACTATCCTTCACCTTGGCGAAGAGCCTGTGGTTGAAGACATCGGCGGCGGCGAATTCCGTCACGGCTCTCTTTGGGTCAAGGAACGCGGCGCGGAGGTCTTGTTGGTCAGCTCTGCAGATCCAACAAAACCTGCAAGCTTCTCCGGATCGGAGTTGTTCGCGTTCGCGCTTCGGGTGTTGGTTGACATCCGAACCGAAGGCGTCGACGATGGTCGGCAGTGGATGCCTTGGTTGGTCCCAGTGCTGAGAGGTCACTTTGGCCTCACGCTCGACGCTGCTGAGCAGGTGGAAACAGCGCAATTTGATGCGCTACCTGCGAGTGACTCAGTCATGGGCGAAGACTCGGGCAGCCCGGCGTCAGTGGCAGATGAAGCGATGGCGGAAGCCGTCGTTGCCTCAAATGTCGAAGCTCCGCTTCGAGCTCGTGCCTGGCGAGTGTTCGAAGCTGCAATGATCGCCAAAGGACTGAATCCTGGCAGTGATCCGACCTAAGAAGCGCCGCCGCTTCGTCAACTTCAGTCTCATGAAGACCTTTGGGCGCGATTTTCTGCCCTCCGTTCCCGAGGTGGTCGCATGGCGTAGGTTCATCAACAACCAGTTAGGAACCTGAAAGTCATGCGCCGCCTCGTCTCTAAAGTGGCTCCCCCAACTAACGCGATCTTTTCGCCTTCACGGGACCGATACGAGTACCGTCTACGCGCGCTCGCACGAGTGCGGCAAGTGAGCGTGGTCCCGTGATAATTTCGTCCGTAATGAGCAGACCGATTACTGCAGCGGCTTTGCCATTGGCCACATCGGCTTTTGAGAAGTACTCCTCTGGCGACCAAGGGAACTCATTGATAAGGCAAGGGCCTTTCTCTGGATTGGCGGGATCGATGCCGATAGAGATATAGTGATCGAAGCGCTCCGCCACTCCGAATGCCACTGAGCATCTGCTAAGAGTGATTTTACTATTGGGCATTAAGCTGACGTACTTAGCGACAGTTTCTACTCCGAGCAGAGTGGCCATCGCTCTCGTGACCTTGCGTAGGGCCTCTGGGTGTGGGGTGCCAGTAGCCGGCGAGTAGCGATCGCGTATGAACCTCTCGCCGGGAACATCAACCGGAAGTTTTAGCGAAAGGCTCGCTAGGTCTTCTGCTGCCGCTCGCCTGACATTTTTTCGAGCTTCGAGCTTCGTACTCCTGCCTTGATGCATGTGTGTATTGCCTATTCTCTTCCTATTTCTCAATTGCCGCCGGAGTTGGAAGGCTCTCCTCGCGCATGATATGAGCCTGCGGGAAGCCTCATCGAGAGAGTTTCAAGCCGCTTGTCAGCAAGCATCTGTGTATGTTGACGCAGGGTTGTGGCCTGCGCGCTTGGCACCTGTGTGCATTTACTCTCATGACGGAAGCTCGATTACGCAAAGACAAATCCCGACTGATTGCGCTCTTCCGAATACAGGTCTCGAACTGAGATGCTGCACGATTAAGCGTGTATGAGAGTTATGCCGCTATTCTGCCTAAAAGAGCATTAAATCTACAAAATACTATAATCCACGAAATAATAGGCTTAAATCAGCTATATACAGTTTATGTTATGACTAAAAAAGGCATTTACAAGATCACTGCAGGCCCTAACAGGATGATTTCTGGCCCTGGGGCGATTTCCTCTCAATCGGGGAGGGAGGCTCTCTAAGCCGCTACAATGAGCTGGTCTTTCGTCTAGGAAATTTGAATGTCCAAGTATCACTAGGGGGAGCGAAATGATGCCCTTGGATGTCTCATACGTACAGATAGCTACCTCCCATTTTAGCCGATTCCATAAAGACATCTGCGATATGAGCCGACCTACGTTCGGGGCCTACCTGTGACACCTGCAAGCACTCGTTTCTTGTAGCCTTTTCATGCAAAAGGAGAGGACTTTGCCCCGCATGCAACGCCAGGCGCGCGGTCAAGTTTGGGTAACACCACTATGACTCGGTGCTTGAGCGTGTACCGCACGGCTCGACTGAGCTCGCCGAAGTCCGGCACTGCGGCTTTACGCTCCCCAAACGACTCAGGGTGTTTTTCCGGAACGACCGGAGCCTTCTTGATGTCCTCTTTAAGGCAGCAGGGAGTGCGGTGCAAACCGTCCTTGGGTCGGATACTCAAACCTCAGCACTTATCCTTACTGTGCAGACCGCGGGTGAGGCGTTGAACTTCAACCCACATCTTCATGGACTGCTCGCCGATGGCACCTTCGACGAAGCCGGAGTCTTCACCCCGTTGGCAGCGATCGATACCGAGCGCATGGCGGAGCAATTTAGGGACGGGGTTCTTGCTGCACTGGTCACCCGGGGGCTTATCACCGACGAGGTGCCGGCTCAAATTCTTTCACAGGAGCACGCAGGTTTCGGTGCGCTTGTCCCGCCGAAGCGTTCTTGCGAAGGGGGATGGGTAGGGGACCCGTTTACGGAGGAAGACCGCATTAGGTTTGTTGCGCGCTATATTGAGAGGGGACCGCTCTCACTCGAGAAGCTTGATATCGCCGACAACATCGTCGTGTACACCACCAATGACGGACGCACACACGAGTGCGATGCACTAGAATTCCGAGCGCTCATGTCGTGCCACATGAAACAATCCGGCGGAGTTAGAACTATCTCGGGTAGGTAACTCGATGGGTTAGATCGATTTTCCTATGCCCCACTGAGCACCCTCTCACTCTAAAAATCCCGTCGCTTCGCACCAAGGGGGGGCATTCCAACGCTTCTCCGCGCGTCAGTTCATCAGCTCTTTAACCACATGAAACAATCCGGCAGAGTTAGAACTATCTTGGTTCGTTAACTCGATGGGTTAGATCGGTTTTCCTATGCCCCACTACCGAGAGCCCAGCCGCATCATCAGAGGCGTTATTGATCCGACTTCCCGAGGACAATCGCTCAAGCGTTCGAGACAGCGCACCAGTAGCATCCGAAAGTTGCCGTTGAGCGTCTATGCTGGCGATATTATTTCTGATGCGAACGGTCACGTACCACACTTCCTTATGCATGAGAGCTCTAAATTCCGAGGATTCCACCTCACTCTCCTGGTCGGCATAAGCGGGCTAACGACCTTACAATCCGCACATAATCTCACCCGAAGGGCGCTCCGGGGACCCCGCTGGAGCGCCTTGGGCTAGAGGTTCCTTGGAGATCAGCTTTCTGGCTGAGTTGATCTAGTAGTATCTCATATGGGTTGTTCGGACGGCCGTCACTGCATGTCGCCAGTAGTTTCAAACGGCGCGGCATCCTCGAAGCCTCCCATCCGCAACAATCTTAACGAACGAACCGCATCCGCGTTTGTCTGCTACTAAGAACTCCCATAAAACTCGGCGCGGCTAAAAATACTCTCTGCGCCTCACCCTCGACTTGCCAGCGCGGAGTGTACGAGTAGCCAAGCACCACGGGACAGTGTGCATCGAACTCGAAGGCTTCGGCCTCCTCCTTGGTGAAGGCTATTCCCGGAACTTCAAGTGCGTTGGGGGTCTGCTCAAGAATATTTCTCACGGCGACTTCCAGCTCGGTAGTAGATTTTGGGTCACTAATATCCGCGATAGAAACTACACCAGGAACAGACGTCCGCGTTGAATCGTTAAGATAAATGACGGGCAATCCTAGGCCCTCAATTGAAGCCGCCTCGTTCTGGTCAATTGGCACATTCCACTGAAGCGCAACGATAATTCCAGCAAACTGCGCACGTTCGTCCTCGCGAAGTGTTGCCACTGAATCGTCTAGTCGAAACACATCGCGCGGGCCCAAGATCGAACTTGAAAACCATAGGTCGAAGAACATGCGGAATGACATACCGCCGCTATCTAAAAAGAGAAATGGCCTTCCATTGGTGCACCGGACACGGGGGCGAAAGGTTCGCAGTCGGTACACCATAAACTCGCCTCGCTTCACCACTTCATCGATCACCTCACCAACGAGCGGCGCAAGCTTCCTTCGAGCAAGCCTCGTGCTGACGAGCAAATACTCCACGTTGTAAAACCCGAGGCGCTCGATGAGTTGTTGGGGAAGAAGACCAGTAAATCCGGCCTGAGAGTACAACTCAGTACGCCCCCAAAGCATGCTGTCCGTAAGTTCGCTTAACATTGGATTGACAAACCCCGCAGAGAGCGCGGACTCCGACAACAACCCTGGCAACACGGGTATACCATGCTTAAGCGGCAACATTGCGGAGAAGAAGTGCGGCGATCCAAGGATGTACTGATTCTTCATTGCGCTCTCGGTTGCTACTCGTCCCGTACGCGGAAGCTTGGCAATTTCTTCCATAATGGCTTCCGCATCAGCATACCAAGAGTACTGGTCGACAAAGTGGTGCACGGGGAAGTTGCCAGGTTGTCGATACCCAAACGGATCTTTCACATCCTCCTTGAGATCAAACTTAAAGCCAGTTGCTACAACTAGGGTCAGTACGGCCCAGCTCCACACTAGGCGAGGATTTAGCCGACGGGACAAGTGCACGAGGCCGCCGGCAGCTATTATTAGCATCAGTCCTGAAATGGACTGGGTGAATCGATAGTAGTGAAGCGGAGTCGTGGTGGTATGAGGGAAGAAGTCTCGTGGCAGAACGATCAACAAACCGAAGAATAAGACAAGCAGTTGCCACTTTTGTGCACGTGCCAGCGCAGCCACTCCGAAGAGTGTTGCAGACAGAAAGAGAATACCAGTCCAAGGAAGGCTCAGGCCTAGACTACTAAAGGAAGCACCTCTCTTTGCTTCTTGGACCAGGGCCTGCAGCTTACCCGGATTCATCTCAGGAAATAGGGCAAAGAGGGGATCTGGATATTGACTCGAGGCAGCAAGCTTGGCAGCAGAGCTAAGTTCAAGGTGATCGAGAAACGGCACGAGCCACCAAGCGCTAAGTGCAATCCCCAACAATCCGGAGGCAACAATCCACCCACGCTGCCGCCAAGATTTTGCACAAAGCACAAGAATACCGAGGCAGGCTGCCAAGAACAGCGCAGACAACGAATGGCAAAGTAAAACAAGCGCGATTACAAAGCCCGTCACCAATAGTCGACGCCAGCCCCAGGATTGGGCGCTCCGGGGCGCACACAACCCAAGCACGGTGAGAGATAGTGCAAGCCCGAGCATGTGGGCCACTAAGCCGACGAACGTAGCGGCATGAATGCCCATCCCCAAGAGCGAAAAGTCGCGCCCCAAGAGAAGCCATAGCGCCCCAAGAATCCATGAGAACCGAGCGCTCTCCGATCCAAGCCACGAGCGAGTGGCCCACCACAGTGACACCAGAAACAGAATCGGTGTCAGGACGAGCAGGAGGTTAAAGCCGAAGCCAATCGACACTATACCGCCAGAAAGGAAGTAGGGGCCTGCTGCGAGCACATAGGCGAGCGGTTGGTACAAGGTGAATGACGGATAGCCCGCGTACCATAAAGGGTCGTAACCCGTAACATGCCCCCGCGCGAGGAGGTCCCCCATATGGTGAGCAAGATAGAAATGGCAGCTCGTATCCCAACCAGCCGGTGCCCTGCTGCTAAGCAGAGGGATGAGATGATAAAGCACTGCTAAGAATGCAAACGCAGGCGAAAGAATCTTTGAGAGCATAAGGAGCCCGAAGCCAATTCGACTAAGGCACCACTACTACAAGGCTCGATGCGTTGAATGCAAGAGAATCCAACGCTTACCAACCCAGCTGAGTGAGGCCGAACCGCTCCGAGCAAAGATTGCGAAGACGCGCTTCGCGGCGGCCCAATGCGGACGCCGAAGCCTCAAAGCTCAAAGAACACAAAAACCCCCGTAAGCCTACCTTCGCAGGAAGACTTACGGGGGTTTAAAACCGGTCAAGCCCCAACTAGTGGGCAAAAACCAGTGTTCGGCCTACCACTCTGTATCGCCGCGATTCTGACCGCTTCCAGAACCCGAACCGGACCCAGAACCAGAGGGGCGAATAGTCTTACACTGGCAAGAACCATTGTTGTTCTTCTTGCATTCTATCCGGGAACCATCTGCCTTATTGCAAGTGCACTTTGTTTGACTACCTGTGCCTGTGCAGCTGCAGGAAGTCCCCTGACAGGAACACGCGGTGCTTCCAGACCCAGGTATAGACGTTTTGCAGTCGACACAATCCGCCGCGGAGGCGTTAGAAGGCAGCAAAGTTGGTGCCGCAGCAGATACTGCCACAAAGGCTAGAGCGAGAAATACGCGAGAAATAAATGCTTTCATGATTTCCTCTTAAAGTTGCTTACAGTGAAAATGGACGAAGCTTAAGTGCGCACACAATTACAGCCCTGGCCGTTACTATTACGGGTGCAACGAACTTTAGTCCCATTTCCATCGTCGCACTCTACCCAAGCTCTACTTCCACTCCCACCGGGTGTACAGCCGCCAGTTCCCACGCAGCCGCAGCCTACTCCACCGTTGGAGGGGAGATTGCATTCGGTCCCTGTACAGTTAGCACTCTGGGCGGCGGCTGAAGAGCCGTCGAAATCACCAGCAAGAATCGACTCGTAGAGAGCAATTTCCAGATTCAATGAGTCTAACTCAGGAGAAGGCTGGTACTGCGTCCCGCCAAGGGAAGTCTCAGCGTCGGCGCTGTTCACAAAAGGGTGAATCCCCGCACTAAAGGTGAGAGCAGCAACTGCGCACACCGCGATCGAAAGCATTATTCGAAATCTCATAGTCATTCTCCGGGTAAACAAGTAAAAACTGCAAAATCCAGACACACAGTTCGATCACGCTTCGCACCTCCCGCGTTGACGCCAGAGCCTTACGAAGACAACCACCTACACAACCAAAAATGAGCAATTGATAAAAAAGAGCACAAAGTGAAGAAGGTGCCTAGCGAATCGCTGAATCCCTTCAGGAGGACCTCGGTCGCACCTCTTATAGCACGAGCGAGGGAACTGTCAATGAATAATCGTTTCCTAGAGAGTTAGACAATCATTCATGCTAGCCTCGACCCCGTCGGAAACATCTCCTTTGTTGGCTGCAGGCTCCTGAGAAGATTATGCACACTCAAACGAATGCTCGTCGTATGTTTGCTTTGGCCGCGCTTGGAGGCGCCCTGGCAGTAACGGCGAAGAATGGCGCACCACCTGTTGAGTCATCTCGAGTCCCTCACGTGGGGACATCCGAAACAGAAGCGCCCTCAGATTTTCCCTCTCTGACGCTCCCGGCTGTAGACAGCCCGGAACTTTCACACGATGTAATGCCCACGCTATCCGCTCGGGAGAGACTTGCCGAAGCCACAAGCACCGAGCTTGTGCCGCTTTCAAAAGTTCCAGGGCTAGGCTCCTACGATTGGACGGTACGTCTTGCCACAGCCGAGGACCTCGGGAGCGATCAATTCTCATGGCGATTCGATCAAGAGAGCGGCGAACTGTTGGTCCTGGTCCCCGAGATCGATCGAAGTTCAGGGGTAAGCTATGTACTCGAAGTACGTACCGAGAAGGGCAGGGCGCTTACTCTTGCCCCCGAGGCTTTCGACAGCTTCTCGTTCATCTTTGGCTCCCTCGCAGCGGTCGGAGTCGGGGCGGGTGATCCAGCAATTGAACTCGGAGTTCGTCGCTTCGTTTCAGACGAGGCCCAAATCTCATTAGTGGCGGCGTCGGCCTTCGCGGAGGCGCAAGAGTTGGGTTTCACCGTATTCCCATTCCCAAAGGTAGGCTCGCCCTACGAATGGTCCATGGTAACGAGCACCGAGGAGAACATCGCGGTTTTGACGGAGAAGTCGGATCTAGTCCGATCCTCGTCATTTGGCGGAAAAGTGTACGTGGTGGAAGTTGGAGCATCGTGGTGCGCTCCCTGTCGCCATCTTCACAAAGTGCTCTCCCAACTCGTTGAGCAGCACGGAGCTGCGCTTGGGGTAGTATCGGTAAATATAGACAATACCGAATTGTCCGAATCCGCTTCCCAGGTTCTTACCGAGCAGCTGCACGACGCGAAGCCCCATGACGCGTGGCACGTGGTTCGAATACCTGGGGATTCAGAGGCGTGGGCACTGCAAGCACAAGCATTTCGCGGAACGCTCCGCGCCACAGTCCCGATAATCGTGTTAGTCGATGCGAATGGCACAGTAGTCAGCAATTCACTTACCGTGAACCAGGTTAAAGCCGCAGTCGAACAACTGCTATCCGCAGACGCTTCCTCCGCACAAAGCGGCCCCACCGCAACCGGTACGCCTTCAGGCGCCTTAGGCCCGGTCGCAAATCCGGCGCCGGAGCGTGAACTCTCACGCTTTACCATGCCGGCAGAAGTCCGGAACATCACACCGCTTTATCTTGGGGTTGATCTGTTCGAACCCGATAAGCCACCCGCATCGGTCATTCGAATTGCGGAGGAACGGAACCGCGTTGAAGTTCTTAGGCCGTTTGACGGCGAGTTCTATCAGTCGCTTCGTGCGTTCGATTTGAATGGGGCCGAAATTCCTCTGACCCCTGTGAACAGAGACGGGCTAATATTGTTTCGCTGCGACACTCCGCAACGTCTTGATACAATCGTGCTTTATTCGGGACCAGCACAGTAGCTTGATTCCGCTGTTGGCATAGCGCTGTTGGTATACCGTTGCAGCAATATTGGTGCTGAGTATTAGAGCACCGTCACTACAAAACCGACCGCACTCTTCGTGGTAGTTCCCGGTGAAACGCCATCACTCGATCGAAATCCCTAGTCGTTCCACAATCTAGTGGTTCACCGGAGACCCAACAGATCTAGCAATAAACCTATAAGGTTAGCTCCGCCCCTTGAATCGCCTTTAGCCTGCGAAACACCCGCTCGCTTTCTGGTTCCCAGAACATTCGCTCAGTCTTAAGCGCTCTGGTACACATTCTGCTTAATCCCCCCTTAGGGACTTGAGCTCAGCACCGCAACGAGGCGGTTCCTCTCAAGTTGGTGATGTGGTGGTGTGACTCGATATTCAACGTTGTTAAGTTGCGGGCTGTTTGCGCTCATTTCGGCACCATACGCGAGCTTCGCGGAGCTCCCTGCTGCCCCCTTCGATGTCTTCAACCCCGTCACACAGTCTGTGGTAGAATGTGCTTCACTTGCGCCGGCGCACGCAGCAGTCCCTGTGCAATATTCCAAGCGCCAAGGTTCCTTCGTGAAACGCCCAGGCTCAAATCGCCTTCGCAAGCGCGTACGAAGGATTGACCGTCAGCTTCGTCGAGCGCATGCGGTCAGACTCACCGCAAGCCAGTCTGCGCGGATTCTAAGAAAGCGGCGCGTAAGCGTGGGTTACCACGCATTAAGGTCGATTTGTTCAACGAGCCTCGAATCGTCGTTTGATCCATGCACGCTTGGCGACATTAATAATGATGGCAGGGTGGATATCGACGACCTTAATATAGTCATAGCGAATTGGCTGAGTTCTTCTCCCATCCCAGCGGAAGCGGACGTTCACGGCGATGGCCATGTCGGGATCGATGACTTGAACGCAATTCTGACGTGTTGGGGTGAGCAGTCAATGAGCTCGAGCTCGTCTCATTCAAGCTCCGGTAGCTCATCTAGCACAAGCTCTAGTGTCGCGCAGAGTTCGAGTTCCTCTTCGTCACAGAGCATAAGCAGCAGTTCGTCTTCCTCTGCCTCATCCAACAATTCATCCAGCAACAGCTCATCAAGCGCAACAAGCAGCAGCTCCTCAAGCTCAAGCGTTCCTGTCGTGTATCTTCCATGTGCGATGATTGATCCCAACAACCCACTTTGCGACGAGCCTCACGAGATTGCCCCTTGGGCGGACCAGTATGGCGGTCCCTATTCCTATAGCCAGCTAATCGTTCAGCCTGCCGCCTATCAGAAGCGAACCAATCCGGCGGCGATGATTCAACTCAGTTATCCCACGTGCGAATTCAACTTTGACGGTTCCCCGAACCCAAATTTCAACCCCCAGAATCCTCGAAGTTGGAATCATTTCCTAAAGTCCAAACTTGAGACGGAGGGCTTCCGTCCCGCACTCGACTACCTAATGGAGCAACTTCACTCTGTGGGATTCCGTGAAGTGTGGTTCTGGGGCTTTGCGGGACACCAACGGTGCGACCACACGAATGCTGATTTCTATTCTGCCATGCCGTGGCTCACGCTCGACGCATGGACACCTGCAATGCTGAATTCATGGCAAGATTTTGTCTTGTACTGGAACTCGCGAGGAGTGAGTTTCGGATTTTATCTCGGCTCCATACATACTCCGAATCACGGCACCACTCTTAATCCCGACTTCCGTTGGCTCACGAGAGCCGACTATGCCTTCGTCGGTAATACGCTGCTTCAGGCAAAGAATATGGGATTCAAGATGATTGGACTTGATGCCTACACCCTTGGCCAGTCTACACTCGACGTCGCCCCGTTCGGTAATCCGTTGTATTGGCCTCCAAATCCCGAAGATCATCCCCTGGCCGGGCAACCGAGGGACAAAGGACTTATGGTCGACCTCCTCGCCTACCTAAGAGGGAGAGCCGATCTGCAGAATCTACACCTTGAAATCGAGAGCTGGGTTCCTCATTCTAAAGCGCAGAGTCTGGCCGCGGATCTTACCGTTATTCGTCCAACCGCGAATCCGTCAGGTTGGCCAACGATCTACGAGTTCATGTCGAATGCAAAATATGCCCCGTACTACAAGGAGCTCCTCAATCCGGGTTTTCAGGTTACCGCGCTGGTCATGTTTACGGGTTGGACAGTTCAAGAATTCGGGCATGCTATCTTGGGACTTCGAGCCCATGGATATCGACCAATGTTCTCGGTCTATACCACGCTCGGCCCGCTTGGTTGTCTGAGAATTAATCCAGACCTTCCGAATGAGCCGCTGTCGATCGAGTGTCTCGGCAAACTGCTTGGAGCGTTTTAGCGCTTCACGTCGCTGCAGAGCCTGGCCCCCGCAAAGCGCAGCAAATTCGCCTGCCCAGAGGGGACCGCTCTCGCTCGAGAAGCTTGAGATCGCCGACAACATCGTCGTGTACACCACCAATGACGGACGCACACACGAGTTCGATGCACTGGAATTCCTGGCGCTCATGTCGTGCCACATGAAACAATCCGGCAGAGTTAGAATTATCTTGGTTAGGTAACTCGATGGGTTAGATCGATTTTCCTATGCCCGCTGACTCGCCGGTTCGACGCCGCGCTGGACTGAGGAGTCACCCCTGATCCCTTACGGCTACCATGCTTGTGGTGGCGGCGGTCTTGGCATGTCTCTTGCTTTCTTCACGCGTAGAAATGCGCACCGTGGCTTCAGCTCGTATATACCGTATTGGACCTAACGGTCCTTCTTGGGGAACCATAAATGTTATCAAAATATTCATTCGCAGCAGTCGGGGTTTCACTTTTTACCTTCTTGTCCGGCGCAGTCCAGGCCCAATCCTCCATTATCCCGATTGAGCTACACTCGTCGGTGTGGATTGAGGACCAGCTCGGCACGTGGACCGCACCGGTCCGCCTTCTTCACCACTCAGGAGATTTGCTTTCGCCAGATGCGAATAGCGCCAAGTTTTCTCCACCAATTCGAACGACCACTGATCTTGTAATCTCAATGCCGCCTGGTACGACGGCCATTGGACTCACCGATAATCGAGGCCAAGTCGTCGCAGGAGTTCTTTGTGATAGTCTCGCATGCATTCTTCGACATCAGGTGGTGGAAAGGGACCCCGACACTCAGCGTGTAATGAGACTGCCAGCCGGAACTTACGTGATTCACATCTCGGATGCTGCGGGAAGCCGGCAACACAAACTTCGAATTCATTACCCAAACGGGTAGGATCGAAATTGCTCTGAAGTAAGCCGGATACTAGCGTTTACTAAAACGCATTTATCTCTCTTTCAGCAAACTTTTCTCCTCTGGAGCCGGACTACTTAATCGCCTGCGTAAGATCGGCGGGTTGTGATGGAGGCTTCGAGGTCTTTGGGAAAGTTTCCAAATACCCGGCTGAATCGATGGGAGAACTCGAGTAGCCCGGCTCGAGGCACGAAACAACTGCACCCACGAAATCCACGTAAGCCTTAGGGAGCTACGATCTCCCACTGACCTCCATCGAGGCATCGCTTGGCATCATTCATCACCAGTTTTGTACAAGCGGCCAATCCATCTGCTGCAATATTAAGGCATGCCGCATAGTCAGAGCGACACTTATGACCACAGAGTCCGATATGTCCGAATGTGCAAGTGCTCATGCAGTAGTGGTACTGCGCTTGCACTGCGAAAGATCACTTTGATTGGTAAGCCGACAAATTTCGGAAAAACGTGTGAAGGTGTCATAGCAGCCAAGTGCGAGTGCGTAGTCCGCTCTTGCGGTGCTTGCCGAGAGTAATAGTAGCCCGAAACATGCTGACGCTAGGACCCTTTTCGACATTTCCACCTCTCAATTAACCGATGCTATTTAGCAACCTGCAAACCAAACATTTAAAAACGCGAATATATCAGGGACTGCTACTGCGCCGGAGCCGTCGAAGTCGGCTCTCATATCAAGAGCAAACCAAGCGGAGAGAAACGCGAAGAGGTCTACGTTATCGACTACGCCATTTTGATTGAAGTCAGCGGGGCAAAGATCCGGAGGGTCGATGCTCAGCTGCGCAACTACCACCGCCTCATCAAATTGAGTAGCAGTCCCAAAGTCAGCCACGAAGCTTGCTTCACCGCTATCGTTGAGCGTCTTGGTTGTGCCCATCGCGAGAGACCGAATCTGCACATTACCCGCAGGTAGAGTGATAGAACCCCCTTCAACGGCAACGATTCGGCCCGTGCTGCTGGGGTTACCCGTGAACACCGCTTTTCGCGCACTCAGTAGGCTGTCGTTCACATCGACCACTGTTGCAGTAAAAACAATTTGTCCCTGTGCATTTACTTGCAGGTCCACGCCAGTTTCTGAAATGTTAGTCACTCGGTGAGAGCCTAGGACGTCGCCTTCGCGCACTATCAGTCGCAGCCCGGCTGGATCGCTCGGTGCCCAAAGAAACACTGCGGCATCGTTTGCGCTGGTGACTCCAGTGCCTTGAAGTTTAGCGGCGAGTGCAACGTGACCAGCTGTGCCGATACGTGCTCCGAGACCGAAGTTTGAGTTCAGTATCCGCACGCCTGCTGGTAGTGCGGGGAGATCCACGCCACCTCGCCCAACAAGTGTATGAACGCCGTTATGAGCATGGATGATCGTTCCGTTGTTAGTGCTGTTCGCGCCACCACCGACAATCATGGCGGAGTAAATGACCGCATTGGAGTCCGTCAGATTTACAAAGGATGTTCCTGAACCAAGCCCAAAACCGCCGATGGTGGCACCAGCGATCGGCGAATTGTCGGTCAAGCGGACAATGCGCGAAAGCTGTCCAGCGCGATCGACCCAGATACCCCAATTATTGCCAACAGCTATGCCGGGTCCGGCCATTGAAGCTGAGAAGGCTAGGTCTCGATCTCGATTTGTGGAAATACGAGCGCTACCACCCCAAACCAGAGAGAACGCCACTCCTGGTGCTTCTGTGGGAATCGGAAAGCCGGAGCGAGCGACTGTGCGAACTTGCGCACCTGCGCCAGTGGTAATGGCCTTGTCGGTATTGATCGAAACTCCGTTCACCATCACGGTGCCTACACTTGGGCCGGTGAGAGTAGTTTCGTGGGCTGCAATTCCGGTCGAGCTCACTACGGGAGGATCCATTCCTAAGATGTAGGTGCCAGGAGCTGCGCCAGGTAGTTGGGTATTTGCCATTAGCACAGGAGTAAAACCACTACTTGCCTGCTGAATTATTGATTGGATCGCTGACCCGACACCGGGTACGTCAACACTGCCTTTTATGACGACTGGGCCTTGTGGGGCGTTGGGTGCTGCAATGTTGGCACTCATGAGCCAGCGCATGCTCGCACCTGGATACCCCGCGATGTTAATCGGCGTACCGTCTCTTGTGACAAACGTTGTTGATTCAGCGTCGCCGAGCCATACTCCTCGATCGTTTACGCCGGACTGCACGCCGCTGCCGGATAGTGAGGCGATATATGTAGCCTGACCGAAATCGTTCATTACCAATCCATAGAGTCCTGCAAAGTTAACACCTGAGGGCACGCCAGGTGCTTGCGTTGACTGACGCCACACAGGATTGGTGGACAGGGAATTGCCGCAAAACACAGTGAGTGCGGTTCCTGGTGTGACTCCAGAACCAGCCAGAATTGAGTGAAAGCAAATATCCCCGGAATTTGAGATAATGGGGCGCGAGAGCTCTACGTTGTTACGCACAAGACGGCTGAACGTGACCGTAGGGCCATAGCTACTCGCCATGCCTGTACGCGCCAAAAGTTCAAATTGATCGGCGCTTGCCGTACTAACAAATGAAATTGAACCGGCTAGGAGAACTAGAGTTCGGCAGATATAATGAGACTTCCACATATTAACAACCCGCAAACCAAACATTTAAAAACGTGAAGATATCCGGCACAGCGATCGCACCGGATCCATCGAAGTCGGCGCTAATATTTAGAGCAAACCAAGCGGAGAGAAATGCGAAGAGATCTACGTTGTTGATTATGCCGTCGCGATTAAAATCCGCGGGACACGCCGGGGCGTCCTCTAAGATAGAGGCTACAAACACCGCTTCATCTCTCGGAGTGCTGCTAAAAGTCGCAGCGATAGCAACTTCACCGGAGTCATTTAGCGCGCTCTTCGCGGCGATACGAAGGTCAGTAATTGTTGGCGAGGTGCTATCACTTAGATTAATCGCGGAGCCTTTAGCTGCCAGAATTTGAACAGCGCCGGATGGCGATATTCCAAGCAGTCCTGCTTGCGCAGTTGCTGTCGGATTGCTCGCTGGTGAAAGGGTTACTGACACCACAGCGTATCCGTTGCTGGTAAGCTGCATGTCGGCGCCGTTGTTTACAAACGACTTCAACACATGATTACCGATGATATCGCCTTCACGTGCAATGAGTTGTAATCCGGAAGCCTGACGATGACGGCAGAGCACCTCGTCGTTTGACGTAGTCACACCTGTCCCTGAAAGCTGCGAGACGAACATGACGTGATCATCTCCGGCGGTTCTCATCGTACGCGGCATCGCGGTGCGCAAGAAAGTAGCTCCGGCCGGTAATGCGCTTTGCGGTACGCCGGCGCGAGCGATCAAGGTGTGTTGACCAGAAGCACTTAGTTTATAGATTCCGGATACGTTAGCGATGGTTACTTCGGTTCCGCTAAAGTATGTCCAAAATACGGCATCGTCGTTGTCCATGACTGCTAGAGAGCCGCTAGATGCATTGCCGAGAAGTGAATCAAAATTCACGCCAGTTCCTGCGGCGAGGGCAGGTTCACCGCCACGCGCAAGTAGCGAAACACCAGCAGAGGTGGAGCGCCACAGTCCTGTGGCACTTGAAGTTGTTACACCGGGACCGATAACTCTTGCGGAAAATGCGATATCTCCGCGGGCATTCACGGCTGGGAGACTTGTGTTTCCAGGGAGTGTTTGAAACACCACCCCCGCAGCGGTCCCCGGGGCCTGTGTCGCGGTGCGAGCAACAATCTCTCGTGATCCCGGCGCAGTACGGAGCATAACCAAGTCGTTAGAAATCGTTGCACCATTTACTACGATCGACGAAATATTCGGTCCGTACATCCGAGCAGACGTTGCTCCACGGCCAGAAGCGCCGATTTGATGATATGCATCGGAGAACCATGTGTTTGGAAGTCCTGGAGCATCGCCGAAGGACCAGGAAACCATTTCGAAGTTCGCGCCGGTACGTGCCCATATGCCGGTGGTGTATGGGATCGTGACTGGCTGTCCCGGATAAGAGGTAACGACGGCGTTGATGGCTAAATCGCTCCCCATCGAGCCGTCCAATCCACGCATACCGGTAACAGATCGAAGAAATCCGGTGGGGCCAGTTCCCTGAGCTGGTGCAACCAAACGAAGAGCGAGTGAAGACTGAGACATGTCGGTTTCCCAAATGCCATCGCTGTTGATTCCCGGAGTAACCGAGGGTCCTGTGATGTATGCGGTGTGGAATAAGCGTCCGTAGGAGTCGGTCATCGCTTCGCCTAACGTTTGAACTACCGTTCCCTGTTCTGTTCCCGTTGCGACGCCGCCCTGACGTGCGACTACTCGACCTGCCCCATTTTTATGCAGCAACCATAGTCCACGATCTGTGCTGGGTGCTGAGGCTCCTTGGTTAAGGGATGCAAACAGTGCAACTAAATCGCCTGCCATCATAGGCGCAGGAAGTGCTATCTGTGCTGAAGTAGTATTATCTCTATAAAGCCCGTTATAAGTATATCCTGCGACATCAACTGCGCTTTGACCGGAGCGTGCGACTAGTTGCGCCGGTGCAGCAAACGCGGATTGCACGAGAGACATTGAGATTAAGAACGATGAGAAGCTTCGACCAACATTTCGTAACCACATAACCTACACCCCAAACCATGCCGAAAGGTACGCAAAAATATCCGATGAATTGATAGTTCCATCAGTCAAGAAATCTGCTTGTGGCGATGAGCTGAAGTAAAGCGCCAAGAAAGCAAAGAAATCTTGCAGCGTGATGACGAAATCGTTGTTCGTGTCGAGTCGAAAATTCCGAATGCTTCGAAGTTCAGGAAAGTCGCCGGTAGTAAAGCTCCAGACCTGCGCGAGGTCGAAGTCAGCGTAAAGCGAAAGGTCCTGCATCATTCGCGATTGCGTTGCGGGCGTGCCTTCACCGTTGTTAAAGGACAATAGATCGCTGTTGTAGAAAGCGGATTGAACAACGGAATCCAGGAACGGCACACCTGTAATGCCACCGATATATTCTGCGTCGCCGACTGGACCTGAAAAGACAACGCGATCAATCATCGAACCGTAAGCGAGACCTGCAATTCCACCGAGATTGGTATACTCGTTAGCGCTCATGTAGCTTCGCACAGAAGTCAAAGCGTACGAATCTGTGACAGACCCTTCCGCTGTAGCGAAGCTGGAGAGCTCGCCGACAATGCCCCCAACGGGGCCCCGCCCAGAAATCGCCGACTGGCGAACTGCACATCTTTCAATAGAAGTTGGTGATGAACCCATCGAGTCGACCCCCGGAGACCCACTGCCGATTATTCCCCCCGCGGCCCAGTTGCTCTGAATTTCTCCGATGAAAAGGCTGTCGCGAAATGTCGCACCTTCGGAGCGAGCCACTAGGCCGCCAGCTTGCCATGCGGCGCTGAGATTCGTCGTTACCTTAGCCTCTTCAATAACCGTGCCGGTAAGAGCTTTTACTACGAGTCCTGCCGCTCTGGAGGTTGTGTGGGGGAAGAGCGAGTTTGAGACAATAATACTTGTAAGGTGAGATCTGGTGGATTCCAGGGCGAACCCCGCAATCTCTTCAAGGTTAAGAGAATGCTCGGCGTCGAGGCGAATCCGGACTCTCTGCGCTTGGGATTCAAAAAACGAGTCCGTCACACCTGCGAACTTTAGAAAGTTTGAATTTTCGTCGCGCACTATATGGACATGCATGTCTTCGAGCGTGGAATTCGAAATGCTACGGGCGAGACCGCCAAGGGTGCCTGCTCGTGCTTCTATGGTGAAGTCTCGCAAGGTGGAGTTTGTGATAGTACCCGCGAGGACTCCACCATCGAGGTTTGAGGTCCGAACCGCAGAAGCACGAATTATAATGTTTTCGAGAGCTGATTGGTGTACTTCTGCGGCAAGTACTCCGGCACGTTGGTCACCAACATACTGTGCGTTTGTTATCTCGAGTTGAGATATGTGTGCACCGTCGAGTCTAAGAAACAATCCAAAGGCACTCGAATGATTTGCGACGGGTCGCAGGCCCAAAATTCTGTGGCCTTGACCGAGATACACTCCTCGGAATCCGCCTACCGCAACCTGACCGTCTGGATGCAGTCCAATCGGGTATGAACCAGAGGAAGGAAGTTCGATGTCGGCACATTGACGATATCGTAAGGTTGACGCGTTGTTCTCGAGCATGTCGTCCGTGATGCGGCGCAAATCATCGGCAGTCCAAATTTCGGTGTGGTCGGCAGGGCCGGGGCAGGTGCTTCGTGAGGTTGCTATTGCGACTTCATGCAATGGCTTTGCGAAGGTTGACTCAGTAGGAACCAAGAGGGCGATTGCTACTGCCGCGATTACTGATGAGTGTTTCATAACGAAATGCTCCATTTTACGTTGCAGAGTTACCCAGGGCTCGAATGTGCGAACCATGCAGTCAGGAACGCAAAAATGTCGGCAACGTTGACTGTGCCATCTCGATTAAAGTCCCAAGGGTTAGTGCACATACCACCGCCCTCGCTGCACTCTGGGTGAGTCGACTGAACGAAGAGGCTGTAGTCTCCGCCTGAGCTGGCATCGAAGATGGCGCGGGTACCAAAGCGCTCGACTTGAGTGCAGATAGCTGAATCACACGGCTGGCCATTGCGGTGAATCTGGACGGCATTCCAACACAGTGGAAGATTCTCAAAGGTGAGGCGAGCTGAGCCGGCCAACGGCCCAGACTGCGGCAGCTTCATCCGATTATTTTCAACGACAAACTCGCTCTCTGGTGAGCTAGAGAAAAGGTTCTCGCCTGTGCCGGGAGAAGTGAAGACGCGACTGATAGCAATTGAACCGTGTGTGGAGCGCTTGAAGGTAAGTTCGGTGGGGACTGGGCCCAGGGCTGAAATCGCGCTCGCCTGAACGTAGTATCGACGAATCTCTGAGTCCTCAAGTGTTAGCGAGGCGTAGCCTGGTGAGTCAAGAAGGTTGCTGCCAGAGAGACGATAATAGTTGCCACCAAGACGAAAATCATATCGTGGAGAAGGGCCGATGAACGAAATGTTTCGTAGTCGCATTCCTCCGCAGCGGGAACCAGGCAGAACCGGGTCGAGCTGTGGGCTTGGCGGTCGAGGATAGCCTAGTGGGTCTATCTCGCACAGCGACGTCATGAGGTACTGATCTACTGGTCCGCTCGGTGGAGCTGACGCGGGTGTATCGCTGGTAAACTGGACATTCTGAATGGTGCTGTTGAGCCCGCTCCAGATGAAGCGAGGAATGGATTGGCCGAGAGAACTTCCTCCATACACGGTGACACCGTCTACGAGACTATTAACTAAATAGCCGGTGTCTAGGTACCCGTAGGGACTTCTGATTGAGATGTTTCTAAAGGTCACGTTGTCAAGGTAGCGGAGCGTGTGACCTCCGTCAGCGCCGATTCTGGGTGACCATGCACTAAAGCTAATCACGCCTCGGTGGTACAAAGATTGGCCACCGGAGGTCTCGATATTCTCAAGGACGATGTTTCTAAGTATTGAGGTCGTAGATCCTGGGACCCCACGATGAGCGTAAGGAAAATTTACAAATCGAATATTCTTAATTGAGATGTTTTCAAAATTATAATTGGAAGTGCCGAATGAGTTGAACCCAAAGCCTGAGGCAAGTTCAGAACTTCCGGTGTACGTTACCGAGTGGCCCTGTCCATCGAGTGTCACGTTACTGCCGATCCCGAATCCGGTCGTGGGGCACTCTATGTCTTGAGTAAGTTCGTAGGTTCCTGCGGTAAGCGCTTGGCAGCTTGATATCGGCGTTGCGTGCGCGAGGCTCGCGCCGAAACCAAACATAAGTGCAATCAGGCCTATTTCATATATTCGTTTCATGTCCCGTGTTCTCCCCCATGTATCCTTTCACCAAAAAAGCGGTGCTCACCTATGGTCGGTGAGCACCGCTTCTGAATCTCATTATAACCGACCGAAGTAGAGCGCTAGGAAGGCGAAGATATCCGGCACTTCTACCGTCCCGTTCAGGTCTATGTCCGCTCGTCTATCTCCAGCAAAGAAGGCCGAGAGAAAGGCAAATATATCCGGCACAGACACTACGCCATCTTGGTTAAAGTCCGCCGGGTCAAACCCGAAGGCGGAAGGACTCAGAAGGAGAATCACTTCTGAGTGTTCTTCCTCCTGTGCTTCTAGGACCCCGACCATCACCAGCGAGCCTGAGTCGGAGGCAACGTTCCTCTTGGACGTGTACTGGAAGGGGCTCCCAAAGCCTTGGACTACTCTTTCCTGGTTTGCACTATCGAGGACGGTGCTGATGCCAGGTACCAAGGGAAGCGACAGTGTTCCCGCTGAGTTAATCGCGAGGAGTGCGTGCCGAGGAGATGTGTTCGGGCTATCTCCTAGAGCACGAACCCTTACATGAGCGAACGCCCGTCCAGCAGAGAGCGCAGTGCCATTTATATTCATTGAGTAATCTACGGTGAGGGAATAGTCCCCAACAAGTTGACCGCTACGCACCGCGGTGCGTCCTCGCTGCGGCGACCAAAGGACCAACATTGTGGGGCCATTGGATGATTCTTGCACCTTCGCAAGCATGGTCCCATCATGAGCAAAGCTCACATGTTCCGGGTATGGAGCGGATCCAAGTCCGAAGCCAAGTCCCGAGTGCGCGGCAGAACTTTCAAGAATAATCTCAGCCGAGCCATCGAGACGAATTCTCACGATACCCCAGCCGCTTCGCAAGGTTCCATCCGTATTCAGTATCGAAGTATGAATAAACAGGTCACCAGAATCCGACAGGAATCCTTTGAGATAATTGTGATCATCATTCAAGGACCCGAGGGCGATGGTTACCTCGTTCAAGAATCCGATGCGAAAGAGTCCCGAGGGACCATTGAAGAGCTTGCCATTAAAGGCTTCACGTCTCAGGGTTCCCGTACGGTCAGAGTACACCTCGATGCCTCTGCAGGTCGTGCCTGTATGAAACGCCACGTGGCCGGAGCTGTTTAGCTGTGCGCGTGCGTATTCAGTGCCATAGACGAGACAGTCCGAAGGCTCCTCAGACACATGCAGTCCGTCCCGGATAATAAGTTCAAGACTACCTTCGTGTGCGCGCCACAGACCGCCGTTGTTGTGTGCATTCACTTTGGCTCCAGAGAGCGTCGCGCTGAAGACAACGTCGCCCTGCGAATTGGCGTTGCTCAATGTGCCAAGCGGAGAGGGGATGTGGTCGAAGCTCGCATCACCTGTTCCAGGAGCAAGCATGCCGGTACGTACAACTTCCGTGAGGCCTTCGGCGGTGCGTCGAAGAATTGCGCTGTCGGTCCCTGCGGCGTTCAGGCGTACCGCAAGAAGTTGCTCGCCTGGTCTGTCTTTTGGTTCAATTGCTCCTTGGATGGAGGATACTGAGAGCGAGCCAAGGGCGGATTGGTTTTGCGCAAGAAGATCTGAGGGGCCTTCAAGCTCCGCCCGAACGATGCCCAGGTTGTTGCCTTGATCAATGCTGTCACCCGCAAGGCGACACATAAGAAGCGCTTCGCCTTCACTCGTGATGGTGGGCTTGAAACGTGCATTGATGGCAGAACTCAGCAGTGCCGAGATATCCTCTCCGCCAGAACTCTGTAGAAGATCGAGATCGCCGAGCAGATGCTGTACTCCTGCCTTTGCGTGGTAGCGATACATTTGAACTCGGCCGTAATCAGCGGGGTCCCCGTTATCAGTGCGTGCCCCGAAAAGTACGTCTCCGCGTTCGTTGATCTGCGGGTATAGGCCTGTGCCCCCTGTGCCGTGGCCGACAAACAAGGAGTTCAGCTGCTCATGTTGCGGATGTGCCGCTGAAATTGCTTGGGCGTCAGCGATAACCCGTAAGTCTTGAGCCTTGATAGTTTCTGGCAGACCCAGCATGGACCCGGCGGTCAAAGTACTGATAAAGACGCCAGTCGAAAAGGCACGTAAAAACCTCATAACACCTCTCATCGAGAAATAGTTTCACGCTGGGTAGAGCAACTTGCGTACCAGTGCGACCAGCGGGGAAGGTTGATAGGAGTCACCAAAGTTTGCGGTAACACCGCAAGTAGCTGGCTTGACGGGGCAATCCCTAGTTCTGGGCTGAAATTAATGCAGTAAGAGCTGACATGTGTAATTTTAACTGGCTGTTCGAAATGGGTTTTTCCTAGTGAAAACTCTTAGATTCTGGGGGTTTTTGGCGTTGTAAGAGAATGGAAGTTTGTATCGCTACTATGTCGGTCTGGAGGAACTAGGCGACGGTCAATGAAGAGCGCGCCCGCCTATTTCTCAAGCTCTGGCTCGCCCGGAGTTGGTCGTGACAGACTAAAGGCATACAGAATAACTTTCTCGCCCCCGGGATCGTCTTTGCTGAGTTTTGGATTGAGATCCTTATCGAATCAGGCCCCGCCTAAAATGCCGCTGCTTTCAACGAATGAGTTCCTCGACGAAACGCCCCCCGAGGACTTCAGCGCCTCGCCGCCCACCCAATTACCTGTTCCACACCTCGAGCACCGTTCGGCTGAGCTCACGGCCGTGAGCTCAGCCGCTACCAGCTCTGAGTACCGTCTCACTCTAGAAATCCCGTCTCTTCGCACCAAGGGGGGCATTCCAACGCTTCTCTGCGCGTCGGTTCATCAGCTCTTTAACCACATGAAACAATCCGGCAGAGTTAGAACTATCTTGGGTAGGTAACTCGATGGGTTAGATCGATTTTTCTATGCCCCGGGGCCAAGTTTTTTTGTACATTTTGGTCTTGATGACATGATCACATTTGATGTTAGGGAGGGGGCAAAGGGCGGTCCATGTTACCTTGCGAAACTTGGCGCTATACCTGGCTACCCAGGCATAGCTCCTATCCGAGCCTACCCACCACCTGATGCCGTCCAGCCGGTCCAAGCGGCATCAATTAGGCTGATCGGAATGGCGGAAGACTTCATCGAAAATCTGCGTGGCACGCTCCTAGGGAACAGTGAATAGAGCCTCCTACGATTGCCTTACCCCTATTGGCACACGCCAACTATTTTGAAGAGACTCAGCGGTCGCTGAGGAGAAAGGACAAGAGACTATTCGCGGAATCGCACTGAGAGTTTCTTCGAAGTGCCGCCATGGCCCAGGCGTCGAGGGATTGGGTCTCAGTAAACACGCGGGACAAGCCGTCGCGAGATCGCTTCGAAAAATTGAGGTGTCCCCCGCAGAGCTCCCCTCAAACTCAAAGGGTTTGACACAGTGAGGATTCTCTCCAGTACATGTGAGCGGCCATCATTCCGACCTTGCTAAGTGATCAAAAAATATGCCCCAATTTCGATCAAACGCCAGTGCCTTTGTTGTGTGATCCCTGACTGCGCTAGCGTCTCCTCAAACAGGCTTAACCCTTTAGGTTGGGCATTCGCAACGGCAGAGGAGAAATTATGGACGCAAATCGGGAACCCTCGAACTCCGATCAAGGTACGAGAGCACATCGGATAGGTAGCGTAATGAAGTCTCCACTGGCACGGTGGAGTGGTGTAGCCGTTCTCTCCGCGGGAGCCACTGTTGCAGGCTTCCGCGCTTTCGGAATAAATCAGGGCGGTACCGCGAAGCAGCCGGACCCGATCGCAGCGCAGCATGAGTTGGAAGCGCTTCGGGTGCCCGAGCAGAGCGTGGCGCCGAGCGTCTCAGTTCGTCCCTCGCGTCGTTGGGATAAGGAAGTCTCGCTACCTTGGGTCCCTCCAGGGTTCCCCCCGATTAAGCTGGCGTATGCTGAGGACACCGTTCCAAATGCAGGCGGGGGCATTGCTAGAGACCCCATGGAGCGGGGGATATTCATGGCACCGCTCTTCCTTGTAGAACGGACAAAGGATGGCGAACTGAACGCGAAAGTAACAGAGGATGGAACTCTGATTCTTCCAGTCGTCGTATATGACTCTACAGGTGCACTTGGCCAAGCAGCCTTTTCGATGTTGCATGAGTCCCTGCCGAGTGGTCAGCAGAGACTCGCAGGCAGGATGCTCACATACACCCCAGAAGCCATTACTTTCGACGACACATTTGGAGATACTTCTTCACCAGTGAGCTTTCGACCATGGCGAACGCATGTACTTAGTTCCGGGACAGGGCGGATAGATTTGGTCGGGAAGTTCACGACGAAGGCGGCTGCTGAGGCATTCCTCACCGACTTTGAGCAGGGGGCGCGAGCGATTGATGCCTCGATGGTGTACCCCGGAGTACGTCACCGTGAAGCATCAGTCGCCTTGTCTTTCGAGGATGTTGCCGGAACTGAACTCTTCCGTGATCTCTCGGGAAAAGGCGATGGCACCGTAACCCGCAGGGATGTAGCGCGGCTTGTCGCAGAAGGCCTCAAACGCGCGCACATAACCATCGTTCGCGATGAGGATTACCAGAACAACAAGGATCTCGATCGTCTGATCGATGCGTTACTTGCTCAACTTCCCAAAGAAGAGGCTCGGATCGCCAGCGCTAGGGCAAGCTTAGATGAAGCCTTTCATAGAATCGGAGTGGACCCTCAAGATCTTCGAGCCGATATCATGACCCGCTACAAAGTTCATAAGGGCGACCAGGGGGAAGACTATAGAAAATTTCAATCCGAACTTGAGCGCCAGATGAAGGCGAAGCGGAGCAGTTCAGGATTTGATCTTGGGGCATTCAAATCGAATGGGGGCAGTTCGGAAGAAGAGTCTAAAGAAATTAAAAAGATTCTTATCGAGACACTACGAAAGTGGAATATCTCATTCGACGAGGAGAAGGATGGCACCTTCATAGCCGTAAAGTCTATTGACGTATACCAGAATGAGTTTTCACGTTGGTCTGATATGGGATCACTCGCGTTTGGTGACCGAACCCGGCTGGTGGGAGAAGGGGTGCTCTGTGTTCAGATCAATCGGCACAATATCGTGCACGGTTTTGATGCCGTGCCACTCGTCGTGAGGGAGGGAGTAGAGAAGTACCTGAGAGCGCTGCAATCATATGATGCGGTTCCTAACCAGTTCGAGGCGGATATGGGGCACTACGAGGCGACGATCAAGGAGCGTCAAAGCATAGTTGATACCTTAAGTCGTACGCATGTGCTTCGCGGAGTGGGCAGGAATCGCAGCTCGGAGCAGTCTGGGTCCTGGGCAGGGCTGCACCTCGATCCGGAGCGATGTCGCGCTCGCGAGGATACAATTGTCGGTTTTGTGACCTATTATGGGAAGCGCGCACATAATATTGCTCTTCTCGTTCGTCGTGCCGATGGGAGTGAGTATCAAACAGAACAACTTCTCCCTGGTGCTTCCCCAAAAGATGGGCGATGTGAGAGCTCAATGAGGATATCTCAAGCGGAGGAAGACCGTGGGGCAGTAATCACTGGAGTCGAGTGTTTCTATGAGGGGGACGACTTCGACGGTTGGACTTTCAATACGACTTTCGGCCAAATCCACGCACGCCTTGGCGGAGGGAGAAACACAACGAAATTTCCGATGCCGAGCCTTCCTGAAGGTTTCCAGTGGGAACTCATAGGAGTACAGGTCGAAGGTAAGGTGTTCAATCTGAAGGTCTTTAGTCGCCCAAAATTTGAGAACATTCCCGTTCTCGATCACGCTAATCTTACCTTTCAAGCTGCATTTATAGACCCAAATCGAGAGATTCCTGCGATGCCGCAAAAGCCAGCGAAGCGCGACCGACCCGTACTCGGACAATAGGGATTGCGATGCACTTGTTCATAGAACCCGGCAAATGCGTGGGCCTGAATGTAAGCTCAGATACAAAATGAAGTAGCCGAACTTTGATCGCAGAATTTGGATTCAGATCGTGCCTCCGCATCAAAGCGTCTGCGTGTAATTGCGTTACCCGTTCGTTCATACATTGATCTGCACTCGAAAGACGCCATCAATCTGCCTTTCGGAGAACGAGCTTTCTCGGCAACAAGTCTGCTCGAGAGAAAAACGCTGCGGAGTAGTTTCTTCGCTCGCAGACGGTTCCGCTCGCAACCGCCTCCACTATCACTGAACTGTCCCTGAGAACGAATTCTCCCGAGTGAGAGGCAGTCGAACGCGGGATCGCAGTGTGCGTGCAATTGTTGCACCTCCGGTCGAAAGTTGCGGGCTGATCGGGAAAGTCCTTCTTGATTCGATCAATCAGTAGTCGCTTTGTTTTCTGATCGCAGCTTCGTTTAGTTTCACACTCGGCAGCTTCGAAGCGGCTGGGTTGGGGCGGAGTTGTTTCACCGAGCCAACCTTCTTTCAAAATCGAATCTGGGAAGTAGCTTGATAACTCTGACCGAGAGATGCGCTGCGTATAGCGAATCTCTCGGTCAGGGTGTCGTGAATAGTAAGAAGGTTTTGCGAAGGTGGGGATATCGTGTCCCCACACTCGTCCATAGGTCACGCAGTCTCGAAAGGAGACCAGAATGCGTACGTATAAGCTAGTGTTGGCGTTGGTCGCCCTCGTGGCGACCCTGGTTCTGATGACGCTCGGCGGCATCATGCCTGGCTCTGCCGCGAATGCCGCTGAGAAGGCGGCCCAATTTCAGGTCGAGCACGGCCCGATTGGTCGTATCTCGGTCGAGAACCAGCGCGATGCGCTGCGTCTCATGAAGGAGGGCTGGACTAACTTCGGCACCTATGAGGGCTACCTCATCATGCTGTGCGCCGAGGGTGACCCGATGCGGAGCGCAGCCGCGCTCCGCCCTCAGGTGTCGAATGGCGAAGTGGTTGAGTTCCGGCCGTTCCTCGGGAACTTTCCTGAACACATCCATCCGCGACTGCTCGTCACCATCCCGAAGTACTTGGATGATAGTGGCAACCCCACCGGAGAATTGTTCGGAACGGGTTTCACTGATCCTTCCAAGGCCTTGTGTCTGGTGTTGAGTGACCACGGTGACGTGGTCCCTTTGGACGCCGCGAAGCAGGCGATCCAGGGCTTCGTCGAAGGCTTTGTCACCCGTCTGATGGTCGGGTCCTTGGCCAATGAATGGAAGGAAGCCGGGCTTGGGATCGATCCGAACTCGTTCGGGCTTTCCCTGAGTCGGAGCAAGGAGCAGGCTAGCCTGATGAAGGAGTTCCTGAAGAAGAGTAACTACCTTCGGGCTCCTGACCCCAAGAATGACAAGATGACAGTGCTCGACTTCGAGTACTCGATGCCGATCATCCTTCAGCGCCACTCCCTGCACGCCCACGGTGTGCTGACCGGATGGCAGGCGGCGAGCGAGCTGGAGGGATTGCGAGGATCCCCCGACGAGCAGGTGCTGGATGCGGCGCGTCTCTTGGTGGCGAGCCGCTACACCGCCTACGAGCAGGGGAGCATCTGCTCCGCTACGCTTAACTACTTCTACGGTCTCACTTGGGCCAACGGCGCGCGTCAGGCCAAACTCCGGCAGAGCGGCGAAGAGCTCGGTGCCAATCTCACGCGCGAGCAGATGTTTAAGTATCGCGCCGAGACCAACGAGCAGGTGCTCACTAAGGTGCAGCAGGATCCTGAAGTCCAGAAGTCTCGCCAGTTGGTGAACGGACTCGGGGACGCGTTTGATGCCTACCGTGAGTTCATCCAGCACAACAAGGAGATGAACGCCTACGAACGCGAGATGCTCCTCACCGAGTGTGATGAGTTCTTGCGTGGTTGGCGCCATGGCGCGACGTCGGCCATGGATGAATGCTTCCGAATCGTCTTCCGAACCGCAGCCGATCTCGCCTACGTCGAGGGCTGGGGTGATGGATTCAGCAAGGGCTATGCGGACGGGTACCGAGATGGTTATGCCGCTGGGTATGCCAAGGCTTGGGAGGAAGCGAATACGATCATCGATTCGCTTCGTGCGCAGATCGCGGACTTGCAATCCGTGAATGTGCACCTGAACGCTCGCATTACCACCCTGCAAGGTGAGAAGACGAGCTTGGCTCGCGCGTTGGCGAAAGCTGCCGGCGGACGCCAAAGCAACCTCGAACGCTGGCTTGGTCGCGGCTCTTCCGTCATCAAGGCAGCGTCGTCCTTCTTCGGGGAAACCACCGGCTTTGGTCTTGCCAAAAAATTGGTCAAGAAGCTGAAGTTCTGGTGAACCATTCACCGAAGTGCCTCAGGACATTCTACGTCTGACCGAGGGCAGCTGGGGGATGGCACCACGCATCCCCCAGCGCCTTTAGGTTTTGTAAAGGTTTCTTCACCATTCACGTCACCCGGCCACCCTATTGAGTGTTCTCAGGACGATACGCGCTCTGAGGCGAAAAAGGTGAAGTAACGAGACAAGGGGATAGTATGGATATGAAACAGTTGACTACAACGCGCAATGCCGGGTTTGCTGAGATTGAGCCAACTATCGACTTTCATCAGAGCTCTCTGCCTGCTCGACAAAGCTGGTTTAGGCGATATCCGGAACTTGGTGCCGCTGCCGCAATTACAGCTTCCGTGCTCGGGATGGCTTCCTCCGCGCGTGCGGGGCAAGATCGAAGTCAAGATCAAAATTCACGCATAGTGGAACGCACCGATTCGCCGCTTGCAGAGCGAGAGACGCCTGGAAAATTTGTCCTTCTCGAAAATGCTGGACACTTTGTACTGAGCGGACTCGACCGCATGATCGGTCGCGAGCGACCATTACGAACCGTCACCGTGTGGAGCACCAATATCCCGCACACAGTCGCGGTAGAACCTACCTGGGCTCTCGTGGAAGCCGACACAGAATCAACTGCTACCTTGCATGAGGGAACGAACGTGAAGCTTCCCCCCGTAGTTCATGGCTTAGAGTACTCTTCCGACAACCAATTCGCCTTTCTCTCTATGCTGGTTGAACTCTTTCCTTGTGGTTCGGACGGACAACTGGCGCCAGAGTTCACCGCTCTTGCGCGAAATGCGATACGAGCGCGCAATGAAACTAATGAAGTAAGTACCACAGCGATTGATCGCTGTCGGGTGAGTGGGTTCAAAGTCGAATTCCTCAATGCAAATACGGGGGAGGTCCTCGCCAACTATGTGACCCCGTACGAGTTCGAGAGCGGAACTCCATACCAAGTGCGTTTCCCGCTGAGAGTGCCGGCAGATGATGTGCGGGAGCTTCTCGAAAGGATTGATGCAGGTCAAATAATGGCACGCTTCCAGCCGACCGCATCTGTTGTGCAGAAGGACGTGGCTAGCGCTCTCGTTCGAGTGACTCAAGAGGCATTTTTGTCCGCGATGGAAACATTTAAGACCTCCCACTCCGGGCACACGGGGCTCTTTACAGACAACGAGAAAAATGACCTTCAGACAGTTCTTCGCATAAAAGTTGAGGAGATCGTTCACGCAAAACCCGCCGCACTTGCGGCGACTCTACTTGAGCGTGTGCAGCGACTTCAGATGCCAAATTTCTGGACGCCAAGCGAAGTGGTGACGCTCGCTCAGCTCTCGTCTGATCAGCAAGCTCGTGCTGAAGATCATCTTAAGGCTCTAGTTGATACGAGCGAAAAGTCCCGTGAACAATGGGATCGCGAAGTGCGAGGCACTGAAGATGGGAAAACTACTACCTGGAAAGTTGGTGGCGGTGCAGGGCTAAATTTCGGCTTTGTTAAGATCGGAGGCGGAGGCGGGAGAAATGTCACCGAATCCGATCTCAAGTTTCTTGAAGATGGCACTGATTTGGTCGTAACTAGAATTGACCATAAATCTCGATATGTAGAGATGGGGGCTCGCGTATCCCGAATCGATCGCGCACGCCTTAGTCACGAGTACCTTGCGGGGACGTTCGTGATCGACACCGTTGAAGTCGATGGTTTTATGAAGTCGGTGGAGGTGCCAGTAACGTTCACCGCTGGCCGTGCGCACGACGATGTTGCCCAAGCCGAGGAGATTATTCGCCTTCGACTGGAGAACGCGCAGAAGAAGGCAACTATCGGAGAGATCTCCTCGACGAATGCAGATCTGAAAATCGACATAAAGAAACTGAGTGCTGAGACCAAGTCTCAGAAAAAGGCCAATGAGACGCTGAAGAAGGAAGTGAGTTCCGCGCGTGCTGACGCGAAGGCAACCCGCTTCCAACGGGATAGACTATTGCAAGCAGTCGTCCGCTACTGCCGGCCCGACAGGGGAGGGATTTACTATGTTACCTACGGGCGGTTGCATGAGCTTGCCAGGTTTCTCGGCAACTCAGCGGACAAGCAAGTTCGTGCGCTATTGGAGCGCAGTTTTGTCGCGTATTGGGGGAAGCAGAAGGACTTCAAGGACGTCGCTTTACCACCACCGAACTTACAGAGTCCAAATAAGTAGGCCTGCGCACCGAGTGGGTCTCATTGAATCAACGAACATGGGCAACGAAAACAGGAGGGGAATTCGTATGGATCAGACTACGTCCGGAGGACATCGACAGATATTGAAGCTTTGCGCGGTGATTGCTGCGACGGCCACGTCTTCGAATGTCAGCTATGGGAGTTCGTCTACAGAGCAGACAGCCGATACAAGAGAAGTTCTCGGCGCTCTTCGGGCACCCCAAACACAATCAGACGGCCAGGCACCGTTCTTTGAAGAGCTTGCCGAGCTCCTGCAGAATGCCCAACGTGAGTATGCCAGTGCGAAGCTGCAGCCCCCAACAGATGACAGCGGAAGGCAGCCTCCACAATCTCGTCTGTCTCCTGGCCCCGAGCGAGAGGAGTCGCCTCACGTGCTGCGACTACCTCCTCGCCGGTTCTCTTTGCCAGATCGGTCCAATGAGACAAGGAGGCGAATGGACTCGTTCTTGAAAAATGGTCAGGAACGCACGGAGAGTGATGAGCGCTCCCTCAGCGATTTCGTGCAGCGCCTCGAGAAGGAGACCTCAGAGGGGCTCGAAGACGGTCCAAAGAAAAAGCAGGGATCTAAGGAGCCTGATTCGAGACGAGAGATCTCGGCACAGCGAGCACAAACTTCACCCCAAACCGGACCATCGCCTTCAGCGGAAGCTCCCAGGTCCCAGGGAGTCGCCCCCAAGCCGAAGGGAACACCACCCAGACCGCAACCCTCTGCGTCTGACCAGAATATCCGAGAGAACGATGAGAAGCTTGCTGAGGCCAGGAATCGTGAACGTGTCGCACTGCAAGTGCGCAGCCTAGGGGACGGGCAGGTGGGTCCTGCGGTTGGTGTCGAAGCCTCAAAGCCCGAATTTCGTGCGGAGCCGATCTACCAACTGCTGGGGGTTGGAACAACGCCTGACAAGATGCTCGCAGGCGCCGAAGCTCTTGCGGAAGCAACTCGTCGCCCCGTGATTCCGATAAATAATGCGAGTGCTGTACAGCGGCTGGCTGAGGAAATTGAGCGTCAGACCAAATACGCGCCCGACTCGCTCGCAGCAAGGCTCGACCGCACTGCAGCTGAAATCTTCGGCAGGATTGAAGATGGCGCACGAACAGTCTTCGACCGCACGATGCCCGCGGAATTTGCCGTTGAGCCCTCCACTGAGACGATTGCGCTTCTTGCCAATCGACAGATCGCTAAGGAAAAAAAGTTTTTTCTTGTCGCGCATAGCCAGGGAAGTGTGATCGCTCAGAACGCGATGATTCTCCTTGCCCATCACCTTGACGAGGAAGTACAGGCGAAGATTATCACTGAGGCTGAAAAGAAAGCTGCGCTTGCGCGCATAACAATATTTGCCGTCGGGGCCTTCGCCCGCGAAAGCGATTGGCCATCGGGACTAAAAATTGTCTCCCTGAATAGCAAAGATGACCCGATCTCTTCGTTAGGAGAGCACAATGATTGGTTCCAGAAGGAGGGGCAAAACTTCACTTTCGACTCCCATAACTACTTGGAGCGCTATATTCCTATGATTACACAGAAGTTGGATCGATAAAGAGCTCGACCAATATGAATTGAGCACCATGACTAGAAAATCGTTCAGAGAGGACAACGACAATGGATAGAGCCTGGGCATTAGCGGGAGAGTCGCGTCGGAATGAACGGCAGCCGCCCGAGGAGACTCCCCCGGTGGGATGTGCCCTAGCGGCACTAGTCCTTACCGGAACGCTACTTGTTGCCCTTGGCAAGTGCTCAAGAGAAGCGAGTCTTATGGAATCCAAACAAGAGACTCCTGCCGAAAGCTACCCTGAGCAAATAGCGCAGCCTTTGACTGTCGATCGACCGGAGGCTTCCCCTGCCAAGCGGGAATAGACTAAAAAATCCCGCCCCTTAAGCTTTAGGCTGGCCCCCACACGAGCAATGGATATTTCGCATCAAGAAACGTTGCACAAGCTGCTTCGCTCAATTATTCATGAGCAGGGAGCGTTTCTCATGCGATTAAGTAAGAAGGAGCAGGCTGTTCTCGCAGCGGTTGAGTTCGACGCTGACTCATCGCTTAGCGATTTTGAGAAGCCCCTCCGGATGCCGGTGTCAACAATTCGCTATCATGTAAATAACCTACTCTCGCGCGGAGTGATTCGTTACTACCCTTTTGTAAATACCCTCGCATTGGGCTTTACCCCATATTCTCTTTTCTTTTCCCTTTCCGCCCATGGGCGCAAGACACAAGACAAGGTAATCGCAAGTTTACAGCGTAGACCCGAGGTATCTTGGTGTGCACAGATGGGTGGCCCCTATCATTTCTGCGCTACGATTCTTACTAAGAGTCTTGAGGACGTGACGCGATTTACCAATAAGTTCTGCGACGAATTTGGCGATCTTTTCTCAAGAAAGCAGATCGCCGGACAAACTTCTTTCACGCTGTTTCAAACGAAATACCTATACGAAACCCGTAAGGCCGATCGAGTACTGACCTGGTCACGCACTGTGAACGCTCATTCGCTAGACGAACTTGATGCCCAAATTCTTTCAGGACTGATTTCGCCGACCTTCGTTTCTCGCCGTGAGCTCGCGAGGTCGCTCGGAACCCCGATTGGAACAGTGGATAGTCGGGTACGGAAGTTGCGAGAGCATCAGATCATCCAAGGCGCGCTCTATTTGATCAATCCCCAGAACCTCTCGATGCACTGCTATAAGTTGCTCATTCACACTCGCGGCTTCTCGAGCGCTTTGGATCAGGAGCTATTTAAGTTTTGCCTTGAGCACCGAAATATCACTACCCTTATTCGTTGTGTGGGAAATTGGGACTATGAAATTGGCGTTGAGGTTTCCACGCCTGATGGCCTTCTTGATATTACCCATATACTGCAGGTGCACTTTGGTGAATCTATCGTCAAGATTGAAGAGCTGACCCAGTTTCGAGACCTGAAAGTGAATTGCTTCCCGTTTATCCCGCCCGCTGCCAGGCGAAGAGCTCGCGCCTAATGCATAACGCTCGGGCGTTAGGTTTGCCGGGCCTAGTAAGCCGGCTTAAAGAATATAATCTCTTGTTCCGTCGAGGCATGACTGAGTTCGCTCAGTGCCGCACGTACCCTTTCGGCATCAGCGCCAGCCTGCGGATAGCGAGCCTCAACTTGTTCAAGATATCTCTCTATGCGTGTGCGTACTAGATCGAACCCCGGTATGGTGACGGGTGGACTAGCCCATCGTAGAACGCCGCCATGGCGCGACGGGTAAAAATCGAACTTAATACGGTCGGCACGTCCTGGGGATGGATCGATAAGGTTCGCTTGTGCAGGTGTAGATACTTCTCGAGATCCATCGTAGCCAACAACGCTGTAGGATCCGAATGAGGAGATGGTCACAGCTTCTGGTTCTGGCTGCGACTGAATTATTACCCGATCTACAAAACCAGTCGACGTCGGCGTAGACTGAATTATTACCCGATCTACAAAACCAGTCGACGTCGGCGTAACTGAGCCGAAATGTACAGAGCCCTGTGGTGAATCTTCGGAAATCTGGGTAGGAGTCGTTTGGCTGAACGAGGTGTTATAGTTGGCTTTGGCTTCGAGCATACTAACGAGTGCGTGAATGGAGACTCCTTCAAGCGCCAGCGTGGTCGCGGGGAACGAATCTGAGACGAGCAGGAAACGCCGCTCGACTACGGAGTGCAATGCGCGCCGCAGCTCTTGCTGCACATCATTCGCTGCATAGGCTTGCACGTCGCTTACCGCTCCTTGCAGACCGCGAATGGCTGAATGATTGGCTGCTTGTCTTGCAGTTAGTCCGATCTGCTGCTCTAGGTGGGTCGGGGAGACCTCTCGAAGAACCCGGTCCAGAGAAGCGGTATCGGTACTCGCCGGTATCTCGGTTACCATCGCGACTCTCTTTCCTGCAACGTCAGCATGCGAGAGAACTCTAAAGACAATGCGCTGCTCGAAGAGCAATTGGTTGACTCTTTCCGCTGTGTTCCTCGGAAGCTGAAATTGTGCGTCCGAAGTAAATCCAACACGTACCGAGTCACCCTCAATCTTCGTCTTCGATAATGGAGCAAGTCGTCCGGACGGTAGCTTCTCGCAAATCTCGATCTCTGCATCGAGCAGAGGCATATCAACGCACGCGACTTCTCCGCTCCTCTTGCCGAGCAAGACTCCGAGCCGTGGATCTCCGCGCTTAAATCGCATGGAGAGCATCGATTTCTCATCGCTGATATCTTCCCAGTCGTGGATGACTTGGTGCAGATTCTCCGGAGTTTTTGTGTACTTCTTGATAGGCTCGCTACCCGAGAGGACGCTAATCGACACCCCACCCACTGATGGAAGCTCCTCGTCGACGGGGCACTTTAATGTTGTCGTGAACTCATGCCTTTCAATCGATGTCATCCCAATATCAGCGCGTCGTTCGGGGAGCCAAAGAGGTTCGTACAGATCGACTATTACTCCTCCGCTTCCTAAGCGCTCGGCATTGGATGACCAGTCGTCATTTGGAGCAAGAAGAGACCCCGCCTTGCCGACAGGAGCCACCAAGCTGTAAGAATCTGTGGCGCCCCCGACTGAAATTCCGATTTCGGGCCGGCTGCCAAGGGGCATATCCAGCATCTTCCCCTGAATTAATTCTGCGGGAACGCCTCCCAGAATTCCGCGGAAGCATCGAACTACTAGGTTATGCGTGCCACCGGAGGTTTGAAGACGGATAGTGGAATCATCTATCCGAAGAACTTCTAGTTCGGGACCAAGCGTGGGGACCGTTAATTTCTCCAATGGCGTAGCGGGTATGTAGCGATCGGCGAAGATGCCCCCTAAAAGTCCGGCGCCTAGTGCACTCGTGGCCGCGGTGACAAGGCCGACTCTTCGACTGAGGGGACGATGATGGTGAGAGCGAATCCAAGCGCGTGCCTCAGACTGGATTCGCGGATCGTTGAGCTCTTGCTCAAGCACCAGGGCCGATTCTCGCTTAACTCCTTCATTGAGGTCTGGAAGTCGCCACAGCTCTCGCGCGAGATCTACTCTGGTTCCTGGTTCACGAAGCAAAGAGAGCGCGGATTTATTTGCAGTCGTTGGATCCATGCGGAACAATTGTATAAGCGCTTGGATTCGATGAAAGCGGCTATCACGTGAGGTTGCTCCGACTACGTAGTCTGCGATGCTCGAACAAAGACTCTTCTCGCCCGACTCGAACAATTTATTCAGTGCCGCGGCTTTAACACTGGGAGGTCCTCCCAGAACGTCAATAAGAACCTCACATGGCTCTTGGGCCAGTGGGCAAGCAAAGACACTGTAGGGTAGAACCACTTCGGTGAATTGGTCGAGCCAGGCGGTAGACTCCTTAGCGAGAAGGCGTCGCCCCTTCCGCTGGTGGATGCCGAAATCTTTCTCTTGATGCCGCACCGCGAATCGCTCTGCAGAGGTGAATAGTCGCGCATCAAACCACACCACTTCCTCCGAAGTGGTACACAAGAGACGTGGCCCATGAAATTTGCGTGCGAAGGGCCTCTCTCCCGCCTTTGGCGGAACGCTAATGCGATCGAGCGACTCTAAGAGAGCGTATTTACCTCCGGCCGTGGTGGCATCGAGCGCCACGAACGATCTTCCTGCGATCGATGCGGTGCAGCGCCACCCATGCAAACCCGAAGCATTGTCCGGGAATTTCCCGAACTCGAAACGGAAGACGGGCAGTTTCGAGTTCCCGCGAGCACTTGAGAGTACTAGCCGATTCGCATGACCATCGATATTGGTGAGAGGCACACACGTGCCGAACGGAACTAGACAGCGTAAAAGCTCTCCGTGGCGCTCCTTCGTGAGCCAAGAGAACCCTGGCCCTTTCGTGGTTGGAATCCCTCCACCTGTCATAAACCGCCACCAGTGGGATCTTGCCCGCCAGAGTTTCGAGCCGGTGAGCGCTAATCGTTGGTCAGTCGAGAGCTCTGCCCAGCCCGATTGCATCGCGCGACGAAACGCGGCGCTCGCTGGCGTTGCCACAGTTTCCGCAGATTGTTGGTTGGGTTCAAACATAAGGTTAATCGTCTTCGTTCTCTGATGTTCTGAGTCGATCCTCGAGCAACCGATGCCAATAGAGCGCCGACAAAAGGCGGTCTACGCCGTCCTGAAGCCATGCGTATTCACTGCGGTAGTACGTGCCCTTCAATAGCACTGCACTCTCCGCTTGCATGCCCACGAGTGTGCTGAGCAAGGCCCCCAGTTCCGAATGAACCGAGCGAATCGACTCTAAAACTGTCAGGGCTGCTTTAGGATCGTCCTGCGCCGAACTGGAAACCCAAATTCCATCGGTGTCCCCCTGGTTCTGTATGAAGTGTTCGATTTTTTCCCAGGGGGTCTTGACCACTTCGTCCTTATTCTTGGGCAGCGGATCGCCGCGGGCAGAGGGCGCTTCCTGCAATCCATCAAGAATCACTGCAAGCCTCGTGAGTTGCTTCTCCCATTGGGGCGAGGTTTCAGAGGATCCTCGAGGAGGAACCAACGCCTCATCGTCCGCGAGGGACTGTTCAAGAGCTTCAAGTGCGTTCATTTCGGAGCCAGAATTTTCTCGGGAGGATACCGCGGGGGATGTCTCTTCTTCATTGGCTTGCGCAAGAATTCTGCGAACCTCATAACTCGCTGGATTACATTCGTCTCTCAGCTTGATAAGGGTCTGATTGATGGTCTGCAGAAGCGCTTCAGCCTCTAGCCGAGGACTCAGAAACGAACCCGGCAGGACAGCGGAAGATGTGAGCTCAAAAGTCGCTTCTTCCCGTTCCTCCTCGCTTACGTACTCTCGGAGCACGACTTCGGTCGCCTCATCGTTCTTAGAGCCATCCCCCTGAATGGAGCTATGCCAAAATTTAAAGTGGAGCTCCTCAGCAAGGTTGGCCAAATGAGCAGAGTATCGATGCGGGAAGTGAACCCAGACTGACATCGTTCCAGTTTTCTCGTCGAAATAGGCATCAGCGACACTAATGTCAGGTATCCGCTCTACCTCAGCATAAAGTGAGGTATCGGGAAGCCGCGCGACAATACCAATCGGACGGTCGCTCAGGAGCTTGGCCTCCAACTCAGCAGAGCGCATCAGGAATCTGAACTCTGCATTCACACCTCTATCGGTGCTCACAACATTGTGAACGAAGGGCATCTCGGGAGCGATGTGTCGCTGTGACTCCAGTGGAACGCAAAGGGGCGAGATAAACAGAGCCGGGACAACTTTCTCCCCAGGTGAAAATCCCGCGAGGGAAGAGGCACTGACCTCAGAGGGGACGCCCCAGCTATCAACAACCGAAAACCCGTCCCAGAACTGCGCCGTTCTAAATACTGGCCACCGATTTCCCTTCGGAGTTATCAGGAAAGAAGCCGAATCTGCATTAATTTGAGGTGTCGGGCTCACAATAGAAGGTGCATCAACGTCGGTGCCAAAAAAGCGCGCGGCACGAATACAAAACACTGACGTTGCGGCAGTCACCACTGCAGTGCTGCCAAACACCACGAGAGCTCGAGCGCGTTTTGGCTCGGGCGCAACTCGACGCCGTAGAAGACGGGTGCCATCTCGACCGAGTGCGCGCCCAGTTTCATTATAAACGCAAAGCCGTAAGGCGGCTTCAGGATCAAGTTTCTCGGTGAGCTGTAAGAGGTTGCGGCGTTCCGAGCGACGTTCGAGGCTCTCGAGCATTGCACCCAATGCCTCGTGACCAATTGACCGAGTCGGGTCAAGTAGGGCTTCTTCGAAGTTCTTACCGACTGCGTTTCCTAGCGTTCGCGCAAGCAACAAAAGATCAAATCCGTTCTGCTCAGGGGAAAATTGAAAGTGAACCGACTTGAGAGTGCCAGGCATGACCTCTTCGACCCACTGCCAGATTTGTGGACCGAGTGTACGCGGTGATATTTCCTGGGGCGAGGAGGTAAGTGGTAGCTGCTCCTTGGCTTGAAGGGCTTTGACGAGAAAATCTCGAAGCTCGCCAGAGATCCACATGAGATGACCCGGTTCTTCCCAACAACAAGGACGTGTCTGAATAGCGGCAAGTGCCGCATGCTGAGGAAGGGTGTGTTCTTCGTTTAGTTTTCCCCGAAGACTTGCCGACAGCTCCGCTGGATTTACCAGTACGTCGATAGTCTTTGACCGTGCGTCACGTCGCTCTATCACCCACGTTGGTTCTGCACCATGCAGCGCCGTCGAGTTCCCTACGCGAGTGTGCCAACGGGCGCAGTAGACGGTGTTCTCATCGGTTTCAATCCCACCGCGGAACTCTCCTCGAAGAAAACCTCCTACCCTTGTTTCTTTTAGTGTTGACGGCACCTGCCACTTGATCTCGACCCCAGCGTGATGGCTGAGGGGAATAAAATCGGCCATAAGGGTTCGATAACGTGGTTGATCGAGCCACCGAAAGCGAGCGGATTGGCGCGGCACGCCCATCGGGGCGCTTGAGACTGGGGTGTTAAGAACGCTGAGCACGAACCGTTCGTAACGAGAATTTAAAGCGGAGCTTGTCGCGAGCGTATCGGGTGCAGTTAGCGCACCAGTGGCACTAGATTGCCGTAAGGCTTGATTTCCTTGATTTCGCATTAGGGGCTGAGTGTAACGGACCGGGCGACCTAATCAACGCGAGCCGCCCTGAGGTCCTTGAATCTTGCTGGCAGGAAACTCGGTTACCGATATACGAAATGGGGCCAGGCCACTTCGAAACTCCCGCAAATTCGCCAAGTTATAATATTCATAGTCGACGAGGATCCACCGTTAGCTTTACCTAGATTGCCTAGATGGAGATCGGCTCAAATGTCCCTGCGTGAGTGGGCTAAAAGATCGAAATGATCGAAGAAAATCTGCTAGTTGTGGGAGCGATTGAGGTCTCTGAGGGAAGGGGGTTAGGCGGCGAGGGAGGCATTGTTTGGAGTAGCGACACAGCCATATCGAACGCTGCCAAGAGTTTTCTCAAAACGGATTGGAAGCCCAGGGGGCCAAATTTTAACTTCAGAATGAACGACATCACTGCGAGTCTTGTGCGTTCACATCTGGAGCGATTATCCTCGTTCGTCGAATGCAGACACTAGCTCTTCGAGATATATTCCTCCGCTCTCGAGCGATCTAAACACACCATCCTGCCGCTAGTTTACTTTGATATTGCCTATAGATTCGTACTTCTAATAAAATCCACAAAGCTTCGCGAGCAGATCCACCGCTACTTTCTTTCTCAAGGAGTCGAGACATCCCTGCTCTTCTCTTCTGACGAACTTCTGCATCAGCAACACACTCCCATTAGAGCGACGTGCCCAAATACCGAGAGACGTTCTGAACAGTCCTTATTAATTCCTTGATTTCCTGATCTCTCATCGGCAGAACTTGATACGATAACCCAGGCACTACACTCGGTGCCCAGCCAATTTGCTGAAGAACTTTAGAACCAGCGCCGATAGCATCACGCTCAACATGAATTACTCTGATCTTCCCCCGCTTTAGTGGACACGATTATACGAGGGAGGCGTGGTCTAGAAGCATTGAAACTCTATTAAAGAGGAGTAGATGAGAAGACGGCGGGCGGAGGAGGTGGAGTTCTTTGCGGTTCGACTCATACCAGCAGCGCTTCTATTATCCCACACCCTCAGCCGATAAGAACGGAATATACCTAATCGGATCCACCGCCGTACTATGTCTGCTAAGCTCAAAGTGCAGATGCGGCTTCGTTACCATTCCAGTGGCCCCCACCAGGCCTAAGATCTCCCCCGCGCGCACTCGGCACCAGATAGATAACCGCTGAGAGCTTAGTTGAGCGTAGTCGCTAGCACAGCTCTCTCCGTGAAAGATCCAGCTTGGAGCGGTCAGAGTGTTGCACAATTTCTGGCCGAAATATGACTTTGCAGAAGGTACTGCGCGTTTTCTGGATCAGTGCTAAAATCGTTGCATGAGCGAAAAACGACCGATTCCAACTGCAACACCGCTTAAAAATTCCGAATCCTCGCACGGGACCAACGGAGTTTCTGCAACTCAAAGCCGTTCCTCGCAGAAAGCGCTAAGCAGCCAAGAACACATCGCGATTACTGAGCAGTTCAGCGCCAAGAATTATACACCGCTCGATGTCGTGCTGACCCGAGGCGAAGGTGCATGGTTATTCGATGTTGAAGGCAAGCGCTATCTCGACATGCTAAGTGCCTACAGTGCGGTAACTTGGGGGCACTGCAATCCTCGATTCGTCGCGGTGGCGGAAGCGCAAATGAAAAAACTGACTCTGTGTAGCCGAGGATTTTATAGCGATCAAACCGGACTGCTATGCAGAGATCTCGCTGAGCTCTGCGGAATGGAGCAAGTGCTTCCGATGAACAGCGGAGCTGAAGCTGTAGAGACTGCCATAAAGGCGGCGAGAAAGTGGGCGTACGAGGTAAAGAAAGTTCCGGACGATAAGGCGGAGATAATAGTTTTTAGCGGCAACTTTCATGGTCGCACTGTCACGATTGTGAGTGCCAGTAGTTCCAAAGTGAGTCGTGATCACTTTGGTCCGCTTACACCGGGCTTTGTTATGGCTCCCTACGGTGACATCGAGGCGCTGAGAAAACTGATTACTCCTCATACCGCCGCGATTCTCATTGAGCCGATTCAAGGAGAAGGCGGAGTTATAGTTCCGCCAGCAGGTTTCTTAAAGGGAGTGCGCGCTTTGTGCGATGAGCATCGAGTGCTGATGCTTGCAGACGAAATCCAAACTGGCTTGTGTAGAACCGGAGCGGTGTTCGCGTGCGATCATGAACAGGTAAAGCCCGACCTTTATATTCTCGGTAAGGCGCTTGGCGCCGCGCTGATGCCGGTTTCGGCAGTAGTGGGACGTAATGAGGTCATGGATGTTTTTACGTCAGGGACTCATGGCAGCACCTTTGGTGGGAATCCGCTCGGGGCTGCGATTGCTCGTGAAGTGATTGCATATATAAGAGAGGAAAAGCCCGAGGTAAGAGCACGTGAGCTTGGTGACTATTTCGTCGAGCGCTTGAAGGCTGCGAATCTCTCGAAGATCAGCAGCATTCGAGGACGAGGACTGTTTGTAGGTCTTGATGTGGCAAGTCAGTACGGCAAAGCTAAGGCGTTTTGCACAGAGTTCATGAAGCTTGGGCTTTTGTGCAAAGACACTCGTGACCAGACCATCCGGTTCGCACCCCCAGTCGTAGTGACCAAGAAAGAAATAGACTGGGCTGTGGAGCAAGCAAAGGTGGTGCTCGGTTAGTTTCCTTAGGAAAACCGAATAAACACTGTAGTGCCGACCTGCAGCGGGTCACCGCGCTGAATATATTCCGTGTTCCTAAAATCTGGTGGTTCATTACCGAAGAAGAAGCCTCTGACGGCATAGTCTTGATCAAGCAGATTCTTGCCCCAAATGCTTATGCCCCAATTGGCGCTTTCAAAACCAATCGCCGCGCCAAGCAGATGATAGGACGAAGAGCGCGCATTGTGACTGTCTTGATAATAGTACCCCGCCTTGCCGGTCATGGACGATTCAACAAATACCCAGTCATTTAAATATCGTCGTGCGCTCACCGCATACTGCCAGTGCGGAGATTGGGCCTGATCGCGGCCTTCTAGAAATCGCTCTGGCTCATCAACTTCTGTGAACTCTGTGTGGAGCAAAGATCCTGCAACGCGCAATACAGTTCGATTGGTCGGACGATAGGAAAGCTCAGTTTCAAGCCCGATGTTTTGTCCGCGTGCGGCGTTATCAGTGAGGTATATAAAGGTGAGCGGATCTGTAGGGTCGCTTTGAAACGAAAGTTCCGTCTGGACGTCATCACGGAACATTGCGAACACTGACGTATTCCACGTGAGGCGCTGGTCTAAAAACTGGCTCTTAACGCCCGCCTCAAGGTTATAGAGCGATTCAGCATCATAGGTCTCTTGACCGGGGGGCACCCCAATCGACACATTTACGCCCGGCCCCTTAAAGCCTCGTGATGCGGTAAGAAAAACGTTCAAGTCGTCTTCGAAGAAATGGTCAAGCGTAATGGACCCACCCCACATTAAATCGTCAGGGCCCTGATTAAAGTCCCGATTATCGTGAAAGGTCGTGTCACGGTTCTCAAGCCGCCCGCCGATGCGCAGAGCGGTACGAGGGGCGAGTGGAAATTCGTATTCTCCAAAGACTGCTGTAGTAGTCCCTACGTAGTCGCTCTCATAGAAATCATAAACCTCACCGTCTGACGAGTTGCGAATCTGGGTGTCTTCGCTAAGTCGTTGGGCATAGACGCCCGTCACCCAGCGTGAAGTTTCGCCGTGCTGATAGTTCTGGTCAGGCGAATGTAGCTGCACCTCTTGGCTTAAGATTTCGCGAGTGCGATCTGTCGCGGCGAAATAATCGTAGGGAACATAGGGTTCCCAGAAGGGATTATTGCCCCAGTCACCGTCATAGCTGTAGTCCTGCTTGGTGTGCAGTCCGGTGCTAATCGATCGGATTGAGGCAGAGTCGCTTAAATCTGCTTCCAGTCGCAGCGCGAAGGCGCCGGTGCCTTGTGAATCATCGCCGGGGCGATCGCTTTGAGTGTTAAGTGAATTATCAATCGCAAAGGTATCGTACCCATTATCAAAGTCCATTCCGAGTAGAGTGAGTTCTACGCGAAAGTCGTTGCTTGGAGTTGCCTTGAGCTTTAGTCGAGCAGTGAACTCATCACGGTTATTAGTATCGGAGCGATTCAGATACAGGTTGTCTCGGAATCCGTCGCTTAAATATTGAAACGCTGAGACGCGGTACTGCAAGATGCCCTCGGTTCCTTCAACGGGACCACCTGCGGCAACGCCGAATGAACTTAAAGCGTCCGACCCAAGAGAGACCTGTGCGCTTGATTCAGAATAGGGGGTAGGGTCTCGTGATCGGAGTGAGATTACGCCGGCGAGTGCGCTGGCGCCGTAGCCGACTGATTGTGGGCCGCGCACTACCTCGACTTGATCGATATCGTAGAACGAGGCGACGCTTCCTATCGTGCTAAAATCAATATCGTCCAGAAACACTCCGACAGAGGTATTCGGGGTACCCTCGTACTGCTCAACTTCCCCAATGCCTCGAATCTGGAAAAAAGTAGGGCGTGACGTGCCGCCTGACCAATTAAGATTGGGTACGGAGTCCAGTACATCTTGAAGATGGGCAGTGCCGAGAAGTTCCTGATCTTCTCCTCGTATAATCGTGCTGTTCGCTGGCGACTCCTGAAGTGAGTCAGGCAAGAGGCTGCTTCGCACCACGATTTCAGTTTGTACCGGCGCAGAAGTTTGCGTTTCTTGGGCATAGGAGCGAGTGGGCATACTCATTGCGATAGCGGCTATCGCACAGAGAGCGTGCACAAGGTTTCTGCGCGTTGAAAGGCTAAGTGGAAAAGAAGTGTCGCCCATATCGTAATGCTCCGCCTGTGTGGCCGGGCAGCGTGGAATGAGGGCTTAGGAGATGAAGCGCTTTGCACTATAAATTCGACCAATCCAACTGCAGTGGCTAAGTGCAGAGTACGACCGAAAAGTTTAGATAATAGGGAGGTAGGGAGAAGTGATAGATGAGACTGGCGACACCGCTGGCGACACTTCCGTGTCCTATCAAGTCAGTGTCGTATCAAATCGATCGTCCTCTTCCCTCCGCCGGTATTATCCGGTTCAGGTGCAAAGGGTTTCATTGCTACTTCGCAATGTCTCAGGCGCTTTGGCGCCACCCCCAAGGAACACGTGCCCATTGGCACAAAAACTAACTGGGTGCACAAGTAGCAGCTTTGGACCTTGGCAGGCAAGAGTTCAGAATAGCAGCAGCTATAAGGGTGCGAGCAGGCTGGTGAAAAAATGCCCTCCTTGGCACTTTTTCACTCGCTCCAAGCTCCCTTCGCGCGATGAGCGGCGCGAAATCCGCGTCGCTTCGCGAACCTACGCTTTGCTCCAGTCCGCGGCCGGACATCCTGTCTCCTCTATTTCTGGGTGCTGATACCGCTTAGGGCTTTATCGTCTCGATAGATCTTTCCAAATTCATTCTCAAGGAATTTCATCAGCGGAATGTCTTCGCACTTAATGACCCTGTTGCTGGACTTTGCGACGGTGTCGGAAAGCGCTCCGGTGAGAAGTAAATCTAGCGGTGCACAGATACCAGAGGCGGTGGTGAGCTGAATGGCACCATAATGGCGACTACCAACTTTCGCATTGTAGACCATGCTCGCGTAGGTGCGTTGCACCAGGCGCTTCTCGACGTGGCCGACTGCTTCAACAAAAATGAGGCATTTGTCCTGATGCGTTGTCGGAATACTGCGCTCGAACACGGTGCGTAGCGTCTCACGATCGTCGGTGAATCGGAGGTCCTGCATCAAGAACGCGACCAGGTCGCGGTGCCCTGGGTAGCGCACTGATTTGTAATCAAGGCGACGCACCTTCCCAGACAAAGTAGTGCAGAGAGATCCAAGTCCGCCAGAGGTGTTGAAAGCCTCGTACTCATTTCCATCGAGGGAGAAGCGCTCGTAGCCTTCGAGTGGAAAGGCCTTCTGCAGCACGCCATTATCAATCACCTCGCACATGTTTCCGTACTCATTGATCAGTCCTTCGGTGGACCAAGTAAGGTTGTATTTGAGGCGGTTGCTTGGATAAATTGGCAAGGCACCAACCCGCATTTTTACTGATTCAAGCTCATCAAAAGTTCGAGCGAGATGCATGGCGGCGATGCTGATAAATCCAGGCGCGAGGCCGCATTGGGGCAGAAGACAGGCGCCGCTTTTTTTTGCGGTGCCCTTTTCAGCGAGCGCAGTTACGGCGCGCGTTACCTCAACGTCCTCAGTGAGATCCAGATAGTGAACGCCGGCATCAAGCGCAATTCCGGCGATGCCTGGATTGCAATAGTAGGGCAGGGCACTGATTACCGCCTGGCAGCCGTCTAGTAACTTACGCGTAGCCGGAATGTTTTTGATATCCAGCGCGTGGAAACTTGTTCCGGTTTTGTGTTGTTGACTAACTCGCTGAGCATTTTTTTCATCAATGTCGCACACTCGCACATGGTATCTGCCCGACTCCGCCAAAAGAGCGGTGATAGTCTCGCCAATTTTTCCTGCGCCAAAGAGAGCAACGGTGAACATGAAGGGGCTCCATTGATGAGGGTGTCGACAGAATTAATAGAGAGAGAAAAGAGCACGCCCGGAGGGAATCGAACCCCCAACCTACGGATTTGGAATCCGTCGCTCTACCAATTGAGCTACGAGCGTACCTGCTACGAACTTAACACAAATCTCCAGCGCTCCGTAGGTTGGGCTCCCTTCGGAGAAACACAAGGCTCGCTAACTCGCCTCACGTCCTACGGATTTGGAATCCGTCGCGTTCTACCACCGTAGCTCAAGTAGTTGAGCTACGAGCGTATCTGCTTGCCAAAACCTATCACAAAGTAAGCTGGCAACCGGAGTTGAACCGGTAACCTGCTGATTACAAATCAGCTGCTCTGCCAATTGAGCTATGCCAGCGGCTAAATCACCACAGGTGATTTGTAACAAGCAGGTTACCTACTGCCAGGATGCTCGAAGTCTCGCATCCTGACTGATGTTAGGGCTCGAACTTCTCGAGGCTGTCGCCTCGAGGTACTCGCCCTCCTGCTGATTACGAATCAGCTGCCGAGCTCATGGTCTAGGCAAAAAACACATCCCAAACAGGGTATAATTTCAGCATGTTAGAGATGCTCAAGCAACTCACGCCGACATTATTCTGACAAATTTCCAAAAATCTCAACGTTCTGAGGAAGCTCTGATTCCCCCGCGCTCGTAATCAACGCAAGCGCCAAGAACCTCAAGGAGGTCAGAGCCGATAATCGCGTTAAACCCAAACCTATTAGCAAAATCCCCTAACTCGACTTCAAAATCTGAAACCGCTTTGTGGGCGAACTGAATACTGTTTACCTTCTGAATGACGACATCCTGACTCCCACCAATGCCCGCAAGCTCAACGATACGGGAAGCCCGAGACGGATCCAAGGAGAGTAGTTTAATGTCCAGCGCGGTGCCTGCCGAACCAGTATCAACGAGCGCTTTGGCCTGAACTTTCACCGAACCACTATATTCAACGACAATCGGTAAAATTTTCAGACCACCATCAAGTTTAAAGTACATCACCCAAACACTCTCATACTTGGGCGCCTCTCAATTACGAAGCGATCTTGATAATCAGGAGTACAAATTACCGCTCGCTGACCTTTCTTCTGGAGATCGCGATACGCATCATACGTCGTTCCCTCAAAAAACTCGATCCCTAAGAGGTCACCGCCCTGTTGAGTGGCTTCGAGTAGCGATATCGAATTAGGGAGGCGCCGGGATCCAGGGTCAGCCTTGCCGGAGGTCAAGAGCCAAGGTGGAAGAATATGGACATTCTGGTCCTAGGAGCCCCGTCGCTTCGAAGTTTAGCGCTCTTGGGCTGATATCGGTGTCGAACCCCCTTTGAGCTTTGTCCGAGACGATCGGTTTACAATGTGTGGCCGATTGGGAATAATCCAGCGCCTTAGCGGTTGCCCATGTAGCTCAGTTGGTAGAGCACTTCCTTGGTAAGGAAGAGGTCACGGATTCGAGTTCCGTCCTGGGCTCCATTTGTTGATTTATTTAACAAATAGCAGACGCCTAGCAACGTGTGTAAAAACTCGGGGCTGGATTTTGTTGGGTTGGAGCGTACAGTAGCTCGGTTTTTTGAATGGAGACCCCCACGGGGGACGTTTCGTTGATTGGTCTTAAGCCCCATGGGGCGTTTAAGAAAAATGAGCGAGATGGGCGGCAGTAGCTCAGATGGTAGAGCATCAGCCTTCCAAGCTGAGGGTCGCGAGTTCGAATCTCGTCTGCCGCTCCATTTCTAACTCGTCATCGATGTGTTCGGGCTTTTTAGCAAGACTGCCTCGATAGACGTGTATTCCATACGGTGAGGTGCCCGAGTGGCTAAAGGGGGCAGACTGTAAATCTGCTGGCTTACGCCTACGTGGGTTCGAAACCCACCCTCACCAAATTTCGACCGGCCTAGTTGGCCGCTCGCGCACTGGCTGCTTTTACAATTCTAAAGAATTGCAGGCCTGAAGAAGCAGAAGTGCATGGTACGTCGCCACTCACGCGTGCCAGTGCCTCACCTATGGCGCTATATCATCTTTCTTAGCGAAAGCTTTCGCGAGTCTTGAGATCGAAACGACGTTGCTGGAGTGCAGCACTCACGTGAGCCCGTTTTCTATGGATAAAGCCACTTTCGCAGCATCAGGACGGACTCCTCGCATCATTCTAAAGCGTGGGCGAGAACGCGCGGTGCTCAATCAACATCCTTGGGTTTTTTCTGGTGCTATTGCTGAGCACAAACAGGCGCAAGACGGTGATCTTGTATTTGTGTGCGCCCATGATGGCAGCATTGTCGGGAGCGGCTACTTTAATTCGCGCTGCTCGCTTGCTCTTAGAATGCTGAGCTGCGGAACGACTGAGCCTTTGGAAGTTCTTTCTCAGAACGTCAGTAATGCGATTTCAGCGCGTGCCGCAATGGTTCCTGCTGAGACCGATGCGTACCGAGTCATCAATGCCGAAGGCGATAAGCTTCCGGGCTTGATAGTGGATCGCTACGGCGATGTGCTTGTTCTGCAGGTCGGAAGCCTCGGCATCGAGAAGCTGAAGGATCGCATTGTTTCTCAGTTAGTGGAGAGTTTTTCGCCACGCAGCGTGTGTGAAAGATCGAATTCGAATTCTCGTACTCTTGAGGGTTTGTCGCCCGCTGAAGGGGTGCTGTTTGGCGAAGATCCTGGAGTGATTGACGTGCGAGAGCACGGATTGCTCTTCCGTGTGGATGTTCGTGAGGGACAGAAAACAGGATTTTTCCTCGATCAACGAGAAATGCGGGCGCGCGTCGGAAGCATGTCGCAAGGAAAGAGCGTCTTGAATTGCTTTGGGTACACCGGTGGCTTTTCGGTCTATGCCGCCAAGGGTGGGGCAACCTGCGTGTCGACGGTGGATATTTCAGAGGGTGCGATTGAGGGGGCGCGAGAGAACTTTCTTCTGAATGGCCTCAAGCTCGAAGCGCACAAGTTTCATGTGGCGGATGTGTTTTCATTTCTGCGTGATGACACGGCGCAGTATGACTTGGTGATTCTTGATCCTCCGGCATTTGCGAAAAAACAGAACCAGGTTTCACAGGCGGCGCGAGGTTATGGAGATCTTAATAGGCTTGGATTCTCCAGAGTTGCTCCAGGCGGCGTGCTGGTGACCTGTTCCTGCTCGCATTTTGTTGACGAGAAGCTTTTTCGTCAGGTGGTTTTTCAGTCCGGCGCCCACAGTGGACGTAGTGTGCAAATCATAGGCGCGCACCAACTTGCGACAGACCACCCGGTAAGCTTGTTTCACCCCGAGGGCAGTTACCTGAAGAGCTTGATCTTGAGAGTGGCCTGAAGCGTGATCGGCCTGGTATTAGGGGGCTCCATGACCAAATTTCGACGCTAAGCACTGGAAATTATAAGGAGAGATTTGATCTTGCCCCTTGCATCTGTTACTTTTCCTGGCCGGTCCGCCGGGAGGTTGCCTCATAGAAAAATCCACGGTGAAATTCCACGGTGAAATTCCACGGTGAAAATTCTCGGTGAAGAGCCACGGAGATTTTTTAAGAGGCGAGTTTGAGTGAACTTCTAACCACCAGAAGAGCTAGGTAGTTCTAAGCTCGGCTTGATGGAATTTCGATGCGTGCCCTCATGAGTGATACAACAGAATCAAAAGGGTCTTTTTTCGCCCAGGCGAATCAGTACGTTTCTGACAGCTTCGACGAGCTGAAGAAGATCCATACTCCAACAAAGCAGGAAACGATCCAGGCCACGGTGGTGACCGGAATAATCGTCGTGTTCATCTCCTGCGTTGTAGCGCTTATGGACATGGTGTTTGTCTGGATTACCCAGATGGTGATATAGGGCGCACTTCTTAGTCGTTTGTGTGTTCTTTGTAGTTTGTTAAATCTGCCCCCAGAAAGCGCTTCTGACTGGGACGCGAAATCGAAGGCAACCTGAGACATCGAGTGGATGCTCTGAAAGCTTTCGTGAAAATATCAAGTTAATTCAGCTATTTGAGTCGGCGTTATGGTTCGAGAAGACGGAGAGATGCGGTGGTACGTGGTTCATGCGTACTCAGGCTTCGAGGGGAAGGCGAAACAGGCGCTTGAAGAGCGTATTCGTGCCCACAAAATGGAAGATCGTTTTGGCGAGGTGCATGTGCCTCAGGAGACGGTTGTAGAGCTGATACGGGGTCAAAAGAAGACTTCAAACAGAAAGTTCTTCCCAGGATACATTCTTGTTCAGATGAAAATGAACCAGGACACCTGGCATCTTGTGATGGAAACCCCGAAAATCACAGGGTTTGTTGGGGATCAGGCAGATCCTAGCCCAATGGATGCCGAGGAAGTTTCGAGAATCATGGACCAAGTGAAGGAAGGGGCCGCTTCACCGAAGTCGAAGATGAGCTTCGACCAAGGAGAGACCATTAAGGTCATAGACGGACCTTTCACTGACTTCATGGGGACGATTGAGGAAGTTAAGCCGGAAAAGGGCAAGGTCAAAGTATTGATCAGTATTTTCGGTCGTGCTACTCCCGTCGAGCTCGATTTCATCCAAGTTGAAAAAGCTTAAAGCGCGCTTAATTAGTCGAGAGAGGCCTTAGGCGGGGCTCTTTTTGGGGCTCGCGCTTGAGTTGTCGCTTACGGGCGGGTACGCTAGGTGGCCTCTATTGGCGGGTGGCCCCTAATTGGTAACTTTTATTGTGTGCGGTTAGCCTGTTTGGCGATTTGTCTCCCATCTTGCTGCTCGGACGAATTTTTGTCGAGTGGTTTTTGAATGGTATCGATTCGCTCAAGCAGTTAATGCATGAGACTCATTTTTGTGAACCGGTCTTGATATGGCTAAGGAAGTAACCGCAATCGTTAAGCTACAAATCCCTGGTGGGCAAGCGAACCCTGCGCCACCAATTGGTCCTGTGCTCGGACAGCACGGCGTCAACATCATGGATTTTTGTAAGCAGTTCAACGCCAAGACTCAGAAGGTGCAGGGCGAAGTCACCCCAGTGGTATTGACGATCTACAAAGATCGCTCCTTTACCTTTGAGCTGAAGACACCTCCAGTGGCGTATCTGATTAAGAAAGCAGTTGGGATTGAGAAGGGCTCGGGCGTGCCGAACAAGGACAAGGTTGGCAAGCTTAGAAAAGAGCAGGCCTACGCCATCGCCAAGCAAAAACTTCAGGACATGAACTCAGACGACATCGAGTCGGCGTTTAGACAAGTGGTCGGAGCGGCACGCAGTATGGGCGTGGAGATGGCCGACTAGAGCGCCGGAGAGTCTGGTGCGAGATGAAAAATTCTAATTAGAGACGTAGAGCGAGCGGGATATGGCAAAGGAAGGAAAGCGAATTCGTAAGTTGCGCGGCAAGGTCGATGCCGAGAAGCAGTATGCTCTCGCCGAGGCTTGTTCTGTAGTGGTGGACATGAAGTCCGCAAAGTTTGACGAGACCGTCGAGCTTGTAATTTCGCTGGGCGTTGACCCGCGTAAGGCCGATCAAAACGTTCGTGGGAGCGTGCCACTACCTCATGGTCTTGGAAAGACCGTGAGAGTGCTTGTGTTTGCTAAGGGCGAGAAAGTGCAAGAGGCGCGCGATGCTGGTGCTGACTTGGTCGGTGGCGAAGACATCGTCGAGAAGATCAAGGGCGGCTTCATGGATTTTGATAGCGTCGTTGCTACTCCTGACATGATGGCGCAGGTGGGAAAGGTCGGAAAGATTCTTGGCCCCCGTGGTTTGATGCCTTCTCCAAAAGTCGGAACGGTGACGTTTGACGTTGGACAGACGGTAAAGTCAATCAAGTCGGGAAGAAGTGATTTCCGAGTAGATAAGGCCGGCATTGTCCATGCCGCGATCGGTAAGGCATCTTTTGGTGCCGAGAAAATTTCAGACAATGCAAATGCAATGATCGGAGCGCTCGTAAAGGCGAAGCCTCAGACCAGCAAGGGCATATATTTGAAGAGCGGAGCGATGTCCTTGACCATGAGTCCAGGGGTTCACCTCGACATTGCACCATTTCGTGCTTAACGGGGAGTTCGTGCTTAACGGGGAGTTCGTGCGCAACGGGGAGTTCGTGCGCAACGGCAGCGGCACTCATTGCAGGCGAGTACATCGGGCAGTTCGGTGAATTTAATTAAGGAAGGGATAGCTTTTTAGTTGAGGCATCCCTTTAAGAGAATCTGAGGAAGGTATGGAGCGCAGCGAAAAAGAATCTGAAGTACAATTTATCTCTGCAGCGCTCGCGAAAGCCCAAGTTGCATTGTGTGCTGACTATCGCGGACTAACCGTTGCGGAAATTACAAAGCTTCGCAAGAAGTTGCGCGAGAATGGTGCAAGCGCTCGGGTAGTGAAGAACACGCTGATTTCGATATCAGCGAAGCAAACATTTAGCTCTGCTTCGCAAGCTGAATTGGATAAGTTTCTCTCGATCTTCAAGGGCCCGACACTGTTGATAGCGTCTGATTCGGATCCTGTAGCGCCTGCAAAGGTGCTTGCAGACTTCCTTAAAGAGACCAAGGACAAGTTCTCGATTAAGGGTGGCTGGATCGACGGTGCTTGTCTTGATGCCGGCGGAGTGAATGCGCTTGCGAAGATGCCAGGGAAGAAAGAGACCCTCGCGCAGTTGTTGAATTTGATTATGGCGCCCGCTACTCAGTTTGTTCGGTTGCTTCAGGCTCCGGGCCAACAAGTGGTTCAGGTATTGGGAGCACATCAGAGAAAAATGGAAGAGGGTGCCGGTACAGGGCAGTAGTTCTGACAGTAAAATTGAAAATTGTCTGATTTTTAAATTTGATTTTGAAAATAGATTTTGAAAAGGGAGTGAGTATGAGTGAAGTAACGATAGACCAGGTAGAGAGCTTCATCGTCAACATGTCGTTGATGGATGCTGCAAGTTTGGTTAAGCGGCTTGAAGAGAAGCTCGGTGTATCAGCAGCAGCCCCGGTTGCGATGATGGCAGCGGGTGCAATGCCTGGCGCAGCAGCGGTTGAAGAGAAGACGGAGTTCACACTCAGTCTCGATAACGCCGGCGCCGATCGAGTCAAGGTCATTAAGGTAGTGCGTGAGCTTACCGGCCTTGGTTTGAAAGAAGCCAAAGACCTCGTTGACGCGGCTCCAAAGGTCGTTAAAGAGGGCGTAGCTAAGGCAGAAGCTGAAGAGATGAAGAAGAAACTTGAAGAAGTTGGCGCTAAGGCGTCTCTCAAGTAGAACTTCTTTGGGATGCCCAGTTTTTTTGTAACTGGGCTATCTCGCCTTCATTTCGAGTAGAGGGTGGTTTAAGCGGTATCTAGAGAGCCCATTTATGCCCTCTAAGCCCTTAACCACCTAATTTTACTTGATTTGTTTGGCAAGTCTCTGAGTCGTCTTTCTACCGCAGTCACCACATTATTGTGCGGACAAGAAGTTGAATTCACTTGGTGCTGCTATTGCAGCCAGGGTGAATTCACTCCTATAAACTAGGTGTTAAATTAAACATCTCGTGCGGATTGAAGGCGATGGACCCGAAAGGGGCCCTTTTGTTTGCTTCGCGTTGATTTTTAACTTGAAGCTCAAGAGTCATTGATCATCTCGACAGAATTTTCTCGACAGTGTCGTACTGCTGATTTTTTGTCGGTAGCGAGTGTGTTGCGAAGTTCTGACAATCTCATCACTTAGCTGGCTCATCACTTAGCTGAGTGATGGGTTGAGGCGAGTGACGAGTGGTTTGAAGCGGGTCGTTTCTCGAGTGAGAGGTGGTTGCTGTATTCCGGGAGTGTTTCGCACTATTTTTGGAGCGTTTCACTTTGGAATATTTCTCGACACCGATCATGACGAAGACACGCCCGGGTGTGTGTATCACCGCTGTTAATTTTGCAGCGCGGTTCTCTTCCCTTTCTTCTTGTTGGTCCTTTCTTGGGCCTTGGAAGTGGGATGATGAGAGTGGCGCAGACGTTGCAAAGTAAAGTGCGGTTGATGCGCTACTTTTGAACGAAAAAATAGTTTGGCGAAAATCTATGGCATCAAAAGTTAAGACTAACCTCCGCCTTCGTCGCTCATACTCCAGAATAAGAGAAGTTACAGAGATTCCGAATCTCATATCAATACAAAAACGCTCTTACGATCGTTTTCTCCAGAAAGACACGGAAGCTGAAAAGCGAGAAGACATTGGTCTTCAACGTGTTTTCAAGTCAGTTTTTCCGATAAAAGATTACAACGGCACCGCTTCGCTGGAGTTCGTCTCGTACACACTTGGCGAGCCTAAATATGATGTGGATGAGTGCCGCGCGCGTGGCATGACATGGGCCGCGCCACTTCGCGTGACCATCCAATTGGTTCTTTGGGACGTTGATCCCGAGTCAGGTGCGAAGAACCTTAACGCTCTCAAGGAAGACGTCGTTTACTTCGGCGAAATTCCTCTCATGACCGAGAAGGGCACGTTCCTTGTGAACGGCACCGAGCGTGTGATCGTCAGTCAGCTGCACAGATCTCCGGGCGTCTTCTTCGACCATGATGATGGGAAGGGGCACGTATCTGGAAAGTTGCTGTACTCCGCTCGAGTGATCCCTTATCGCGGATCGTGGCTCGATTTCGAATTCGATATTAAGGACGTGTTGTTCTGTCGCATTGATCGACGACGAAAGCTTAATGCTTCCGTATTGCTGCGCGCTCTTGGCATGTCAGCCGATGAAGTTCTGGATTACTTCTACAAGAAGGACATCCTCACCTTCGGCAAGCGCGGCGTGATGACCAAGCAGTTCGTGCCTGACCAGCTCGAAGGACAGAAGTCTTTTGCTGAGATCAAAATTGGCGGAAAAGCTCTTGTGCGCCAGGGTGGTAAGTTCAACCGGGCGGTTATTCGACGCTTAAAGGAAGCCGAGGTTGATTCAATCGAAATCGATCCTGATTCAGTAGCAGGAATGATAAGCGCCGACACGATTGTTCGTGTTGATGAGGATATTCTTCATCCTAAGAAGAATGAAATCATCGCCAGCGCTGGCGAGATCTTCATGGGCTGGGAAGCCATTCACGAGCGCTTCGGAAAGGTAGCGGAGAGCTTCGACGAAGAGGTCGCAAAGACCCTATTCGCTAAGATCTCAGTTCTTGTTTATGCCGGAGAGCAAATCTCCCCTGACAAGATAAATGCTAAGGGCGAGGTCGTTGAGACTGGCACGCTCACCTTGTTGCGCGACTTGCAGATTTCCTCGATTCGAGTGCTCTACGTCGATGATCACCATATCGGTGAAGCGTTGGTGAAGACGCTCCTTACGGATAAAATGAATCCGGAGAGAGAAGATCTTTATTCACGTCTGATTGGGAAGCCAACTACCGATAGTTTGATCGAAATCTACCGCAGGCTTCGTCCGGGCGATCCTCCACGTCCAGAGACGGCGAGCGCCACGTTTAAGAATTTGTTCTTTAACGGCGAACGCTACGATCTCTCAGATATTGGTCGCTACAAGATCAATCATAAATTGTACGTTTCTCAGGGTAGGGAAGCTCCTCCGCTTGATCAGGGTGTGCTCTCACCGGACGACATCAAGGAAGCAATTCGATACTTGCTCGAACTTCGTAACTCCACTGATGCAGCCAGATACTCTATTGATGACATCGATCATCTTGGTAACCGACGAGTTCGAGCGGTCGGTGAGTTGATCGAGAATCAGTATCGCATCGGTCTTGTGAGAATGGAGCGCGCCGTGAAGGAGCGCATGGGCATGCAGGACGTGGATACTCTCGTCCCGCAAGATCTCATCAACTACAAGCCAGTGGCTGCAGTAGTGAAGGAGTTCTTTGGTTCATCGCAACTCTCGCAGTTCATGGATCAAACCAATCCGCTGTCTGAAGTTACCCATAAGCGCAGACTTTCTGCCTTGGGACCAGGCGGACTAACTCGTGATCGCGCGGGCTTCGAAGTTCGTGACGTAAATCCGACTCACTATGGACGAATTTGTCCGATTGAGACTCCTGAGGGTCCGAATATCGGTCTTATTTCCTCTTTGGCCGTTTATGCACGGGTCAATGCGTTCGGATTCCTCGAAACCCCGTATCGTGTAGTCGATAACAACGGCACGGTTACGGATGATATTGTGTATCTCTCAGCGCTCGAAGAAGAGCGCGATACCATCGCTCCCGCGAGTGTAGGAATCGACGATAAGGGCCGTTTTAGGGATCCGTCTCTGCCAGCTCGGCGCAATGGTGAGTACATTCTTTCTCCACAAGGAGAGGTCACTAAAGTTGACGTGAGTCCTAAGCAGATTGTGAGTGTGGCGGCTTCGCTCATTCCGTTCCTTGAGAATGATGACGCGAACCGCGCATTGATGGGTTCCAACATGCAACGTCAAGCGGTGCCGTGCTTGGTTGCTCAGGCGCCGATGGTCGGAACTGGAATGGAGCACATTGTTGCTCGCGATTCAGTGGCGACGGTATCGAGCAAGCGTTCAGGAAGTGTGGTGTCGGTAGATGCAGAGCGCATCGTTATCAAAGCCGACAAGATGACCGAAGATCCTCTGGATTCAGGTGTAGATATCTACAACCTGGTAAAATACAGAAGGTCGAACCAAAACACCTGCATTAACCAGCGCCCGATCGTTCGTGCGGGCGAGCGTATCGCCGCAGGCGAGGTGATGGCTGACGGTCCAAGTACTGAAATGGCTGAATTGGCGCTTGGGCAGAACTGCCTGGTCGCGTTCATGCCGTGGAATGGCTACAACTTCGAAGATTCCATTCTCATCAATGAGAATCTCGTCAAACGTGACGTGTTCACTTCAGTACACATTGAAGAGTTTGAATGCGTAGCGCGTGATACCAAGTTAGGCCGAGAAGAAATCACCCGCGATATTCCGAATGTCGGGGAAGAAGCTCTGAAGGATCTTGATGAGTCCGGAATTATCCGTATCGGCGCCGAAGTGGTGCCGGGCGATATTCTGGTCGGAAAGATTACTCCTAAGAGCGAGACCCAGCTCAGCCCAGAAGAGAAGCTCTTGCGAGCGATCTTCGGAGAGAAGGCCGGCGAGGTTCGAGATACAAGTCTCAAGCTTCCTCCTGGGGTCGAAGGAACGATCATCGCTGCTCAAGTGTTCTCTCGAAAGGGAACAGATAAAGACGAGCGTATGCTCGCTATCGAGAAGCGAGAAATTGCTCGACTTGAACAGGACCAAAAAGACGAGATCAACATCATTCGTGATGCAGCTCTTGGAGAGATCAAGCACCTACTGGTGGACAAGGAGATTTCAGCGCGTCTTGTTGATGACAAACGTCAGCAGCTGATTGCGAAGGGAACTATCTTGACTGCGGATATGCTCGAAGGCGTGCCTTTCGAGTATTTGCGCGACATTCAAGTCGGTGACGAGCCAGCTCAAGAGACGATTAACCGAATCGTGGTGCGAGCAGGTCAACGAATCAATAACAAACGCGCAGCACTGGCTGAGAAGATCAAGCGCCTCAAAGAGGGTGATGAACTTGCCCCCGGCGTGATCAAGATGGTCAAAGTCTTTGTTGCCATCAAGCGTAAGATTCAAGTCGGCGACAAGTTGGCAGGACGTCACGGTAACAAGGGTGTGCTCTCGAAGGTCGTGCCTGTTGAGGACATGCCTTACCTTGCCGACGGTACTCCGGTAGACGTGGTTCTCAATCCGCTTGGTGTGCCTTCTCGTATGAACGTGGGCCAGATTCTTGAAACTCACCTCGGGTGGGCTTCTTGGAGAATAGGGCAGGCGGTTGAGAATCTGTTGGAGCAGATAGTAGATCCGGGCACAGGCGCTGAGCTGTCATGGGTCACTGCGGATCAGCGTCGAGAAGTCATTGCTCGTCTGCGTAATCTGCTGAAGCTTGCATTGCCTGACAAGGCTCAGAGCACTCTGATTGAATCGCTCAATGATGTGGGGCTTGTAGAGCTCGCTCGTCGTGAACGTCGCGGTGTGCACGTAGCTTCGCCAGTATTTGATGCTTCCACTGAGGAAGACATAGAGAATCTGATGAAGCTCACTGAAACCGATACGAGCGGTCAAGTGCAGCTCTATGACGGGCGAACTGGCGAAGCATTTGCAGAACGTTGCACCGTCGGCGTGATGTACATGCTGAAGCTTGATCACCTTGTCGACGACAAGATTCATGCACGATCGATTGGACCATACTCGCTTGTGACGCAGCAGCCTCTTGGCGGTAAAGCCCAGTTCGGCGGTCAGCGACTTGGAGAAATGGAAGTGTGGGCGCTGGAAGCCTACGGCGCGGCTTTCACCTTGCAGGAATTCCTCACAGTGAAGTCGGATGATGTGGCGGGTCGTACAAGAATGTACGAGTCGATTGTGAAGGGAGAGCACGTGCTTGAGCCCGGACTCCCCGAGTCATTCAACGTCATGATGAAGGAGCTTCAGTCGCTTGCGCTTGATGTAGAGCTCGTAGAAGAGGGGGTCCCTGCCATTGCGGGTGATTCACTCGATGCTGGTGAAGCGGTTGCTACGGAATCAACGACGCTGATTGCGAGCGCCTCTGAATCAAATGGGGCGAGCGTTCAATAGGCGCCAGGACCTAAAAGTGTAGCTGTAGAGAATGGCAAACGTTCGCTGGAGGCCAGTAAAGGCTCCAGCGAACGAAGTAAGAATTTTTTAGAAGTCGACGTACAAGGTACTTACTTATGAGCATGGACGACCTCTTTAGTCTCTTCGAAAAGCCAAAGAACCCAATCAAGTTCAATGCGCTTCAGATAAAAATCGCGAGCCCTGAGAAAATCAAGAGCTGGTCATTTGGGGAAGTGACGAAGCCAGAGACGATCAACTATCGAACTCTCAAGCCTGAGCGTGATGGATTGTTCTGCGCTAAGATTTTCGGCCCAGTGAAGGACTACGAGTGTATTTGCGGCAAGTACAAGCGCCTTCGTCATCGCGGCGTGGTCTGCGAGAAGTGCGGCGTTGAAGTTATCCAGAGCAAGGTGCGTCGTGAGCGAATGGGGCACATTGAGCTGGCATGCCCGGTTGCCCACATTTGGTTCCTCAAGAGTTTGCCGAGCCGCATTGGTGCGGTGCTTGATGTAACTCTGCGTGATCTTGAGAAAGTTCTTTATTTCGAGAACTACATTGTTACCGATCCTGGCGAGACCTCGGATTTGGAAGCAGGACAGTTGCTCACTGAGCGCGAATACCGATTGCTTCGTGATCAATATGGTGCGCGCTTTTCAGCAGGCATGGGAGCCGACACGGTTCTTGAAATGCTTAAGAAAATCGAGGTCGATCCGCTTTGCCAGTCGTTGCGAGCTGAACTCAAGACCGTTACCTCTGAAGCCAAGCGCAAGAAAATTGCAAAGAGACTCAAAGTCCTTACGGCATTTCAGACCAGCGGCAACCTTCCTGATTGGATGATCATGACGGTCGTTCCGGTAATCCCACCGGATCTTCGACCGCTTGTTCCTCTTGATGGTGGAAGGTTTGCGACTAGCGATCTCAATGATCTCTATCGTCGAGTGATCAACCGTAATAATCGTCTGAAGAGACTGATTGAGCTTAAAGCCCCCGACATTATCATCCGCAACGAGAAGAGAATGTTGCAGGAGTCCGTGGACGCATTGTTCGACAATGGTCGCCGTGGAAGAACCATCACCGGGCCTAATAAGCGTCCGCTGAAGTCTCTCTCTGACATGTTGAAGGGTAAAGGCGGACGTTTCCGTCAGAACCTTCTCGGTAAGCGTGTAGACTACTCTGGTCGTTCCGTAATCGTAGTGGGTCCTGAACTACGACTCCATCAGTGCGGGCTTCCTAAGAAGATGGCGCTCGAGCTGTTTAAGCCCTTCATCTACAACAAGCTTGAAGAGCGTGGTTATGTAACCACGATCAAGAGCGCGAAGAAGATGGTAGAAAAGGAGAAGGGTGTCGTTTGGGACATCCTCGACGAAGTGATTAAGGAGCATCCTGTTCTCCTCAATCGAGCACCGACCTTGCATCGTCTTGGTATTCAGGCTTTTGAGCCACTTTTGATTGAAGGTAAGGCTATTCAGCTGCACCCATTAGTTTGTACCGCCTTTAACGCTGACTTTGACGGCGATCAAATGGCTGTGCACGTCCCGCTATCAGTTGAAGCGCAGGTTGAGTCACGAGTGTTGATGATGTCGACCAATAATATTTTGAGCCCACGAGACGGTAAGCCGATCATCGTGCCATCTCAAGATATTGTGTTGGGGCTCTACTACATGACCCGCGAGCGACCTTTTGCTGCGGGCGAGGGGAAGATCTTCTCAAATCCTGATGAAGTCTGGCTTGCGTGGCAGGCTCGTGAAATCGCCCTTCAGGCCAAGATAGTGTGCCGTATTAAGGAAGAGCGAGTTGAGACAACTGTTGGACGAGTCTTGCTCTATCATCTCATGCCACGAGTGTTGCCGTTTAAGCACTACAACAGGGTGTTTAAGAAGAAGGAAATTGGAAACCTCATTGATGAGAGTTTCCGTATCTCCGGAAATAAGGCCACAGTAATTCTGGCGGATAGGCTCAAGGACATCGGCTATCAGTTCGCTACTGAAGCGGGTATCTCGATTGGTCTGCATGACATGGCGATTCCTGAGAGCAAGAAAACCTTGCTTGATGATGCCGATCGCAGAGTTGCCGAGATTGATAACCAGTACCAAGAGGGATTAATCACCTCTGGAGAGCGCTACAATAAAGTCATCGATATTTGGTCTGACGTTGGTGATCGAATTGCCGACGACATGATGCTGGGCATCTCGACTGCGGAGTTCCGTAGGAGTGACTTGCGTCGTGGGGAAGGAGAATCAGGATCGGCGGTTGTGGGAGATGAAACCAGAAAAGGACCATCTTTCAACTCGATCTTCATCATGGCCGATTCCGGAGCGCGAGGATCTAACCAGCAGATTCGTCAGTTGGCGGGGATGAGAGGACTGATGGCAAAGCCTGACGGTTCCATCATCGAGCAGCCGATTAAGGCGAACCTGCGTGAAGGATTGAGCGTTCTTCAGTACTTCGTGTCTACCCACGGTGCCCGTAAGGGTCTCGCGGATACGGCGCTTAAGACCGCGAACTCTGGATACCTGACTCGTCGTCTCGTAGACGTTGCCCAAGACTGTATCGTTACAGGCTTTGATTGCGGAACGGCCGACGGCATGGAGGTCTCTGCCTTAATTGAAGGCGGCGAGGAGATCGAGTCGTTGACCAACCGAATTCTCGGGCGCATTGCGGCCGAGGACATTCGTGATCCAATCACCAATGACATTTTGGTGAATAGGAACGAGGAGATCGACGAGGAGAAGTCTGCGGCAGTTACGGCAGCCGGACTCGATACTGTATTCATTCGCTCAGCGTTGACTTGTGAGTCTGAACGAGGGGTGTGTATCTCCTGTTACGGACGTGATCTTGCACGAGGGCATGTAGTGAACCTCGGAGAGGCAGTCGGAGTTATCGCAGCGCAGTGTATCGGTGAGCCTGGTACTCAGCTGACCATGAGAACGTTCCACATCGGTGGTGCGGCATCTGGACGAGCTGAACAAACTTCGCTTGAGGCACGTTACGCAGGTAGCGTTCGATTCGAGGGCGTGAAGCTTGCGACCCGTAAAGACGGTACCTCAGTGGTCATGAGCCGCAAATCAGAGCTCGTGATATTTGATCCATCCGACAATCGCGAACGTGAACGTCACCAGCTTGTGTACGGTGCTCGTCTCAAGGTGAAGGACGGCGATGTTGTCGATGCGGGACAGAACCTGTGCGAATGGGATCCGTTCTCCATACCAATTCTTTCCGAGCTTGCCGGCCGCGTTGAGTGGCAGGACATCAACGAGCACACGATGGAGGAGCGAACTGATGAGCGCACCGGGTTCTCGGAGCGTGAAATTGTTCAATCTAAAGACAAGGGCTCAGATTTCCGACCGCGCGTAGTTATCTACGGCGAGAACGGACAGAGCAGGGTCTATAACTTGCCCGTCGGTGTTCGTGTAACGCTTGAGCACAATAGTGACATTGATGCTGGTGATGTAGTCGCGAAGCGTGAGCGAGCAACCACTAAGACCAAGGATATCACCGGAGGTCTTCCTCGGGTTGTCGAGCTTTTCGAAGCGCGTAAACCTAAGGATCCTGCCGAAGTATCAGAGGTCGACGGTGTTGTTGATTTCGGCGAAGATCTTCGTGGCAAGCGCCGCGTAGTGGTCACCCCAGATGCGGGTGAGCCGCGTGAGTACTTGATCGCAAAGACCAAGCACATCTCGGTTCAAAAAGGTGATCGCGTTAAGGCGGGTGAGGCCATCACAGAGGGTGCCGTGAATCCGCACGAGATTTTGCGTATCGAGGGCATCAGCGCACTCGCCGCGTATCTTGTGAACGAAATTCAGGAAATCTACCGACTTCAGGGTGTGCGCATTAATGACAAGCACATCGAAGTTATCGTTCGCCAGATGATGAGACGAGTGCGAGTGGTTGATCCTGGCGACACCTTGTTCTTGCCAGGTGAGGCATATGAGCGACTTCGTGTGGTTCAAGACAACCAGAGAGTGGTTGCTGAGGGCTTGAAGCCTGCTTCGTACGAGCCGCTATTGCTCGGAATCACCAAGGCATCACTGTCGACAGAGTCGTTCATCTCAGCAGCGAGCTTCCAAGAGACCACCAAGGTGCTCACTGAAGCAGCGGTGTCTGGACGAATTGACTTTCTGCGTGGCCTTAAAGAGAACGTCATCATGGGACGTCTCATTCCTGCCGGTTCTGGGGTAACCCAGTATGGGGAGCGGAATGTGAAGGTTGAAGGCAGCGAGCCAGTTCCTGTGCGGACTGAAGCTCGAATCAGTCAGACTTCACTTGAGTCCCTCGCTGGGCTGCTATAGGCCTCGTCTCACTGGGCGAGCTTTCTCTCAGGGACCCTTTCTTTTGGGTCCCTGAGAGACACACATCAACGTCACACTGGCTTGGAGAGCCCTGAAATAGGGATCTGTGTGTTCCCCGTAGCCCTACCTTGCCCTCTGAGTGAGAATTTCAGTTAAGCACCTCTCTCGCCGAGCTCGTTGTGTAATTCATTAAAGATATTCACAAAGAGATTAGCGAGCACATCGAGAATTACTCATCGAACTCTTCACTAAGGAGAGTGGCGCTCGTCGCTCTTGTCGCACAGGCTCGTAACCAGCTGAAAACAAACAGATTATTTACGAAGTAGGGGGCTCTTCGCCCATTACTGCTGCGCCAGAGCGAGATGTCCTGTCAAAGCCTCCCTCAGAGCTTATTGGTGAGGAAGGAGAACCGAGATGACGTTTTTGCGGCAGCTATTCTGGGACTTTGGGGTGCGGGGGCCCGTGAGTATCCGCTAATTTTGTGGTAAACACCCTGTAGATTTCGGCTTGAGAGGATCTGAGGTTCGGTGTACGGGCAACAGAGACTATTTGGAAGTTCTACATACGGTTTTCGCGTTTTAAACGCGCGTATGTTTGACTCTAATGCCTCCCGCATGATACCTATCCGCCGTCTTTAACAAGGACATGTTCAGCGCTTTTTGGGCGTTTCTTGGCCTTTCGAGAGTCTCTTTTATTCGCCTTCTACTGGCCGCATTCTTCGCTGAATGTACCTTTAGAAAGTGCGGGGGTGCTTCCATGAGAGCGCTCTATAAGAAGAACCTCTGCGAAAGCAAACTGAGAGGCTCCACACGAGGAGTTTTATTGAAACGCCTCGTACTGGAAGTAATGAGAGATGCAAGGCTTTTCCCTGGGAAAGTAGCCATCTTCAGGCATGTACTTGAGTTAGGAGTTCGCTGCCAGGTCTTTGCCCTTGTCAGTAAGTCACAGTATTTATGTTTCTTGTTTCGATTTCTTCGAAGCGAGCGCTGGGACGAATGCACGAGAGCGATTACCGATGGTCCCTGAAAGATTGTTTCTTGCAGGGTCTACGCTTGAAAATAATGAGGCTGTGTCTAAAAAGGTTAGTGCCTAATAAGGCTCTGGCCTAATGAAGAACTGGCCTAATGAAGCTTTGGCTTCATGTTAAGTTCGAGAGAGTAGGTCCAGTAAGTAACCGCGTTTCGGGCTCGATTCGTCTCCCCAGGAGAAAGCAGCTACATAGTTTTTCGGTGTTACGTGCGGTATTAGCTTATCCGCGTAACTAGAGTGCAGTTAGCTAGAGTGCGGTACTGGCGTGCAGTGAGCATGTTGGTCTGATTTCTCTAGTCTGGGTGCCGTTCCTTCTGAAGTGGTGTCGGCTTCTGGAGTAGTGTGATTCGAGAGGATTTTCGAAATTTGAGCTTGCTTTAGAGATGCTCATATTGTCCGAAGAGAATCGCGAGATTTAGGATTTTTTAAACGAAGAGAAGGTACAGATGCCAACGATTAATCAGCTCGTTCGTCATCGTCGCGGAAACAAGAACCGACGAAGTAAGTCGCCTGCACTGATGTCATGCCCACAGCGAAGAGGTGTGTGCACGCGCGTGTATACTATGACCCCTAAGAAGCCGAATTCGGCTCTTCGAAAAGTAGCGCGTGTTCGCTTGACGAGTGGGATTGAAATCACCAGCTACATTCCTGGAGTAGGGCATAACCTGCAGGAGCATTCGGTGGTTCTTGTTCGTGGTGGTCGAGTGAAGGATCTTCCCGGTTGTCGTTATCACACGGTGCGCGGAAAGCTTGAAGCGCATGGTGTTGCTGACAGAAAACAAAGTCGTTCTAAGTACGGAGCGAAGAGACCTAAATAATCACGGATTATCTCGCGGCGAGCTCGATTGTTGCGAATAGGATAGCGGTTAAGGAGAGCCAAATTTTATGGCACGAAAGAAGAGAAATTTTAGTAGAGAAATACTCCCCGATCCAAAGTTTGGGGATGTGGTGGTTACTAAGACCATTAACTGTCTCATGTCCCATGGGAAGAAGGGCGTTGCAGAAAGAGCGCTTTATCATTCTCTAGAGAAGATGGGTGAAAAGCTTGGTGGCGACGGCGTTGATAGTTTCCGAAAGGTTCTCTCCGCAATTCGTCCGATGGTCGAAGTGCGATCCCGCCGAGTGGGTGGAGCAACCTATCAAGTGCCTACCGAGGTGCCTGCTGCGCGAGCGCAGTCGCTTGCGATTCGGTGGTTGGTAGAGGCGGCAAACCAAAGATCAGAGCGTACATTGGGCGAACGTCTTGCAGCAGAGATGATGGACGCGCTTCAGAATCGAGGCGTTGCCATGAAGAAGCGAGAAGATACGCATCGCATGGCGGACGCGAATAAGGCATTCGCGCATTTCCGCTGGTAATTTGGTGCTGGTAGCAAGGTCTTCTGTCTGCTGACGTCGGAGTGCATTGAGAACAATGCGTTGAGAACTCCGGATTGTGGGCAGATGAAGTCGTAAGTTTTTAGGATATTTGAGAGACAGTTCAGGTGGCAAAGAAGGATCTTAGCAAAACTCGCAACATCGGCATCATGGCGCATATCGATGCGGGTAAGACAACTACGTCCGAGCGCGTACTCTACTACACCGGTGTTAACTATAAGATCGGCGAAGTGCATGAGGGTGCGGCTACCATGGACTACATGGAGCTTGAGCAAGAGCGTGGAATTACCATTACCTCTGCTGCTACTACTTGCTTCTGGAAGGGGTCACACCGAGATCGACCAGAATATCAGATAAACTTGATCGATACTCCCGGACACGTTGATTTCACCATTGAAGTAGAGCGCAGTTTGCGAGTGCTTGACGGTGCGGTCGCGGTTTTTGACGGCGTAAATGGCGTAGAGCCACAGTCTGAGACGGTGTGGCGTCAAGGCAACAAATTCAAAGTTCCTCGAATCTGTTTCATCAACAAGATGGATCGTATCGGCGCGGACTTCCAGATGTCACTCGAGTCGATTCATGAGCGACTTGGTGCGAGAGCAGTTCCGATTCAGCTTCCGATTGGTGCGGAGAGCGCGTTTCTCGGAGTAATCGACCTGGTGGGGATGAAGGCCATCACCTACAAGGATGAGACTAAGGGTGCAGAGTTTGATCTTGGTGAAATCCCAGCCGAACTTCTTGATGGTGCAAAGTCTGCTCGCGAGCATCTGGTCGAAGCAGTTTCTGAGTGCGATGAAGCGTTGACCGAGAAGTATATCGGTGGCGTGGAGATTACTGAAGACGAGCTTCGCGCAGGTATCCGACGCGCCACTATTGCGATGCAGATTTTTCCAGTTCTGTGTGGCAGTGCTTTCAAGAATAAGGGCGTGCAGCCACTGCTTGATGCCGTTGTAGATTATCTCCCTTCACCCCTCGAAGTACCTGCGATTAAAGGGTTCGTGCCAGGGAAGAAGAAAGGCGAGGAAGTTGAGCTGATACGAGAAGCGAATGGCGAGCAGCCATTTTGTGCGCTTGCATTCAAGATCATCACTGATCCCTACGTTGGTGTGTTGACGTTCTTCCGAATGTATTCGGGAACTCTCACTCCGGGCACTACGGTTCTTAACACCACGCGCGATAGAAAAGAGCGCATTGGTCGAATTCTTCGTATCCATGCAGATAAGCGCGAGGAAATGAAAGAGATTCAGGCCGGGGATATCGGTGCAGCGGTTGGTCTTAAAGAGACGATTACTGGCGACACCTTGGCCGATCCAGAGAATCCAATTCTTCTTGATAGTATCTATGCGCCTGAGCCGGTTATTAGCATCGCTATCGAGCCAAAGACCAAAGTAGACGAAGAGAAGCTTGGACTTAGCTTGATGAAGCTGGCCAAAGAGGATCCATCGCTTCGAGTCCGAGTCGACCAAGAGTCGGGCCAGACCATCATTTCCGGAATGGGAGAGTTGCATCTCGATATTATTCAGCAGCGCATGCAACGAGAGTTCGGTGTCGAAACCACCACTGGTAAGCCACAGGTGGCCTACCGTGAGTCAATTGTCGGCAAGGCCGAGAACGAGACCAAGTATGCCAAGTATGCCAAGCAGACTGGTGGTCGTGGGCAGTTCGGTCATGTGCATCTTCGTGTAGAGCCGCTTCCTCCTGGTTCTGGCGTGCAGTTCTCTGATGAGATTAAGGGCGGAGTTATTCCAAAGGAATACATTCCTGCCGTTGAAGATGGCGCGCTCGAAGCTTTGACCGGCGGTGTGCTTGCCGGCTACCCACTGATCGATATCAAGGTGACGCTATTTTACGGTAGTTACCATGAAGTTGATTCAAGTGAGATGGCTTTCAAAATTGCAGGATCGATCTGCGTGAAGGAAGCTTGCCGCAAGGCGAAGATTCAGCTGCTTGAGCCAATTATGTTCGTAGAAGTGGTTTCGCCGGACGAGTTCATCAGTAACGTCGTTGGTGATTTGAACCGCAGACGTGCAAGAATTTTGGGTATGGAGCCTAGAGGCGGTGGACAGGCTGTGAAGTCTGAAGTTCCATTGTCCGAAATGTTTGGGTACTCGACTGATTTACGTTCGAGTTCTCAAGGTCGGGCGACATTCACAATGGAATATCACCACTACGCACCGGTGCCTGTGCATATTGCAGAGAGCATTGCGGCTAAGTGAGTACTGAGAAATTTGGACTAGGTTTTCATACTGTTTTTTGATTGGGTTTTTGTTTTCGAGTGAGTGAGTTGTTAGAGGAGCAGGCTGAGAGGAGTTTCTATCTCAGCTGAAGCGCAATAGGCACCGACCATAGAATAATGGGACAGTGTGGAGTGCGTGCGTTGTTTCTCTAGCGAAAGTTTTTTTGTAGCGAACGGATTGTATTGAGGAATATTAAGTATGGCTAAAGGAAAGTTTGATCGAACGAAGCCTCACGTAAACGTTGGAACTATTGGCCACGTTGATCATGGGAAGACGACACTCACTGCAGCGCTCGTAAACACTCAGGCACGGCGTAATCTCGCGAAAGCGAAGAGCTACACCGACATCGCCAAGGGTGGAACGGTGCGTGACGCGTCCAAGACCGTAACTATTCATAGTGCGCACGTGGAGTACGAGACGGTGAATCGTCACTACGCCCACGTAGATTGTCCAGGCCATGCTGATTATGTGAAGAACATGATCACTGGGGCTGCACAGATGGACGGTGCGATACTTGTGGTAAGTGCGTCTGACGGTCCTATGCCTCAGACCCGCGAGCACATCTTGCTTGCGCGCCAAGTTGGTGTGCCAAAGATCGTTGTGTTCCTCAACAAGGTTGACACCGTTGATGACCCAGAGTTGCTCGATCTCGTTGAGATGGAAATCCGCGAACTCCTTAGTTCGTATGACTTCCCGGGCGACGACACTCCGATCATTCGTGGTTCAGCATTGAAGGCGCTTCAAGGCGAAGAGACTGAAATTGGTACGCAGTCTCTCGACAAGCTCTTGGCCACTATCGATGACTACATCCCGATTCCACAGCGTGAAGTAGACAAGCCCTTCCTCATGCCAGTCGAAGACGTGTTCTCGATCGAAGGTCGTGGAACCGTGGCTACCGGCAGAATTGAGCGCGGTATTGTGAAGGTCGGCGAGGAAATCGAGATCATCGGATTGAAGGACACGGTTAAGACCATCGTCACCGGTGTTGAGATGTTCCAAAAGACTCTTGATGAAGGGCAGGCCGGCGACAACGTTGGTTGCTTGCTTCGTGGTTTGAAGAGAACCGATATCGAGCGCGGCCAAGTTTTGGCTAAGCCAGGTTCGATTAAGCCGCACAAGAAGTTTAAGGCTGAAGCTTATATCCTCAAGAAGGAAGAAGGTGGACGTCATAAGCCTTTCTTCACGGGATATCGTCCTCAGTTCTATTTCAGAACCACTGACGTAACTGGAACCTTGAACTTGCCAGCGGGTGTTGAGATGGCCATGCCAGGCGATCGTATTCACCTCGAGGTCGAGCTCTATCAGGTAATTGCTCTTGAGAAGCAGTCCCGTTTCGCCATTCGTGAGGGTGGAAAGACGGTAGGTTCTGGAGTCGTGACGGAAATTATTGAGTAGTAGCCGTCGTTAGGTGAGTGTGCCCGTAAGGGACGCGCTGACTGGGTACTTCTTCTCTCTCGGTTCATTCGTGAATCGGAGAAGCGGGAATTGCCCAGAGAAGCGTAACAACGGTCGAAGCCTGTTCATCAAAGGGTGATTACAAAAACCCTTTGAGTGGGCGCTCGACCTACCTTACAAGGGCTGGCCTTAATTTGAAGGCCAGCCCTTGTAAAGGTGTCTTAAGGTGAAGTTTGGAGATCTAGGCGATGATTGGGGGTCAACTAATCCGCATTCGGTTGAAGGGGTATGATCACAAGCTCCTCGACTCAGCGGTAACAGAGATCGTCTCCACTGTGCGGCGTACAGGTGGAAGGGTGGCGGGGCCTATTCCGCTTCCTACTCGCATTGAACGCTACACGGTGAATCGCTCGCCGTTTTCAGACAAGAAGTCGCGTGAGCAGTTCGAGATACGAACGCACAAGCGCTTGTTGGATATTTTAGAGCCAACTCAGCAGACAATCGACGAGCTCGGGAAGTTAGAGTTGTCGACAGGAATCGATGTGGAGATCAAGCTACAGTAAAGTTGAGTACCGTAGCTGACCACTTGAATCGGACGATTCTTGAACTCAATAGTTCGGGGTGATCGGGGAGATTGATCGCATGAAGAATGAGAAAGTTTTCCAGCAGGGGCTCCTAGGTAAGAAACTAGGAATGACCCATATTTTTGCAGAGGATGGAACCTGCATACCAGTGACGATTATTCAGGCGGGGCCTTGCTACGTGCTTGATGTCAAAACCACTGAGCGCAATGGCTATTCCTCTGTCCAGTTTGGATTTGAGCCGAAGAAGGCTCAGCGTTGTAACAAGCCAGACCTTGGACACTTTGGAAAGGCCGGTAAAGGGGCTTTCTATCATGTGCGCGAGGTTCGCTGTGATGTTCAGCAACTTGGATGGACCACTCCTGGCCAAGCGGTAACCGCAGGCGAGGTATTCCAAGCGGGTGAGCACGTCGACGTTTCCGGTGTTTCAATCGGGCGTGGATTTTCCGGCGTGGTGCGACGTTACCGAGTAGGTGGACAGCCATCGACACGTGGAACGCATGAGGTTCGTCGACATATAGGAGCTGTTGGTTGTCGAAAGTTCCCAGGGCGCATCATGAAGAATCAGCGCATGCCTGGACACATGGGTGCAGCGCCTCGAACCGTACAGAATTTGGAAGTTGTACAAGTCAATCCTGAGACAAACATCGTGCTCGTTCGTGGTGGTGTCCCCGGAGCGCGCGGTGGCTTAGTTATGATTCGAAAGACGGTCAAAGGCGTCGTGCCGATGGTTGAATCCGCCGCTGGTGCGGGGAAGGGAGCGCAGGAGAGAGCGGCCTGATTTTGGCAGCCCGAGTGGGGACTGAGCTTACTTGAAGCTCGCAAGATAACGTAGAGGCTTAAGCATTATGGCGGTAGAGAAAAAAGAGTCCAAAGCGAAGGCGCCGAAGGCAGCAGTATCTTCTGCTGAGAAATCTTCTGCTGAGAAGATGTCGTACCCAGTGGTTGATTCTTCCGGAAAGTCAGTCGGTTCGTGCGACTTAGACGGCGCAGTATTTTCTGCACCAGTACATGAAGCGTTGGTGTTCGATTCGGTTATGTGGCAGCTGGCGAAGCGCCGACAGGGAACTCACTCCTGCCTAACGAAAGGTGAAATGAAGGGCGGTGGCAAGAAGCCATGGCGCCAAAAGGGTACGGGGCGCGCGCGCGCAGGTACTAACCGCTCTCCATTGTGGGTCGGTGGTGGTGTTGCTCACGGACCAAAGTCAAATCCATTCGGATATGAAAGCAGGCTTTCAAAGCGTAGTCGCAGACAGGGCCTTGTCGCCGCGTTGACCGACATGGCGAACAACAAAGCGTTGTTGATCGTCGACCGCATAGCGATTGAGAAGGCGAGCACCAAGTCGATGTTAAAGCTCTTGAGCTCCTTCGGAGTGGCAGACAAGAAAGTTGCGTTGCTCGTTCCTGCTTCGAGTGTCCGTGTGACCATTCGTGGGGTTAAAGGGACGACACCGGAAGTCATGGCAGCTCAGAATCTGCCTGGCGTCACCATCATGCCAACCACAGGCGTTAATGTATGGGAGCTTTTAAAATGTGATGTGTTGTTAGGCGAGCGCTCAACTTTCGAAGAGCTCCAGCAGCAGCTTCAAGGGCGTGTCGGCGAAGTTGTTAAGCGAAATCGTCGCGAGCGACCAGGGCGACAGTCTAATAGTGAGAAAGCTAATAGTGTGAAAGCTGGAAGTGCAAGAGGCGCTTCTCAAGAGAGTGCAGCCAGCTAGGCCTCGTAGGAAGTTACGTGGCAGATAGAGATTAAAAGGTTTCTTTAGTTGCAGTGATGCAAGGGAAGGGACGCAGGAGTGAGGATGCTGTTATGGCAGTTAAGAAAAAGGCAGTAAGGGCAGTCAATACCAGGAGCAAGCATGCAGTGCGTGGTTTGTTGCTGTTTGGTCCGGGAGCAAAGGCTACTCCGAAGAAGTCAGCATCAATCGCTCAGTATGGATTGCTGCGTCGCCCGCTGATCACTGAAAAGACCGCTGGGCTTAGCGCGGATCGTAATCGAGTGGTCTTCAAGGTTGCTACTGGAACCACCAAGACTGACATTCGTTTGGCAGTAGAGGCGGTCTACGGCGTTAAGGTCGCCGCAGTTCGCACGGTGAACATGATGGGAAAGATCAAGCGCGCCGGTAATTCGATGGGCCGCAGAGCAAGTTTCAAGAAGGCATACGTTACCCTCAAAAAGGGCGAAACAATTGATGTCGTGGAAGGGCTGTAAAGCACACCCGAACCATTTAGACCAAGGCGAATATGGCACTTAAGACATTCACCCCAATCACCCCGTCTCGACGATTCATGACGCGGCACTCTTTTAGCGAGATTACTTCGTCCACGCCGGAGAAGTCGCTTCTTCGGAAGCAGTCGAGCAGCGGCGGTCGAAACAATCAGGGCAAAGAGACCAACGTCAACATTGGTGGCGCGCACAAACGCCGCTATCGCGTGATTGATTTCAAGCGCGATAAGACTGGAATTCCTGCAGTAGTGGCGACGATTGAGTACGACCCTAACCGCTCAGCTCGTATCGCGCTTCTTCATTATGTTGATGGTGAGAAGCGATACATCCTTGCACCACAAGGACTTGAGGTGGGGCAGAGAATTTCCAGTGGCGAAAACGCAGAGATCAAACCAGGAAATGCTCTTCCGCTGAAGAACATACCTACCGGCGTGGCCATCCATAACATTGAAACGAAGCTCGGCGGAGGCGCTCAGCTGGTTCGTTCGGCAGGCACCTCGGCGCAGCTTGTGGCGAAAGAGGGCCGTTATGCCCTGCTCCGCATGCCGTCTGGCGAAATGCGCAAGGTCTTCATTGATTGCACCGCGACTATTGGAGCAGTCAGCAATCCTGATCACCAAAATGTGGTAATTGGGAAGGCTGGCAGGAACCGTTGGTTGGGAGTGCGACCGCACAACCGAGGAACGTCGAAGAATCCAGTCGATCATCCGCTCGGTGGTGGTGAAGGTAAGTCAAAGGGTGGTCGTCACCCGGTGTCGCCTACTGGTGTTCCTGCGAAGGGTTACCGTACTCGACATAACAAGCGTACTAACAAGTTTATTGTTCGTCGTCGTAACGACAAGAAAGCTAGCTAGTAATTAGTAAGAGATTTTTGGGGAGATAAGAAGGCTATGCCACGCTCAATTAAAAAAGGGCCTTTCGTCGATGACCATTTGCAGAAATGGGTCGAGCGCGCCAAGTCTGGTGGACACAAAGGGCCGATCAAAACCTGGTCACGTCGGTCTACTGTTACGCCCGACATGATTGGTCTTACCTTTGCGGTGCACAACGGCAGAAAATTCAATGCGGTGTTCATCACAGAGAATATGGTTGGACATAAGTTTGGCGAGTTCTCTGCGACGCGCACATTCTTTCAGCATTCGGGTAGTAAGAAAGAGGCTAAGTTATAGCGCGCTGTTTTCCACAGTGAGCGGAGTGATTGAGATATGGCAAAGAAAAGTACCGCGGAAAAATTCAAGTCGAATGTTGGTAGTGAAGCGCTCGCGAGTGCGACGTTGCGCCATGTTCGAATTTCTCCACAGAAGGTGCGTCTGATCCTTGGATTGATCGAGGGCAAGGAAGTCGATCGTGCTCTCGATATCTTGCAATTTGCGCCTAAGAAGGGGGCTCAAATCGTCTCTAAGCTCCTTAAGTCAGCCATTAGCAATGCTCGAGAGAAGGGGTCAGTGGACCTTGATGAACTACTGGTATCGGGCTGTTGGGCAGACCCAGGGCGCACCATGAAGCGTTTTATGCCTCGGGCGCGTGGTATGGCGACACCAATTCTGAAGCGTTCTTCGCATATTACCCTGGTTTTGGGGGCGCGACGCTAGGAGAGGGGTTCAGGCGTTGCCATTTCAGCTTTGGAAGGGCCGTTTGAATATAGAGTGAAATTTTTGATTTCGATTAGGTAGTTAGGTACTCTGACAGGCCGCTTTTGTCGGGCCCCTTTTTGAGGGACCTTTCGTCTAAGTGGTTTTGCTGGGGTCATTTAGGAGTCTGTAGGCTGGTATGGGGCAGAAAGTTCATCCAAAAGGATTTCGATTAGGGGGGCTTGAGACCTGGATCTCACGATGGTTCGTACCTCGTGATCATCATCGCTATATTGGCGAGGATATTCAGATTCGAAAGTTCGTGAAGAAGCGATTGCATCAGGCCGGTATCTCTCGAGTGGAGATCGAGCGTGCGGCAGCAAGAGCCAAGATCAACATCTTCTCGGCCAAGCCAGGATTGGTAATTGGAAAGAAGGGTAAGGACATCGAAGATCTACGCAAAGAGTTACGCAACCTTGTGAAGCGCGATGTGAGCATCAATATCATTGAAGCTCGCAAAGCCGACATGGATGCTCAACTTGTTGCCGAGAACATTGCATTTCAGCTTGAGCGCCGTATCGCTTTTAGACGTGCGATGAAAGAGGCAGTGACCCGAGCCCAGAGAATGGGCGCTGAAGGGGTGAAGGTCGTAGTTGCAGGCCGTCTCAACGGAGCCGAAATTGCAAGAACTGAAAAATATCGTGAGGGCAGAGTACCTCTTCACACCTTGAGAGCTGAAATCGACTACGGCGTTGCGGAAGCGCATACCACGTATGGCGTAATTGGCATTAAAGTGTGGATTTTCAAAGGTGAGAAGTACGCTGAGGGGGAAATCCCAACGTACGAGTCAATTCAGCTCTGAGGTCTTAAGGAAGCGGTCTTAGAGACGAGAACGATTTAGGGGACTTATGTTACAGCCAAAGAGAACAAAGCATCGCAAGCAAATGAAGCAGGTGCGCCACCTTCACGGTCGAGAGACGCGTGGATGTGAGCTTGCTTTTGGAGATTTCGGACTTCGCGCCGTTGAAAGTGGTTGGATTACTAATCGGCAGATCGAAGCGAGTCGAGTCGCTATTTCGCGCTTTGTAAAAAGAGGCGGAAAAGTTTGGATTAAGATTTTCCCTGACAAGCCGCTTACCAAGAAGCCAGCTGAAACTCGAATGGGTTCCGGAAAGGGTTCGCCTGAGTTGTGGGTTGCTGAAGTTCGCGCCGGACGAGTCATGTTCGAAATGACCGGAGTGTCGGTTAAAATTGCTCAAGAAGCATTCAAGCGTGCTGCAGCTAAATTGCCGATTGGCTCCAAGTTCGTGATGAGAAGTGAGAATTTGATATGAAACGGAAAGAAGTCGTTGCTGAGTTTAAGGGCATGACCCTTGAGGATCTCAAGAGTCGTGCGCGTTCGTTGGCTGAAGAGATGATGAAGCTTCGTTTTCGTAAGGCCTCTGGCCAGCTCGAGCAGAGCCATCATGTAAAAGCGGCCAGGCGAAATCTGGCACGAGTAAAGACAATGATTCAGAGCAAGTCCTCGGAATCAGCTAAGGCGGTTTAAGTTCTGCGATTGGGGTATAGAGTTAACGGGCGTCTTGATGGGCGCAGTTTTTGGCTTCGGTAAAGCGAATCTAAAAATCTGGAAATAATAGCCCCTAAGCAAGTAGTGAGAGTTTTTATGAATACGAGTCTAAACGGAAGTGCAAAGTCACCTAAAGCATCGGGCACCAGCAGCGCTGAAGGGGAAGCCTCTGAGCGTGGACGTCGAAAAGTCCAAGTTGGCTTGGTGGTGAGCACCAGCATGAATAAGACCATTGTTGTTGAGGCCGTGAGACAGGTCATTCATAGAAAATACGGCAAGTTTGTGCGACGGACGAGTAAGTACTACGCACACGATGAGTCAAATCAGTGCGGAGTCGGGGATGAGGTGAAAATTTCAGAAACCCGACCGATGAGTCGTTCAAAGCGCTGGAAGCTTGTTGAGATTGTAAAGCGGGCGGAATAGTCCCGTTCGAGCGTCGCCTATGTTGCATGAATTTGTGCGACATTAAGGGGGGCGTGTTGCGGAAGATTTGAAAGGATAGAGATCATGATTCAGCTCAAGTCATTGCTGGAAGTAGCGGACAACTCGGGCGCAAAGCGAGTCGTGTGCATTAAGGTGTTTGGAGGATCGCGTCGTCGCTATGCGACTGTCGGAGACAAGATCAAGGTCGCCGTCAAAGAAGCTATCCCCAACAGCAAGATTGCGAAGGGCTCTGTACACACTGCGGTGATAGTGCGTACGGCCAAGGAACTGAGACGCGATGACGGCTCATTCATTCGCTTTGATGAGAATAGTGCGGTCTTGATCGATGCGAACGGAGAGCCAGTGGGCACTCGTATATTTGGCCCAGTGGCGAGAGAGCTTCGAGCAAAACGATTTATGAAAATTGTGTCTTTGGCACCAGAAGTCCTTTAAGGGCAAATTGGTGTCGCGGCGACGCGGTGAGATAACGGTGCGGTGAGATATGGCAGCGAATAGAGCAGGAAAAGGGAATTCGAAGAAAGCGAAAGCTACTTTGTTTGGTGAGACAAAGTTGCGCCGTGGGGACACCGTTATGGTGATCTCAGGGGGCAATAAGAAGGTCAGGCCTATTAAAGGTCAGACCGGCAAAATCACGCGTTTGATTGATGATGGGCAGCGCGCCATTGTCGAAGGACTTAATCGAATGACTCGGCACCAGAAGGCTAAGGGTCCCGATAAGCCAGCGGGCAAAGTCTCGATTGAGGCTCCGATTAATATCGCTCGCCTGATGTACTATGCCGAGAAGATTAAGCGTCCGGTGCGGCTGTCGGTCAGTTTTTTGACCGATGGGACAAAGGTACGTGGATACAAGGATCCAAAGTCTAAAGAGTTTGTTCAGATATAGACTGAAGTAGAGTCGAGGGTCCTTGAAGGCTTGCACGTTCTAGGGCTAGCAAAATTTTCAAGCAGTTTTTTAAAAGTGGTAGTCGCATGAGCAGGGTACAAAAATTATACGAAGAAGAAGTGGCACCAGCTCTCCGAGCAGAGTTTAAGTACACGACTCCGATGAGAGTGCCAAAGCTTCTTAAAATAGTGATCAACACTGGAGTCGGTGAGGTGACCACCAATCCGAAAGCTATTGAGCACGTTGTTTATGCAATGACCCAGATAAGTGGGCAGAAGCCCATGGTGTCTCGTTCTACCAAGGCGATTGCAGGCTTCAAGCTTCGTGCCGGATTGCCGGTCGGCTGTATGGTGACCCTTCGCAAGCAGCGCATGTATGAGTTTTTCGATCGACTGGTAAATGTTGCGCTCCCTCGAGTACGCGATTTTCGCGGAGTCCCGGCGCGCGGATTCGACGGTAATGGCAACTATACGATGGGGCTTAAGGAATCGATCGTGTTTCCTGAAGTGGTGATGGACAAAATGGACAAGGTTCGCGGAATGGACATTACCTTTGTCACTACTGCCAAGACTGATGAGGAAGGCCGAGCGCTACTTCAGAAGTTGGGAATGCCGTTTCGCCAGCCGGGTGAGCAGCAGAGGGCGGCGTAATTCGGGAACTGTATATTTAACTGATTGATAGATCTCAGAAGAGTTTAGAGGGGAGCAAGAGCGGTGGCGAAAAAGTGTTTACGACTAAAGGCTGAGGCAAAACCGAAGTTCGCGGTAAGAGCGTATACCCGTTGTCAGGTATGTGGTAGGCCGCGTTCGGTGTATCGCAAGTTCAAGCTTTGCCGCATCTGTCTCCGACAATTTGCGCATCGAGGGATGATACCAGGAATGATTAAGGCTAGCTGGTAGGCAGTTCGGTTGAGTTCGCGAAAGTGAGATTCAATCGTTAGGGAAGATTTTGATTCGTAGTAAAAATGAGTGGCGTCTAGGTCTCTTTCGACTCGGCGCCACAAAACGAGAAGTCTTAGGGTAATGAAGGTGTTGAGATGGTAACTGATACGATTGCTGACTGCCTCACAAGGATTCGCAATGCACAGCGCGCTGGTCACAAGGCCACGAAGATACCGTGCGCAAAGCAGGTGTACGCGTTGCTTGAGGTGCTGACGCGCGAGGGTTTTATCGAAGGCTTTGAGCGCAGGGCGGGAGAGAAGCCAAAGGATGCGGTTTTTGAGATTTTTCTCAAGTACTTTGGTCCAGGCGAACCGCTCATCACGATGCTTAACAGGGTCAGCAAGCCTGGTCGTCGAGTGTATTGCGGATACAATGATCTTTCCAAAGTAAAAGCCGGACTTGGAATTAGCGTACTTTCAACCTCCGAAGGGCTTATGTCGGATCGTGAAGCGCGCCGACGAAAGCTCGGTGGAGAAGTATTAGCGCAGGTCGCATAACTACGAAGCGGTGAAAGCGTTGATATAGACGCAACAGAATTAAGGATTGAGATATGTCCAGAATTGGCAAAGCAGCAATAACGCTCCCGCAGGGAGTTAAAGTGGCAATCTCTGGTGCTCGAGTAAATGTCGAGGGACCAAGGGGAAAGTTGCACTATGACGCGAGCCGCGATCTTAAGGTCGTGCTGAACGGTTCGGTAGTGAGTGTTGAGCTGGTGAAAGACACTCCCGAGAGTCGCGCAGTGTGGGGATCTACGCGCGCGCACTTGAACAACATGGTGTTGGGCGTCAGCACTGGTTGGAAGCGAACACTCGAGCTCAACGGGGTTGGTTACGTAGCGAAGGTTCAAGGACCAAAGCTCGTACTTGCCGTAGGTTTCTCACATGATGTCGAGATGGTGATTCCTACCAGCATTAAGTGTGTGGTGACCAAGAATCAACTAGATATGGAGTCTGTGGATCGAGAAGAGCTTGGCACCTTCGCAGCAAAGATTCGCAAAGTGCAGCCACCTGAGCCGTATCTCGGAAAGGGCATTAAATATTCTGATGAAGTAATCCGTCGTAAGGCAGGTAAAACAGGTAAGAAGTAATTTGTTAATATCTCAGTATTAATATCGCAGGCCCATTTTGGGATTGCGGTACAGTGACGCTATCAGGTGAGACTATGGCCATTAAGTCAAAAAAATTGCGACTCAGTTCGCGAGAGAAGAACAAGTTCAGAATTCGCAAGAAGGCGGTAGGAACGGCTGAGCGACCACGCTTAAGCGTGTTTCGCAGTGGAAAACACACCTATGCTCAGCTGATTTCTGATGAGTCTGGCGTGACCCTTGCGGCCACTTCTACCCGTGACAGCGAAGTTGCGGCAGCGATTCCACAGGCGATTGCGGCGTTTGAGAAGAATGCTGCGAAGGAAGCAAACGGCGAGTCAGCCGACACATTGAATGTGAATGCGACTCGAACTTCGAAGAGTGTGGCTGCTGCGCTTGCAGTGGGCGTAGTGCTCGGAAAGTTGGCAGTAGACAAGAAGATCACCCAGGTAGTGTTTGATCGTAATGGATTCGTCTATCACGGTCGTATTCGCGCCGTTGCTGAGGGTGCGCGTTCGGCAGGGTTGAAGTTATAAGAGTTTAAGAGTTCAGTTTAAAAGTCAGTGGGGTTCCATGTCATTGCATGATCGTTTGTACCGACGCCGAGTCAGAATTGATGAGTGTGGCGAGGTAAAGGACAAGACCGTCAATATTAGCCGAACCGCAAAAGTGGTGAAGGGCGGACGACGTTTTGGGTTTAGTGCCTTAATTATTGCTGGCGATGGCCGAGGGCATGTTGGTTATGGCCTTGGAAAGTCTAATGAGGTTCCGGATGCGATCCGTAAGGGCGGCGAGCAGGCTCACAAGAGCATGATTCGCGTACCGCTTAAGGGCTCGACCATTCCTCATGATGTCGTAGGAAAATTTGGACCTACGTCAATCATGATTAAGCCTGGCTCGCCTGGTACTGGCGTTATCGCAGGATCGGCTGTGCGTATTATTCTGGAAGCAGTGGGAGTGAAGGACATTCGCACCAAGATCACTGGTTCTAGTAACCCGTACAACGTGTTGTATGCGACTTTCAATGCGCTTTTGGCCCTCAGAGAGCCAGAGTTCATCGCATCGGGAAGAAATGCTTCTCTGGAAGAACTTGGATACGCACCTTATTAAGAATCTATAGCAAGAAGTTAAGAGGTCTCATGAGCACTCAAGAAAGCAGCGAGAAAGGAACGAAACAAAAGTCAGCGAAGCAGCCTGCTGTCGGTCGACGTGTGCTCGTGCGCCAAACCCGTGGCCTAAGTGGGCGGGGACAGGACACCCTCGGCACTATGCGGGCTTTGGGCCTTGGTCGTATCGGACAGTCTCGAGAAGTGGTTATCAACCCAGCGGTTGCGGGAATGATTCGAAAGGTATCTCACCTCGTGGTGGTGGAATCTGTATAATTCTTGAGGAAGTGTAAAACAGTACTCCTCATTTTTGTGTATTTTTGAATTTGTTCGGACGGAAATCTATGAGAACTCTGAAGCTCTCGACACTTAAAGCTCCTCGTGGCGCACGACATGTAAAGAAGCGCGTGGGGTTCGGCGAATCTTCGGGTCATGGAAAGACCAGTAGCCACGGCGGTAAGGGACAGACGGCCCGTACCGGTGGTGGTGTGCGCTCTGGGTTCGAAGGTGGACAGATGCCGCTTTATCGTAGAATCCCAAAGCTTGGGTTTCGCTCTCAAGGCAAGGTCATCGGAAGCACCTCATGGGCCGTAGTGAATCTTGCGACCTTGGAGAAGCTTCCCGAGGGGCAGGTCATCGACGAAGCTCTTTTGCGGAGCCAAGGTTTCGTTCAGGATTCTCACCAGCATCGTGGCGTGAAGGTTCTAGGCGATGGCAATCTAACCAAGAAGGTTTCAGTGCGCGTTCACGCTGTCTCTGAGTCCGCTCGAAAGAAGATTGAAGCAGCCGGCGGCTCAGTAGAGATACTCGCGTCCTAACGCCGAGTCTCTTACTTGTTTGGATAACGGACAAATCGCGTCCATTTGACGCCCGTTCCGGGTGGTGAAGCCTTCCCTTTTTTGCAGCAGCAGTTCTCGTCGATTACCGCGTCGCCCGGGCTCGTTTTGCCGCGGCGATCTGCGTCCTAGGAGTCTGTGGCATAGACACAGACGACGACGTCCCGCCGACTTGTCCGCCGAAGCTTTCCTATCCTCCGTAGCCTTCGCGAACGAGGAAGCGAAGGGGGAAGCCCGCTTGGATTAAATGGTAGTATAGGCACATGCGAGCGAGGCGGACCCTAATCGACAAGGCTGTGTCACAGACGCCTGGCGCTTCTTGCAGCGTGGAGCAAGAGGGCCTCCCAGTGACACGGCAATTCAAGATTTTCTTTGTCGTGGAGCGCCCCAAATGCGATCGTTCATCCTTGAGCGCTGAGGATGGCTGTGCGATTACTTACAGCTGAAAATCCGGTGAAGCTATTGCTCAGCTCTTGGATAATTGGGGCGATGATTTGATGAGGCGGGAGCGGTGCTCCCGTGCCATACAACTTCGTTCTTTATGAGCTCCTTAATACTTGGATAGATCTATGATTGGCGGCATTGGTGAGATTGGAAAAATTCCTGAGCTTCGTCGGAGAGTTCTCTTCTCTCTGGCACTTTTGGCGGTGTATCGACTTGGGGTCCACGTCTCAACCCCGGGCATAAACATAGATGCGATTCGCGCAATGTTCGAAGGTCAACAAGGTACTTTGTTTGGCCTCATCAATTTATTCTCGGGTGGAGCGCTCGAGCATTTTTCCATTTTCACTCTTGGAATCGCACCGTACATTTCGGTCTCGATTATTATCCAGGTACTGACTCCCACCATTCCTGCGCTTGATGCACTTAAAAAAGAGGGAGAAGCGGGACGAAGAATTCTTACCCGCTACACACGGCAAGCGACGATTCTTCTTGCACTAGTGCAGTCCTTTGCCATTGCGCAAGGGCTTGAGGCTCAAGGGCTCGCGGCTGCGCCGGGGTGGATGTTCCGATTGACCACCATGGCAACACTAACTGCAGGTACCTCTTTCATCATGTGGTTGGGTGAGCAAATTACTGAGAAGGGAATTGGGAACGGAATCAGCATCATTATTTTTGCTGGTATCGTCGCGAGAATGCCCTCTGTCTTGGTGCAGACTATCGAACAGTCACGCACGGGCGATATCACCTGGCTGGCCATGTTGGCGATGTTGGCTCTTGCAGTCGCTACTATCTACGGCATTGTTTACGTTGAACGTTCAATGCGCAGAATTCCGATACAGTATCCGCGGCGGAGTGTGGGGCGGCAGGCCACACAGGCTCAGACTCAATATCTTCCTCTTAAAGTTAATATGGCGGGTGTTATTCCACCGATCTTTGCTTCGGCGATCATCGTGGTACCGCTTACGTTCGCTTCGTTCAGCACACTTGAGCCCGTTCAAGATTTAGCGGCTTATTTGCAGCACGGAACCTGGAGTTACTCTCTGATCTTTGTCGCGCTGGTAATTCTATTTTGTTACTTTTACACCGCGATCATTTTCAACCCAGATGAAGTAGCCGAAAACTTAAAGAAGAACGGCGGCTTTGTGCCGACGGTAAGACCAGGCAAGCAAACCAGTGAATATCTGTATGGTGTGCTCAACCGTCTAACTTTTTGGGGATCTATTTACATCGCACTGGTGTGTATCATCCCGGACATTGCGTATCTTTATCTTGGCGCTCCCGCCTTCGCGGCCGTTTTTGGTGGGACTGCGATTTTGATCGTAGTAGGTGTGACGCTCGACACTGCGTCGCAGATTGAAAATCACGTACTGGCGAAGAATTATGAAGCCTTCATGCAGAAGGGCTCCAAGAGTTTAGGGGGAGCGGGTTCTGCCAACTACACACGTGCGCGTCTATTGAGGAAATAAACGATGCTTAGGGTTGTATTTCTTGGTGCTCCTGGATCGGGAAAGGGCACACAGGCAGTTTTCCTTTCAGAAGCAAAGGGCATTCCGCATATATCTACCGGCGAAATGATGCGCCAGGCGGTAGCCGAAGGTTCCGCGCTTGGGCAAAAGGTGAAGGGATTTCTCGACCGAGGCGAGCTTGTTCCAGATCAGGTAGTGCTCGATGTCATTCGTGCTCGTCTTGGTGCTAAAGACTGCCAGTCAGGATTCCTTCTCGACGGCTACCCTCGTACGGTTCCGCAGGTGACTCAGCTGGACACCATGTTATCCGAGAGCGGACAACAACTGACTGTTGCCCTGCACCTTCTAGTCCCTGAGGACGTCTTGGTGGATCGCATTAAGGCTCGTGGAGCTGCCGGGTCGGGGAGAAGTGACGACCAGGGCCAAGTGGCTTTGCACCGCTTGAAGGTTTTTCTTGAGCAAACTGCTCCTGCCATAGAGCAATATCGCAGTCGGGAAATCTATAAAGAGATCAACGGGTTGGGAACGATTGAAGAAGTTCGAGCCCGAGTCCTGGCCGCTTTGAAGTAGGACCTGCTTCGAGGGAAGGCGCATTTTCACGCTTTTTGCCCGTATTTCTGCGATTTTACAGTTTTTCAGGTCCGATCCGCTCAACAAAGCGGGTGCAGCGGCAGTGCCAAATAGGCTTCTTCCTCAGGGTTTTCACGGTGAAAACCTCTCGTAGCGGGGAATTCTAAGCCAGATCTGAACATTTCTTTCAGATTTCTTCTCAAGATCTAGGTTAGTCCTGGCCCCGCCTTGAGATCGAGCCCGAAAGTATGTATTTTCCAGCGCTCTAGACTATTCTCGCGAGAGGATGGTTAGAGGGCAGTGCTGCTTGAATTGCCGTGTTGCTTGAGTTGCCGTGTTGCTTGAGATGCCGGCGCACTCTGCTGTTCGAATAGGCTTTTCCAATAAGCTATTCGAGTAAGCTATCCGCGTAATTTCATAGTGTTAGTCGCTTACTGCGTAAGTCGATGTAACCGTAGGAATGTACCCTAGGCTGCGAGTGGCATAGGGGGCGATTTTTTTGTCGTGTGCATGCTGCTTGGATTGCATGGTGTGAGATAAAATTTTTGACGAGCGAATACCCACGCAGGGATGATTCGTGAGGTTCTCGAAATATATTCGATTTTTTGGAGAGTGAAGTATGAAAGTGCGAGCGTCGGTGAAGCCGATATGCGGCTACTGCAAAGTAGTTCGCAGACACGGAAAAGTATTGGTTACTTGCAAGAGGACTCCAAAGCACAAGCAACGACAGGGGTAGTGCGCTGCAGTTATTTTTTGCTTGAATATTTTCTGCTTGAAGAGGCTGAGCATAATAAGGCTCCAGTAAACGAAAGCTCTAGTAGAAGAAACTTAAAGTGAAAGCGCAAAGAGAAATTTCGATTTGAATTTGTGAATTAGGTCAAGAGTAGGAAGAAGTCATGCCTCGTATAGCTGGAATAGATCTACCGCGGAACAAAACTGTGCTTCACGCATTGCCATACATCTTCGGCATTGGAGCAACTCGTTCGCGAGAGATTCTTGAAGAAGCGAAAATTCCGCTGGTGGTCAGAAGTGACGACCTGACTGAAGAGCAGATTGCCAAGATCCGTAGCATTATCGAAAGAAGTTTTAAGGTTGAAGGTGATCTTCGACGAGACATTCAGATGTCGGTGAAGCGACTGATGGATCTTGGTTGCTACCGAGGACTTCGGCATCGAAAAGGTTTGCCTGCAAGAGGGCAGCGAACCCGTACAAATTCTAGAACTAGAAAGGGGCCACGTAAGGCGCCGGTAGCTGGTAAGAAGATTGCTACCAAGAAGTAAATATTGAACACATAGAGTTCTTTGGAGTGAGAAGTGGCAGAAGCAGAATCAAAAACTTCGTCTAGCGCGACGACGGCAAAAAAGAAGAAAGCTAAGCGAAATGTGCCCGTTGGTATCGCGCATATTCATGCGACATTTAACAACACCATCGTGACCATTACCGACCCAAGTGGACAGGTCGTGGCATGGTCGAGCTCGGGCGCCAATGGTTTCAAGGGCTCTCGCAAATCGACTCCATTCGCTGCTCAGGTAGCGGGAGAGGTTGCTGCACGAAAGGCTAAGGACCTCGGCATGCGGGCGGTTAGTGTTTTGGTTCGTGGGCCAGGTTCAGGACGCGAATCTGCTTTGAGAGCCATTCATCTTGCGGGACTTTCGGTGAGCTCCATTCGTGACTGCACGCCGGTGCCGCATAATGGATGCCGTCCTCGTAAGAGCAGAAGAGTTTAAGCGATCTTGTTGGAAGTAAAGATTTTAGATTTTGACTTTGAGGTTCCGTCGTTGAGGCTGTGACAGAAGTATTGGGAAGCGTGTCGTGATAGACGCTCCAATTCTGTAGGGTCGAACAGGAACTGCTTAGGGAGAGAAAAGTTACATGGCGCGTTATTGTGGAGCTGTATGCCGTTTTTGTCGGCGAGAAGGAGAGAAGCTTTTTCTCAAGGGCGAAAGGTGTTTTACCAACAAGTGTGCAATCGAGCGAAGAGAAGGCGGGCCTGGACAGCACGGTCGAGGGCGACAGTCTTTTTCTGAATACAAGGTTCAGCTTCGAGAGAAGCAGAAGACCAAGAGAATCTACGGATTGCTTGAGCGTGGTTTCCGTCTTGCTTATCAGCGCGCGGCCACCAAGAAAGGCGTCACTGGTTCTCAGCTCCTTGTCGGCCTTGAGCGCCGCTTGGATAATGTCACGTTTCGACTTGGGTTCGCATACTCGCGCCGTCAGGCCCGACAGATCGTTCGCCATGGTCTGATGTTGGTGAATGGACGCAAAGTGGCATTGCCAGGGTATGAAGTGAATGTGGGAGATGTAGTTGAGGTAGTGGAGGGCAAGAAGAAGCATCCAGGAATCTCTGCATCGATGGATTTTGCGACCAGTCGTATCATTCCTGAGTGGTTGTCGCTTGATAAGGGTCTTACTAAAGGGACCATCCTATCAATGCCGTCACGAGAGATGATTACTCAGTCGCTCAACGAACAACTCATTGTTGAGCATTATTCGCGTTAGTGAGCAGTTCGTTTGTCTTTGCCCCGCTTTTTGGCAGAGGCAGAGACGAGACGCTAAGAGCGATTTGGGTCTATTGAAGCAGTAAGTTTTTGAGTCAGAGAGGCACCATGAGAAGAATTTATCTCCGAGATCTTATTAAGCCAAAGAGAGTTGAGATTGAAGGGGGAACCCCAGACAGTCGATACGGAAAGTTTATTGCTGAACCGCTTGAGCGCGGATTTGGTCTTACTCTTGGTACTACGCTTCGGCGAGTGCTGCTCTCTTCATTGCAAGGGGCGGCTATTACTTCGATGCAGATTGATTCAGTCATGCACGAGTTTTCTTCTATCGCGGGAGTGGTTGAAGATGTAACCGAAGTGGTTCTTAACCTCAAAGAGGTGGTTGTCACCTTGGATGAGAAGGACGAAGCCCACTTGAAGATTGAGGCGACAGGCCCGTGTGTAGTTAAGGCCGGAATGCTTCAGGGGGATCCTGCCGTGCGAGTGGTGAATCCAGAAGCGCATGTGGCGACCCTATCTGCTGGTGCAAGCCTCAAGATGGACGTCACTGTTCGCGTAGGTCGCGGGTACGTCACTGCGGAAAAGAACAAGGTAGAAGGCGCCCCAATGGGAACCGTCTTCCTTGACGCGCTCTTTTCCCCAATTCGTCGCGTAAATATTAACGTCACAAACGCTCGTGTCGGACAAAGAACCGATTACGATAAGCTCACCATGGAAGTCTGGACCAACGGAGCCGTTGATCCTCGTTCTGCCATTGCTGAAGCATCTCGCATTGTGGTCGATCAACTCGGCATGTTCTTCGGCGACGAAGTGATTGTTGAGCGTGAGGAAGCCAAGAGTGATGAGCCGAAGAAGCGTCTCAATGATAATCTATTCCGACGAATCGATGAGCTTGAATTGAGCGTAAGAAGTGCTAACTGCCTTGAGAACGCGGATATCAAGTACATCGGCGAGCTTGTGCAGCGCTCTGAGGCTGAGATGCTTCGTACTAAGAATTTTGGACGTAAGTCTCTGAACGAGATCAAAGAGATTCTTACAGAAATGGGCCTTGGATTGGGAATGAAGTTAGACAGCTTCCCTTCTCGCAAGGAATTGGATCAGCTTAAGGAGAGCCCAGAGCACTGAGAGTTAGGAGCAGGAGTAGGGGCAGCTTTGGGCGCCAAGTAGGCGTTTGAGAATGTTCTGGAGAATTGCTCATAAGCAGTGGTGAAGCTCTAGTGCGTTTAAGTTCTGTATCAGTGAAGTAGTGACAAGTGAAGTAGTGCTCGGGGTTAATGTATGCGACATCAAAGCGCCTTTCGAAAATTTAGCAGAAAACCGGCGCATCGACGTGCCATGTTCCGAAATCTTGCCACCTCTTTGATTGAGAGGGAGAAGTTTGAGACCACGCTGCCTAAGGCGAAGGATCTTCGTCGAGTGATCGAGAAGCTTGTCACCTTGGCAAGAACGGATACGCTCGCCAATCGTCGACAGGCCTACAGCTACCTACAGTCAAAGGATTCAGTTCATAAGCTGTTTGTCGATGTTGCTCCCCGTTACATGGACAGAAAGGGTGGATACACCCGAGTGGTTCGCACCCGAGTGCGTGTTGGTGATGCGGCCGAGATGGCGATGATCGAACTAATTCAGGATGACGCACCTAAGGGTGGCCAGGCTGCTGCTGGCAAGACCAAAGCAACTTCTGCGAAAGGAAAGAAGAAGGCTGCAGGAGCATCCGCTACCGAAAAGTCAGCAACTGGCAAATCGCCTGCTAAGAAAGCAGCACCAAAGAAGGCCAAGGCTGCTGCTGCGAAGAGTTAGAAAGCTCGACAGTTAAGTCCTCGCCCCTAGTCGTTAAAGTTAAGCCTCGACCGTGAGGGGGCGTGAGGATTTGCGGCTGAGTTGGCGCGGTTCTATAGCATCAACCACTGCCCCAATTCTCGACCCTCGCACCGCATCACATAATTCACTTTCGATGTTATAGGATCTGTTGGCGACATTGGCGCGGGCGGCCGAGCTGGGTTTAAGATAGAGGAAGTAAGCGCAAAGGCTGGGAACTAATCCTACCAAGGAATTCCGGCCTCTATAGCGTGTAACATAACTTAAGCGAGTTTGAAGTTGAGCGGGCGCTAATAATCATATTTTTAGTTCCTTGAAACATGGCCCAGGAAGGCCATTTTCCAGCCCTATTTCATGTTACACACTATTTGTTGTTTGGCCTCGCGTCTGCTCGGCGCATATAGTAGGTCGCGTAGCTTATGCGACCTACTATAAGATCGCAGATCTCGAAAATACGTGGAGGTGCTTCGATGGGAATGTTGCAGGGTAAAAAATTTCTTATTCTTGGAATCGCAAACGAGCGAAGTATCGCGTGGGCCATCGCGCAAGCGCTGCATGCAGCGGGCGCCGAGCTGTGCGTTACCTATGTTGGTGATGCGATCGAAAAGCGCTTACGACCTTTAGCTGAAAGCCTGGGCTGTAAACACATACTTCCCTGCGATGTGCAGTCAGACCAGGACATCGACACTCTTTTTGACGAACTTAAGGAGCGCTGGGGAACAATTGACGGCATCGTGCACTCAGTGGCATTTGCCGAAAAAGAAGATCTTCATGGTCGATTTTGCAAAACCAGTCGGCGTGGATTTGGGCTTGCTCTGGATGTCTCCGCGTATTCCTTGATTGCGCTTGCTGGTCGGGCAGAGCCGTTGATGCAGAATGGCGGCTCAATTCTCACCATGTCATATCTTGGCGCAGAGCGAGTCGTGCCACACTATAATGTAATGGGCGTAGCTAAGGCTGCGCTTGAAAGTTCGGTGCGGTATTTAGCTTCTGATCTGGGAGCCAATGGAGTTCGGGTGAACGCGATTTCTGCGGGACCGATCAAGACACTTGCTGCAGCGGGCATTCCGCAGTTTCGAGATATGTTGGCTTCCTTCGCTGACAAGGCGCCACTTAAGCGCAATGTGACGGTTGAAGACGTTGCTCAAACCGCACTGTTTTTGCTAAGCCCTGGTGGGGCGGGGGTTACCGGAGAAACCCTTTACGTAGACTGTGGCTTTAACATCATGGGCATGTAAGCAGCTCCGGACAGAAGAGGCGCATAGTCTGAACTCAAATTGGGCTCGAACACTGTGACCAATACTGAAGACCTTGAGAAACTGACCCAACTTGCTACCGCGCTGCTTGCCACCTCCATTTCTGACGATGAAATTCCACTAATGGTGGAGAACTATGTTGCTGCCATCGATGCCTGGTTTAAACAGGTGGGCGACCAGCTCCCTCAGGTCCTGGCTGAGGGGCAGGGGGGTGAGTTTCTGGCGTTACATGGGCGGGTGCTCCAGCATGCCCAGAGCGCCAGTCGTGACGTATCCTCTCAATTGCGGGGTCTGATGAAGCATGGGAAAGGTATCCTGGCGTATACGGATACGATGCCCAAGCAGCTTGGGGTCAGCCGGCCACGTAAAGGGTAGGGGCTAATGAAGTGGGCCGTTAATTTTCTGGCGCAAGGCCGGTTATTTAGCGAATCAGAATTAGAATATTTCTAGCAGTGCAATCTCTAACAGTGAATTTGTTCAAGGAGTATCGAATGACAGTGTGTACTAGAGCTCAGCTTAACCGAAGTGCTGGAACCCTTGGCAAAGTACTCTCACTCGCAGTGCTTTTAACCTCACTGTTTGGCTGTGGGTATACACTTCAGGGTGGGGGCAGTGTGCTTCCACCGGACGTCAAGCGTGTATGGATTCCGAGAGTAGAGAACAGTACCCCAGAGGTTGCTCTTACTGAGCTTATGACCGAGGCGCTGCGCGATAGATTCGACCGCTTTGGAGTTGTGGAAATAACAGAGAGTATGAACGATGCCGACGCGGTGCTCAGAGCGCGTATTACCAAAGTACGGCGTGCGACTGGGAGCGTTGAGTCGAATACCGACACGGTGCTTCAGAGAGATTTGTCCATTTTTATGGCTGCTGAGTTGCGACGAGTGTCAGGGCCGGTACTTTGGCGGAATTCCAATCTTGCGGTCACGAGAATCTATGGTGCTGAACAGAGCGTCGTCGTGACGTCTTCGCCAGATTTTGCTGGAGGAACCCTTGGAGCGTCTGCTCTTGATGATCTTGGAGAGCAGGGCTCTCGTGAAATTTCTCGTGGTCAGGAAGACGATGCCTTTGCGAATATGTCAGAAGAGCTCGCGGCGCTCGTCTATGATGGCGCAGTGTCTCCGGACTTTTAGTCTCTCTTGGTCATTGCCATCTGTATCGATAATCCAGGACTCGCTGCACCAGGTTAGGTTAGGTGGCTTGGGTCTGCGGGGCTTTTTCGCTTTACGCGACACGAGGAGCACAGGAGCGAGCCTTCGAGCGTACTCGCGCTTTTTCGTCAGCGTACTCGCGCTTTTTATTGAATTCGGTCTGTGAAACGGAAATTACTTAGCACTTAGCTGACTACTTAGACTCCGTCTATTTAGACGCTGCCTACTTAGTCTTAGCCGACGCTGCAACTTTCGTCGCAAGGCGACTTACGCGACGAGCAGCAGTGCGCGGGTGAAGAATCCCCTTTGATGCGGCTTTTGCAATCAAGCGTTCGGTTGAACGAAGCTCTTCCTGAGCACCTTTGGCATCGCCGCCAGCAAGTTTCTCTTGAACTGATTTAACGGCGGTGCGGATCGTAGATTTTTGAGAACGATTTCGCTCGCGTCTCTTCAGACTTTGACGGTGACGCTTGATTGCTGATTTATGGTTCGCCATGTGATTCCTTAACGAGATTGATTCCTTAACTAGATTGATTCCTTAACTAGAACATCGATACCCCAGTAACCCAGATCCAGTATCGATATGCTGCGATACATTTCGAGGGGCCAGTGCTTTCTGAGAGACCAGCGTCCTGAGAGACCAGTGCCTTCCGAGGGGATGCAGAGCCGCTCGAAGCTATGCGTTTCTAAGGCCGGACCTTTCTAAATTCCGGCCTTCCTAGAGATCGCTGCTCATTAAGCTGCCTGAGAGCATAAGCCCCCCCAAGAGGCTGTGTTTTATCAGTATGCCGACAAGTATTCAACGGATGGGGCCTAATAAGCCCTAGAAGACGTGATTTAGCCTAGGAGTCGGTGGCTGCGTCACAGACTCCTAGGATTTTGGTTTGCGTCCCAAGAGGCGCTCCACCTGCTTGGGGAAAAACTCGTCGCTCCAGGCCAATGTAGCCCCCGTCTGACCTTGATAATGGCCCCTTCCGCCCTCGCCATAGGCTATCTCAGGGGGGCTCTCCATCTGGAGAAAAACGAGCTGGGCGACGCGCATTCCTGCACTTAAGACCCGGGGGTAGGGGCCTAGGTTCTGAAGCTCCAGGGTGACCTGACCGCTAAAACCGCAGTCAATAAAGCCGCTGAGGCTGTGGTTGAGCCAAAGGCGTCCAAGAGAGCTCTTAAGCTTCAGGTCACAGACAACGTCCCTCGGCATCTTCAAATACTCGCGTGTTGAGGCGAGAATCACTTCGCCCGGAAACAAGGTAAAGGAAGGGCCTTTAATCTCCTCGGGCTGCCGGGTAGGGCATATCCAGTGATCGGCAAGGGTGACATCGTAGCTGGCGGGGTTAATCTGTTCGGGCTCGAAAGGTAAAATCCCGCCTGATTCAGCGAATTGTCGTATCCAATGGTCGGGCTTTATCATAGTCCAAGGGATACCACAGTTTCATGGCGTTTCAATGGCTGACAGTTCTACGAAAAAGACCGTGCGTAACGAAAGCGAATCAGGGTTGAGCGATCAAGGGCCTATGTTTTCGCAGGTGCTCATTCTTGAGGATGACCCGGCGCATGCCCATTTAGTAAAGCGCGCGTTGAAGGGTCTTTGCGAGCACATCGAGCACCGCGAAACCCTCGCTGCTGCGGTTGAGCAGGCAGTGCGACAGGCTCCCGACCTTATTGTCACCGACCTGAATGTGCCGGATGGCGGACCCGGCATTACCGTAGCGCGCTTGCGTGAGGTTGCCCCGACGGTGCCCCTTGTAGTTCTGACCTCATCCAATTCTCTGCGCGATGCGGTGGAAGTCATGCGAGTCGGTGCGGATGACTTCGTGGTGAAGGACTTCGACAGCGACTTTAGAGAAGTGCTCGGGTTTACGCTGCGACGCCTCAAAGATAGAGCTCTGTTACAGGCGACAAAGCTTAAGTTGGAGCGCGAGATGCAGGCGCTGCGTGCCGCGATTGAGAGCGGAGCCGATGGACTTGCGGTTGCCGACTCTGAAGGCAATGTGACGTATGCAAATTCAGCCTTTCTGGACTACACCAAAAGAATGGGTGGAGACGCTTCGTCACTGCTTCGACTACTCGGTCAATCCGTCCAGCAACGAGAGCGTGTGCAGCGCGCACTGGAGGAAAAAGTGGGATCTCTTGCGGTGGGCGGTGTTTGGAATACGGAAGTATTAATTGTAGAAGGGGAGCATGGCGCCTTTGACTTGAGTGTCTCGGCGGTGCGCGATGAGGTGCCGGTAGGGAGTCGGCGCCGTTTCGTGGCATGGATGCGAGATATTCAAGAACGGAAGCGCCGCGAGAAATTCCAGCGCGATATTTTGTCGACCACCACTCACGATCTAAAAGGCCCGCTTGGAGCGATCATGCTCTCGTCCGAATTATTGGTAGAGGGAAGGCTGTCTGCCGATAAGTCAAAGGAGCTTGCGCTTCGCATTGGATCTTCTGCCCAAGCAGCGGTGACATTGATAGATGAATTTTTAAGCGCACGTCGGATTCAAGAAGGCGCGTTTGTCCTGAAGCCGCAGTTAGTCAATATCGTCGCTTCAACGAACAACGTGGCGGAAACTTTCTCGACCATGGCACTCGCTAAACGCATTGCTGTGGAGGTTCGAATCTCTGCACACTCACTTGAGTGGCAAGTGGACCGGCTTGGTTTTGAGCGTATGCTGGGAAATCTACTGAGCAATGCGATAAAATTCACACCGAAAGAAGGCAAGATTCTGATTGAAGTGGGGGTCGAAGATGGTCGCCTACACGCCAAAGTGACAGACAGTGGTTCGGGAATCGAGCCTTCCGAAGTTGCACGATTGTTCCAGCGCTTTTCCCGTCTCGCTAAGCATGGCGATATCCCTGGTACGGGGCTCGGTCTTTTCGTAGTGAAGAACGTCGTGGGCGCTCATGGCGGGACTGTAGATGTCACGAGCCAATTGGGGCAGGGCACCTGTTTCGATGTGACCTTTCCTAAAGAGCCACCGGTTAACGAGCGAGGGGAACTTATTGCCCTGGACTTCGCCTAAGGCGATTATAAGGGGTAGTAATGGCGATTTACCGCGAAGCGGGGACGCGCTATAGGTCATGACGACTTCGTACGAATCTGCCTGGCTGTGTTTTCCTAGAAGAGTTTCCCCAGCAGTGTTTTGTTGATGGATTGAAGAAAGAGAAAGGTATCCGCATGAACATTCTTCGTAGCTATAGATCCCTCGTCTGCGCCAGTGTGATGGTGCTTTCAGTAACTGTTTCGGGATGTCTTCCTCGAGGTGAAACTTCTTCGTTAGACGAGGTTTTTAATATGGCACGTAATCGCTTCCAGGTTGCGTTTGAAGCAACCGGATCTCAAGCGTCAGCTTCGCAGGGCGATGCCGCTGCGGCAGGAGCTATGAGTGTATCAGCACGCGCGAATCTCGATCGAGTGGTCAAGGAGCTTGACGTGTTTCTACGCGATACGACAGTAACCGGTAAGGTTACCGCCGCTGGAAATATTCATGAGGCTCTTTCGCAGCTCACCACCTCCGCAGGGTATACCTCACGTCCTTCGCTTTCTGAGGTGAGCAGTCAATATGCAGCACTTGCAGAGCGTATGGAGAGCGCAGGGGTGATAGACGCGAGCACCGCCAAGCAGGCAGCTATGCGCGCTTACACTGTGCTTGCGAGTGAGCTAGAGACTACGAAGTTTTCGCTCTAAGCGTTTGATCTTTGTGCGCGAATTCAACACGCGCGAGCTGCACCTCGCGGCCTGAATCGTTTTAGGCGGTTACCGAGGGAACCGTAGTTCCTTTGAGAAATTCTGCGCTATTGCTATCCTCAACCACTGAGAAGCCTGAGAAGACGGGGGACAAACTCGGAGGCTTCCGCCAAGGTAACCACACGCGAAGGTATTTCAGCGAGGCGCATGAAGATTTTCTTACGTATTCTCTTGGGCATCACCATTTCGATCTCTGGCGCCTATCCTCTCGGTGTCCTGCATGCGGACGAGGGCAGCACTCTTTTTAAACTTTCAGTTCCGAGCATTGAGGGTGAGAACGTTGACCTCAGTGAGTTTGAGGGCCAGGTGCTGCTTATAGTGAACACGGCCTCTAAATGTGGTTTCACAAGTCAATATGGTGACCTACAAAAACTTTACGAGAAGTACCACGCGCAAGGCTTCACAGTACTGGGTTTCCCAAGCAATGACTTTGCCGAACAAGAGCCTGGATCTGACGAGCAAATTCGTGAGTTTTGCCGGACGCGCTACGGAGTAACTTTTCCGATGTTCTGCCGAAGCGAGGTGTCTGGTGAAAATAAAAATCCGGTATTTCAATTTTTGACCGAGGAAAGCGGCAATGACTTCAGTGGCGAAATTGAGTGGAACTTCGAGAAGTTCCTAGTTGATCAGCACGGTATTGTTCGAGCGCGCTTCGGTTCCTTTACCAATCCGATGAGCACCAGTGTCGTTTCTAAGATCGAAGAACTCCTGTCTCCCAAGGCTGATGAGAAATAGAGGCGTCTCATGAGAGGCCAGGTGTGTATGCCAAAAAATAGCCGGGTTGCGAAGAGAGTTTTTCACAACCCTGCGGTGGTGCTTTTAGTTGGAGTGATGCTCTTCTTGGGTGGCTGCTTTGTAATCAAAGCCCGCCCGATTGATGCGACCGCTTTTTTGCCGCACGGGGCTGAGCTAATCGACATGCCTGAACGAGCACCTTTTAATGGCATTTTTGTGCCAGACTCTAAGCGTTTTGATGCAGTGGTGGAGATGCACCGAAAAGTTGTGATTCTCCCGGTCGACACTGAATATGCTTCTCAGCGAATTGTCGACGGTGACCTCCCCGACGCATTCAAGCAGCGGCGACTTGAAGAGCTAGAAGAAATGGGAAGGTATTTTCAAGCGCGAGTGCGTCAGACCTTGGAGGATTACCGCCGCCCCGATGTCGACGAAGAAATTCTTGCAAGCGGTAGTGCAGGTGCTACCACGGATTCTGACACCACCCCCTACTTCATGTTAGCTGACGAAGTCAGCGCAGACTCTGTGGTCTTAGAACTTGCCCTAGTAGAAGTGCAGCCCACCAACCCAGGGATAAATATAGTGGGCACCATTGGTGGGTTTCTACTACCAGGAGGCGGAATTATTAAGTTGTTAGGAACAGGGAGTGTTGCGATAGAGGGCAGGATCCGAGACGGAGAGAGTGGAGAAGTCTTTTTTGAGTTTAAAGATCGAGAAATTGATAAGGCCTCAGCATTCTCTGTAAAGGACTTTCAGATGTACGCGCATGCTCGTCGAACAATTGACGAATGGGCCGGACAGATTGCTGAGATCCTTTCAACCGGCTCTGATCAACAAGTTAATGACGCGCTGCCGTTTTCCTTGAACCCGCTCTAGAGCAGGCTGGTGAAAAGTGCCCTCCTTGGCACTTTTTCACTCGCTCCAAGCTCCTTTCGCGCGAGGAGCGGCGCGAAATCCGCGTCGCTTCGCGTACTTACGCTTTGCTCCAGTCCGCGGTCGGACATCTTGTCCTCCCTATCAGGGTTGTGAAATGAGTTTTTCACAACCCTGATAGGGGTCTCGGTGTTTAGTCGAAGGAGCGTCTGCTAGGAGGTCAGCCGCTCGTTGAAACGAGCAATGTCGAGTTTTGCCGCAATCTCACTGAGGACTTCCGCGTGCTTAAGCGAGGGGGTTTGTATATTAACCAGGGAGCCGCGATCGCCTTTGATAACCAAGGAGCACGCGCCGTCTTCATGCTCGTAGTACATGGCAGCGACCTCGCCGATTTGAACCGGTTTAGAATATAATATTTTTAGCTGAGGGGGCTCTAAAGCGACGAAGGCAGTGACCAAACCAACCTCGATGGTATCTTTAAATTTAGGGTGAGGCACTCTGGCGCTGATCTCTATACGCCCGAGGTCTTCAGTGAGGAGCGCCCGGCTTGCCACCACATACTCTGGATATCGGTGTGACTCGACTGCGCCGAGAGTAAGCCCGAGACTTCCCACCCCGAGCCAGTCGAGGAGTAGGGCAGCGCCTTTCGGGTTACTAAAAATACTATAAAAGCTCGATCCGGGAGTCAGCCACTTTGCTGAATACAGCCCATTCTTTCCACGAGTCGGGCGATCGATTCGTTTATATGCGGGGGACTCCATTACATCAGAAAGCGGGTCGGCGTATCCGTGTGGTGCCAGTAAAAAAAGGGCGGAGAAGGCGAGCGCAAGACTCACTAAGTATCTATTGAAAACGAAACTCACTTTGTTGTTGCGCATTGGAGATGAATCCATCGCTGGCGAGCCGCACTTTGAAGCGAACAGTTGAACTGGTCTACCGGCATGGATCATAGCGGAGCCTCTGGGATCGTTGGAGCGTCTGAAGAGGGACTCTTATCAGTATAGCTTGAATGGGGAGTTAGGAAAACGCTCCCTATGTTCATCTCGCTAGCGGGGATCTTTCGAGCGTAAGTTCGTCGTGCGAGCAGGGTATTATGAACGCAATGTGGACAGTGAAGCCCCCGGACTTTCTGCTGCGGAAGCTAGGGGTCGTGACGCAGCCCTGTTTATTTAGGTCCGCCTTCGCTTCCTCGTTCGCGAAGGAGGCTGTCCGAAAAGTCTGCAGACGAGGGGGATCGAAGGATATCCTGAGAAGGTGTAGACATGTGGGATGGGAAATCAGAAGTTCCGTGAGCCTGAGTCTAGAAGTCAACTGACGCTATTGCCGCGAAGTATTGAGG
>JBGSMV010000027.1:0-20425 GCA_041739995.1 Bdellovibrionota bacterium
CGCTTCCCAGCGTAGGATACACGTTCTGCGTTCATGCCTTCCTCCATGTCAAAAAAGTAATCAGTTTTTCAGCAACTAATTCGATTACTTCTGACTGGAGGAAGATTCTTTCCTTACCTCTCCACTTCTACATAGCAACTAGACTCTCTCTTGTGAATCGATCGCGCGACCATCTTTGCGGCGTTACCGAAAAATTGGTAACGGTCTTATTTCAGCTTTCCTCTCAGGTTGGCACAGCAGTTGCTCACTCCTTCGTATGAAAACAAGAGCGGTTCTCACATCACTTTCACTCGTACTTCTTTTCAACAGCGACGCCGCGGCGAAACCACAAGCCCCCGAGCCGATTGTCATTGAAGCGATGACGACCTCTATGGCCCGCACGCTCACCGCCAATCCCTCGTGCGTATGGGAGCAGGTGGGCAGACCGTTTAGCGGTTTGCCGCTAGACGCAAACCATCCTGAGGGATTTTTGCACCTTAATGCCTATGCGCCGCAAAGTTGCATTCCTGCAACGGCACCTGTTCACCGCATTCAGACCGCATCTGATCACGCCTGCGATCAGGAGCTCCAACAGTTTACTGAGATCAGCGGACCGTTAAGTTCGAGTGTTTCGATGTGGTGGGGGGAGGACGGCTCGTTGCGTGAGGTATACTCAATGGTCACAACCCGGCGGACCATCTCTGGTCCAACAGGTATCCTCGCAGGACAATTTGGGACCGCCGAAGAGCGCCCCAATTTTGATCTACCACCTCCAATTGTCGGCGCTCCGACATACTCGCAGTTCACGAATGGTGCGCCGATTGTGGTGACGATGGATTGGGTCCATGGGAATGACTGGATCCTCTTGGATGCGCCGGACGAGCAAGTTGCTCTTGACGAGTTTCAGGAGATTTATGGCTATGACCCCCGAGACGCGATACTCACCGCCACCATTGAATATCAAGGCAATATCGAACCGATGATTTGGGGACCAACAAGTTTATTCGGAGGTCGTGTGCGTTACTCGTTAGATGTGTCGCGGAATCCGAACATTTCAGATTGGAATCGCGATAATGTCACGAGTATGCAGGACCTCTTTGGATTTCTGAGTGCGTATTTCGCTGGCTCGCCACGAGCAAGCTCCCTCGGCGGCGATACAACCTGTTGCGATGTCCTCGATATATTTGCCTATCTCCAAGCGTTCTTTGCACAGCGCTAAGTCCTCGGCTGGGACTTGTTAGATTATTCACGAACTCTAGCTTGGGGTGGATGAAATCGCCGGGGGGGGAGAGCAAAGAATACCTCAAGCCTGCCGTCAGATGGTATGCCAGAGCCGCGCTCAATCCCATCAGTGACTTGGTCTGCTTGTATGAAACGCGTCTTCGAATTCGATCCCCTGGAGTGTCCGCGTTGTCGGGGACAGATGAGGATTATTGCCTTCCTCACTGATGAGCAAGAGATTCTCAAAATCGCTGATTCTCTCCGGATACCACGGGCACAGGCCCCACCTAAGATTCCGCGGCCACCAGAAAAAGAGTTCTTCGACGACCTACCTCCCGACGACTTCGCTTGACTCCGCAGGCAGGGGAGCGGTGTTTCCCAGCTGGAACCGGGCTCCTCCGAATCTGCATCTCGATCAATGAGTTGGGCTGGAGTCGCGCGCAAGGGGAAGCGGACTGTAGCCACCCAAGAAACTCTTGTTGCACTCCGCCGATAATTCCCCTGCTATGCCATCACCGTTGAAGTATCACCCGCACGGGAGCGTGCTGTTTGTGACCTTGAGCCTCGAGGAAGGTCTGCTCCTGCTCGCGAACCCTCTGTGCGAAGCGATCGTGAAAAGCTGCCTCGCGAGAGCCCAAGCCCTTCATCCACTAAAGATTTGCCACTTCTTGGTGGAAGCAACGCATATTCACATGATTGTAGTGGTGGAAAACCCAAACGATGTAAGCGGTTTCATTAGCCGATTTAAAACCGAATCTGCGCATATGCTCAATCGTGTGCTGGGAAGAGCAAAACGCACCGTCTGGTGCAATGGATACGACAGTCCAGTGGTGCTCACACCCCTTAGAACTCTGATCGCCATTACCTACCTCTATGCGAACCCAGCTAAAGACAACCTGGAAGACTCAATCACCAAGTACCCAGGACTCTCGAGCTGGGGCATGTTCACCTCAGGAGAGCGTACAAAGCTCTGGAAGCGAATTCGACGACCTGCCCTTCATGCACTCTCTCCCGATAGCCATAACCTGAGGGGCTATACCAAGGAAGCTGAGAGAGTCCTCCGAGACTCAAAGAACCTTCACTCCTTTCGGCTTCACCCCAATGCCTGGATGGAGGCGTTTGGTATCACTGACCCAAGCGAGCAAGCTGAGTGGAATGAACGGCTAAAGGAGAGCCTCTTTGCGATTGAAGTAGAAGCTAGAGAAGAGCGCGTACGCTTGAATCGCAGACCAATGGGGCAAGAGAAACTTAAGACTCAAGCCATGGACAAGTACTACCAGTCGAAACGGTCGGGACGCCGCATGTGGTGCCTCTGTGAGGATCGATCTCTGCGCGTCACATTCATTGCTCAGATTAAGGAGCTGATACACTCCGCTCGCCTGGTCTACCGTCGCTGGATTCTCGGTGACTTCAGTGTGCCGTATCCTCTGGGACTCTATCCCCCGTCGATGCCCAAGCTCGCTGAACCCCTCGGCGCATGGTGAGATCTCCCTCCCGCGCCTATCCACGATTCCCTCAGTCGTGACGCACTGGTGTATCTGCATATCGCTCACAGGCACTTCGATTACGAGCATGCTCTATTAGTACTGCATCGGTGGTTGCCCGTTCAATGTCTGCAGGGAGGTAGAGAGAGAGGGGAGGCCGGCTCCAGGGACAAAATATTATCGGGAAAGATCGATTTGCTTAGACACCGACGAATTGCCGCAGCTTTGGAATGTGTTTGTCGGTGACATGAGTATAGTGGCCCCTCGCCCTCCGATTCCAGGAGAGGTGAGTTTGTATGAACGAAAGGATCGTCGTCGCCTGTCGATGCGACCGGGGCTCACGTGCACCTGGCAGGTAAGCGGCAGGAATACCATCAAAGAGTTCGAGGAATGGGTGCGGCTAGATCTCGACTATATTGATAATTGGTCGCTTGTCAGGGACTTCTGGTTGATGGTGCGCACTATTCCGGCCGTGCTCTTGGGAACTGGAGCGCGCTAAGCCGCAGCTTTAATCAGTAACCAAACACCTGAGTCAGGTGAAGTTATGTGGGTATCGGGAAGTTTCGTGGCGTACCGAGCCGTGGAGCTGCGATGCTACGCTCGTTATTGGAGCAAAATTAGTGCTAGCTGCGGTTGTTGCCCGGCATTTGCCAGAACCGAGGTCGCGGTTTGCTGGAGAATCTGATTGCGAATCAGCCGCGCGCTCTCCGCTGCAATATCGGAGTCCATAATCCGTGAAGCTGCTGCCAGAGTGTTCTCTGATAGGGTCCTAGCGAGACTTAGGGCTGACTCAAATCGACTTTGCATAGCGCCGATGCGTCCGACGTGCTGGCCAAGTTCCAAGCGGCGGTTACTCAAAAATTCTAGCGCCTCAAGCGCTCGTGCGGAGGTTCCTACGGCGGTGAAATCGATAGCGGAATTGGGGGCGGAAGTCACAGACGGTTTTCCATTGACCGATTGAGCAGCAAACGCCCTAAGTCCTGAGAAGTCGAGCACGGCCGTTCCAGATGTTCCGAAAAGATTAATCGACTTAGTTGAGGCCCCGACCAGTTGCCCCGTTAGTGGGTCAAAATCGACATCGGCACCGCTACGATAATCATAAGTTCCATCGGCGTTTTTCGCGAAGACATCGACTCGGCCGTTGGTAGTGCTAGAGATCGCGTGAATTACTACCGCGAAATCTCTAGTAATCCCATCGCTGCCGACGACCGAAACCGTTGCAGCGGATCCAAGCCGCACGAGCTCTTCTTCGGTGAGAGCGTCGTCGAAGATGTAATCGAGATAGATGATCTGATCATTGTTATCTATACTCCCATCGGACCCGGGGATACCACCCTGCGCGCCAATATCGCCTGCGATGTTAAGATTCCCGCTGAAGCGGAGTGTGTTGGTAGTGTTGATGCTCAGGCTCGAATCGCTGCCCCCAGAAGTGCCGACCTGGATTGAGAGATTGTTGATGCCATTTGATCGACCGGCTTGCAGAAGTAGCGTGTCATTAAAACTTGCACCCTCAGCGATTCTTCCCGACTCAAGCAGCAACTGTTGGTACTCGCTGTTAAGCGATCGGCGCTGGGTGTCTGAGAGCACGCCGTTTGCGGACTGCGTTGCAAGCTCGCTCAGTCGTTGAATGATGCCAGACTGTTGCTCCAGGGCGCTGGCCATGATGTTGAGGCTCGAGAGGCCGTCGTTGATGTTTCGCAGCGCTTGGTTCTGAAGCCGGGATTGGTTGGTGAGCGAACTTGCCACCGCGAGGCCGGCAGCGTCGTCAGATGCACGGTTGATACGCAGCCCCGATCCCAGGCCAGGCGCTCAATTGAGCGCGTAAGGTCCTCGGTCGCGCTATCTAACGCGCGCGTTGTCCGCTGAGCTGCTAAATTAGAAGAGAGCGATATCAACTAGAGACACTGCTCCTTTAAGCGTAGGTACACCATAGCATTAGGAGTCGACTAGATTGGCTAAAGAATGACGATTGGCCGCGACTAAAGGCGTTCGGGCGCGGGGTTTGTGGGTTTTACGTAGGTCGATGGGAGGACGTTCTTGCTGCGTAATTCTTGGATTAATAGCACAAGCAGCGCCTAAAGAACGAAGCGCTCGATTGCATATACAAGCAACCCCGCCAAACCCCCAACGATGGTCCCATTTGTGCGTATGAATTGCAGGTCATTACCTACTTGCGATTCGAGTTTATCAACGAGCGTGCGCGTGTCCCATGTAGCAATAGTTTGTTTAACTGACGCCTTAATCAGGCTGCGCCGCGCGCCAATTAACTCAAATGACAATTCTCGCGCGATACGCTTGCAGTCCGCCTGAATCAAGTTCCTGTTAGGTTGTATAAAATTTCCGATGGAAAAGTCGTGCAGATGGCGCGCCCTCAAATGACCATTCGTGTACGTTAGAAATTCTTAAAAAGAGCTTTCACAGTTGCACAAAAAAGCATGGTAGCTCCGAGAGTTATCCATGATTTCTAAAGGCAGGTCCTAAAGTATTAACTCGAGTCGAATAAGGAGTGAGTTTAATTGACTGAGGTTAGGTGAATTGGACATGCGTTATTTACGCATTATAAGTTACATTCAGGTAATTGCTCGCCATAATACATTTAATTGTCATGCACTTCTCCATCGAATATTTCAGAAGGTGACCTACTAGATCTCGGAATAGAATTCACAATGTTCATAAAGGAAAGTAAAATAATAGATTCTGGAAAGGAGAAACCGGCCGGCGATACTTCTTTTACAGAAATGACAGTCAGTGCCCGTCCGAAATCTCTGCTAGCGGTCCCTCCGGCATTGCATGCGATAGGAGAAGCCATGGCCGATGCCGCGCGAGGGCAGTTCTCTAGTTCTGACTATGCGATTCGTTTGAGCTGTACAACACAACGTTATTGCGTAGGAGAATCCGAGATAATTAGTGCAACTGTGTTGAGGTTAAGTCCTATGAAAGTTCTAGGACTCAAGCTTCCGATGGTTACAAAGGAGGCGATCCTAGAAATTTCGCTTTTTGTAAGGGATGTGCCCAGAACTGACATGCACGCCGATAGCTTCCTTTTTCGCGCAACTGATCCAGGGGCTCACCGCGTCATGTATTCCATCGCGTCGACCCTCGAAGAATTCATCGTGGAGCGCGCGCTTGAGCATCTAAGGCCGAGATATAAGCCAACTTTTGAAATTGTGCGTAGTCTATAACTTAAGCTTACAAACATTCTAAGCGCTTACAATAGCTACGGTGCAATATGACTGTAATAAGTAGGTAGCTACTAAACCCTGGCACGAGGCAAGAAATGCTATGACACCATTCCGAACCTCTTTGCATTATCTAGCGCACGTCGCACTACTCATGCTGGCCATAGGCTCCTCGGCTCTCGCAGAAGTCCTCACCCTGAACGAGTGGAGCGAGATCTCAGAGACCGGATCGTACGCCCTTCCGCCCGGCACTCGCAGCGTCTATCGCTCTAGCTGTGGTGGTGTGCGGATTGAGGGCGGCTCTCTCAGTGGATCAAGCTTAGGAGACTGTGCGGCAGCTCTTAGCGTTGCCACAGCTGCGGTATCGACAGAAAGTCCGCCGCGCCTAACGGTGACTGTTCCAGATGGTGCGAAGCTGTATCTCAAGCCGAGTAATACTTCCTGGTCCCCTAAATCACTACGATTCGAAAGCGAGGCTGACCGTCTCGCGAGAAGTAAGCTTCAAGAGCAGCTACAAAACGAACTGTTAGAGTTTGCTCCTGAAGATTTCTCGAAACGGCGTGCTAGGGCGGAAGAGCTCCGCATGCTGGGGTCCGCTTGGAGAGGAGCCGAATCGGAAGTTGCGCAGGCTCAGGCTGAAGAAGATCCTGAGGGCGCGGTGCTTTGCGTGCGTTCAAGCTCGCTCTTTGCGGAGTCTTTAGGCACCCACCAAGCCTGCCTCGACGCAGCGTGTCCAAAGAAAGCATCTGCCGGAATGCAATCAGGTTGTTTTCCTGCGTGTCTTTCAGATTACCGAAGTGTCGTGAAAAAGCTTGAAGAGCTCCTCTTGCAATGCTCCTCCTTCTATCCCGAACGAGGATGTGAGCATGTGGGCAAGTTTTATGAGGTCTGTACTGACGACCTGAGTTGTAAAAAGCTGCAAGAACTCTCCAGACGTTTTTGTAACGGGTGAGTCAACATGAATGACTCATTCAGCGAGATTCTCGGAACTGGAGCTCGACTACGATCGAGAGTGATCCCTCGACCTCGTAGGAAGTTGTCAAAGACCACAGCGGCGCTCTTTCTCAGAAAATAAACCCCTTCGCTCTGGGGAGCGAAGGGGGGTGCGGAGATCGCTTCGCGTCACGACCGCCGCACAACTGGTCTACTAAGGAGGTTTCCCAGAGCCAGAGTTACCTGGCCCCGGCCTGAAAGAGCTCGCTTCCAGGCTGCGACGTAGTATCAAAGGCGACTCACGTAGTTGTCACAGTTTTGTAAAAAGGTACCGCGCCTCCTTTCTGTTCGCAGCCTTTGGGGGCGCTGGCAGTTGCGCCGGCGTGAAGCATGCACTGCGCAGTCCTTATGCGGCGACTCGAACATCGCTAAGCGACCCCATGTTCCAAATAAGGTCGCAAGATTTCTGGCGAACTCCTCGTCTCATACGACGAAGTGCTGAGTTTTTAAGGGTGCTTAGATGGCCGCGACTATATCCGAGTCGACGAGCAACTGACGCCACGTTCTCTTCACCTGCGACCGTATCCATTACGACTTGACGCTGGACCTCCGAGAGCTCGGCCACAAGCTTCCGGCAAAGTTCCCGTACATGATTGCCATGGGTTTCCGCTTCCGGCGAGGGGTTGGGGCAGGAGGGGATTTCTTTGGTAATCCGCTCACTTTCTTCGGATTTTTGAGCCTCTCTCTCATCGAGCAGAGGGACGTTTCGGATTTCCCTCGTACCTAGTCGCTTCAAGCGCTTGAGCTCCCCTTTGAGAACGTAATAGAGATAGGTGCTAAGCTCCGCGCCACGAGAGGGGTCGAAGCGGGCCAGGGCCTCGCATAGGGCGTAGTCGATCATCGAGGTCGCGTCGTCGCGCGGCAGGTCTAGCCCCCAGCGACGAATGAGGTGCCATCCCAGACGATGGGCCATGGGACGATGATGGAGGACTTGTTCCTCGAACGAGCCCCCTTCGTTTTTGGCCTGTGCGGGGGGTATTTTTGCTGTTTTCGAATCGCGAATTTCATTTATGTTAATCATAGGAACCTCCAAACATTCCCAATTAAGATGATTGTAACATGCAACTAGTTTCAATGAACTTCTAATAGCGAGGGCTAGAACAGTCTTTCATTCATTAAGATATTGATATTACTAGTTTTAAATATTGTCTGGTTCTGGCCACGAAAATAAAGAGTTAAAACGCAGCTAATGTATAATGCAACTATATATGTCCCGCCGACTTGCCTGCTCGTTTTTGAACCGCCCAATGAGCTTTAGGGCGAGAATTTTGGGATAACTAGTGTGTCAGCGTGCGTGAGGGATCTGAGTAGGGAGCAGAGCGAAATGGCGGGCAGGTCTTTTGGGCCGAGGGACTCTCGGAGCAGGCATGGGAGGGATGAAACCATCGCGCAGCCCGCCGGTGCGCCGGGGCATTCGCCTTGGCCGATGACGTTCCCTCATATAGAAGCGCTCGCCCGCGGACCTTTTCAACATGCACCACTGGTGCGTCTCGAGAAGATCGAACAGTTTTTGCGAAAAGAGTACGGAATCTCTCAACGGGTATACGGAAAGATTGAGCTCAATGAGACGAGTACGTTCAAAGATAGAGCCGCTGAGCTCCAGATAGTGGCGGCCAAGGCGGCAGGGTTCAAGACAGTGGTCGCCGCGTCCTCTGGAAATTTTGCTGAGTCATTGGCGTTCTATTCGAAAAAGCATGGGCTAGGCCTGACACTATTCATGCCGGAAGAAAACTGTTCTGCGAAGCAGCTTCATCGTCTCCAGGAAGCATGTGGGGCCGAAGTAGTTCTTGTTCCCGGAAATGACTATGACAAGGCCCTGAACGAGAGTAATCGATACGCCCGCGGCAATCGAGGTGTCGCCTACAACGCCAACCCTGGAGAGAAGAACAAGTTCAAGGCAGGGAAGTCCTCGGGATGCATCGACAATCGGCAACTCCAGCTTCAAGCAAATGGCGTTATTGCCACTGAAATTGTGGAACAGCTTAGAGTGCGTGGGATCGACTCCGTAGGCTTGGTGATATGCCCCGCAGGAAATGGCACGCTCGCCGCTGCATTGCATGCAGGCTTTCGCGCCGCGCTGCAAAATCCGCCTATAATGGTGGCCACTGCTGAAAATCCTTTGATTCGCGCCTCGATTCGCAAGATGAGGAACTGTGGGGAGCTGACCGGGCCGATCCATGTGACCTGTCTCACCGAAGCGGGAGCTGGCTCTTCGGCCATCGATGGCACCCTTGCCCTAAAAGCTACTCGACAAAGCGGCGGTACTGTAGTGGAAGTTGATTCGCCAGTTATACAAAAGGCGATGAACCTGCTTGATGAGGCTCTTCAAGAAGCTACTAAGTGTTTTCAGCGGAAGCCTGTTCGCGTTCTTCCCTTTGCGGCAGCGGGTCTGGCCGCCATTATTCGCCAGCCGGACATTGTTAAGTGGCTGGCGCACGGAAAGCGACAACCGATTGAAGGGCCAATCGTCCTGGTCATTACAGGCGTGGAAGATGGAGGATCATGAAAATCCGGCAAGCTCTTCCAAGTGACATCGACGCCTTGCTGAAGATCGATTCCGATCTGTTCAGTGATCCGTTTCCAAAGTTTGTGATGCGGCAGCTGCTTGACTTGGCCGGACCGCTTGCAGCGGTAGCTGAGGAGCAAGAGATTCTTGGATATGTCCTTGGTGCGCGAGATTTTACCAATACCAAAGCGTGGGCACTGAGCGCTGCGGTGCTGAGAACTCATCAACATCGTGGCATTGCGCGTAAGTTAATCGAGCATCTCTTTACGCAGATGCGGACGATAGGGATTTCAGAAGCTTTTCTTACTGTTCGCCCAGAAAATCTCCCGATTCTAAAGATTGCCGAGCACTTGGGAGCCGTTACAGTGGCAGACGATCCAGAATATTTTGGTGCGGGCCAGCGTCGGCTTGTTTTGAAGCTAGACCTTTCGGTTTAATGTGGGCGCAAGCAGATTTTCCTCTAATCCGATTACGCATCGAGCCTTCGCGAGCTTAGTTTCATGGCGGCGTCTTCCCAGGTGTTGTCCGTTACCGAGAGTGGAGTGCCGGCTGCACTAAACTTATGCCTTAGAGCAATCGACGAGATGTCGAGCCTATCAGCTCCTTGTCGGACAAAAAGGTCACGGCACAGAGCGACAAATACATCAAACACCGGAGCGATGGCCTCAGCTTCAGCAAAGTGCACTATCTGCCATGATTTTTGGGAATGAACTGCTTCCATAAGCACTACGAACGCGCCATTTTCTACGAGCGCATAAGTCCTACTGGTTTGGCCAATCAGCGTTTCGCCACACTCTTCTAAAAGCTCCGCTTTCGTAAGGTATGAGATCAGAAATGCGCGCGCTTGTTTGCGCTCCATTTCGGATTTAAGCACCACGATACCCTCTGGCAATGACTCTTCATTAGGTGACGCTTGCTCAGGTTCTGCAACCGCTCGTTCGAGTAGCGAGAGAAAGGCTTGACGATCATTTTCGTTGAATTGTTTTAAGCCGATCTTAAATAGTGTATCTGCCGAAGAGAGGATCACTGCGAGGCGTTTTCGACCAGTTTCGCCGAGCGAAATAATGTATTGGCGGCGGTCTTCAGGGTGGATAGCTCGCGAGAGTATGCCGTTTTCTTCGTATTTAGAGATTAGCCTGGAGATGCGGGTTTGATCGTATGGTAAATTTTCTTTGAGAATCATGCGTGGAAGGCCTCCGGGGTGTTCGGAGAGCAGACTTAACATTTGAGACTCTTCAAGAGAAACACCGCTTCCAAAGAGTGTGCCGCCAAGAAATCCTAGCGCACGAGTAAGGCGCCGGATTTGGGCTTTTAGGGGATGATCTCCTGGATTCTCCGGGATCTCTGGCTGATTGAGTGAGTCCGCCATTATTCTCAGAAACGCAGAGAGTATTTCTAGTTCGGTAGAGGATAGCGATGCCCCAAACTCTTCAATCTGTTGTTCGCGTGTGCTGAGGTCACGTGCCAGGAATTTTCGACCGACTTCGGTAATTCCAAGAAGTCTCTCGCGGCGGTCTAAAGGATTGGGACTGAAGGTCAACATGTGGGCGTCAGCCAGTCTGCCGAGCAGCCGGGAAAGAGTGCTTTTCTCAATTTTTAATTGCTCTGTGATCTCTTGAGCAGTGATGGGAATGTCTTGAAGCTCCGCTGCTTCAATTTCAGAGAGCACGTAACTTTGGTCAACGGTAAGCAAAGGATGGAGGCGGAGCAAAATGCGCTCGAGCTTGCGACTTGCAGCAAGGAACAGCGTTACAAATTGTTGGGTGCACTCTGACACGTCGGTCTCCAGTCGCGAAATTTGGTTCTAGTTTCCGTCTGCGCGCGAGGTTGTCTTGATGAGCTACTCGTTGAGTGAGTATCCACATGCCCTCGACTATAGAAACAAACCTTCCCCGGCCACCTACCATCTCTTCCTTCCCGTCCGACCAGCAACCCCAGATCTATGCCCAGTGACCTTCGGTTATAGCGTGGACGGTTCAAGATGAATGCACCGCAAGTTTTCTTGGAAAAATTTGAGGGCCGCACTGGGTCGCTTTTCCTCGCTCAAGGATTTGCGGGATGGTGTCCGTATTTCAGGAAGAACGTTGGTATTTGATGGCTTAGGGCATTGAAACCCTTGGATATTTTTTCCGCTCAAGAGCTGGAGACCCTCCTCCGATACTCATTAGTGCAAGGGGAAGTGGTTAGTCCCCCGTGTGCCGCCCAACACGGACGCAGCAGTGCGTAGAGGGATACCACATCTTGAGGTAACCCAGGGGAGGTGCGTTGACCAAGCGGAAGTAGAGGTCAGTGTATCGGGAAGCCAGAGTTGAGTTAGCGAGGAGACCCATGTACGGGAAAAACGCCCACGCCACGTATCAGACCGTTCAAGTCACGACCACCGATAGGGGTCGCCTGCTCCTCATGATGTATGAGGGAGCACTCAAGTTCCTCAAGCAGTCTAAGGCTGGCTTGGAAGGGAGCGACATTCCAAAATTCTGCCGATTTCTCAGTAAATCACAAGCGATCATCGCCGAGCTGATGAACACTCTCGATTTCGAGAAGGGTGGGAACATCGCGCGCGACCTCGATCGATTATATGATTTCATGCTCTTTTATCTAACAGAGGCGAACCTCTATCGCGATCCGAGTCGAATCCAGAAAGTGATAGATCTTCTCGACGTGATCTACCAAGCCTATAAGGCCATCATCGAGACGAACCAGGAAGGGCCCGAGAAATCGAAGGACTCCTCTAAAGGCTCGGTTATGGAAGAGGCGATCCGACGCGTTCAGATCTCACTTTAAGGCGGACTCAGAATCTGCGGCGAGACGCTATGATAGCATAGTGCTCACGCTCGCGGCGTGATCCCACCGATATCATTATGGGACAATGGGACACCCACTATTGCTGGGGTGTGCCATTGGTCTACCCCGCTTGGTAGGGGGTTAATCCATTCTCAAGTTGAAATAGTTGGGGTGCACCATCGCCAGAATTACTCATCTGAGATCGTTCACCTGAATAGTTTCAAGCCATTAGCCTTCATGCCCCGATAAATCGACGCTCCTTGTCGCCCTCCAACCGCATCGTATCCACAGTAGAGCTCTGATCGAAGGATATAGGCCTGCCTAATGAGCGCACTTAAGCGCTTCGCGAAGGGACTTCGTGCATGTCTGGTTTTGAAAAGCTTTTAGAGCAAATGCGTGTCGATTGGGATCGGCGTATTGCCCATGACTATCGCTTTTGGATGAGCGACGGGCACGCTAATGACCAAGCCATGTGGGAAAGTGGTGCACGGGATTTTGAAATTATCACCGCTGGGCTGCAACCTTCTTCCTCACAAACCATGGTCGATCTTGGCTGTGGAGTCGGACGACTACTAAAAACTGCTTCCCAGAATTTTGGGCGCGTGATCGGAGTAGATGTCTCGGCCGAAGCTATCGAGAAAGCTCGTGAGTTCTTATTGAGCGGACCAGAAGCGCTTCGTAATACCGAGTTGCACGTAGGGAACGGCTCCGACCTGCAACCAATACCTGAAAGTTCAGTCGATGTGCTGCTTAGCTTTGCGGCGATCAGTAGTATCCCAACCGAGGTAGTAGGAAACTATCTGCGTGAAATGCACCGAGTGCTTAAGCCAGACGGCGTAGCTCGATTGCAGCTCTATTTAGGACTCGAACAAACCGTTCGTCGTGAAGACACCCTTCACCTTCGCTGCTATCGCCGAGAACACCTCGAAGAAGCGCTTCGTCGCGCAGGGCTTGTGCTTGAAGGAGTCACAGAGCTTGTACTTCCCATTCAAGTTTCTTTCAAAGAGATAGGAATCGAGGCGGTAATCGCTTCGGTTCGACGTACCGATCGTCAGCCCATGTCGGCCGAAGAGATCTCGGCAGCGCTACTGCCTGACGGAGAGCCGATCGAAGGGGAGAGCACCTTAGGCAATGACCTTGAGTACTGGATGACTCTTAACTATGCCCGAGAGCTCGCTGAAAGAGGCGATCTCGATAGAGCTCGAGAGACGCTCGAGTATGCTGAACGCGTTTCTCACACCACAGCGGTAGATGTAGGCGATCTCATGCAACGGATTGTTGCAAAAATCGGGAGTTCTGAAGGCAATGGCAGCAAGCCAGCGAGTGAAGTTGCAAAATGTAATGACAACTCCTCGAACCCTCCCGTTCAAATCGAGAACTCAGGAGCAAAACAAAAGCTACTCACTCGGTTCCCCAATCTTCAGTCAAGATTCTCTGATAGTCCATCAGCGGCAAAAATCGAGGTTCGAAACACCGAAGAAGGGCCCGTAGTGATTGTTGACGGAGTGGCGCTTGATCATGCCAGCAAACCTAAGTCGGCAGCTCGGCAGTGGGCCAAACAAGCCATGGGCGATGTAAAGTATGCAAATTGCCAAGAGCTAGTGATAGTCGGGCTTGGATTTGGATACCATATTGAGGCTCTTAGAGAGCTTGGGTGTGACAAACCAATCCACATACTAGAGCCACATCCTGAGGTGGTGGAGGCGGCAGGGGCTGGGCGTCCTGCGGCTTGGATTGATATGATCTCGTCGCTTGATTGCGGTGTTGATGCAGCCATTCCACAGGGCAGTACAGTTCTAGGAGGCAACGCAGTCCTAGAAATTTGGACTCGCGCACAGACGCAAGCAGTGGCGTCGGAGTTTTGTGCAAAGATTCGCAGTAAGTTCTACGGAGAGCGAGGGCTTTCGCTCCTTCGCCCGAATATCGGGGTTCTTGGTCCTCTGAGTGGTGGCACCTTGCCCATGGTGCCGTATGTGTGTCGTAGTTTGTATGGCTTGGGCCAACGGTTTCGCGAATATGACGTCAGTGGTTTCGCCTCCGGCTACGACCAAGTTTCAAAGTTCGTGCAGGGTAAGCCGCGTCGCTCGAGTGTTGAAAACACATACTGCGAAATGGTTTCCCAGGTGCTGCTTGAGTCCATCAACGAGCGCCCAGTTGATATTCTAATCTGCATGGCACTTGCGCCGATTTCTCCGCGCGTGCTTACCGAGCTTCGCAAGCGTGGGGTGATAACCGTGCTGTGGTTCGTCGAAGACTACACTCGATTTACCTACTGGAAAGAAACCGCCAAGTTTTACGACTTCGTGTTCACTATTCAGAAAGGTAAGTGCTTGGACGCCATGCGTGCAGCAGGAGCTGGCGAGAGCCATTACCTTCCTGTTGGATGCGACCCTGGAATCCATGCCCCCCTAAGTCTTTCGACCGAAGAGAAAGAGCGCTGGGGCTCTCCAATTTCGTTCATGGGTGCGGGCTATCATAACCGACAGCAACTTTTTGCTTCGTTCTCGGATTACCCAATAAAGATTTGGGGTACTGAATGGCCCACGTGTCGCCCCTTTGATCATATGGTGCAAGAAGGTGGTCGAAGACTTTCACCGGCTGAATACGTTAAAGTGTTCAATGCATCGGACATCAATATCAATCTGCACTCCTCTCATGAACGAGATGGAGTGGACCCTTTTGGTGATTTCTTGAACCCGCGCACTTTTGAGCTTGCCGCTTCAGGAGTATTCCAGCTGGTCGACCACCGAAGTCTCTTGCCGGAGGCGTTTGAGGTGGGAACTGAGATGGCGACTTTTAGAAGTGCCGAAGAACTTCGAGAAAAACTTCAGTACTTCACGGCGCACCCGGAAGAGCGGGCAAAAATTGCAAACGCATCGAGGGAACGGGCTTTGAAGGATCATACCTATCAGGCCCGTATCCGTTCAATGCTTTCGACGATTTTTAGCAGTCGGTTTGAGCAGCTCAAGGCGCGCCTTGACGCCTCGCCTTGGCAGAAAGTGCTTGCCCGGGCGAAGCCGCATGCGGAACTGCACAGCCGCTGTGAGAAGGCTTTTACGCGAGGAGAAGAGCCGAACTTGGACGGTCTAGTAAGCGACGTGGTCGCAGGAAACGGGAAACTTTCAGAGACGGAGCAAAAGCTGATGTTTCTGTTCCACGTGCGAAAGCAGATCATTCGAATGAAAGAAGAAGAGTCGGGAGGCAAATCGTAGCTCAAGCGCTCATTGGATAGATCATTATGCATGGCATTCACGAACAAACTGGCGCTTTGAAGAAGCGATTTCCACATAAATCGAATGTGCTGCTGGTGAACATTACGCGCCTTGGAGATATGTTACAGGCTACGCCCACCATTGCAGGATTGAAGGCCGAGAATCCCGACTGCAAAGTCACCGTGCTGGTGGAAAAGCAGTTTGAGTCAGTGTGTCATTTTATCCCGAATATTGACGCGGTCCGCTGTCTCGACCTTGGTATGACAGTTCGCGCGCTTGCGCGTGAGCAGGACGGTATCATCGATGCATTCGAGTACGTAACCGAGTTCGTGGACGAACTGCGTAAGGAAAAGTTTGACTATTGCCTTAATATGTCCTCATCCGCATATACCGCGTTGTTGCTGCGGTTGATCGGTATCGACAATAACGGCGGATGGACCTCGGATGACGAGGGAAACCGCGTGATCGAATCGGATTGGGCTAAGCTGTTCGCAACATCAGTTTTCCATCAGAATCGGCAGCTTAATTCTCTCAACTTAGTCGATGTATTTCGATGCTCAGCGGATGTGGAGGCTCATCCGAAGCAGCTCCTTATCAAGGTTGAATCTGAAGCTTCTCAGGTTGCGCGGGATTTGATTGCCGAAGCGCAGTTTACCAATACTGGACCACTGATCGCCCTTCAAGCAGGAGCGAGTCAGGAGAAACGTCAGTGGAGCCCTAGACTGTTCATTAGCCTGGTTCGTCAGTTGCTGGATCGCACGTCAGCAAGAATTGTACTGACTGGCACGAACAAGGAACTATCAATTCTTCAACCGATCGTGGATGAGGTGAATAATCCCAATGTGTTTGTGGCTGCAGGGAAGACCACTATTCCTCAACTCGCCGCACTGCTGAAAGAATGTCAGCTCTTGGTGACAGGAGACACCGGGACGATGCATATGGCGGTTGCGGTGGGAACGCCGGTAGTTGCCATGTTCTTAGCTTCCGCATTCGGATTTGAGACCGGGCCATACAGTGAAGGTAACATAATTTTGCAACCGGTCATTGGCTGTGGCCCTTGTAATCCGAACAAGCCATGCGCTGGACTTGAATGTCACGATACCATTTCACCTGATATCGTGGCGGAACTTGCGGTGCAACGTCTCGCCGGGGAAGTGCATTCTGTGTCTAGTAGCATCGCCCCGCCTGAGCAGGTAATCGTCTATCGATCATTTTTTGATAAGTATGGATTCTGTGACCTACAGGCGCTCAACAATCCGGCAGTGACGGAGCTGTCGCGTTATCGAACGGCCTACCGGAAGCTTTGGCTCGATGATCTAGGGGGCTATCCTGAGCTTGATTTAGACGCGCCGACCTCGGCACCATCGTCACTTCTTAAGTTTGCAACTCCGGCAGGTGAAGGCCTCGATCAAGTAGTGTTAGGCGCCCGACATGGGCAGCAGCTAATTCAAGAGCTCTTGCAGCTAGTTGGCGATGCCCATTCGTCCGCCTCACGCCTGGGTGAGGTGAACCGCGCGATAACTGACCTCGACCGGCAAATCGAGCAAATCGGCTACCATGTCGGTGGAATGGGACCGCTCACTCGTATGTTCGTGTTTTCAAAGGAAAATCTTTCTGGAACGGACCCGCGAGAGCTCGCATCACAAATGTTGAACATATATCAGGCGCTTGAGCGGCGTGCACACAAGTTGGCGCTCGCATTAAGCCAGGTTTAGAGCGGGTTAGGCAGAGAGGAGTTGTCCTCCTAGGTTGCCGGGAAACTTCGCTTTTTAGGGTGATTCGTATGGTTTCAGTCTTAGTGAATGGTTCGGATTCTCAGTTTCCCGCCACAACTCTGCAAAAGCTTCCAGAGCTCATCGAGTTTATCAAAACCTCAATTGATCCAAGCCACATGATTACGGCAATTCGCATCGATGGCCGTGAGCTTGACGAACAAGACTGGAGTGCAAGTCTTGGCCAGTATGAGACAGCGATTCTGGAGGTTGAGACCGATACTCCAGAAAGCTTTGTTGCAAGCAGGATCGAGAAGTCTCCGGAAGTTGTTCGTTCGATGTTTCTTCTCTTCAGAGAGTCGCGCAAGGGCTTCCAGGGTGGAGATATGCAACTGGGAAATCGCCGCATGATCGAGGCGGTGAACACCGCGCGAGCATTCTTTGAGTGGTATAATTCTCTGCTCTCACTCATGCCGAAAGATAGACAGCATCTGTTCGACATCAATCCTCAGGTAAAAGACATCTCAGAGGTTTGCAAGAAGCTCTCTCAGCAACAACTCTACCAGTCATGGTGGGCGCTCAGTGAGACTCTCGAGAAAGAGCTTGAGCCGAAGTTGGATAGCTTGGAAGAGTGCCTGCGCGGCTTCCGACGCCAAACTCTTCCGTAACCGGTAACGGGTCGTCATTCAGGTCAATGTATGCCGTAGGCTGGTCGCGAGACCGTCAGGGCAGCGATCTGCTTTTCCGCGCACGCATACTTTCAATGACTCTCATGATTTTCTCCTGACGGTGCGGCAATGGCGCTGTTGCGTGAAATTTTATATACGTTATCTGCGCTTTGAAACTGTTTCTTGCTTGAAAAGCGCTGCTTCGCGCTTACCGAAGCGTTTCATCTCAACCAAGCAATGGTTTCGAAACTGGAGGAGCTGGCTCCTATTCCAACCGTCGGGACCAAAGACCTCGTTCGAAGCAAGGCGCTGATCGATAAGCTAAGTGCAGGTCTTCGCAGCCAGGTCGATGCTGTACAAGAGATGGGGCCGGCACTGGATGAAACGGGACTTGAGCTGCCACGTCAGGACAGCTTGGGTGTCGATCCTGGTTTCATCGCGATGATCAATGCCGTCCGTTCCGGGACTCCCAATCCCGGCCTCACCGCTGCCGAAGCAACACCGGAGGTCACACGTAACCGCATACATGAAATTGAGCATCGGCTGCGCGCCAAGAGCTAGGTGCAGGAAATGCACCTCTTTGGTTGCCGTTTCACTATGAGCGAATTGCATTTTACGGGCGGCTGAATGTTCCCATGCACTGAGAATTTCAACGGCGAACGGGAGCATTGCATGCAAGCGGCGACGGGGCTTCGATTCCAAGAAATCTGGAACCTATAAGTACAGGAGCTTCGTTCCACGCTCGTGACGTCCCGATGTTCGGCGTCATGTGGTTAACCCTACCAAACTCAGGTCGCCCCATGAGCAGCGACGGCTATTAACCACTCGAACTTATTCAATATAAATGACGCTCTGAAATAACAGCTCTCAGTTTTTCAGATAAGTATATATAATGAGCTAAATGCGAAAGGGTATATATATAAAACTTGATAGTGATGTCATCGATCACTTTAGGGTGGAAGGCCCCGGCTATCAGGCGCGAATGAATGAGGCGCTCCGGGCAGCAATGCTGTCGTCGACCGATCTCACCAAAGCGGGTGTCGACTTAACGAGTCGACGTGCGGTTGCGCATGCTCAAGTGGCATTCGAGAGATTCTTCACTCAAGCGTTTTGGCACTTGCGTCCGGATGCGCTCATCACCGAGCGCATGTTGCCGGATGTCATCACGGGACTTCGCCGCTATGGTGGGAAAGACGGGTTTAGAGAGGCGGAGAAAATATGCCGATTGATGAGTTCCAACTCCTAGTCCTTTCGATTATCGGGAGGAATCGAAATCCAAATAGCTACGTTGCGGGTGGTTCGGCCATCAATTCCGCGGACAATACGCCGCGATTCTCTAACGATCTCGATCTATTCCACGCATCTGCAGAAGCAGTTCAATCGAGTTTCGCCATAGATCAGAAGTCTCTCGTGCAAGAAGGATTTACTCTTAAGGTCAACGTCAATCAGCCTGGATTTATAACTGCAGTTATTACTAAGTCTGGCGAGAGCCTCAAGCTCGACTGGGCCAGTGATTCCTCCTTCCGCTTCTTTCCCGTAGAGACTGATCCATTAATGGGTTACCGGCTACATATTGTAGATCTAGCGACTAATAAGTGTCTCGCGCTCGCTGGACGTAGCGAAGTTCGCGACATCATCGATGGTCTATACTTGCATGAGCATGTGATGTCGCTTGCATTCACTATCTGGGCCGCCTGCGGAAAGGACCCGGGCCTGACCCCTGACTTTATTCTGACCCAACTACGCCGCAACTCGCGCATTTCCCCCGAGTCACTCGCGCTAGAGCGCACCGTCAGACCAGTTGATGCAGTTCAACTCAAGCGAGATTGGACCGCATGCTTAGATACTGCCGAGTCGGCGTTACTAAACTTTCCTGCAGAGCATCTTGGATGTGTTTTTGTAGATGACCAAAAGCAAGTGCCTCGCGAAGTCACCTCCTTCTCGCACCTGACCCCACACCACGGCTCCGTCGGCGGCGCATGGCCCGCAATCAGGACGAGCTAAGAATCCTAACCCCCCTTCCCTCAGAGACCTTGTGGTGGGGTGGAAGCAACTTTATCCCGAATTCTCCGATGATGTTCCCACGTATGGGATATCATCCGAGAATAGAGACGAGCGAGTACGCATCGTTCCTAACTACGCGCGCGCGTAACAGCGAGCTGTGGTTTGTAAACAACGTGAAGCTTGAAGAAGCTATTCTAGGCTTTGTAGCTAAGTACTCGAAACGATATGACGTAGTCGTCTATGCGTTTGCGATGGAAGGCAACCACACGCAAAGTCCTGCCCACTTCTCCAAGCCCAATCGAGCTTCATACATGCGAGACCTGAACTCGAGCATTGCTCGTGCCGTACCGCGTCACACCCCTGAGTACCCAGGGGGTAGGTTCTGGGGACGGAGGTACTCTCAAGAGTTTGTGCCAGGAGACGAGGATGTAGAGAACCAGTTCTTCTACACAGTGCTGCAACCTGTCCAAGACGGTTTAGTGGAGAAGATATCGGACTATCCTGGGTACAACTGCTTCCACGATGCGGTCTGGGGCATTACGCGCCGCTACAAGGTGGTGAACTGGGGAGCCTATAACGCAGCGAAGCGGTATAACTCAAAGTTAAGAATCAAGGACTTTGTAGAAGAGGTAGAGCTTTCATACGCTCGAGTGCCTGGGTACGAGCACCTCTCACAGAGAGAC
>JBGSMV010000032.1:0-2529 GCA_041739995.1 Bdellovibrionota bacterium
AGTGGTAGATGCCAGGCCCCATGAAGAACCATAGATACATCTTCGGTGGCATGCCCATCGCAAGACTGACAAGTCCACCAATCGCTGCGCAAATGTAGAGCAGCGGGGCCCACAGTCCCATGTTGGTATTCGTGAGCTGCCAGAGCACGTCAGCATGAGCAAAATACCCCTGTGTGGCAAAAGCCGCCGCAATCTTGCTGAAGCTGCTACCTGGACATCCTGGATGACCACTAAAGAAAAACGAGCAATTTGATGAGCAACTATATAGACCGCCACCTATGCCGACGCTGCCACCCGGGAGGGAGCTTGCAATAGCGCCCGGAAGCCCCGCCGGAATGGGGCCCTGTGTCTCAACAAGCGCTTGGTATAACTCAATCAGCAACATAAAATTTCACAAACTTTTAGGGCTCCCCGTAGCCGCCTGGCGAAGATCCAGTTTTATCAAACGGACTGCGCAGTAGGTCGACGCCACTCCCTGTATCCATCGAAGCTTGCTGCTGCATGACTTCGATGTAGCGAGTGATCATCTGAAAATTCTCTTCCGCAAGAACGGGAATAGTTCGATAATCAGAAACATTCACTCCTCCCGATATCAACTGAAAGAACGCCGGTAGAATCGCTGCGCTTGCATCTCCTGAGCTAGTGTATGCACTCGCCAGCTTCGTAAGCTCGGAAATCGCGTTTTCGGCATTCGCTAGCATCTTCCCTTGAGTAATCCACACCACAAGCGCGTGCACCGCACGGTGTTCGTAGCGAGTCCTCTCCTGGCGTGCTTTCAGACGATTGAGGTCATTGCGAGCAACATCGGGGCTCAATCGATTGTGACACGACTCTTCGGTTAGCTCTCTAATCTCCTTAACGATGAATAGATTATAGATCACATCGATCGTGCTGGCCTTGAGAGTGAACTTACCAAAATTAAACGGGGCGGTCAGATTCTCTGCTAGTTCATAAATCGAGTTTCGATTCATTGGATCAAAGGGAGTGTATTCGTTCTCAGCAGATTGCTGTTTAGCTCCCGCCTTGCAACGCTCCTCCAGTAACGTCATCATCCCGCGCCAGTGCTCCAGCTCAGAGTCTCTGGCCTGCTCCCACATCTGGGGTTTAGGTGGGACCACGCAGGTCACAAGTAGAGAACCTCTAGTCGGCATGTCGGGCCCAGGGGCCTGTTGATATCCGTAGAGCAGGTCGCCCCAGTTCTTTCTAAACTTCTCGACGTATTCTGGCCCACGGCTTGGCTCTTCTCGAATGCCAGACATTCGCGTATCGATAAAGCTCATGACCCGACGACTTGGTTCGGGCGGTGGGTTTTCGTAGAGCCTCAGCATCTCAGCACAGTCTACGACATTATGTGCAGGATCCTGATTTAGTGCATAGGTACTCCCGTCCGTAGCCGCCTCCTCGACAGGTGGCGCACTACCCGTGCCCGTAGGCTGACTGATATCATATGCTCCAAGACATTCCATGCGGGCTTTCTGCCAGTTTTCTGTCTCGTTGCGCTGCTGCTGCTCAAGCACATTTTGTCGCTGGCAGTTCACCATGCTCACCGCTTGGGTGTAGCCCTGATTCCCGCCTAAAGCATACTGCTGCATGAGCGCGTTCTGACTCGCGTAAGAGAGCTCATTTACACCCACAGATTGCTGAAATGCGTTTGCGAATCCTTGCGCCACACCCGGGTCAGTGAGCTGCCAGGTAATGTGCATCAAACTCAGCGGACTACTGAGTAAGTTCGTAGACATCCTGCGCCATGCACCTTCGTTCATGATGCCTGCCACACCTGACTCGGGGTCCTGAAATACTGAGGGAGCGCCCTCGTTACTATGCGCGGTGAGCGCGGTGAATCCGCCTTGTCCAGTTTCAAGTCCGCTCGGGTTCATCGGAATTCGTGGATCACGAATCATGGCTTCGCCCGACCCCTGAATGCTGCCACCATCGGGGAGGCCTGCTTGCGCTCCTTCTGCCGAAGTCGCCTCAATCGGATCTCCCGGTGCAGTGATTCGATTATTCCCGCCGCCACTACCACCGGAGCCCGGCAAATTTGGAGCAGTAGCTGGTCCGTTTTGGGCACCCGCAGTTGCGTGTCCCGCGAGCGATAACAAAAGCGCAAGCACACCGGCGCGAAGTATGCCGAAGCAGGTAAGCAAACATGGAGAGATGGCTACAGTACGGTCCATACTACCGTCCCTCCATCATCTTGATTACTTCATCCACAAATATTCCTTCTCGCTCTCCGGTAACGGCAAAAGCGCGATTGACGCGCGGGGACACAAAAACGGTAGTTGGTGCCCCTCTCACTTCCATGCCTTTGGCGATTTCGCTTCCGTCTGGATTGATAAGAAATGTGGCTTTTGTTCGCTGGCGAAATAGTGTCTCTTCTCGCTCACTTATCGGGGTCAAGGAGAACGCCATCAGGTCTAGCCGGCCCTTGGCGGCGGCAAAAAGGCCCTGAAGCTCTTGGCCCATGCGCTGTGATTGCACGTCTAAAGGCTTAAAGAAGAAGAAAACTTGAACTTTAGCACCGGGATCAAC
>JBGSMV010000035.1:0-2417 GCA_041739995.1 Bdellovibrionota bacterium
CGCTTCCCAGCGTAGGATACACGTTCTGCGTTCATGCCTTCCTCCATGTCAAAAAAGTAATCAGTTTTTCAGCAACTAATTCGATTACTTCTGACTGGAGGAAGATTCTTTCCTTACCTCTCCACTTCTACATAGCAACTATTTCTATAGTGAGTGGGGCGGGTGTCATCACATCGAGCATGGTGGGCATCTTTTTCAAGACGACTCTTCCTCACATCTCGCTAAGATTGGGCGCCCCTACGGAGTCCACTGCAGCACCACTGCCGTGGCTATGCGCGTATCTCGTTCAACTTTTCTATCAGTCACACCGGAATCGCGCCATTTAGTCTATGATTACAGCGCGCAGAAATCAGCAGGACCATGACCAATCTTAGATAAAGCGGCGCTCGCTTCCCCGAAGCCCACCGTCTTTAAGTATTTGAAGATGTCCAGCAAGGTCAAGAACTTAAATGGTGGTTGCCCTTCTCGGCATCCGAAAAACTCAGAATAATGTCTCCGCCTCTTAAGAAACTGGTTGCCCTCTCCGAAGACTACCCTGTTGCTAGGGGCTCTCTTGGGGGGTTGATATTATGAAGCGTACTTGGATTTCACTTTTGGCAGTTGGCGCAATTGTTTCTGCGATAACCTCATCGGCCGAGGCTCAAACCGTTAGTCTCAAGAAAAATCAAGTGCAGCGCGTTTCGGGTGGCCCCTTGTGTGGTTTTGTAACCCCACGAAATAAGTGGCTGCCGGTAAAAAAGGTTGGTAAGCAATATCGAATTCTTAAAGGCGGCTCCCCATCGACTCGCGCGGCGTGTACGGCCCTGCTGAAGCCCTCTGCCCGTCGCTCACTGGCGCAGCTCCCTGATACTTCCGCTATTATTTCTGAATCATCCACAGGCAGCCAATCAATTCGCTCCGTATCCGGGACGCCCCCAACGTTTCCGCAGCTCGTGGAAGCAGGTGGCGAAAATTACTTCTGGAGGAGCGGCGTGGTGGATGCCATTGCTACGGGAAGTCCCAATGCTGGGCAGTGCAACGAATTCTTCTCATCGGCTGTCGACGGAGAGTCAGGTGGTTATGGTGCCTGCTACCTTGCAGAAGGAGTGAGTTACTCAATCTCCGAGATCGCAACCTCGGGCACTACGCTTTGTTACATGCGAAATTTCCCCACCGCAGCGGCAGTAGACAATCAGTTAGTTGAAGTTCTGTCGGGGAATCTCCCGGGTGGGAATATTCGCAACCTATTTAATCAGCCCTCAGGATCCCAAGCCCGTGTCGTAAAAATTCAGCCGGTTGGAGCAGGTGACGAGGGGGGCGGTCCCATTTTCATTCGCGTATACTCAGACCAACAAAATGCAGCCCAAGGCAATCAGTACCGATCCGATTTCTGGGCCTGCGATGCTGGTGAAAACGCACCTCCGCAGGAGGCCCAACAGCTGAGGCTGAGCGCGGGTGGTGAACTTATTGCAACTTCCATTCATTCCAGCGAAGGCCAACAATTTACGAGCACGGTTCGCGGCTTCTTGGTGCCTGGGTCTCAGGGACTTGAATTTGATGCCTCGCGGGGCCGAAGCGCAATATTTGGCGGTGGCAACAACAATCCCGGCACAGAGAATAACTTTAAGTCGCGAGTTCTCATTAATGGTGAGAACGAAATTCGGCATTGGTTAAGGCATGCAATGGGATCAAACTCACTTCGAACTGGCTACTCCGCCTCCCGCTTCGGCGGCGAAGGGCTAGTAAGCCTCCGATTCTACGAGGGAGCATTTAAGGAAGCCATCTCTGGGGAGCACGCGCATGAGTACGGAGGTTCCACCGAGTTTCGCGATACGTACTATGCTGCGGCGACAAGTAACTCGTTCTCGAATGAAACTGCTGAAATAAACTTTGCTACGGACGATTTTTTTCAAGAGGGCATTACCGTGCCTGAAATTTCTTCCAGTCAGTTCTCGTGCCGGCAAACCGCGGATATCTCCATCACTCTGGACATGTCACGCGAATCGATGCAATCAGTTGCGGCAGAGTGTGAGGGCGGCCGCGTCGAGGGTCAGATTCAATTCTGCCAGACGCAAGTCCTGCGAATTGCGAACGAGCGCTACGAGAACGTGTGCTTCGGTCAGTAATCCATAAAATCTCACCACAGGCGTCAAGGAGATATGCAGAGGCGGGTTCTTTTTGGGGAACCTCTGAAGAACCCCGATGCTCAACCTTTACTCCCTGGTCCTCCGTGACCTCGATGTCTATGGCAGTAAGCGGCATGAACTTCCCGGAAGGGTGGCCTGTCAGTCTATGGACTCGGCCGTTTCCCGGTGACGCTCTATAAGGAACAGTGGTCTCGACTGCTTGCCATGGCCGATGAAATCAAAGCCTTCATGGTAGAGAACGATAGTCGACTGAAGTCGAGAGACTAAGCTCCCCCGTTGATCCGCCTTACT
>JBGSMV010000074.1:0-48774 GCA_041739995.1 Bdellovibrionota bacterium
TGCAGCAGAGATCTTTTCCCAGCAAAGTGGAGCTGCAGGTGGGAAGAGTAGATTTTTCGAGACTGCCAGTGTTCGCTCTCGAGCAGGAGTCTGAAAGTGAGCGCGAGCTGCGGCTCTACCGCAGATATTTTGCCAAGAATCTGGACTATCGAAACAGTTTAACGATGGTAGAAAGGCGAGGGCTCATTCATACCGCGCCGTCGTCGACCTGGACGATAGGACAAGATGGGCATCGCAGCGGAGCAGTAAGATCTCTCCCCACGCTCTACGGCGTGGACAAGGTGTACGATATCGGCTTCCCCTATTTCCCTTTCCTATATCGACATGGCTTTCAATTTTTCACCGAGTATATGACAACTCCTCAGACTAGCGACTTTTCAGGTCCTGCGGTCAAGGCGGTGTTTTCAACTTATGTTCGAAGCTGGATTCTACACTGGAACCAGACTAATGCGCCGCTGCGAGCCTCGATCGCAGCGGAAGGTGTGAGCCTCGGAACGGTATATTCGGGAAGACCGCATGTGTACTTTCATCAGATGGCAGGAGGAGAATCGATAGGCGCAAGCATCCGCGCGAGTCAGAATAACAGCCCGCAGGGTGGTGGCGTTGTATATAACGATAGCGTAAACGGCTACACCTACTGGCAATTCAACGTGCATCTTTCTCTTCTTGGGGATCCAACGCTGCGGCTCGAGCATGTGGCGCCGCCGAGAAATCTTAGTGCGGTGCGAATCAGCAATCGGGTGCGACTTTCCTGGCTCGGCTCCTCCGATCCTGAGGTAACCGGCTACCGGGTGTTTCGCGTGCGCTCGCTCGAGCAAGCACCGGAATTGATTTCTGGGGTGGTAACCTCGCTTAGCTTTGACGACGTCAATCCTCCTCAAGGAGTGAACTTCTATGTAGTGAGGGCGCTCAAGACTCAAGACACACCGAGCGGGAGCTATATGAACTTGGGCCAGGGGGCTGTGTGTGCTTCTCCTTAGGGCTAGAACTAACTGAAGATCGGCGGCGGTAGGTTGCCGTTTAGCCTCGAGACAAACAGCATCCGCCACTCAGTTGGGTAACGTGCTAATTAGAAGAGAGAATTGTCAGGGAAGTGCTCTTGAAATAGTGCCTACACTCTGTGCTAGCGTAACAGTTCTCGAACCTTGAAACCCCTTTATGTTTTTCAAACTTCGATCCTCGTCTTCAGAGCGAGTGGAACCTGCTGTCGCTCAAGCATCAAATTCAGTAACTGCTGCTGCGCTTGGATCTTTGCAAATTCCTGGAAGAGGTAGCATTGACCAGTCGCGGGAAGTCGCACCGCGCTGTGCTCCCTGGCAGCCTGACCGAACATTGTTCCCTGCTTGCGAAAAGCCACGTGCGCTCGTCGTTGCATTTGGTGGATTTCGAGAGTGTGGTCCTTACCACTTCGGTTCTCTTGGGGAACAACTCCAAAAGGACGGTTGCATAGTTCACATGGCAAGCCTGCTTGGGCATGCTGAGAATGAGGTGGTGCCGACTTTGTTCTCGTCCCAGAATCTGATGAGCAAGGCGGTCAACGACGTCCAAGAAGCCCTGCAACATGGGCCACAGCTTCCACTGATTCTGATGGGATTTTCCGCGGGAGGTCTGGTGGCCCTGCAACTCGCGCAGCGTTTCGCGTTTCAGCCAGTGAGAGCAGTAATTTGTGAAGGACTTTTTCTACAGAGCCCCTCAGCGATTCGACGCGCGTATCCGCTTATGCTGCGCCTTCAGCGCAGCCATCTATCAAGGGAAAAGTGGAAAGAGATCGCCTCCGGTCAAATCTCCTATTCTCCCTCTTCTGTTTCTGACTCCTGCCGCAGTGCCGATTGGGACGCGCGCCCACGAGTTCCTGCGGTAACCCGCGCAGCGATTTTGGGCTTGGATGATTTTCGAAGGGAAACGATCGCCTTGGTTAAGAATAACGGAGTGCCGTGTCCGATGTATCTCGCGCATGGAAAACGTGACCCCTCTTCCTCGCTTGGAGCGGTCGAGGGAATGTTGCGTAGTCCGAACATTAGGGGCGGAGCGAATGAGATTCTCTTGTTGAGTCACTCAGCGCACTCTCTCGCACTGGGGCCAGAGCGAAAGATCTATGTAAATTGGGTGCAGCATCTAATCATGAAGCGATCGGAGCGCTGCTCTACAGGAGCTCGTCCCGAAGCCTGAGATATGTGAGTATCCATGCGAAATGACCACTTCTGACCTAAATAAAACCCCCCACGACGTACTTGATCAAGTCTTCGGCTATTCAAATTTTCGACTGAGCCAAGAGGAAGTTATTTCTCACGTGCTACGTGGTGAGGACTGTTTAGTTCTCATGCCCACGGGCGCGGGGAAGAGTCTTTGCTACCAAGTACCCGCGCTCTGTCTTGACGGACTCTCTATAGTAGTCTCTCCGCTCATCGCTTTAATGGCGGATCAGGTGCAGGCGTTGCGCGCCGCAGGCGTGCACGCAGCGGCACTTAATTCCTCGATGCCCTCAGAGGAACAAGGCCAGGTGATGGCCGCCGCGCGCAGAGGAGAGCTAAAGTTGCTTTATCTTGCGCCTGAACGTCTGCTGCTTGAAGGAACAAAGGAGTTCTTGCGAACTTTGCCTATCTCTCTGCTTGCAGTGGATGAGGCGCATTGCGTGTCAGCTTGGGGGCATGATTTCAGACCCGAGTATCTTCGCATCTCTGAGATTCGAGACCTACTGGGGCCAGTGCCTTGCATTGCGCTTACCGCCACAGCGGATGAACCCACCAGGAAAGAGATCATCGAGAAGTTGCGTTTGCGCGGCGCGCATTCGTTCGTTACTGGGTTCGACAGACCAAATATTCAGTACCGTATTGCCCTAAAAGATCGCGGCCGTGAACAGCTTTTGTCATTCCTAAAAGCTGAGCACCCCCGAGATGCCGGCATCGTGTATTGCATTAGTAGAAAATCAGTAGAGCAAACCGCAGCTTTTCTCAAAGGGAATGGCTTTCACGCCCTGCCCTACCATGCGGGGCTTCCCGCCGAGGAACGCAATGCAAACCAGCGCCGATTTTTGGACGAAGAAGGCGTCGTGGTGGTAGCCACCATTGCGTTCGGCATGGGGATAGATAAATCAAACGTGCGCTTTGTTGCCCATCTTGACTTGCCTAAGAGCATCGAGGCCTACTACCAAGAAACAGGGCGCGCAGGTCGAGACGGTTTGGCTTCGACCGCCTGGATGGTCTATGGCCTCAACGATATCGCGCGGCAGCGCATGATGATTGAGCAATCAGACGCTTCCGACGATAAGAAGTCTCTCGAGCATCGCAAGCTCAACGCTCTGTTAGGCCTTTGTGAAACTAGTAGTTGTAGGCGGGCAGTGCTGCTTAACTACTTTGGTGGTGAAGCTGCGGAGACTTGCGGAAATTGCGACACTTGCCTCGTTCCGGTACAGACCTGGGAAGGCACCGTTGAGGCGCAGCAAGCGCTCTCTTGTGTGTATCGCACTGGTGAACGATTCGGGGTGCAATATTTAACCGAGGTGCTGCGCGGCGAAACTTCTGAACGGATGGAACGCTTAGGCCATGACAAGCTCAAAGTCTTTGGGCTCGGGACATCACATTCGAAAGACGAGTGGACTTCAATTTTTCGGCAATTGGTAGCTTCCGGGCATGCCACCGTTCTTCTCGACTCGTATGGTGGCTTGGCACTGACGGAAAAAAGTAGATCTGTTCTTAAAGGGCAGACGCCCGTTTGGTTTCGCTCGGATGTGCTTGCACCGCGCTCAAAGAAAAAACGCCCAAGCTCTGGCACTAGTCTCAACACTCAGTTTACTTCGAAAGAGAACGAGCTTTGGGAAACTCTTCGAAGTACTCGCCTAAAACTCGCGAAAGCCAGTCACGTGCCTCCTTACGTGATATTTCATGATGCGACTTTAAAAGAAATGACGCAGCTGAAGCCGCGAACGCTTGACGAGCTTCGTCAGGTCTCTGGAGTTGGGGACAAGAAACTAGAGCGCTATGGGCGTGAATTTCTTGAAGCGATTGAGACAGTTCTATCCACTTCGGATTAGAAGCCTTTACCGAGTGCCACCTCACACCTACTTGTCGGAGTTGTATATTCGCGTTGTTCCTCACGGACGCAACTCAGGCGTTCCTTGAGCACTCATGACCCAACGTTTTCGGCTAGTCCCTGGTCAATTCTCCTTGGTCGGAGAGAAGTAAAGCGACCCCTCCTGAAGCTTTGGCGAGCTTGGATAGCTCCGGGTTCCGCTCTCCGACAGAGAAGGCATGTAGCCTCACGCCCTTGAGGTCCGCAAGCGTAGTATTAAACCCATGGTCAATGCCATCGGTAACAATCGCAATTTCTGGCCTTACGCCTCCAGTCTGCTCCTGACGTTTGAGGATCGATTCGACGGCTCTGCCAATCGCATGGGAAATTCGTGTATCACCACCCGAGAAATTATTCTTCTTTAAACGCAGTAGGGTGCTCTGCGCGTCTTCAGGAGCCTTCGCCTCAAACTCCGGGAATACGTCTGCATCAAACATGCGATACTGCAGCTCGGCTTCGCCTTTCACCACTCCTTTGAGACGATTAACCAACACCGCTAGTGCAAGTGAAGCACGGTTGTAGTGCGACATGCTCCCAGAGGAATCAATCAACAAGTACAATAACTGCTTCTGAGTCTCCGGTGCGATGTGCTCACGCACCATTGGTTCTCGGTTCAGAACTTTTGACCAGAACAAGGCAGACTGTTCAAAGAACAGCGCCCAGTTACTCTTGGCAATGAGCGGAAGCTCATTTAGGTCCCGCATCATACGATGCTGGGTCTCGACACCGTGTCGATTCGGTTTAACGCTGCGTACTCCCGACATTCCCAGGGTTGGAACCGAATCGAGGGCTCGTGCTACCTTGAGCATGGCTTGAAGCCCACTCGAAGAGAGCAGGCTCTCCGCAATTTCAACAGTTTCTGATAGTTCATCGTAATGCACCAGACTCGCCGATCCGTTTGCGGGAACCATCGCCATTCTCTCTACATCGTCGAGCGAACCGATTGTTTGCAGGGTGCGATTGACCTTTTCTATGGCCGAGTCGACTTCCGTGGGACGCGAGAAAAACGAAACCCCATCATACGATCCGTCATCCACCCCAGCGGAGCGATCAACATGCCCAAGCAGCTTCAACACGGCTACTGACTTTTCTAGAGAAGTTTTGCCAGGAACTTTGGAATAATCGATAGATTTAATCACCCGCATAAGCCCCGACATATGCGCTTCAGTTGTATGTGCATCGAGCTTTCTGCGATGGGCCTCCGCGCGCCAAATCGACGGCGGCACGAATCGTCCCCCCGCAATGATGTTGTCAAAGCAACGAACCAAGTCAGAAGAGAACGGATCAAGACCGATCCGCTTTGCCACCTTCTTTATTTGACTGTCACTCGCCTCAGCTACTCCCTCAGGGGGTGCAGTGAGAAAATTGAGTGCGCGCCCCGGTCGCCGCCGCAGCTTTCTAGTGAGGTTTGCCAGTCGATTCGCTGCTGAACTACCCCCTGTCGATTTACCCCAGGCGCCTTGGGTGGGATACTTTAGCTTTTCGAGTGCGGCGAAGAGCTCTTGAGCACGACTCTGCGCTTCTTCCACCGGGAGGAGGCTCCCATCACTTCTGTAGAAGGAGGGGAGCCCTTTCTCTTTTCGCTTGGGCTCGCTCCGCTTTCTATTCTGCCGGCTACTATGTTGACTAGCCATCGCTGTTCTCCCGAATAATCTTGTTTAGTTCGATGGTGCGTTTGGTCAGCGACTCAACCAGTGAAGTTACTTCCTTCTGCATAGTAGCCACTCGGGTTTGGTGTTTGGTCGGTACGGAGCAATTCACTAGTTCTTCTTCAAGCGCCTGGAGAGCGGTCGCCATATCAAGAACTTCCTGCATCCGAACTGGTGCTTTGAGAAGATCTTTCCCGGCATCACGCATGTTTTCCCAAGTTTCAAAGTCGCTCGCGAACTGAGCTTCCTGAATTCGCTCCTGCCATTCCCCGGCCTTCTTTCGTCCTGTTTCTTCCAGTCCGGGGATTAGCTCCAGTTGCGCAAGCGCTCGCTCATCGAAAGCTCCGAACTCCTCTGCCGCATTGAGTACGATTTCAAAGGCCTGAACTGCGGTTCTCGGTGAGATCGGTCGGCCCTTTTTCCCCGCTTCAGCGATGAGTTTCGCGAACTCCCGTCGCATGGTGTCACCCCCAAGGTTTAAAACCTGAAACATTTTTCCGTAGGTTTTCTCTGAGTATTCCTCCCAGTCGACTTTTACGACCAAAGGGAACCGATCAACGAAGGCCTTATAGCTCTCTCCCATGGCAACAATTTCTTCGGGACTCTTGTTGGTCATGGCAATGATAAGGCGATTTTTACTTGGGAATGGATCCGCACTTTTAAAGAGACACTTTGCGGTCAACGTATTCTTAAGCGAACACAACACCTGTGGAGGCGCGTCAAAAACCTCCTCGAAGATAGCGATCTCGCTGTTGAGAAAACTCCGCTCCGGGTGGTAGTCGAGGATATGCTCCTCTTTCATACGCTTAAAATTGTATCCACCCCAAAGACTGGCTTCGTCCGTCCCTTCGCCAAAGTCTTGAACGAAGGTAACATCATCAAGTTCAAGCCCCTTGATGATATCTCTCACCACTGCCGACTTTGCATGGCCGGTCGGACCCCACAGCAAGACATTCTTCCCGCTACGTAGACCTCGCGCGATGGCATCAGCGATTTTTTCGCAGAACACGAAGCGCGCATTCACGATCTCACGAACTTCTTGAGTGGTGAGCTCTGCCAGTTGTTCCCGAACTAACTCCACTCGCGAAGGAGCCTTAAGCCCCTTCCTTCCGTCAAGCGTCGCCAAGGGCGCGGCCGAAACCGCCCTTTCAGAGTTTGTTTCATCCGGGGTTAATGCATCTGGAGTCAATGCCTTGGGGGTCAACGTCGGTGCAGTCATGTAAGCCTCCTCAAAAAATCAGCTATTTTTGAGATTTATCAATGAGGGGAAACGCAACCTGAGAGGTGTCGAAATTAACAGCTAAAGAGCAGTTTTTCTGCTAATTGCGATACACAGCAGCATTTAGGCGATGGTTGAATAGCTGCTCCATCCGGGGCCAGTTTATCGCTTAATCCTGCACCTTTTGAGTAGCCCCTCGAGCCTTGCTATCTTTGGACCATGCCCGCAACAAGTTCAATTACGCCACGGGGCGATCGCCCTCGTGCGGGACTTCCCCAGAAAGGTGCCGTCGATTGCAATGAACATTCCCTCGTCCCCATCCAGATGGAGCGGCGAGAGCTGGTGGGGCAGGATCTTCCTCAGGCCATCGCAATCCAGGTCCTCAACGTCTCGCTTTTTCGCGAGGGACGCCGCATACAGAGTCCGGAACTCAGAACCATTCTTCAGCTCAAAGAACCAGACGCCGTGACCATGGCTCCCTACTTTCGATCCGCTGACGGCGAACTTCACATGGTGATGATGGAGCGCCTGTGCCTGCCCGCCGCCGGAGCAACACTCACGCTTCTCCCTCGGCGCTATCTTCATGAAGCTTCGCTTGAGTTTGATTTGGGCGCTGCAAGTCAGAGCATTCTCTCGAGAAGCGGTTCAAGACCCCTATCAGCGCCTTCGCTTTTGAGTGGCCCCTCGACCCCGCTGCCCGGAGTGTGTCCGGTGGTAGTCTTTCCTTTTGCCTGTGAGATCGAGCCATGGAAGGGTGAGCGCGTATATTTTGATCCTTTTTACGGCCCCATTCGCTTCCGTCCGACTCCCGCACAGGTAGTTATTAGCAATTCCCTCAGTTCTCCAGACGCCGATCTTAACGCTCTGCACTCAGCCTTTCGATTGAGTTCATCCTTTAATCTCAAGGTGTTTCTTCCGAACCACATCAAGTCTGTCGTCGAAGCCGCTCGTCCACAGCGTCTTGAAGCAGGACACACCACCACTGCGGCAAAATTAGAATCCCACGTTTGGGGAACACCGCCCCCTGGGGTTCCTGATGAGCTTCGTGTCGATGCGGCGCCCGCTGACAGCAAATCATTTTTGCGTACGTGCCAAGTCCAAGTTGAGCGACGCTACAAGGGCTACCAAGACATGCATCAAATACAAGGAGATGTCGTGGGACTCTCGGCTCCCCTGGGGAAACAGGTAGCCGTGGTCTGTTTCGTTCGGGGCCGAGATCCTTCCGGGAAAGATGACGTATATGTTCTCGGCAATATTGGTAGTCGCGAGCTCACTTCTCGAGAGCTCTCAAATCATCCAATTCAAAGTGAAGAGCCTGAGCAGAGTCTAGAGCCGGTCACCTTTTACACCGGGGATAATCCGGCTGCGAGCGACATTGTCGCTCAGGTGAGTCAGCAGACGGGGTTAAAGCCCCGCGGTGCCCCTGCGAAGGTCGGGTCCTTTAGACTTATCCCCGAGTTCTTAGATCTTTCAACTGATCTCTACCTGCTTGAAGTTGACGCGAGCAATTTCAACTCGACTCCGAACGTGCCTGGCCTTTGGCAAAGCTTTGTGTCCCTCGATGAACTGCGTCGTGCCTCGGATGAGGGTGTTAACCGCTCGCTCCTCTTAGCCACCGGTGCTGAGCTCATCGGCGCAGCGCTTGGCTATCAGTATGCCACCGCGAGACCTTTTGCTATGCCAGACGAGGAACGGCGCTTCACCGAACTCATTCGTACCGGGTCACATTACCGCGACCTGCTCGCGCAGAACTTTTCAAAGCAGCTTTTGACGATGGGGCAGAGCGATGTATTCCATCGTCTCCTGGAATTAGCGTTCAACGATGGTGTTGGTTTCAAGGATTCCGATGTTGATTTCTATTCGGAAGTTCCGGAATACGCCCTCAATCATGAACTTCCACCGTTTGGGCGCTTTATGCTTCTTCTTCATGATTGGTTTCATTCCCGCGTCGGAAGCTTCATTCCCCAAGGCGCAAGCGAGAGCGCTGCCTCGACGGTCTCCCTTGAAGACTACACCGCGTCGGTGCTGCTTGATGAGTCTGAGGCGGTCTTTTTCTCCGACGTATTTCTTGCACAGCGCTATGGCTATGACGCCTGGCGAGCAGAGAATCATGGAGAACCATCTTTGGGGGAGGCTCTCGAGATATCTGGCCTGAATTCTCCCGAGGAGAAAAAAGCTGCGGTCCGAGAGATTATTTGCAACGGCAAAGTCCCGTCTGCCCTCCTCCAATCGCAGCGTTGGGCGGAATTTCGAGATACGGTGCTCTATTTTAGGGCCTATCACGATCGTGACGTGCTGAATGCGACTCGCTCGTTTGAATTTTGGAACTCCCACCCTGAAACAGCGCGAGCAGTAACTGAGTTCAATCCGCATTGCTCAGCATCAGTCGAGGAGCATCGTCGCTCGCTAGAAGATACCATCTCGCTTATTGGGGCGACGCGGGATCGCGGCATCAATCCGATAAAGAATCGAATTAATTCTGTACGCAATACGGAGCTCTTGAAATCAGCAGTGCGAGTCGGATTTCTCCTTGATACGGTCACCGAATTAGTCGCCAAAGAAGAGTTGATGGTCCTTCGGGAGAAGCTCGTGACCCTTCGAGGTACTCTTGAAGGCGCCCTGACTCGCGCGCATGGCGTACACTCTTCATCTGGAAATGTAGCGGCTTGGCGCCTTGCGGAAGTGGTTGAGACAGAGAACTCGGCGATTCATGAGAGAATTGCCGCGGTGGCTGAAAACATCATCGCCGACCCAGCTTCCCGAGAGCAGCTTCTCACTCGCATCCCACTTTGGGAGGCCATGTTCGACGTTAAACGGGAATGGCTACGCTATGCTGACGATCCATTGATGGATCCATAGAGTAAGGCTTCGAAGATTCCGGAACAACGCCGCCACGCGCAAACCTTTATAAAGTGGAAAGAGTGAAGCCTCGCCGAAGAGGCGACACGGCACCTCAGCCCGATATATGGAACAATAGCCATCCTACTTCGACTCAAACAAACCATCCCAGTCACTTCAGTTCCTAATCGACTAGAGTTGTCCCCGAAGATTGATTTATTTATAGGTGATTTAGGATGACGAAAATGTTCAGGGCTTCAACTAAAGTTCCCTTTTGAAGCCGATACATTTTTGAGATACTTGCGCGGGATTCTATTCGTAGGGAGTATCTGGAGCAGTTGCATGCATACGATCTCTAAGGCATTTCCCCCAGCGCTGGCACGATTTGTGTTGTTGGCCTCGCTTCTTGCATGCCAAGGCTGTTTTCGGTCAGTTCGATTAAGCAACGATTCGGTGCGCCGCAGCGTGTCGAACTGCGAAAGTCTTGTTCTCTCGGTCCCACAGACGCCAGAAGAACTTTACCATAAGGGGTTGTGCCTTAAGGCTTCAGCAGACCATGCAGAAAGTCTGCAAGCCTGTGCCCTCCTCCAGCAAGCCACCTATTGCGGCATTACTGAAGCGCGAGACGCGCTTTCTGAGATGCCCGAGTGTCCTAAGTCGGAAAAGGCGGGACTGTCCTCCATCAATGATATCGACTCATCTACTTTCCAACCGCTCGGACGCGATTGCCTTAAGAAGTATTGTGGTATCGCGACTGAGCTCACCACGACCGGTCATATACTTCGACCAGTCGGAGTTGCTGCTGTTCTACCCGTCTTTCTCGTCTTTGGGTCCATTGCTTGCGTTTTTCCGCTTCAGAATTGCCCGCTGGTGGATCTCTACGAGCACGGCTTGTCGGGGCCGCCTGAAGTTTGTGATGGAATTGTTTCGCCGTCAGGGCCACAGCCCATAGAATTAGGATCCGATACAGCGACCGCGTTGCTGGCCCCGTGAAGAACGTTGCTGGCCCCGTGAAGAACACTGAGAAGAACGCTGAGAAGAACGCTGGCAAGGCTTAGTCCTTTTGACATTGAGGAGAGGTGGTTCCTCCGCCTTTAGTAACGGCTCAAGCAGTGCCTCACGATATCACTGCGCTAGTGTAATTACTGTGCTGCCCTCGCCTGTTAACTCTCCACTGGAACCACGACAAGACGAAATCAACTTTCGCAAGTCCCAAATCTTGGAATTGATTCGTAAATTAGTCCCTTTTTCCTATGCGTCGGCCTTGACTCTTAGGTATGCTTGCGACGACGATGACGGAGTTCTCACAATGAAGACCTCGTCAGACCTCATTCGATCGCGAGGCCTGATAACTTAATAAAGGTAAACATAAATGAAAAGAAACATACTTATCGTTGCCGCGGCTGCTACATTTCTCCTCCCTTCTCTGGCTCTCGCCTCTGATAACGTCGGTGGATGCGGATGGGGATCGAAACTGTTCGACGGTCAGAAAGGTGTTCCTCCACAAGTTCTTGCTGCGACCACCAACGGAAGTTCGGGAAACCAAACCTTCGGCATCTCCTCGGGAACTTCAGGCTGTACTCAGAACGGAGTAGTAAATTCCGAATGGAAGACAGCGGCATTTATCGATGCCAACATGAACCGCCTTGCACTCGACATGTCCCGCGGTCAAGGTGAAAGCCTAAACTCGCTCGGCAGCCTGATCGGAGTCTCTCCGGCTGATCAAGTTGCTTTCAACTCAACATTGCAGAGCAACTTCACCCAAGTATTTTCAAGCTCCACCACTTCGTCAACCGACGTGGCGGCTGGATTGAAGAATGTTTTAGCGGCAGACGAACAGCTCGCTAAGTATTCGGCTAACGTGTAACGACCTCGACGGGCGCAAGCTCGTTTGATGTCCTGCACATAACGGGGTGGGTCTGGATCTTGGACCCGCCCCGTTTATCATTTTGAAACTCTGTTGACTTGCTTTTTTCTCCGTCCATTCTCCCGCTTCCTGCATTGCTTGCTTCTGACGCTTGCTGCGGCATTCTTTGCCCCGTCGTCAGGATTTGCCGATGAGACGGCGCTAGAAAAGATCTTTCAAGCAAACGATCTTAAACTGATGTCAGATACGCCAGAATGGAGGGCGCTTCTTCATTGTCTCCCTTTGCGGGGCGAGACCTGCAAAAGCCGTGTGGCAAGTTCAAGCTTTTTTTTGGCGCCGAATGGAGCTAGCAACCCTGCAGCAGAACTTGAAGCAACCATCGAAAGCTTTTTCGAAGCCGTGACTCTCGGAGCGCCTGAGCTTCCCACGCGCTGCCGCTATCCTGCACGCTTTGAATGGATAGTGGGCCAGTTGGCACTGGGCTCGCCCGCACTCCCCAATCCCCCCTGTCCCACTTTGGAGGGTTGGATGGAGGCAGTGAATCCGGAGGCAGTTACACTTATCTTCCCATCTTCGTTCATCAACAATCCAGCATCGGCATTCGGCCATACTCTGCTCAGAATTGATCAACCGGGGCAAACCGAAGAATCCCGATTACTTGCGTATACGGCAAACTTCGCTGCCGAAACCCAAGGCGAAGCGTCACTGCTCTATGCATTTAAAGGTGTCTTTGGCGGCTATGACGGATTTTTTTCGGTTGCACCCTATTACGACAAAGTCACCCAATACAGCGACCTAGAGAATCGAGATATCTGGGAATATCCGCTGGACCTTACACAGGCGGAGGTGCGCCGTCTCGTGCTTCATGTATGGGAACTTAAAGAGGTGCCCTTTTACTATTACTATTTCGATGAGAACTGCTCTTACCAACTGCTCTCACTTCTGGAAGTGGCACGACCCAGCCTGGAGCTCAGCAAAGAACTGAATTTATGGGTTATCCCCGTCGATACTATCCGGGCACTACAAGAACGCGATGGCTTGATAAAGGGCGCGGTGTTTCGCCCATCCCTTGCCACAAAATTACGCCATATAATTTCTACTTCCCCAGACTCTATAAACCTGTTGGCAAAATCACTGGCAGACACAAATGAGGAGCTAGACGAGACCACACTGTCTGAGCTGCCATTAGAACAGAAAGCGCAAGCACTCGATGTCGCCTACGATATGCTGACGTATACGCGCATCCTTGAACGAAGCGATGACGAAAAAGCTCGAGAACGTGCTTGGAAATTGCTCTCTATGCGCAGCAGCTTGGCACGCCGAAGTTCCCCCACTCTACCAGTCCCAAGCACTCGTCCTGAGGCGGCTCATGGCACTATGAAATTTACTGCTGGTGCGGGGTTTGAGGACCGAGACTACTTTTCAACGCTGGGATTTCGCGGCGCTTTCCACGACCAGCTCGACCCGATTGCCGGTTACCTTCCAGGCGCGCAAATTAAATTTCTCGATTTGGATTTACGCTATGACAACGAAAAACAACTGAACGTGGACCGCTTCACGTTCTTTGACATTGAATCCTTGAGTGCCCGTGATGCGTTTTTTCGTCCCTTGTCATGGAATGTAAGTCTGGGCAGCGAGCGTGAACATATCTCTAAGCATACCTGGGCACAGGTTTGGTCTTTGCAAGCAGGCGGAGGAGTCTCGGGCGAACTTCGCAGCAACGGCTTGATTTACGGCCTGATGGGAAGCGAATTGCAGGCAAGCTCAGCTCTCGACTCCGGGGCTGCTCTCGGTTTTGGCCCACGTATTGGTTTTGTTACGCCTCTTTCCGATTCATGGGCCATTGAAGGAAGAACGCTTTTCGAATACTTCGTTGCAGGCGACGAACACACCAAGTTTCAATCCAGCTTGACCCAACGAGTTTCCCTTAGTTCAAAATTTGCTCTACGAATCGGAGTTCATAATATTCGTAACCTCGGCAACACCTCTAACCGCATAATGATTGAACTCGAATATTTTGCGTTACCTGTATGGTAAACTTCTTATGGTCTCACCTTTCCCGCACCGTGTTACTTATGGGCGTGCTCTCCTTCGCGGGCTGTACTGGGCTGTTTTTCTATCCCAGTCGCACGCTGATTCGCATTCCGTCGGACGTTGGAGTGGCATTCGAACGAGTGGGGCTCAAAACTCCAAGCGAGCCAACGCTCGTGGGATGGTTCTTACCTGCAAATGGTCCGCCGCGCGGCACGATTCTATTTCTGCATGGCAACGCTGAGAACATCAGCACGCACTTAGCGGCGGTTCACTGGCTGCCTGCCGAGGGCTACCAAGTATTTCTGTTTGACTATCAAGGGTACGGAGAATCCGAAGGCAGCGCCACGGTGGAGCATTTGTATGCTGACACTGCGCGCGCAATTTCTTATTTGAATTCGCGGCCTGATGTTATCGACCAGCGACTATTTCTGCTCGGACAAAGTTTAGGCGCCTCACTGGCACTTTATGTCGCCGCACAGCCTGAATTTGCAACGACTTTCCGTGCCGTAGTGGCTGAAAGTCCCTTCGCTGGATATCGAGATATTGCACGCGAGAAGCTTTCCAGCGTTTGGCTAGGATTCCCGCTTCAGTGGCCGCTTGGATTTTTAGTTGACGATACATTTAGTCCGAACCGAGTCATGCACAAAATTCAAGTTCCTGTACTGCTGCTGCATGGGACTCGTGACAGGATAGTGCCACCGCGCCATTCTGCTGAACTCTGTGAGCAACTAAAAACCCTCTGCGAGCGCTGGGTCGTTGAGGGAGCAGAACATGGGCAGATTCTTTCGCTGCTGGAATACCGGCGGCGCCTGGTGCAGTTTCTCGATACTACCGGCACTGATAGCGACGCCTTACCGACGAGAAGTGAATAGCGAGACGGTTGCAGCCTCGTGCGCAGCGTCGGGCTCGCCGCAATCCAAGGTGATCAGATAAACGCCACGACGAGAGCTTTATATTAAATTCTCCCAGATATAGATTTAAGCCTATGTCAAAGCGCCGCCACGAAGAAGCACGACTCGGCCCACCAGGTGGTCGGGTAATGTGCTATGCCTGCGTGCGACCTCAGTCGCACTGCGTGTGCAACCTCGTCGAACCATTTCGAGCACATTGTGACATTTTGATCCTGCAACATCCGGCCGAACGACGTAAATACTACTCAACGTCAAAGCTCGTCACGCGGGCGATTGCGAATTCAAAACTTCTTCGCGGCATTATCTTTGATGAGGCAACGCTGGTGTCCAGCTTTGCGGGGCGGAAGGCGTACCTCTTGTACCCCGGCCCTGGTGCAATGGACTGCACGGAGTTACCGCTTGATAACAATAGCGTGATCGTAGCAATCGATGGAACTTGGTCTGAAGCAGGGAAGATCGTGCACCGTAATCCGTTATTGCTGGATCTTCCGCGCGTCTCCTTCTCTGCGCCGATACTGTCAACCTATCGCATTCGTAAGCAGCCGCGCGCTCATTGCCTCAGCACGCTGGAGTCGATCGGACATCTTCTTAAACTAAGTGCCAGTGCCATGGGGCAACCTGACTTGTGCGATATTTATAATTCTCTTTTTCACGGATTTGACCAAATGGTCGAGCGACAACTGTCATATTGGCCCCAGCGTTCCCCTGTCCTCGGTATCATGGAGGCAAGTGAAGGTGCGGCAATAGAGCAGATGGCTCCGTCTAGCCCAGAGGTCCCGACAATCTGACGAAGAATGTTGGAGGGTGCATCACTCATCCAGTCCCGGCCGCTTGCGTCCAGTCTTTGTATTTTTTCGACGAGCTTTGTGTTCTAGCATTTTTAGTTTTGTTTTACGGGCACGTCTCGCCTTCTGGCGTCTCACTTTCGCACGCGCGGAATCTTGCTCAAGCACTCGACCGCGCAGCTTTTCTTCCATGCGATCGCACAGCTCTCGTCTCGCATAGAATCGATTTAATGTTTGAGAGCGTTCGCGCTCACAGCGGACCTCTAGGCCTGAGGGGCGATGTCGCAGCACTACACACGAACTTGTTTTATTGCGCTTTTGTCCCCCGCTCCCACTACCGCGCACGAAACGTTCCTCAAGATCTGATTCGGCAATTCCAAGCGACTCCATTCTATTGAGTAATGCTTGGGCAGTTTCTGGGCGAACGTTAAAGAGAGACACAATGAGGACAGTACCAATACTTGTTATCCTACGCAGGCACTATTCTTTACGACTCGACCAGTCAGGGGGCGCTTGGCGAATACCACTCTTCCGAGAAGCGTTCCTTACGTATAGCCGTTGTACAGGCTAGCCAGGCGAAAATCCGTTGACATTAGTTACCTAATGGTCCTACATGCTGCACAAGTGAAGACTTTTTTCGACTGGCACGGAATATTCCGCCCCTGAGGCTTAATACACTGTGAGTCAGTCCATTAATGGAGATTGAGCCATGCGAGTGTCCCGAACCCCGCTGCTTCCTGGCCCGCACACATTCACTGACCTTCGCGCCATTACTGGTGCATTTCTTCTCGCCTTCCTGGTGGGCTGTTTTCTGGTTGCTTGTAACGGGAGCAGTAGCAACAGCTTCTTCGCGCGTGCGTTAATCGGCCCCGAGGGCGGAATGCTGGTAAGTGGGGACGGAATGCTCACTCTCGAGGTTCCCGCAGGTGCAATCAGCGACCCGACGGAGATCTCTGTGACTCGTGAGTCAAGCGATGCACCGGGCTTATTGCTGTATGAGTTCGCTCCAGCGGGCCTGAACTTTCAAGTTCCTGCACGCATGACTGTTGACGTAAGTAGTATCATGAGCGACTCGAGCGCTGAAGATCTTACCTTTGGGAAACTTCCCAGTATTATCACTACCGCCTCAGATGGCGAGGGAGTGGAAGTCCTTGGGGACTTGACGCTGTTGGCAGACTCTGAATCGAACTCGTTCTTTCTTGGCGGAAATGTAAGTCATTTTTCACGATTTGCCGTAGGTGGGAATACCAACGCCACGGTAGGGATCGAGGGGGTTCCGGAATTCTGGCCTGCGAATACAGCCTTTGGACCAGTGCAGGTGATGGTCTCTAGTGGTGCAGCCGCAGGGTTCGGTGAAAGGCTGTCGACCATCGACTACATTGATAGCAGCGTCGCGCCCGTCTTTGTCGGTGGCAATAGTTTCAGATCATTATTCCCTTTACCAGGCAGCAATGAGACTAAGACCTACTCAATTCCCTACCGCTGCGGCCCTCCTGGAGTGGGACTCTACCGCGTGAATCTTACCTTTACTGCTAACATGCTCCAACTGGTCACTGAGTATACTCCTCAAGAAGTTAACATTGCTTCTGCATTTCTGTTTGGAGCTGCCGGGCCTGTTCTTGAAGGGGGAGAATCGAGGACTCGCTATGCACCGAAATATACTACTTATCTGCTAAGAGGGTCGAGAGAAGTAAATTGTGGCGGTTCGGCCCCGGTTGATCCGACGCCTGAGGCTACTCCTCCAGGGGGCGAGCTACCTCCGTCAGAGCCAACTCTCTCTCCTGATCCCACTATTGTAGTGACACCTGAACCGACTGTGGGAGGCTCTGTTCCGCCGACTCCAACTCCTGCGGCGCCCACTGAAGATCCGCCCACTATTTCTACGGGAACCTCTCAGGTGAGCATAAGTCACACCGTCGGGGAGACCGAGTGCCCGACCAATGCTTCGCCCATATTGGTGAACACCGGTGCTTCCAATCCGTTGGCGATAACCATTTCAGAAAACCTCCCTTTTCTGAATGTGAGTCCATCATCCGCGAATACTTCTGGAGGACAAGCGCAGTTTGTGCCCTCCTTCCCCTGCAGTGGATTTCAGATTGGTGCGAATACGGGGACTATCTCTATTTCTGCAGTGGACACGGTGAGTGGGCTTAGTTCCAACACATTGCAAATTCCGGTAAGCGTAACTGTACAGCAATAAGCTGTGTAGTATGCGTTCGCCTGGAGTGCATCTTGGTATCTGTGCTGCGCTTGGCGCTTATTAACAACAGCCATCACCTGAAGCCGAAACTTCGGTTTGGCCAGTATCTAAGCAAAGGCGCCGTGTAAAGAGACGCAGCACCAACTGCCAGCACACCGCAGTCAGTTCCGGATCATATCGATGGCCTTCGTCCCTAATAAAAGCATGTTGGGCGTTGAACTCGTGCCAGGTAAAATTTGTACTTGCCTCAGTGAGCGCTCGATAAATCAGGGCGCGCCCTTCTTGAGGAATGTGTGGATCTTGTTTTCCCCAAATCATCAGCAACTCGCCCTTGATATCTGAGATACGCGCAAGAGAGTTGTCGTTTTGGCCCTTCGCAAGACTTCGCTTGTGAATGTCAGTGGCGTAGAAGCATGCCGCGGCCTGGATATCTGAATTCATGGCAGCCCGAAACGCGAGATGCCCCCCGATGCAAATTCCGATAGTGCCGATAGTGCCAGAGCAGGCCGGATGATTCTTAAGAAAAGAAATTCCAACTTGAGCATCTTCATCATAGCTTTCAAGCGTTTTGCTGATCTTGTCGGAATTTCCCTTGTCAGTCCCGGCCTTGTCGTAAGCGAGAACAGTTCCAATCGGATTTAGCTCATGGAAAATCTCCGGAACGGCGACCACGAACCCATGTCCCGCAAGAAACATCGCGGCTCGTTGTATGGGTGCGGTGTGCTGAAAAATCTCTGAGTAGAAGAGCACGCCTGGAAATTTTCCTTGAGCTTGAGGTCTGTATAGGTAAGTGCGCATTGGGCCGTTTGCGGTGTTCAGGTCTTGGTATTCGCTTTGAATAATCATGAACGTGCCTTCGCAAGACAGGCGGTAGCAATTCTCTTAACAGAAGATAGCTGCTCGACGCCTTAAATTAGAAACTCGATACGCTTAAGAATCTGTAAGCCGAAGTGTCAGTGCATGATGTAGCGCAACTGAAATCCCTGCCCGGTCGCGTTCAGCCATACGCTTGAGACCGACTCAAACAACTGCTTGAACTCTGAGAAGCGGTCATCGGCATAAAACAGTTTAGGCTCCTCGTCCTCATCCAAGGGCGTGCCAAGCAGTTCAAAAACAGAACGTGCCGCGTCGTACACGCTGCCATGCTCATCAACAAGTTTGATTTCCTTTGCGGTAGATCCAAGAATAATTCTTCCGTCCGCAAAGCGTTTCACTTTTTCCCGAGGGATATTTCTAGAAACCGACACGGCAGTCACAAAATCTTCGTAGGCTTCAGCGACCGTGCTCTGCAAGAACACTCGCTCTTCCTCGGTCATGGCGCGAAATGAATTTCCTACATCCTTAAGAGCGCCACTTTTGATGGTTACCATCTGGACACCGACGGTGTCGGCGATTTTACTGAAGTTTGGAATTTGAAGAATGACACCAATTGAGCCCGTAATTGTTCCAGGCTGCGCATAAATCTTTGATGCGCCGAGAGCCGCGTACAGACCGCCTGAAGCCGCAACAGAGCTCATTGCCACCACAATCGGCTTCTTTGCCTTTAAGCGCTTCACTTCGGTGTAGATGTCCTGCGAGGGGCCGACCGCGCCACCAGGCGAGTCAATCGCGAGCACAATGCCTTTAACTTTTGGATTAGCAGCCTGCTTATGAAGCTTTTCGATAATGTCTCGAGAAGATTCTATGGCGCCATTGAGTTCAATAACGGCGACAGTATTCCCTGAGGTTGGTTGAGACTCCCCGCTCCCCACCGCGGCCATGATGCCACCCAGCATGGCCGGAACCACCAAGACTAAAACCACGACCGTCAAAACTTTGAGCAGCCAGACAAAATATTCTCTCATAATGCATCCTTTGTTGCTGCGAGATACTAGCCGTTCCTAAACCTTCTCAACAATCAACCAATCTTACGCTCGCTGCTTTGGCAGCGTAGGAACTCGGAGCAAGGCGACACAAGCCACTAAACCTTATAATTGCAAGTGGTTAGGTGAATAAAGGTGCTCAACTAGGCAGTGAGAAATGCCGATATTAAAGGCAAAGGAGCTTCTGCCCCGTGTCCCTACTACAACTTTCAGCACCAAACCCGCTTCACTCTGAGGCTCAGCGTACTGATACCAACAATATCGTACGCTTGAGCCCAAGTGTTCAAGATCGCCCGGTGCTACCGGTCGGCAAAGTACTCGAGGTGCTCGTTGCTGACAATGGGCGCATGCAGCTCGGTGTCATGATTCAAGGACAGTTTTATCCGGCGATGTTGCCTAAGGGCTTTCAGCCCGGCGATCGACTCAACGTCCGTGTGCAGTCAAATGAGGATGCGTTGGTTCTGCGCATTCTGATGGGATCACAGGATTCCGGGCAGATTACTAACTCCAAGCTTCCAACAACTGCCACGTTAAAGCAGCTTTTCTCGCTTCTGCTTCCTCAAGAACGTCAATCAGATCTTGAACAGGCCGCACGAGTTCTGCACGGCGCTCGAGATCCCAGCATTCTGGCTCTACCGTCGGGAGTGCCACCTCCCGCGGGCCAGGCAGGAAAGCTTTCAAAGGGAGCGCCTGCTCTCACCGGACCCCTTGCTACAGTAATCGGCAACCTCGTCGCTCGACTTCAAGGCGAGCATGCTATTCTGGAGGAAGGGACTTTCGGAGATCAGCAACAGGTTACTCGAGTACTCACCGCATTTGCTGAGAAAAATCTTAAGGGGAGCGTGGCTGAGGCACGTCGTGCGGTTGAAACTCTTGCCGCTAAGGCGACTCAACCAGGGTCAACCGAGCGATTGGCGCGTGTACTGACCCAACATCTTGAGCATCTCTTCTCGGGCACGGAAAACCTCGGATTTGACGCGCAATCACCTACTCCGGAGGGTGCTGACGTACAAGCGAGAGTGCTATCCAACCTGCAATTGACCACAGCGCTTTCGCGCTACGCTATGTTGGGGGGAAATGCCGCTCTTCTGGAAAACGTGCGCGTGACGCTCTCCTCAGGTGCGGCCAAGCACAACCCGCTCTCGATGCTGCTGCAGGTTTTCACCGGGGGATCGTTTTCTCCACTTGGTGCGGAGAATCCTATGGGAGGAACTGATCAAGTTTCCGCCGCGCTTCGTTTGGTGCTCACTCAGTTGAGTGCCTTGCGTGAGCAAGGGGCCGACAATGTGATGGTAAGAACGCACCTTCAAAACGCGCTTCAAGTATTGAAAACAGCCTTGCCTTCTCGCCTCAGTGGAGACTTCGAACCTCAAGCAAGTGCTACGGCTTCGCGAGCTGCCAAGACTTTGGAAACTTTGCTCTCAGGCCAAGAGGCCTTGAATCAGGTCAATCCGCTGCTGCGCACTCTTGGCGAGCCTTCGATGCTAATGATTCCGATTGTGCTGGGGACACATATTACTCCGCTGGAACTACTGCTCTATCCAGGCCGTGTAGATCCGGACGCTCATGACGCACTAAGAAGAGAAAAGAAAGAGCCCTTTACCCGCATCGACATTCGGATCAACCTCCCCCATCTGGGTTCGCTTTCAGTGGCCGTGGCGCATCGTACCAATGAAATGCTGGTCGCTATCACCTCGTCTTCCGAGCAAGTCTGTTCGGTCATTCAAAAGCACTTACCTGTTCTAGAAAAACGGATTCGCGAGCGAGGCGTAGAGCAAGTCGCCCTTCGTGCGGAAGTTGGAGAGACTGAGTCCCAAATTCTTCCGCGCGTAATGGCCAGGCGGAACTCGGTCGCGGTTGTGTAAACGCCTCGATGGCAGCTAACATCTTGATTGTGCTGTAGATCTCTCGGGCGCTGGCCTGAAATTCGACCTCCTTAAAACCCTCCCGCAAATTTAAGAAAATCCAGTAGGGCGCCGATAAAATAGAGGAATAAGGCACACGTATTTTTTGTGCCTAGGGCGGGACGAGCATGGGACTAGGAACTATCAGCGAGTTAGAGACCGGGGCGACATTTGCCGACCGCTACGCGCTTGAACGTCTGCTCGGGTCCGGCGGTATGGGCAAGGTGTACCTCGTTTCCGATTCTATGCTCCCCGGCGAGAAGGTAGCGCTTAAGGTTCTAAACCTAGAACTAGGTTCCCAAGATGCGCTGATTCAGAGATTCTTACGCGAAGTACAACTCACCAGACGAGTGACTCACCGCAACGTGGTGCGAACTTTCGATGTAGGAAATTCTGCCGGACGACTCTATTTTACGATGGAAGTCATCGAGGGCCAGACTCTTAGGGAGCTCGTCGGTGGACAGCCTCTTCCTATCGAAGAAGCGCTGCGGTTTCTCCAGCAACTATGCTACGGACTGGCAGCGATTCATCATCACGATATCGTACATCGTGACCTTAAGAGTTCCAATGTTATCGCAACGCCCGACGGCATTCTAAAAATCACTGATTTCGGTGTTGCTCGCCCAGGGGCTTCCGAGCTCACTGGGTCAGATGAGCTTCTGGGAAGCGCCACTCACATTGCACCCGAAACATGGAAGAGCGGAGAGGCAACGCATCTCTCCGACATCTATGCACTCGGCGTCATCGCTTATGAAATGGTGACCGGAATTCTTCCTTTTGATGGACGCACGCCGCATGAGCTGATGTTTAAGCATCTGAAGCTCGCGCCAGTTCCTCCAGTCGAGATCAATCCCGAGGTGCCACGTTGGCTAGATTCCCTCATTATCCGCATGCTTGATAAAGATCCGAGCATGCGGCCGGCATCCGCTGAAGCAGTGGTACGCGAAGCGACTACGCGGATGCGAAAGAGCACCGTGGAAGACGTTCGCGCACTCTCCTTTGAGCAGGAGGTCGACACCCCGTTTGGTAATGAAGGTCCAATGCTTGAAAGTGGAGAAGTGTACTCTGCTGCTCACACTAGCGACGAACTTGAGGGACCCAATACCGTAGAACTTTCCTTTGTCGATCGAGTGCGTTTTACGATTGAGCCCACACCGCTGGAGGCCGACCAGCAGCTCGCTGAGCAGCGCTTGGCAGCACCTGAATCTCTGGGAACCGGGCTTGAGTGGTGGTTCGAGGCACGAAGGGGTTTGGGTGCGATTGCTATTTTCGCTGCGATATCTGCGCTAGCCCTCGTTCTCGCATTAGGCGCTCCCGTCGAGTGGACATGGGGCATTAAGCAATTAAGCGCAGAGCCGCCAGCGTTTGTGATCAGTGCGCTACTTACATTAGTAGTTATCTGGCTTGTGGTCGCGGCACCCTTTCTTGCTGCCACCTGGGTCACGGAAGCATCAAGACGTACCGTACTGAGTGTGATCGCGGTATGTGCGATTCCGATTATAGGGCTCGCTCTCTATAGCTTTGGGTACCTGGTCTCTTGGAGCGCTCATAATGAGGGGAAGAACACATTAGGAGTTATGGCGAATGCAATCGCTCTGACTGCTCAGCTGCTGGGCTTGAGTATTTCAGCGCCGCTTCAAGCACATAGTTTCATCGTTGCTCAGGTTGGACCACTGTTGCAGCTTATCCCCTCTGGGATAAAATTGTGGGGTGGCGCAATCCCGGCACTCATTGCACCTGGTGCACTGATTGTATGCACCAGGATAGCTCTAGGGCTGATTCTAGAGAGCAAGGACACATCAAAGGCATGGTATCTCACCGCTATAGCCTGGGCACCGCTGTTGCTGGTTTCACTCTTGATTCGATTTCATGTGGTGAACCCGACTGAGTTCTCCCTTTCGCTCGGACTGGTAAGTTTCCAGACTAACTGGCTTGGGGTATCAACATTCGGAATGTGCTGGTCCCTGATATTGTTTAGCCTCGGGCGACCGCTGCCTCGATGAGCTGATTCGCACTCGCTTCGCCACAGTGCCACTGTGCTTCAAGACACTTCACTCGCCGTAAATACAAGTGCAAATCGAATTCATGGGTGAATCCGATTCCGCCATGCAACTGAATTGCCCCTTCAAGAACCTCTGGTCCGAGACTAAGCGCCCGTTGAAGCGCGGCAAGACTTGCCATCCCGAATTGCTCCGGTGACGCAGTCGCGCTCCATGAAGCAAAACGAGTCAGTGCTGCGACAGACTCACTACTGACGTACATATCAGCAAGGCGCTGCTGGACGGCTTGGAAACCTCCCACGGGGACGCCAAATTGCTCGCGAGTCTTCACGTACTCGACCGTCATTTCAATTGCCCGACTAAGGCATCCTGAAATTTCAGATGCGATCAATGTTTGAGCCATGCGAGTTATTGTGAGGGATGCGACTGGCGAAAGCTCGAATAGCTTAGACTTGTCACACGACAACTTGCAGGCACTGACGGTATGGTCAATCAAGGGAATTGCCGAAAGAGCGTTCTCCTCAAGCGCGACAAATCCCACCCGAAGTGTCGCCGGATCAATTACCAGCGCTACTTGAGATGAGCTGGCCCACGGCACGATTGGAATTTCTATTTGAGAAGCTGCTTCCGGCCGCTCGCCCGTAGTTTTGGACTTCCTAGACGAGGCCAGTGGTGATGATGCACTGAATACATCCGAGAGTACCGCAATCGTTGCTCGCCCCTCACCGGAGATAAGGCGCTCACCTATCTGGGCGCCGAGGTTCTTTGATATAAGCTTCCTAGAAGTATCGTCGAGGACTTGTTGCCACAGATACGGACCAGCAAAGACTGTTTCCCAAAAGCCTTCTGGTACGAGCGCGCGGCCACATTCGTGTGCCACAATCGCAAGAGTCCCAAATGGAGGTCGATCCTCTAGTGCCTCAGTAGCGAAGCTCTCTCGAACTCCCAAAGATTCAAGCTGCTCCCAGAGCTGAGTCTTTAGGCTTAGGGAGTTTGTAGAAGAAGCGCCAGACGCTACTGAAAGCCTTGAAGCTCGCCTGAGTTCAGACGAAACGGCGTCCGTCAGAAAATCGCGGAGCGTCTCTTGAAACTCGACTTGCTCCTGCGAGAGTGGAAACGCCATGGACTTCCCCTAGATTCCCTAAAATACGGACTGCTCTTAGATCAAGCCCAGCATTGCCTTTACTTCATCAGACGGTTGCCAAGGCGGTGAGAACACCACGATCACGTCAACACCTTGCACTCCCTCGACTGCCCCAACTTTGGTTTTTACCTGATCGAGCAGCATTGGCCCTGCAGGGCACATCGGAGAAGTAAAAGTCATCTCGATATCGACGCTATTGTCGTCATTGATATCAATTGAATAAACGAGCCCCAAGAACCAAATATCAATGAAAAGCTCAGGATCTTCGACGGTCTTAAGCGCTTCAATAATCTGCTCTTTGTTCACTAACGACTTTGTTTCCATATCTGCTGTTTCCATAAAGAAGCTAATAGCACGAAGGGCGTTCTATGTTCCAGGGAGAGAGGGCGCCCATGCTCCTCTGTGCCTATAACAACTGATATATCTAGGAAAACTACTCTAAAAAGCTAAATCTTAGTGATCTTGGCGTTCTTAGTGGTGCAAACAAACTCTAGGAATTGGGCTGAATTTGATTAAAACACGAAGAGCACAAAGCTAGAAACACGCGTTACTCAGAAGGGCTCTAGTGTGCGGAGTCAGAAATTCATTTGAGTATCTTTCTCGCTGAACTCCTTGTGTAATTCATTAAATATATTCACAAAGAGAGCAGCGGGCTCTGCGAGAATTATTCATCGAACTCTTAACTCAGGACACTAGATAAACAAGGAGCATGGTGAACAGAACGAGAAGTGAGGCGACCGATTCCCCTCTCTTGCAGAACTCCCCGCGACTAGCATAAGAGTGACAAGAACCCCTGATAACCTCAATGTATACACAGCTTGAAACCTTGCTTGCTCGCTACCAACCCTCTCACCCAGAAGACGGTGCTGCGTTGGTACGCATGCGTGAAGTTTTAGGACATGAAACTAAGTGCTTCGACCGGCACTGCATGCCCGCACACTTTACTGCCTCGGCCTGGGTGCTCAGTCATTGTGGCCAGAACGTGGCGCTAGTGCATCATAAGAAACTAGAAAAATGGCTTCAGCCCGGCGGTCATGCCGATGGGAATCCGAATATGCTCGCCGTCGCCCTCAAAGAGTTAAGCGAAGAGTGTGGCGTTACCACCGTTTCTATTTTGCCCGGTATCTTCGACCTTGATGTGCACATAATTCCCGCCTTCGGGGATACCCCGTCGCACGAGCATCTTGATGTGCGTTTTGCGATGCGTCTCAATGGGCCATGCGCGCTGAGCTGTTCTACTGAATCGCACCAAGTAGATTGGGTTCGTCTTGCCACGCTTGAGAAGTTCTCGTGCGAAGCCTCAATTCTGCGAATGCGTGCGAAGTCGAGCGCGACAAAGCCGTTAACTACGTGAAATTGTAAAATCGATAGTTTTAGCCAAAGTCTCATTCAACAAAAGCTCAGCCCGATACACTCCGATCGGCCAATCCTGCGGTGCGGACATTTGGGAGACAAGGAAGTCTACGTCTGTGACGTCGCCTTGGAGATCCAAGAGCGAAACGTTATTGCCAGCCGCCGTGGTAACTGCAGTGAAACGCCAGCGAGCTTTCCCGGTAAACTTAGAACCCAAGTCGGCGCGGAAATGAATTCTTCTGTCACTAGGAACAAACTGCAAGCGTTGCTGCCCCGGCTTTCCTCTTCCGTCATCGCTCAGCATGGTGATTGAAGTGATGGAGGGCAAAGCGCTTGTCGTGGCAACCTCAACGCCGACGATATAATCAAGCATTCGAAGTGGTTGTTCATTCACAGAAATTGTCGCGCGGTAGCGACCTGTCGGCCAATCACGAGGAAGCACTACCTTTCCATTCAGCAGCACTTCTTTGGTATCTGTAGGAACAGGGAATCGCTGTTCGCTTGTGGCGATGCGTCGATGAGTGCCCACGCTGGTTTCGAGTGCTTCAAAGTCCCAGCGAACAAGTACAGGGTCGGACCTGGCCTCAAGCCCCTTTACCCCAACTTCAAAGTGCTGTGCGCGATCTTCTGGAGCGAACTGAGCAACAGCAACTCCAGGGCTACCTCTGCCATCATCTCGGCGGAAAACAGTAACCGTGACGACGGGAGCAATGGCTGACACACTTGGCACGGGAGAGACCGCGGCGAGGTTCGGACTGACCGCGACCTGTTCAGGGGCCTGCGAGTGCTGCGCGTTGGCGGTGCGACAGAGCGCAACGCTCAAGAAAGTTGCGATTGCTCCGCATGCGAGCAGGAATACTCGCAATTTGGAAACTTTGAGAAGTTCGGAAGTTGTCATAGGTACGAATGATTGACGACGCACTCTGGCGCGTCAAGTCAGTGAAATTCAGCCGTAGAGTGGGCCCAGGAGTGCCTCTGATCGAGCGTAGATAGAGCAAGAGCTTATCTTAGTTCAAGGCGGCCAGCAGCGATGCACCGGTAACCGGGGACGAAAGCACAGCGTCCGCCCCTCGTTCCCTCGCAAAACGCTCTGATTCTGGATCGGGTGCGGTGGCTAGAATTCTGCCTCCTTGGGCATGAACCTGGGCGCACACTTCATCCGACACCTCATGCATTGATTCAGCTGAGAGAAGCACGGTATCGAAGGAAGCCTGCCCTAGCTTGGTTACAAGCTCCTTGGCGTCATTGACCCGTTCAACGCAGGCACCCCAGGCTTCGAGTAACGCACAGGTGGCCACGCTGGCCGAGTCCGAGTCTGAGAATACCGCTACCCGTCGACCTTGTGCTGCCGCCGTGCGAGTACTCGGTACGGGAACCCCAGACTGAGCGCTGGCGCCAGTCTTCACCGTAAGTTCTTGCCCCTTAGGAAGGATGACAGAAAATGAACTTCCCGTTCCTGGTACACTCTCGGCGAAGATGACGCCGCCGTTGAGTTCCATTAGAGCTTTGCAAACTGAGAGGCCTATACCAATGCCCCGCTCTTCCGAATGATGCGGCTGGTTGGAAACATACGGCTCAAATATTCTTTCTAAGTTCTCAGGTTTGATGCCTACACCGGTGTCAGAAACCTGAACGGCGATGTACGACTCTTCGTGTACCGCGCAGCGCAACTTCACATTTCCGCCAGATCCTGCGTAGCGCAGCGCATTTTGCAACAAATTAAAGAGCACCTGCTTGAGGTGCAGCGGGTCTACTTTGGCTATCAGCGCATCTTCGCTGTATTCAAGTTGAAGTCGAATGCCACGCCGCTGGGCTGAAGGCTCCACGAGGCCATACAGACTATCAAGTACTTGCTTCACATCGACCGGCGAAATTTTTGGTTCTATACGCCCGCCGTCGACGCGACTTAAATCGAGGAAGTCGCCGACTAGACGCAGCACGTGGCTACTGAATTCCCTTATGAGACCAAGGCAGCGGCGCTGATCGGTAGGAAGCAGATGTCCTGCCATGAGCTCTAGTGCTTCAGCGGAACACACAATTGCGCTTAACGGATTTTTAACTTCGTGTGCAAGCTCGTCGGCAAGTCGACCGCGACGTATGAGGATCTGCTCTGTATCTCGAAGAAGTCTCTGTGCGTGGTCGAGCTCTGAAAGTAATCTGCGTTCAATGCTTTTCGCACGCCACAGTGTAAAGCCACACACTCCCGCGAACAGCACACAACCTGCAGCCCCAAGTTCAAACAACATAGCTAAAACCTTCTCTTTCGAATTTTCGACTTTTCGGTCGATTTCGGAGTAACAAGAGAAATTATTCCCTGAAAACCCTGAATGTGTGCGTGGGGGCAAAGCAACTTTGACGAAGGGAAACCTCGACCTGCGGACGAATCACCTCTCCCAAGCGTCATTCGAGCGAACACGCACTCACCTATAGAGAAGTATCGACAGGGCTAGGACGCGCCTCAAGGCCAATTAAGATGAGTTCTTTCAATGAGTTGCTCCGTCGCGCGCGCCAAAGTGAGACGACGTTCAATACATTCAGTGGTAAGTTCCGCAAGCAGATCAGCGGCACTTCGCTCGACCTCCTCTCTAGACTGCTCTGCCACCAGCTTTAGAAGTGTGTCGCGCATGACTTTCTCTCGACGCTTTTTGCCAATCGGAGATTTTGAAAGCCAGGCACGATGAGCCGCGCTCTCTGCGACCACCTCCTCTGCTCCGTCACCATTGAGCGCCACTGTTTTAAGGATTGGAGGAGTCCATCCCCCTTCTGGAATATCGCTAACTGAAAGCAGCAATCGCAAATCGCGAAACACCAGGTCTGCCCCATCGCGGTCAGCCTTATTGATCACAAACACGTCAGCAATCTCAAGTATGCCAGCCTTCATTGCCTGCACACTGTCGCCCATGCCTGGCACGAGCACCACCAGGCAGGTGTCAGCAAGACGCACAATATCAACTTCTGCTTGTCCCACCCCAACGGTTTCAATCAACACGTAGTCAAAACCAGCGGCAGAGAGAATTTGAACTGCCTCAAGCGTGGCGCGAGAGACACCACCTAAGGCACCACGTGTTGCCATGCTTCTGATGAATACCTGTTCATCCTCAGCAGATTTCACCATTCGAATTCTGTCGCCGAGAATCGCCCCACCCGTAAACGGACTCGTTGGATCGACTGCGACAATGGCTACTCTCTTGCCTCCTGCGCACAATCTGGTCGCGAGCTGATCGACTAAAGTAGACTTCCCCGCGCCAGGGGAGCCGGTAATGCCAATAGTGTGAGTCTTCCTGCCGCCACGCACCTTGCTCAGAAGCTGCGCCTGCAAGTGCTTTGCTCTGGGAGAACGGTTCTCAGCAAGGGTGATAAGACGGCTGACCGCGCGAAGGTCTCCTTTGCGAACGCCGCTCAGAATGTCGGTATCACTAAATTCCATAACCTGTAGACCTTAGGCTAGTCACATCGGGCCTTCGGGTACCTCGCACCAAGCTGTTTGGTAGTAGTGGAGGATAACCCCCCGCGCCCTCAATTCCCAGTCTACCTTCTGCTTCTTCGGGGTGTCACCCTCTGAAACTTTCTCCTAGTATCTTTACAACGGTTCCCGGCTCCTATGACCACAGACAGACAAAACAAAGTCCCTGAGGAGATATCCCCTGAGGCTCAACAAGCTGCGCCTTTTACGGGTCTGCGTTGGGCCTTTGTCACGGATTCGTTAATATCTGGCGGCCTGGGACTTGTAGCAAATATTTGCAGCTATCTATTTATTATGTGGGCGGGAAGGTCCTTGCCACCGAACCACTTTGGTCTTTTTGCCACCTTCGTCTCGGTCTTCACTTTGACGGCGGTTTTCGCCAACGCGATACAAATGCGCGTCAATCAGATTTTGACGGGACAATCGATTCAGACGGCCTGGGTATTTCTTCGCAAACTTTGGTGGCAACAGGGGATAGCGATACTCCTTGCGGCGCTCGCAATACTCCCCTTCGTCAGCTGGATTTCTGATACGATCGAGTCGTCCATCATAGATCTTGCGGCCTGTTTTCTCTGTGTAATCACAATTTTTGGATACTCATCTTTGATGGGCCTCTTGGGATCCCTGCATCGCATACGCCTCCAGGCTGGCAGCAGCACTTTGGGGGCGATGCTCAAGTTTGGACTTGCGGTCGGACTTGGATTTTGGAGTGACGCGGTAGCACTTTGGCTCCTCGCCTACTTGCTTCATTATGGTGCAGTGATTCTAGTGGGCGGGTGGATTCTCAAAAGCGAGCTGGCACGATCAAAGCACAGTCATGACGTCCAAGATATCTCAGTAACGGAACCAGTACTGAAAAACGTGCTGCCTTATCTATTGGGGGTCGTCCCTCTGGTAGCCGATCAGATATATGTGCGCATGTGGGCTACCGATCTAAGCGGTGCGTATGGCGGGCTTACGACGCTGGCTCGAATTTCATTTTACGCCTGTGGGTCCGTGTTTGCGGTAATGTTACCGTATCTCTTGCGTGAGACTCACCACGGCAGATCCACTAAGTCACTCCTCCAAGCCTCCGTGGCGCTTGTCGCATTGATTGCAGGCAGCGCCGCCGCAGTTCTGACGCTCTTTCCGCATGAAATCAGAGCGGCGTGTTTTGGGCCCCGTTACGTCGAGGTAGGCGCCCTTCTTCCGTTGCTTGGGTGGGCAGCCGCACTGTACTCATGCAATTACGCCACACTTTTATTTTTGTTTGTGAGGAGAAAAGCCGGACTGCTGCTTGCGCTGCTTTTGATTCCTATCGTGTTGCAGGCGCTATTATTCTGCGATTTCGGAGGAGCTAATCCTCCGTCTTTGGGCGACTTCGCACTTGCTCAGTTTGCGGTGGTGCTGAGCCAAAGCGCCGTAATAGTAGCTTATTTGTTGACAGGATATGTGCGAGTACGGCTCGCAAAGTTGTAGCGGAAAATGGCATAGATCGCCCGGAATCCATCTCGCCATCCGATCTTCTTCCCCTCCGCGTAAGTGCGACCATAGTAAGAGATGCCCACTTCGAAAATGCGGCACCCCATTGCTGCTACCTTGGCAGTAATTTCAGGCTCAAATCCAAAGCGATCTTCTTCAATCTCAACTGATTGAATAATTTCGCGGCGAAACATTTTATAGCAGGTCTCCATGTCAGTGAGATTAATATTCGTGCACATATTGGATAGGAGAGTGAGGCCGCGATTTCCAACGTAATGCCAGAAATACACCACACGATGCGGCTGACCTCCCATGAAGCGAGAGCCAAACACCACATCTGCTCTGTTACGCAGAATCGGCTCCATCAATAGTGGATACTCGCGTGGGTCATATTCAAGATCTGCATCTTGCACCACGACCACGTCGCCCGTTGCGGCTTTAAATCCGGAGCGAAGAGCCGCGCCCTTACCCTGATTGTGCGGGTGAAGAACGAGCTGATCGACCAGTGGCCTAAGCGCCCCCTGCAATAGTTCTCGAGTGCCATCGCTGGAGCAATCATCGACGACAATGATTTCCTTTTCAGGTACCGGGGCGTCTCGCACCGCTTTGAGTAAAGCTTCAATTGTAGCGAGCTCATTGAAGCAGGGAATGACTATAGATAATCGCATCGTGTTCTCACGGGCCTCAGCTAAATAGGCAGTGGAAAAAAGAAATTGCCATTCTTTACGACAGCCTCGTATATGTGTGCGGCTGGGGCAGAAGTTAGTACTACGCCATGCGCTCTGTAAACCCATCACGGTCGGCGAGGCCTCCCGGGATTCCGTCCCTGGTGGATTCGACATCACCCAAATCTGGATCAAGAGCAAGCGTGAGCGAGGTGCGTATGATACGCTGGTGACATATCGGAACCCCAATGGTGGGAACCCTAAGTTGATCGCTATTTTTTGCGTTGCCTATGAAACTTTCCATAGCCGTCTCTGGAGCTTCCGGGTACCTGGGTTCACACGTCGTACATGCCCTTCGCAGAACAGGCGTGCATGTAGTGGCGCTCGTTCGACCTGGGGCCTCACTTACACGCCTTCAAGAACCCGGGCCTACTTCAACAGATTGTCTCGAGGGCGCCGCGCTCGAGCAGGGTTCTGTGGAAGTAGCCGTGCTTGGATCTATATCTCTCGAACAGCAAATCGCTGGATGTGAGGCGGTGGTGCACACTGCGTGCTCATATGGGCGAGGCAATGAAAGTGCCGCTGACATTCAGGCAGCTAACGTCACCTTCGCGACTAGCCTCTTAGAGGCCGCACAACATGCTGCATGCAGCACCTTTCTATATTGCGATACCGCACTCGCTGCAAAGGTAACTCCCTATGCCGCTTCAAAGGCCGAGTTTCGAACCACTCTTCGTAGTGCGCGGGCGCCTACTTGCCGCGTAGCGCTTCGCATGGAACATTTCTATGGGCCCGGAGAGGGCGAGAGTAAGTTCGTGTCATTCGTGCTCCGCTCCCTGCTGAAAAAGCGCCCGCATCTCCCTCTCACTGAGGGCACTCAGGAACGAGATTTCGTCTTTGTTGACGACATAATCAACGCAATTCTTCTGCTTCTCGCTTCCGCCCTAGACAGAGCGCCCCTGACTCGGCGAAGCTTCAAATCTCAAGCTCTTGTTCCTGGATTCCATGAGATCTTTCTTGGATCGGGAAAGGGGATAACCATACGTGCCCTCGTAGAAAAAATCGCAGCGCTCGTGCCCTCAAACAGCACCCATCTGGGTTTTGGCGAAGTACCCTTGCGCGCCAATGAAGTGATGCGGTCAGTGTCTTCCAGCGAGTCTCTGCGCGCTCTCGGTTGGGAGCCGACCATCTCCCTTGATGAGGGGCTCAAAAGAACAGTTGCGGCCGAGCAGAGAGAGCTGAACGGACGCTAACGATCGAAGGAAGAGCAGCCCAAGAGCTCCGCCCTATTCCCTTTGAGCCCCGAATATTGGGGAGACCTTGAGCGAAGCTCCGTATTTTGGGAAGGTGCGGGGCTAGAAGGTGTTATTTCGAGCAGGCCAAAAAACGCTGCTGCAACCGACAGGGTAGCAGGGTGACAGGGTAACGGGGCGACAGAGGGACTTCCTTACCGGAACTTCAATACGGGAACCACTATGCGATTTTTGATTACTGGCGGCTGCGGCTTTTTAGGGAGCAACCTGGCGACTGAAGTGCTCCAGCGCAAAGGTGAACTCACCATAGTGGACAATTTCTTTAGAACTGGGAGCCGAGAGAATTTGACCTGGTTAAAGACTCAAGGTTCGTTTGATTTCCGAGAAGTCGATACACGCTCATTCGAGGCCCTTGCTGCAGTGGTGCGTGAGACACGTCCCGACGTAGTATTTCATCTGGCCGGACAAGTCGCCATGACCACCTCGCTGAAGGATCCGCACACGGATTTTGAGATCAATGTAGGCGGCGGCCATAATCTGTTGGAAGCGGTGCGACAGTTTGCTCCCCAAGCTGCCGTGTTCTACTCCTCGACCAATAAAGTCTATGGAGAGCTTGAAGAGTTACGTTACGAAGAAACTACTTCCCGCTACAAAGCCGTCGACTATCCCCAAGGCTTCGACGAGGACTTGCGCCTCGACTTTCGATCGCCCTACGGCTGTTCCAAGGGGGCCACCGATCAGTACTTCCTAGATTACGCCCGTTCTTTTGGATTAAAGACCGTAGTCTTCCGCCATTCCTCCATTTTCGGCGGGCGTCAGTTTTCGACATTTGATCAAGGTTGGGTGGGCTGGTTTGTAAGCCAAGCGCTCCTTCAAAAGGCAGGCAAACTTGCGGAGCCCTTTACGATTGCAGGAAATGGGAAGCAGGTGCGCGACATCCTGTTCGCTCCTGACATTGTGAACTGCTACTTCTCAGCACTCGAACGATTGGATCAATGTACCGGGCAGGCCTTTAATATTGGCGGAGGGATGGCGAATTCTCTTTCCCTTTTGGAGCTTTTTGCCCTTCTTGAGGAACTCCTGGACTCTAAGGTGCACTTCCGCGAAACTCCTTGGCGCCACAGCGATCAGCGAGTGTTCGTGGCTGGTATTAAAAAAGCCGAGAAGGTTTTCGGCTGGAAACCCACAATCGAAACCCGTCAGGGTATTCGCGAAATGATCGAGTGGGTAAAGGAGACTCTTCCAGGTTCTTAACAGGTATCTTCGGTGAGCAGACTATGAGCGTTGCCCTAAGCGTAGTAATCCCTTCGTATCTCGAAGAAGAAAATTTACGACTGTTATTGCCAAGAGTGCGCGAGGCGGCCAGAGCAGCGCTGCCGGCGGACTTTCCTGATCAGGGCTTTGAGGTCCTTGTCGTCGACACGGAAACCCCGCTTGATAGCACGGCGGCTGTCTGCTCTGAACTCGGAGCTCGGTACGTCAACCGCCGTGGCGGAAATACCTTTGGCGCCGCAGTCCGTACAGGGATAGCAGAGGCCCAGGGGGAGCACCTCTTATTTATGGATGCAGACGGATCGCACTCGCCCGAGTTCATACCAAAGTTGTACGAGCATCGAGATAACTTTGATGTGGTAATTGCGTCACGATACGTGAAGGGCGGCTATACCGAAAACCCTTCGAGCCTGGTTTGGATGAGCTGGATCTTAAATATGAGTTATCGCTGGGTGCTTCAGCTCGACTGCTACGATGTTTCGAACAGTTTTAAGCTTTATCGGGGAGAGCAGCTTAGGGCGCTTACCCTTAAATGCTCGAACTTCGATATCATCGAGGAAATTCTCTTCAAACTGAATCGCCGCTTTCGCATTCGTATCAAAGAAATCCCGTTTACCTTTCGCCGAAGGATGTTTGGCGACACGAAGCGAGATCTCGCCTCCTTCATGGTGACGTACGTATTTACTCTGCTAAAGCTGCGATTTAGCCATTAGGTTTCGCCCGCTCCTGAGGTAAAATTGCGCGTCAATGCTCAGTTGCGTTATACGCCCAACCTGCTTCTATTATTCAGGATCTTCACAGTGTTCGCGCAAACGAAGCCCCACGCTGCGCTTGAGTAGAACGCCACGCCCGTGGTACCACATCCTATCAATTTCGTTGGTCTTTTAAGGCAGAAAGCTTTGGGTCTGCCCTGCCGTGTTCTACAGAGGCCGTGTTCTACAGAGGGGGCCTTTGGGCGTACCCGTACACTAACGCCAAGCTTATCAACGGAGGAGCCGTGAAAGTCGTCATACTCGCCGGGGGGAAAGGCACTCGCATAAGCGAAGAAAGCCAGAGTCGTCCCAAACCAATGGTGGAAATCGGTGGTCGCCCTATTCTTTGGCACATTCTAAAGCATTTCTCCCATTATGGTCTGCACGAGTTCGTAATCCTGGCGGGTTACAAGAGCTACGCAATCAAAGACTACTTTGCCAACTATGCGCTCTATAACTCAGACGTCACTTTCTTGATTCGTAAGGGCGCAGTTGAAGTACATGAAAACGGAAGCGAAGATTGGAAGGTCACGGTTCTCAATACGGGCGAAGAGACGATGACCGGAGGGCGCATCAAGATGGCTGCTCCCTACTTGGGAAACGAAGATTTCATTTGCACCTATGGTGACGGAGTGGGTGACATTGATATCCCTGCTTTGCTCGCTTTTCATCGGGAGCACGGTGACCTTGCAACCGTTACCGCAACACAACCACCCGGGCGCTTCGGCGCGCTCTCGCTTGAAGACTCTCGTGTGACGAGCTTTTTAGAGAAACCCAGCCACGGGGGTGGATTCGTTAACGGAGGATACTTTGTCCTCTCCCCTAAGGTCCTCGAATATATCGAAGGCCCCCAAACGGTGTGGGAACGCGAGCCCCTCGAGCGCCTTGCACGAGAGGGTAAGATGCACGCATTCCTTCATCGTGGGTTCTGGCAGCCCATGGACACGCTGCGCGACAAACATCTACTTGAGGATCTGTGGTCGTCTGGCGCTGCACCGTGGAAGGTATGGAACGAGGAGAGTTCGGTACTACCCTTTCCTCGTGAAGGGAAGGTCGGTAATCTTTAGCGACTGCGAACTTCGAGCACTCGGAGCAGCGAACGGGGCTTCGAGTTAGTGTTCGTAAGTGCTGAACTTAATTTGTATGCAAGCAACATCGATCAACAAAGCCTCTTCAGCGCCCGAAGTACCGAGACCACTGGATCTGCTTCCGCTCGCACTCTCTTCTTCATTTTGGAAAGGCAAACGAGTTTTCATTACCGGGCATACAGGATTTAAGGGAAGCTGGCTGTCGTTATGGCTTTCGGAACTGGGTGCCTCAGTCAGCGGGCTTGCCCTCGAGCCTACGACACCTTCTTTCTTTGATCTCACGAACCTCAGCGAACGTGTTTCTTCGCATCTCGGCGATATTCGAGATGCCGCACTCGTCGATAAAATCCTGCAGGCCGAAGAGCCTGAAATAGTATTTCACCTCGCCGCGCAACCGCTTGTACGCTTGAGCTACCGCGAACCTCTCTCCACTTGGGCGACTAATGTGATGGGAACTGCACACGTACTCGAAGCAGTAAGAAGCTGCCCAAGCGTTCGATCGGTGGTCGTCGTTACCTCGGACAAGTGTTACCTCAATCAAGAAAGACTGTGGGGCTACCGCGAAGATGAACACTTAGGGGGTCACGACCCCTACTCCGCCAGCAAGGGCGCAACAGAGTTGGTGGCTGCCAGCTACCGAAAATCCTTCTTTTCAGAGATTTCGAAAGGCTCAGGGGCTCAATCACCTGTGATGCTTGCCACAGCACGCGCGGGAAACGTTATCGGTGGTGGCGATTTTGCCGACGACCGTCTCCTTCCCGATGCAGCTCGTGCGGCACTTCGCGGGAAGGCACTCACCATTAGATCCCCTCAAGCGATTAGACCGTGGCAGTTCGTACTTGAACCTCTTTTGGGGTACATGCAGCTCGCATGTGCCCTGAATGGCGCTGCGGGAGACCCCCTTCCCTTTGCAGAGGCGTGGAATTTTGGTCCACGCGGTGAGGATGAAGCGACCGTGGCCGAAGTGCTCTCTCTCTGGAACTCGACATGGTCTTCGAGTTTAAACATCGAGGTGGAGGACGGACCGAAGGTGCACGAGGCCTCAATCCTGCGTCTCGACTCTTCGAAGGCTCGTCATCGACTCGGATGGGATGCTACTTTATCCCTCCACCAGGCGATTGCTGAAACAGTGCGGTGGTACAAGGCCTGGGCCAAGAAGTATGACGCCGTACAAGAGCAAGGCGATCTCCTCGCGCTCTCGATCGCCCAAATATCCTCGTTCTCTAAGTGTGCGGCCCTACAGCACAGTCGCCGAAACGATCGCCTCGCGCTGACTCCTCTTGATGTGAGCAGCTCTGAGGCCCAAGCCACTTTGGAGCAACGACGCGCATGACGACCAAAGAAACGTCGCCGCAGGAGCTGCGTGAAACTATCCTCGACTTAGTGCGCGAGTATCATCGCGTCGCTCACGCACCGCTTCAAACAGTGCCCTTCGTGCCAGGAGAGACTTTTTTGAACTATGCAGGTCGTATATACGACCAGGAGGATCTTGTGAGTCTTGTCGACTCAAGCCTTGATTTTCGCCTAACCGCAGATCGATACGCTAAGGAATTTGAACGCCGCCTTGCAGAGCTCTTAGGCGTGCGCCATGCGCTTGCCGTGAACTCCGGCTCTTCAGCGAATCTGGTCGCTTTTAATGCGATTACCTCATCTTTACTTGGCGAGCGCCGATTTAAGCCCGGAGATGAAATGATTACCGTCGCTGCCGGCTTTCCCACCACGGTAGCTCCGGCAGTTCAATTTGGCGCTATCCCAGTTTTTCTTGATGTGGACTTAGACGGGGGTACTTACAATATCGACGTATCTCAGCTTGAAGAGGCGCTCAGCCCGCGCACACGCGCAGTGATGATCGCCCACACGCTTGGAAATCCGTTTAATCTTGGTGCGGTCACGAAATTCTGTGAGGCTCATAACCTGTGGCTCATCGAAGACAATTGCGATGCGCTCGGTGCCACTTATGACGGGAAGCCCACTGGAAGTTTCGGACATTTGGCCACCTCGAGTTTTTACCCAGCGCATCACATCACCACCGGCGAAGGCGGAGCGGTGTACACCTCTAAGCCACTCCTTAAACGCGCCGCTGAATCATTCCGCGACTGGGGACGCGACTGTTGGTGTGAAGCGGGAAAAGACAACACTTGTGGAAAGCGCTTCGGCTGGTCTCTGGGAGAGTTACCCTTGGGTTATGACCACAAGTACATTTACCGTCACTTGGGGTTCAACCTTAAGCTGACCGATATGCAAGCAGCGATTGGCTGTCGACAGCTCGACAAGCTGGCGTCATTCGTTGCCGCGAGGCGTCGAAATTGGGAGGTGCTAAGGAAAGGCCTAGCGGATCTCGAAGACTACTTCATTCTACCAAATCCCACGCCTCGCGCTGAGCCTAGTTGGTTTGGATTTCTGTTGACCGTGCGGGAGAATGCAGGTTTTAGCAGAAATGATATCACCAGCTTCTTAGAAGAACGGAAGATTCAGACTCGCGTGCTCTTTGCGGGTAACATGTTGCGTCATCCGATGTTCGATGAACTGCGACAGACCCCAGGTGCAATAAGGGTGATTGGTGACTTGTCACGCTCAGACTTCATCATGAATAATTCCTTCTGGTTCGGCGTTTACCCAGGTCTCTCAGAGGAAAAGATTCTGTTTATCCTCGAAAGCGTTCGCTCCTTTGTGAAAGGCGCGGCAAAGAGAACTTCAAGATCAAACCCGCCCTCGGCGACGAAGACGGGCACGGCGCCAACCGCTTGAAGACCCCCCAGATCCTCGACCCACAAGGTCCTCGACTTACAGAGTCGCTGGCCAAGTCCGGAGTCTTATCCGAATTCTGATTGCACCTGGCCTAGGACCGGCTTTCTGCAGGCCCCTCACCTCTCAAACTCCACACGTAAAATATTGGCGTAAGCGTGAGCCAAATTACTTGCGAGAGAATGTGAAGCTCGACACTTCGCATACCAGCTGCGTCAGGCAAAGTGCTGCGACTCCACAAGAAGCAGAAAATTCCAAGACACAACCACAATGTTCTCAAAGCGTCGCGAAACATCAGCATAGGGGAAGCGGTCCCTTCCGCACCTTTCGTGGTAGCGCTGCAGCTCCAGGGCAAAAGAAGTAATAGAATCGGGTAGACTGTTACCAAATTGTAGTCATAGCTCGTTCCTGCAAAATAGGTGGAGACAGCGAGGCCCCCGGCAATAATAAAACTAGGGGCGCGAGACGACAGCATGAAGGCGACGGGCAGCCAAGTCGCCAGTAACGCAGTGCGCAATACTGCGGGCAACCAAACAGCATATTCCGTAAATCCTGTAAGCGAATGTGAGAAGTGGCGGAGGCCCGAGCTCTCACCGCTGAATGCAGGAAGTACCTCGATCAGATACACCCACCATTGGGAGAAGAACGGCAGCACAAGCAACGCTGCTGCGCAGGCGCCTCCACCCACAAACTGTAGGAGCGCCCTCCAGCTTCTTGTTCTAAAGGCGATGCCAGCCACGCCCGAGAGTGCGACGACTACAACAAATGCGGGATAAAGTTTTAGAAAAGCTGCTGAACCTAGAATAATTCCGGATACCGCATATCGCTCTTTGGCAAACGACACAGCCCCCAGACCAACAAGAAGCACTAAGGGCGCGTTGGAATTGGCGCGCTCAAGTTCAAAGACAAAGGGTGCTTGAATGAGGAGGATTCCCCAGAACAGCATCCACACCAAGGGAAAACCACTTCCAAAGGTTGATAGGTCAAAAGTCTTTTTCGCTGACACCGCGAAGCGGCTCTGGTTTATCTGTATCGCCAGGGCCCACACTATGAACGCTAGGCACATGCATGCCGCAAGAGTTGCCATCCACGCACTAATAACTGCCTTCACGGAAAGCCCCTGCGCCCAGGAGAAAGAATGAAAAAGAGGTGGTGGATAGAGCATCGGGCGTTTGCCCCAATCCCCACAAATCTCGCCCGGGGTTTGGTAAACCAGCTCAGACCATACAAATGTGTTACTCTCTCCGTCGGCCATCTTCTGGCCCGGACAATTATGGAAGGCATACAGATTTTGAACATCGAGCCCAGCGCGGTCCCAGTATGGCATCGAGGGTACGTTTGCTAAGCCTAACCATAGGGCTACGACGACCGCCGCAACGCGGAGCCATTGCGACCAACACCGCCACCAGCATCGATTATCTCGTGGAACTTCTCGCACTGACCGCCTTCTCCCTCGCACGCATCTGGACTCGGAATAGATCCTGCTACTCCCCGCCCGCTTCCTTCAAGCACTCAGACACCTCTTGTTTCCAAGAAGGTCCCAAGTGGAGTTTTAACTCCGGACTTACAGCTACCTCTTCCCACCCTCGTGCAGTGGCCCATTCTTGGGCCGGTGCACATTCGCCTTGAAAAGGAAATCGCCGGGCCGAGTCACACACGATCAGGGCAAGCTCCGGCAGTGTTCGATCAAACTTATCGAATCCACAGTGGAATTGAAATTGAAAGTACCGGAAAAGTAACCCACCAACCACTACCCCTACGTCATGCGGGAGGTTCCGTCCAAGACATCGCAGCACAGATTGCTCGCGGCTAGAGAGAAGAGAGGCGGCTCCACCGTCATGCCCTGGAAGACCGAAACGAATGCGCTCAAGTGGTGAGTAATCCCGAGCTTGCACAAGTATGACGCTTCCCACGACCAGACTTAGAGAGAACGCGAGGAAGACGCGACACATGGGCAAAAATGCCCCAGCGAACGAAGGGGAACGGTCATCAGGAAATGAGCGGGCCGGCTCAGCCACAAGCAGGAGGGCAAAGAAGGTTCCCAGTAGCGGCGCCATGCGTGCTGGCCAAGTCATTCCATGCGCCAGAAAACTTGGCAGATCGGGAAGATAAACTGCTGATGCGACAAGATTGATTATCCAGATCGGGAGGGTTCCGATTAGCGCCAGCACAACGACGCTAAATCTAAATCCACCAATCCACGCAACCAACGCCGTGAACCCCACTATTGCTCCACAATACATAAGAGAGCGCTGGACTCCGACTGCTTCGCCACCCTGAAGCGATAAAAGTTGATCGAGCGCGTCTTGTAGCCTCCCTTGACCTGGGCCACTGTTTCCAGCCAGAAGATACATACTGAATAAGAAGATCCCTGAATAAAGCGCAGTGAGCCCCAGAACAGAGAGGCCCCAACTCTTTACTCTCTCCTCTGACCGCAGACCGACAAGGATTCTCGATATGCAGTGAACGATCCCAACCAGAATCGCCCCCTCTTCCCGCAGCAGCACGATCAGCACACCAGCAACCCACATCTCCAGTTTTGAATGTAATGCGTGCGAAGCTCCAAGCCAAACGATGAGTGGTAGAAACAACAATTCGCTATGCCAGCCGTATAGAGGATCGTCGAATATCCAGAAGGCGAATGGCCCAAGCAATAGTGCGATTGAAAGCACTGAGGAGAACACGATCCCTTTTTGCTGTTTTAGGGCAATCGCTCGCGAGCACGCTCGGGTTGAGCCAAAAAGAATAGCCAGATGCACAACGAACACCCCCAATGCACCGAAGCTATCTACGATTGGACCTAGTGGAATGAGCATCCAGTAATTGTGTGTATGCGACTCGAGAAGAAAATCAGAATTATAGAAGAGCGGGTGGCCAAACATCCAACTGCGGGCGGACTGCATTTGACCGAAGAGATCTGACGTATAGGAGAGGCCATCAAAAAGCTTCCACTTTACAAGGCCCCAAACGGCTAGAATGCCCAAAATAACAACGTCGGAAACGATCCAGCGAGGACTTTGATTTTTATCTTTGGGAAGAGTGGGTTTTCTCTTGGACATGCGGAATTCAACTAATACGCCCTTTGCGCGGAGCCAAGAGCAAATTTACATCGACTATAGGGCAAATGATAAGAGGTTGTAACGGGCTGCTCATGCCCTATACTATGTTAGGCGACTATTATACTTCGCCAAATTTGGCGGGCCTAAATCGTTGCGGAGCAATCACCCCTCGAACACTTCTATTGAGCTCGTTTCAGTCGGACTCAGCGGGTCATTCACTACCGACGCCACCCGCGGCATCCCAGACGCTCTAGTGCAGGAACTTTCCTACATCGACGCGCATCTTCGGTTACTATTTAGTGGCGCTCAGAAATGGGTAATCCTTTACTCGAGCAACCAGGTGCCGTCTGGCCATACTCTTAAGCACGTTCGACATCGAGAATTTTTGTCACTCATTCACCAGCACGTTCCTGGTTGGCCTCGTTTTGAACAGGATTCAATCGGGGCATACTCGATGCCACTCGCGGGGCGTCACGCGTAGTTCTTTGCCTTTAGAAAAGCTTATCTCGGAGGGGAATATGCCGTATGAATTTGAAGCCCATTAGGGCCAGGAGACGTTTGCTCCCGGCCCTAATGGCACTGCATTAATGGCACTGCATTGTTCTCTTACAGATAGGTGCTTACTTGAAACACGATGCGATTGGTGGACTCGTCATCTGCTCCATCGAGAACAGGATCTCCCTCGGTCCATTCCCAGTTCAGTTGAGCCTTCACGTTGTGCTTCATGAAGTAATAGTTCAACCCGGCGGTAACTTGATTTACGTCCTCGTTACCGTCACAGGCGCCTTCCGTATACTTTCCATCGTCACAGTCAACGTAGGAATAGCGTGCCGCAATTTCAAACTTCTTTGGCACAAGGAAGTATCCACTCTGAACATAGTAGCCCAACGGCTCAACATCAGAATCACTTCCGCCCGCATCAGGATCGAGAGTGCGGTAGAAGAACTCCGCTTGAAGGCTGAAACCCTCAACTTTTAAGGATGCATCAACGCTGACCGTCTGCTTGTCGGCATCACCAGCAGTCTCAGTTATTTGTCCATAGGCATACGCGAGACCGAAATTGAGTGCGGCGTCTTCCGTGTGACCAATATCACCTTCCTCGAAAGCATCCATCGTACCCATGGCGGTATAACGAACCGTAGCGACACCAGTCTCTCGCGTATCAACTCCAGGCTTATTGCGGCCTTCGCCGTCGCTTTCGCCGTTAAAAATTCCGGCGGCAGCAAAGAACCTCCCGTCCATCCCAGTATAGCGCCCCGAGAGTCCCCCCTGTCTGCCTAACTGAAATAGGTCAGACGCAACGGACCGGTCTGCAAACATAAGCTTTGAGCTCGAACTATTCTCCTGACGAGAGATGAAGGTCTTATATTGCCCCATTCGGACTCCCGTATCCGCGCTTGGATTCCATTGAATGTAGCCGTCCCGTAGATCCGGAGCTTTGGTTCCGTCGGAATCTCTTGTACCGACAAAATCAGCTTGAAGTACGTAACTAAACTCTTCGTGTAGAGCACTTCCCGACAGGATCAGCCGAGCTCGGCGAATATCGAAACTTGAAGTATTCTCCCCCTCGTCCTTATCTGTGTAGGTGTAGCGAGTTTGAATTTGTGTATTGAACTGCGTCGTAAGACCCGAATCCGGGAAATCGAAGCGGGTGCCTTTATTATAGTATACTCGAACTCCACCGGTGGGAGTCACCGAGCTTGCCTCCGCTTTTGAAATCACCCCGCGCTCTACGAGCAAATCCTCTAGAGTAGCAGCCGAGGCTTCGCTCGAAGGCAATACAACGAAGGCCATCGAGGCGAGAAATGCCCCCCCGAAGACCTTACACACACGTAGTTTGGATTTCTTCATAATAGTCATCCCTATTTATCCTTCTTGTTTATCCCTAATCAGGTCAACTGTTCTCTTCGGGTAGTTGAAATTTCCCGTGCCTTCCACTCAATACGCATGCGCTATAACTACAAATGTTGCGACAACAAAGCTACCATGTGCCAAGCGGAAGAAGTCCGTAGAGACTGCAATTCCCGTGGTTGTCATCTATCAGAGCCTTGGTCGGATGTGTAGTGAAAGTTTGGTTAGGATTGTTATGAATGTGCTAATTCTCTGATTATTGATGGAGAGGAGCTTGTATCGAACGAGACTACGATTTAGAAGTAGCCGCAAGCAAACAGAAGGCCACCTAGATGGAATCGAATGATGCTTCGGCAAAGTTCAAAGCCGCTGCAATCCAAAGCCAGATCTCTAACTCCTCTAGTTCAAACTCGCGTCCGCATGCGTCCAATCATCAAGGAACTAACTCCAACGGTCTTGCGAGAGGTACCCAACCCGTTTCGGCTATGGTCTCATCGGTGAGCGTTGATAGTTCTGCTTCTGCAAAGTTCCCTGCTGGAAACCGGGCCACCTTTGAACAAAATGGGACGAGGGACGTGACTGACGGTAAGACAAGAAGTGCAACTATCGATCCGAGTACTGGCTCGCGAGGGCAGTTCGATGTTCGAAATGTCTCCTTCTTCTACGGTGCTGCTCAAGCGCTGTTCGATATCTCGATGAATCTTGCGCCCCAGCAGGTCACTGCTCTAATCGGGCCGTCCGGTTGCGGGAAATCCACTTTCTTGCGCACTCTAAATCGCATGAACGACACCATTGCGGGAGCTCGCGTGAGTGGCGCAATCCAACTAGATGGATTTGATATCTATGATCGCTCAGTCGATGTGGTTGAGCTGCGTAAGCGCGTGGGCATGGTGTTCCAGAAATCGAATCCCTTCCCCACTTCCATTTTTGAGAATGTGGCGTTTGGACCTCGAATTCATGGCATGAAGGACAAGGCTCAGTTGCGCGAAGTGGTTGAGCGCAGTTTGCGCCGAGCGGATCTCTGGGAAGAGGTGAAGAGCCGACTTAGCGGAAATGCCTTTGCGCTCTCTGGCGGACAGCAACAACGTCTATGTATTGCCCGGGCATTGGCCGTCGAACCTGAAGTGCTCCTCATGGACGAGCCTGCTTCTGCGCTCGACCCGCGATCCACCGCCAAAATTGAAGAGCTTATACGAGAGCTGCGCACGACCTATACAATCGTCATCGTCACCCATAACATGCAGCAGGCCGCGCGAGTGTCTGACTACACCGCATTCTTTTTCGAAGGGCGCCTGATCGAGTTTGGCGAGACCAAGCAGCTCTTTACTAAGCCGTCCGAGAAACACACTGAAGACTATATTACGGGACGTTTCGGATAGTCGTGCACTCAAGATAACTCTGATTGAGATAGATATCATGACCCAACATCTTCATCGCGCGATGGAACATCTTAAGGAACATCTGCTCGCCCTTGGAAGTATTGTGGAGCGTAACCTTTCCGATTCGCTTACTGCCTTTGCTGAGAGAGATCGAGAACTCGCCACTCAGGTAATTAATTCCGACGACCAAATCGATCTTATGGAGGTGGAGATAGAGGAAGAGTGCCTCAAGCTACTCGCCCTATATCAGCCCGTTGCTTTGGACCTGCGCTTCGTAGTTTCCATGTTGAAAATTAACAGCGACCTCGAGCGCGTCGGCGATTTCGCGGTAAAAATTGGCAGAACTGTTCTTCATCTAGCCGATGTTGCACCGGAGCGCTTGGAGATTGACCTTTCCGAGCTTGCGACGCATACGCAGCACCTACTTCGCGAAAGCCGTCTCGCGGTGATTGAGATGGACTGCGGTCGGGCGCGAAAAGTGCTTGAAATGGACGATGTAGTCGATCTGGAGCATCGCCGAATCGGTGATGAGGTTCGTACGCACATGCGAAGTCATCCGAATTTGGTGGATGCCTATCTTGCAGTTCTTTCCGTGGCCAGATCGCTTGAGAGGATCGGAGACCATGCCACCAATATCGCGGAGGACGTTTTGTACCTGGTTGAAGGGGGAATTGTTCGTCATGGCAGGACCCTAGTTAACTGATGTCGGGTCTTTGCCAACGGGAAAGTATGCGTTGGTAAAAATTGACTTTTCGTGGTCGATGTTAAAAAACGCTAAAATGAAGGAGAGACAATGAGAATCAAGAGAGCATTACTTGTTAGCCTATTATCCACCTGTCCGATCCTCGTCCTGTCGGGGGCTGCTTGTGCGGCGGTACCTGAGAATCTTTCAGGGTCACTTCGCATCGATGGATCAAGCACAGTGTATCCGATTACCGAAGCGGTTGTCGAAGAGTTCGGTGCAGCGCACCGCAATGTGCGAGCGACCGTTGGCATCTCCGGGACAGGCGGTGGTTTTAAGAGGCTTTGTGCGAATGAGCTGGATATCTCCAACGCATCTCGACCAATTAAGGCATCCGAGAGCGACCAGTGCCGGGAGAATAAGGTTGGCTATATCGAACTCCCAGTAGCCTACGATGCGCTTACCGTCGTGGTTCACCCTAAGAATACCTGGGCGTCCTCGATTACCGTTGCTGAGCTTAAGAAAATCTGGGAGCCGGGAGCCCAAGGGAAAATAATGCGATGGAATCAAGTGCGCTCCACTTGGCCGGATGCCCCTCTGCGTCTCTTTGGTCCTGGAGTTGATTCCGGGACATATGACTACTTCACCGAGGCGATAGTAGGTACTCAGCATGCAAGCCGTGGTGATTTTACGAGTAGTGAAGATGACAACGTCCTAGTGCAGGGTGTTGCTGGCGATGTGAATTCAATGGGCTTTTTTGGTATGGCATACTTTGAAGAGAACTCTGACAAGCTTAAGGCCATTCCCGTAGACGATGAAAATGCGTCAAATGGAGCCGGACCGCAGATGGCTACGCTCGAGAACGTCATGAAGGGTGTTTACCAGCCGCTTGCTCGCCCACTCTTTATATATGTGAATACGAGCGCTGTGGAGCGTCCTGAGGTGAAGCAGTTCGTGTCTTTTTACTTGAACCAAGCACCGACGCTCACTGGGCCTGTGGGATACATTCCCCTTCCAGCTAACGCCTATTCCCTTGCAACGTCTCGATTTGAGAAACGCACCCTGGGGTCGATTTTTGCAAGTCAGTCACAGGTGGGAGTAACCATTGAGCAGCTGCTGAGCAAGGAGCAGGCGCTCTAGGGTTTTTGGTAGTGGCCAACTGAAGCCAGGTAGCTTCAGTTGGCCGCTTTTGACGATTTTAGCTCCTCCTTACCTATGACGACTGACACCATTTCCCTTGAAAAAGCCAAACAACTCGCCTCAGGCGGATTGTCGATCAGTCGTTCGGGAAGTCTTCGTAAGACTGTGGAGCGTTGCGTAGAGCTGCTACTACTCTTCTGTGCGCTTTCTTCCGTCGGGACTAGCCTTGCGATTGTCTTGGTACTTGGGGTCGAAGCCGCACTCTTTTTTAAAGAAGTTCCGCTTTGGCGATTTCTTACTGATACGCAGTGGACCCCGCTTTTTGTCGATAAACAGTACGGCATTCTCCCACTTCTGTGCGGTACCTTTCTGACCTCGGTGATAGCGCTGGTGGTTGCGTTGCCTGTCGGACTCGTGATCGCCATTTATCTCAGTGAATTTGCCTCGACTCGCGCAAGAAAGTGCCTCAAACCTTCCTTGGAGATCCTTGCTGGAATTCCGACCATTGTTTTTGGCTACTTTGCATTGATGTTTGTAACTCCGATTTTGCAGATTTTTATTCCAGAGCTTTCGACTTTCAACTCGCTTAGTGCGGGGCTAGTAATGGGAATAATGATCGTGCCGATGGTAGCGTCTCTTAGTGAGGATGCGCTGTACACGCTCCCGAGTGCCTTGCGAAATGCATCCTACGCACTTGGAGCCACGCGCATGCAAATGATTTTTCGTGTGCTGATTCCTGCAGCTCTTGGGGGCATAACCGCTGCCTTTATTTTAGCAATGTCGCGTGCGGTTGGAGAAACAATGATTGTAGCGATAGCGGCAGGACAGCAACCGACGCTGACGCTGGATCCCCGGGAACCCATCGCAACGATGACTGCGTTTATAGTGCAGATATCACTGGGTGATACGCCGCATGGTACTTTAGAGTATCGAAGCATTTTCGTGGTGGGCGGCACTTTGTTCCTGCTTACTCTCATTATGAATTTTATTAGTTTGAGGATTCGTGAGCGCTTCAAGTTTGCATATGCCGGCTGATGTGTTTCAGGAGCGTCGGGCCAAGCAGCGTCGTTTTGAGCGCATATTTGTCGGCGTGGCGCTTGCCTGTCTGTGCTTTGCCTTAGGCGTTCTACTGCTTTTGATTGGCAAGGTATTGTTCGATGGAATTGCTCGCATTGACGGTGATTTCCTTACGAGTTTTCCCTCACGTTTTGCGGAGAAGGCCGGAATTTATGCCGCGCTTGTGGGAAGCGTGTATTTGATGTTGTTAACGGGTGCGATTGCGGTGCCTCTTGGTGTGGGGGCGGCTGTGTATTTGGAAGAGTATGCGCCGCGTAATCGATTGACGCGCATCATTGAGCTTAATTTGGTTAACCTGGCGGGGGTTCCGTCGATTATTTTCGGCATTCTTGGCCTACAGCTTTTCGTTCGCGTGTTGGGCTTGGATCGCAGTTTGCTTGCGGGGGCTTTGACGATGAGCCTTCTTATTTTGCCGATTATCGTGATCACCTCTAGAGAGGCGATTCGCATGGTACCCAAGTCTTTGCGTGATGCCTCGCTTGCGCTTGGTGCGACGAAGTTACAGACCATTGCGCATCATGTGGTACCAGTGGCGTTTCCGAATATTCTCACCGGCTGTATTTTAGCTTTCTCGCGAGCACTTGGTGAAACTGCACCGTTGATCACGATGGGAGCCCTCACCTACGTAGCGTTTGTTCCGGACGGATTTCTGTCTCCGTTTACGGTCTTACCGATCCAAACCTTCAATTGGATCTCTCGTCCCCAAGCGTCTTTCCACACCAACGCCGCCGCCGCGATCATAATTCTTCTGGCCGTCCTGCTGCTTCTCAACAGCATAGCCATCTACCTCCGCAGCCGCCTCCAGCGCCCCCTCTCCGATTAGGTACCACCTTCCTCCTGTAAACCCCCGCCCCCTGAGCAGGCGCCTCCTCTAAAAGGAAGCCCTCTAAAAGGTAGCACCTTCCTGTGGAGGAAACTTCTTGAGCGAAATGCCGAGAATGGGGTCATGCCGAAGCCACTTCGTGACACCGACCCATCGCTCTATCGTCTAATCACCATTAGAACGCTAGATGCTCGCCTATGGATGATTCCGTCCAGAAACATGGAGAAGCT
>JBGSMV010000073.1:0-5776 GCA_041739995.1 Bdellovibrionota bacterium
AGGTGCTTAAGCATGCTTCGGTAACATCCAATTACGAGGCTTCAGATCAAGGCTCCTTCGGTAACACCTAATTGTGAGGCTCTCCGGCGGTGCGCAACGAGTGTGCGCATCGCTTACGTGACTAATGAATTCAGTCGATTACAAGGTTTCCGGAGATCGGCGAAGCCATTATTCGCAGCTTCCGTCGTCTTCCGGGTCGTTGCAGTTAATCTCGGTTACTACCGTATCGGTCATAGTAGCGCCTATGTCCTGACACATACAGGTAGCATTGTTTCCGTCAGCGAAGCTGACAAGAACCTGTCCCGACGGACATGTCTGACTACATGACTCCCCTCCGGATGCGAAGGCGGATGAAGCGACAAGAAACATTGAGGTAACCAGAAGTAGTGCGATTCTCATGGGACGATCTCCGAAAAAGTGGCCTAAGGAGCTTAGTCGACATGCGCCGATTCGCCCTTGAGATCTGCGCGCCTTTTTCGCGTTATTATTCTTAATATCTACTAACGGAACCTCTTAGAATTGGGAGTTTCACGCACTCTGAATGTCATTTTCGTTCCTGAAAAATCTCTTTTATTAGGGGAATCTTGGACTCACGCCCCGTACAGCACAATTCAAGCGTTTCGGATGAACATGCATTCTGGTTAGAATTTTTTATCGCCGTAGCCTAGGACTGTAGTGGGCATGCGCACGTGCATCTAGAGAGATCGTAAAGATCGCCCATTGGATCTAGACAAGGAATGCTATTCTCCCCTCCGCTCACTCTGGGGTCTCCGCGTAAATTAAAATTAACCAGAAGGTGTGAAGGATCTGAGAACCTAGTCGACGAGATCACGATGCTTTAGTGGGTAAACATACTTTTTGGTTAGGATTCTCTTATCGCAGAGACCTCAGAGGGGGCGGAGGCCTTGAGCCGGTGTTGTTGCAGGATTACCTATATATTGCTGGGCAATATGCCTGAGCGATTCAACTGAGGCCTTGATTAGCGATATCGGTTTCCTTCTTCGCACTCTGCGTGGGATAGACACTTAACGAAAAGTGCTACACACCTCAAAGATTACGAATATTGATAGAAACCGCGCCCAGACTTTCGCCCGAACCAGCCTGCTTCAACATATTTTATCAAGAGTGGACAAGGGCGATATTTATCTTCTCCTAATTCGCGATGAAGAATCTGAAGAATGAAGAGTAGGGTATCAAGCCCCACGAAATCGGCTAATTCCAAAGGCCCCATGGGCTGATTAGTCCCAAGCTTCATTCCGTTATCAATGGCTTCCCGGCTGACGCCCTCTTGGAGTAAGAAAATAGCCTCGTTGATCATTGGGCAGAGAATGCGATTGACCACGAATCCCGGGCTATCGACTCCAAGCACCGCCACTTTTCCTAGGCGCTCAACTAAGGCGCAGCCACGCTGATAGGTGTCTTCGCTGGTTTGCAGACCACGAATGATCTCGACCAATTTCATGACCGGTACAGGATTCATGAAATGCAGGCCAATGAAGCGCTCAGGTTTTACTACAGTGCTCGCAAGTCGGGTGATGGAGATGGACGAGGTATTGCTCGCCAGTATTGCCTCGGGCCGCACAAGCTCGGCGAGGCTCTGAAACAGCGTCTTCTTAACCTCAAACTGCTCGACAATCGCTTCGATCACCAAGTCACAGCCTGAGAATTCCTTTAAAGAAGCCCCAGCTTTCAGACGCGATTTGGTCACTGCAGCATCTTCGCTAGAAATCTTCTCTTTGGTAACCATTTTGTCGAGTTGGGCATGGACGCCCTTTACTCCTCGAGAAAGGAACTCGACATTCGCATCCCACAACACCGTGTCGTATCCGCTCTGGGCGCATACGTGCGCTATACCGGCGCCCATCTGTCCGGCTCCGATTACCCCAATGGTCTTAAATGCAGAATTGTTCACAGTTTTCATTCCAGAGTCCTTATTAATTCTCGCTTCCTTTGGTGACTGAGCTGACCTCTATGTACACATAGAACAGGCAGGGACTAAAGCCTGCAAGAGCTATGAGGTCCTTCCTTCCACCTCTTCCGCTCACAAGGTGCCACGAACAACGCCTAAATTCGCTTAGCCCCTCATAGGTCCAAGCCCGTAGAGCATCGAAACCTAGGGCTTGCCACAGCGCAAGCCCCTGGCGTCGATGTCGGAACCCCCGCCATCAGGAACTCCAGAAACTCGTAGAAGCTCACTCGCCTTAGAAGCGAACTTAGTTCAAAAGCTTCTCGCGCTTCCGTTGCCTTTTTGCCCTGAAATGGTAGTTATTTCAACCAGATTCCTGCATCGGAGGTCAGCCGAGACACATCGCTTCAGAGGACCCGGTCTTTGAGTCGTCTCTTTTGGGGTGGCTACCTTTTTTCGGGGCGCTTCACTGGCTTGTTTGAGTCAGCTTCGCTGTGTTGCTTGAGCCAGCTTCGCTGGGGCTATCCTCTTGTGAGTGCTCCAGATGAATGACCTCGAGCGATAGCTCGAGCGATTACTTGAGGAGCGATTTGCGGCGAAGTGCACGCACGGGCAGGGGCTTGGTTTAGATAGCAGGTGAATCCAGAGTAGGTATTGGTTCTATGTTTCGTTTTGTAGCGAGAGATTTAGCGATCGATCTTGGAACCGCAAACACGCTTGTGTTTGAGCAGGGCAGAGGCATCGTTCTTAACGAGCCTTCTATCGTCGCGGTACGTTTCGACGGAAATCGCAAACATGCAGTCGCGTTTGGTTCAGAAGCCAAGGCCATGCTCGGGAGAACTCCCGAAGGAGTCAAAGTCATTCGTCCTGTCCGTACCGGTGTGATCGCCGACTTCGAAGTGGCGGGGATGATGCTCAGTCACTTTTTTGGAATTGTACGTCGCAAGTCTCGCGCACTGCTTCGACCCCGAGTCATCGTGGGTGTTCCCAGCGGTATCACCGAAGTAGAAAAACGCGCAATTCGAGACTCCATTGAGGGCTCCGCGCGAGAAGTAAAGCTAATCGACGAAGCAATGGCAGCCGCGATTGGATGTGGAATGCCCATCACCGAGGCAACCGCGAGCCTTATTGTTGATATTGGTGGCGGCACTTCAGACATCGCGATTATTAGCCTAAAAGATCTGGTCTATTCGACTTCCGTTCGTCAAGGCGGAGACGCAATGGATGAGGCCATCATCAATTACATGCGTCGACGTCATCATCTTTTAATTGGTGAAGCGACCGCGGAATTAGTGAAAAAAACGATCGGCTGCGCACATACCGACTATGATACCCAAGAGATGGAAGTGCGAGGCCGAAGTCTGACCAGCGGTGCTCCTTCTGCGCTCGTAGTCTCTGGTGGAGAGATTCGTGAAGCGGTCAGCGAAGTGGTTTCTACTCTTGTCGCTGCTATTCGCCAGGCCTTGGAGAATACTCCGCCGGAACTTTCAGGGGACATTATCTCACATGGGATTTCTCTGGCCGGCGGCGGAGCACTACTTAAAGGACTTGACCGCCTGATCGGCGAAGAGTTGAACATTGCGGTGAGAGTTTCCGACGATCCGCTCGCGGCAGTGGCCGAAGGGGCAGGCAAGTGCCTCGATAATCCCGATCTTTATCGCCACGTTCTGTTCTAAGAAATTTTATTTCGCTTAATGCGGCTCTCGCTCAGCGACTTCCTCGCTCAACGACTTCTTCGCTCAATGCATCGGCAACCTGCTGAGACGCTTCGATGCGAGCGAGGCCACCTCCGAGCAATGCGAGCACTCCGCCCAAAGCACTCGCCACCGTTACCGCGAGAAGCCAGAGCGCGCCCAACGCCACCGCCTGCTCATGAGTAAACACGGCCGGTACAAAGAAAAAGATGTAGGCTTTCTCGCGAACGCCGACACCGTTCCAGGTGATAGGCAGCGTGCTGAGAATGTTCACAAACGGCACAGTGACGAGCATGGAGACGAAGGAAACATCGGCGCCGAGTCCAAGCGCCATAGTCCACTGCAAGCAAATCTGGGCCATGTGATAAATGGTGGCTACCAGCACCACGAGCCCAATGGTGAAGGGGTCTCGATTAAACACCGCCAGCACCTGCTCTACTTTGTTACGAAAGGGGTTGTGCTTAGGCACAAGCTTAAGAATCACCAGCGGCGCCACCAGCCAGGCCGCTAAAACGCAGACACCAACGCCTGAGAGCAGCAGTACAAATTCGCTCTCCATGTGATGCCCCTCAGCGAAGAGGACCGAAAGCACCCCGATGGTAGCCAACACCGCGAGGCCCAATGCTCGGTCAGCAAATGCAGAGGCGATAGCCTGAGTGCGCTGTCCCTTCGCGTTCGACAGCAACGCCCCTCTGAGCATATCTCCACCTACCGTGCCCAGACCGAAACAGTTTGCGTACATGCCAATAAAAAAAGCTTTGAGGGCGTTAGGGAAAGGAGCGTGGATATTTCCGGCTCTCGCCAACAGCCACCAACGCACTGAACTAATAACCTGAGTGAGGGCAAATCCAACGATGGTGAGGAGCACCAGAGACGGCGGAACACTGAGAAACGTATCCTGAAGTTTCTCGAAATCTACCAATCGGTAGACCAGCACCAGCATGCCGGCACTCACCAAAATCTTAAGTATGCCTTTGAGTTGCGAGGAGCTGAATTTCATAACACTGAGTTTCAAAGGAGCGAATTCGCAGATCGGAGCAAAGGTACGATGCGAGCTGTTTCTCGGCAATAAAGCTATTCCCTCAGATCAAACCGCCATTTGCATACACGATATCCCTCAAGGGAATGAGCTCTCAGGTAAGCGTCGAGGGGATGAGCCAGGCCCAAAATTCGCAAAAGACGGGGGCGGTGCTTCGTTCCGCCTCCCTCCACAAGACCGTCTAGGAAACAAGGCACCGAGACGAAGGACCAAATCGGTTCGTCGCCTTGCTTCCCCGTATTGTGTTCCTGGGAGGGAATACTTCCGAAGAAGTATAAATTGAGCCGAGATGGATTCGAACCATCGACCCACTGGTTAAAAGCCAGTTGCTCTACCTAACTGAGCTATCGGCCCGGGAGCGAGATTGAAGCCAATCAGCAACAAACTCGACCCCTTGAGTATCTGGAACACAGAGTTCAGTCAATTCAACAATGAAAACAGTCGTTGAAATCGCCTGTGAGGCTCAAAAGGGGCGCTCATTTCCCTAAATTCTAACCCCTGCTAGGGTACGGGACAGCATTTAGGCCGTTTTTCGAGCAAGCCCTGGAGCTACATTATGTCCTACGCCTTTTACAAATTTCTTCACCTAATCGGTCTCACCTCTCTCATTTTGGGGCTCGGTGGCGCCATCATCGGCACCTACGTAGTCGGCCAGAAACCGAGCGTCGGTCGTAAGGCGATCGCTATCACCCATGGGCTGGGCATGTTGCTTATGTTGGTGGGCGGCTTTGGTATGTTGGCCCGCCTTGGCATGCAGTGGCCGTGGTGGATTTCGGTCAAGCTTTTTATCTGGCTGGCCTTGGGAGCCTGGATTGTCGTGGCCTACCGTCTGTCGACTAAGCACTTTCTGGCGGTCTGGCTCACTCCGCTTCTTCTTGTGGCAGTCGCGGCGGGCGTGGTCTTAGCGAAGTAAGGCGCATGCGACTCAAAGCAGAACTTTTGGTGGTTCGTAGCAAGATTTCACCATAGGGGTCACAGAAGTTCAAAACGGAGAGGACTCTCGTACCCGATTTCACGAGTTTCGCTTCAATTGAAAATGCGCTGTCATTGTTGCCTATAAGGGAGAGGGCACCTTTTAACTTCAATGGTCGCCTTAGAAGCTTTCGCTTCGCGCTGTGCGGAGTGAGGCGCATGCTC
>JBGSMV010000021.1:0-7909 GCA_041739995.1 Bdellovibrionota bacterium
CTTCTTCACCGCCGATACGCACTTTGGGCACTCCAATGTCATACGCTATGACAAGCGGCCCTTTCGCGATGTCACCGAAATGAACGAAATTCTAATCAAGAATTGGAATCGTACCGTCGGAACATCAGACACCGTATATCACCTCGGCGATGTTTCTATTCTACGACCTGAGAAGACGCGCGAGATACTCGATTCACTTAACGGCAAGATATTTCTGATTCGTGGAAACCACGACAAGGCAGCGGAGCACAAGCTTTGCGCTTCGCGTTTTGAGTGGATCAAGGATTACTTCTTCTTGGGTCTTAATGGTGGGATTAAGATTGCTCTGATGCACTACGCCATGCGGGTCTGGGATCGTAAGCATTACGGAAGCTGGCATCTCTATGGGCATTCACACGGCAAGCTGCCACCAGCGGATGGTACACTCGCGGTTGATGTGGGTGTGGACAGCTGGAATTACACCCCAGTTTCACTAGAACAAATCAAAGATGTTATGCTTCGAGTATCTAGGAGTCAAAGTTGAGTTCTGCGAGTAGTGCAATCAAAGATGGTGTAGGAAGCCCCGGCGCGCCATGGCTAGTACGCATTCGCTGGGCAGCGGTATTTGGTCAACTTCTAGTCTTCCTTGGCGCGAATTGGTTAATCGGGATTTCTCTTTCCTGGGATCCATTTCTGATCGTCTCAGCAGTCGTTGTTCTATCTAATATATGCCTATCGCTGCCTTGCGGGAGCGCGTGGCTTGAAGCGCGACGTTCGCAAGGAATTGTTCTCGTCGCCGACGTGCTTTTGCTTACCGCGCTGCTTTACTCCTACGGTGGGCACACAAATCCGTTTAGCATGGTGTATCTCGTGCACGTGGTGCTTGCGGCACTATTATTGGGCTCGGTGTGGACGTGGGGAATCTCAATTTTTTGCTTCCTTTGTTATGCCTTTCTTTTCCGTTGGTATTTGCCTGTCCCGGAATTATCCATGGGTCACATGCATGGCGGCGGAGACGAGTTTAATCTGCATCTTCAGGGGATGCTTGTTGGCTTCGTTCTTATTTCTTTCCTTGTGAGCGGATTTTTGCAGAGGATGCGAGCGGAAATTGATTGGCGAGAGAAGGAATTAGGGCGCAGGCGATCGAATGAGGAAAAACTTGCTGCCGTCACTACGATTTCAGCATCGGTTGCGCATGAATTGGGCACTCCGCTTGGTTCGATGATGCTTGTTGTCAATGATATTTTGGCGGAACTTCACCAACGCGGAGATGATTCAAATATTGGCAAAGATGTCGGAGTTCTTCGTGCGCAGCTCGATCGGTGCGCGGAGGCTATGAGGCGTCTTGGGCAGAATTCTGGTGAATTATTCGGTGAAATGCCGCAAGAATTCTCAATCAAAGATCTGCTTGAATCGATACATGGTGGACTCGCGAGTACCGATGCCAGACGCGTGCATATAAAACCTGACGGCGCCGTCCAGTCAGTGGTGTTGCCGATGGAGGGTGTGCGCCACATCATTTCAGCCGTAATTAAAAATGCGCTTGAGGCAAGCATCAGTGGCGATGGCGTCAGCGTTTCAGTCAATGGAACCAGTAAGGCGATTCTCCTTACGGTCGAGGATTCCGGAAAGGGGATGAACGCGGAGGATTTGCAGAGAATCGGGGAGCCTTTCTTTACTAAGAAAGACTCGGGTCGAGGTATGGGACTAGGCCTTTTTATAACTAAGCTCTTTGCAGAAAGATTAGGCGGAGCCTTCCGAATTGAAAGCACCCTCGGTAAGGGTACAAAAGTTGAGATTGAGCTTCCGCGCGTTGTAGCTTGGGAGGCTAAGTCATGAAGTACCTAGTAGTGGACGATGATACTACATTTCGAGAACGACTTGTCTTGGCACTTAAGAAGCGCGGCGATGAGGCTGTTGGTGTTGCTAGTTCCAAAGAGGGACGTGAGGTCGCCAAGGAATTCAATCCAGATCGTGCCATCGTTGATTTGCGAATGCCAGGAGATTCAGGGCTTCAGTTGATTTCGTGGCTGCGTACAGACCAGCCAACATTGCCGATCGTCGTCCTCACCGGATTCGGGAGTATCGCTACTACTCAGGATGCAATCCACCGGGGAGCCATGAGCTATTTGACTAAACCCTGCCCGGTAGAAAGAGTTATCGAAGCTTTCTCACCCTCGAAGTCAACCGATTCTAAGCCACTTCCCGTACCTTCACTTGATCAAGTTGAATGGGAGCACGTGCAGCGTGTTCTTGCTGATTGCGGCGGAAACGTCACCCATGCGGCTAAGGCGCTGGGAATGGACCGCCGTTCTCTACAACGTAGGCTCGCCAAAGCTCCAAAGCTGCGCTAGCGGTGCGGCACAAATGCCGCATCCATTTTAGTCTTAAATACAGTTATAGAATCTATGCTCGACGAAGTGTGACATGCGTCGCACCGAGCAGGTTTTCTCCGGGGTAGTGCTATCGAGTGCTGCACCCAGAAGGAGTTGGTTCATGGGTATCTGCTGTCTGTTGGCAGGTCTCGGAGTATTGCTCACGTCTCTTTGCCTTGTTGGCTGGGTTCTGCTTACGGACCGACGGTGCGGCCTCTGGTTGCTGGGTGGGACGGTGGTATTTGTCGTGCTTCGCCTTACGGTGTGTAGGGAGTGCCAAAATCCTTACCACAACGAGACGCTCTATTGCGGTGCGCCACCGGCAATTCAAGGTGCAGCAAGCCGCGAAGCTCTCTCCGAGGATCAGATCACTCGGAATCAATTTCTTCAATCTTTCTTTGAAAAAGGGGTTTGGATCTACGGGCTGACAGCTTTGTCACGGGCGATATTCCTGTTGGGAACGACCAAGCGGGAACTTGTGATCGGCATCTACAAGCAGAGTTGTGGCTGTGCTTGTGCTCTGAGGAATCGCGTCTGGTCATAGGGCAGGACGAAGAGCTGCGACTGTGGATCTGTTGGGGGATCTGGTGTTCTGCCTAAGTAAATGAGGCGTCGTGTCATTTACATTCCGTGTCCCTTCGCAAGAAGGGGGTTTTTACGAAAGGAGGGGAGCCTATGTGCCCTCTCTGTTGGGCGGCGTTGGTCGCTCAGGTTGTGTTCTATGTCACGGCGGGCATCTGTCTCGTCGTGATCACTGATCTGAAGGTCGGGCTTCCGCTTTCTCTCGTAACCTTGTCGATGGCGGCAGGGAATATGTGGGGATGGTGGAGCGTTCCCAACTGGATGCTGTACGTGCTCGGAGCGATGCTCTTGGTGCGCGGTCTCTGGGTGCTTGCAAAACACGAGCATAATTGGGTTCGTCGTCTGGCACTGAAGATCGGTGGCTGGCTTAAGCGAAAGCTTCGGCCACTAGTGTACGGTTCATGAGGCTAGTGAGGTCGTGCCTACAAACGATCTTAAAAATGTTCCTTTTCGGGGGAACGAAGGTTCTGAAAGTGAGGTTTTCAATGTGCATCTATCATGAGGCGGTGCGGCTGCCTGGTGTTTCGGCGCAAGAGGCGCTGGCGCTTGCGGTGCTTCCTGGGTTCGAGCGGGGACATCCGTTCCTGCGTTGGTTCCGGGAAAATCCTGGAACGAGCGATTCCTGGGCGGTGAAGGCACTTGATCAGCTCGCGGTCGCCGCGTGTGATGAGGGGCTTGTGTCTCGACTGATCGCATTTCCGGAGGATCAGGGCAAAGGCCCCGAGGCGCTGGAACTGCTGCGGCAGACTCTGGGAGGAAAGGGTGCCCTTCGGCCCTGGACCGGTGAAAAGAGTGCACTGAAGACCATCTACCACGAGGCCCTGCTCCTGCCGGAGCTTGGCAATGAGGTGGTGGTCGCTCTCGGTGCTCTGCCTGGTTACGAGGTGCGAAAGACCTGTCTCGGCTGGTACGGCGAGAATCCTGGTTCAAGCGCTGAGTGGCAGGTGGCGCTCTTTGACAGGTTGGCTCAAGCGACCTGCAAGCCCGGCGGCCTCTCTGATCAGCTGCGTGTGCTCGACCCTAACCCGGTCAATGCTCGCGCCGCTTTGGATTCGGTCTCTCAGGCTCTCGGACTCGCTGCGGCTACGTGTGGTACTTCTCCCGGGAAACCGAAGAAGCCCGGTTGCTGCTGTGGCTGATCGCGGAGTTTTAGTTTCGTCGGAAGCGTTCGAAACATACCTGCGGGGATGCTTAATGCACAGGTTTCATTACTCAAGGTTCCATTTTCCCCGAAAGGAACCAACTTTTTTAGTTGGCTCCAAGAATGTCGGAAGAGTTAGAAAGAACAGAGAGTAAATGCTGCGGTACCTGCGGCTGTCGTAATGCGTGCGCGGTTTCGCCTAAGATTGATCCGTTGAGCGCTGCTTTACTTACGGACAAATCTCTAATCGTTGAAGCGGTTAAATCGAAGGGTTCGCCGCTTAACTTTGTGATGCCTGAGACTGTCGTCAGAAACCGTGAAGGCTTCAGCGCTGTACTGCGTAGCAATGGGCTGGCAGGCGAAGTGCTGTTTACCTCGAAGCCTAATAAATCGCGGTCAATCCTCTCTAGCCTTGCGCTTGTTGATGCGGCAGTGGATGTGTCTTCTAAGGGAGCGCTCGTGCACGCGCTTGAGTGCGGCATTCGTGGTAATAGAATTCAGACTTCCGGTCCGAAGTCTCAAGAGTACTTATTCTCTGCGCTCCATCACGGAACAACGGTCAGTATCGATAGTTTTGATGAGCTACAACAATTAGTCGAGCTACTCAGAAGTAATAGTGATTTACCTAACGCACGCTTCGTAATCCGAATTTCCGGATTTCAATCTGAACGAGTTAAATTTTCGCCCTCCGATGCTCCATTCGGGATTCGGTTTGAAAAAATTTCTGAGGCGCTATCAATAGCAAAAGCACTTGGAACGCGGGGCACCTTTGAGGGAATTCATTTCCATCTATTGAGCGGCGATAAAGAGGAACGTCTAGTTGCATTTGAAAATGCGCTGGAAAGCACCCGGCACGCTTTCCAGATGGGGCTTAATCCCAAAGTGATCAATATAGGCGGCGGATTTAAGATTCATTACGCAGCGCTGTTAGATGAGTGGCAGCGCTTTCAAAGTTATCTGCGTGCCTCAGTGCTTGGGAAAGTTAAGCCAATTACGTGGGATGGCTCAGGGCTCGGACTACGAGCCGAGGAGGGAAGGATTGTCGGCGCACCCGCATTCGCCGATCACTTTCCAGCAGAGACTGGACCCGCAGCGCTCAATACCTTTCTCAATCAAAGGTCACCTCTTTTCGATAATTGCTCAGTAGCCGAACTGATCCGCGACATGATGTTAGAGCTACGAGTTGAGCCTGGGCGCGCCCTATTGGATTGTGCTGGATTGACCGTGGCCGATATCGCTTCTGTAAAGGAGTCGGCTGCCGGACAGCCACTCCTAATGCTTAACATGAATCATACTAACCTTCTGAGTAGGGAGCAGAAGTTACTTACTCAACCGGTTTTCATTCCCCAAGCTGCGCGGGAGCCATCAACAAAAAGTTACTTTCTATTTGGGAATCTATGCATCGCAAGCGATCTGATTCAGTATCAAAAAGTTTATCCTGGCTTCGAGCCTAAGCGCGGCGATCTCGTGGCGTTTGTTAATACCGCGGCCTACCACATGGATTTTGCGGAAGCTGAAATCCTGCATCAGGCGGTTCCTCACAAAATTGCTGTGTTCGGCGGTGCCGACCGATTTATCTGCCGCGATGATAACTCTGTACGTCCATCAGAGATCCGCGCCATTCAGGAGGGAAGATGATCCTTGAAGATATTACAGAAGCGATTGGGAATACCCCACTGCTTCGAATTCCAAAATCAGTTACGAAGCTTGAACATATCGATCTCTTCGCGAAACTTGAGTTTTTCAATCCCTTCGGTTCAGTAAAGGATCGAATCGCCTGGGGCATGATTCGCGAAGCCCTGCCGGGAATTAAGGAGCGAGGGCAGGGCATAATTGAGAATTCAAGTGGAAATACGGCCAAAGCTCTCGCGGTAATCGCCAAACGCGCTGGAGTTCCATTCAAGCTTGTTAGTGCGATGGTAAAAGTCAAAGAGACCAAGGATATTCTTAAGCTCTTAGGTGTCGAGCTTGAGGAGGTTTCCGGCTCATTAAATTGTTACGACCCAAGTGACCCAAATGATCCGCAGTACCTTATCGAGCGAGAGGTGGCGCGCGCGCAAGGGAAGCTCTTTTTTACCTCTCAATTTACTAATGAGCTAAATCCTAAAACTCATCGGGATACTACGGCGGAGGAGATTGTTCGCGATCTTGGCTCAGTTGATTATTTCTGCTCAGGCCTTGGTACAGCAGGGTCAACTTTAGGAATCGCCGAGCGCCTAAGAGAGGTGAACTCAAAACTCAAGCTAATAGGAATAACGGCGGGTAAAAGTGATTTTATTCCCGGAATCAGAACGGTCGATCAGCTTCTTGAGGCAGGTATTTTCACCCCTGAAAAGTATGATGAAATCGTTACCGTTGAATCGAGCTCAGCGATTGATGGTGTACTGTCCCTCATACGTGAGTGCGGTGTCTTAGGCGGTCCGTCTTCTGGCGCGCACCTCCAAGGCGCTCTCTCGTATCTACGTAAGATCGACAGCACTCTTACTAGTCGGGCAACTGCGGTAACAATCGTTTGCGATCGGGTAGAGTGGTATTTGTCTTATATTCGGGAACGTCGCCCTGAGCTCTTTGGTGAAAAGAGAAAGCCTTTGTCGATATTTTCAATTGACCCGCATCAGGTTGCGCGTGCTCCAGGTGTTTCTTTCAAGGATACAGAAACCTGGGTAGCCGAGAACAATGCGCTTGTTGTCGACATCCGCGCTGCAGTTGCCTTTGAGCACGGAAGTTTTCCAGGCGCGGTGAATATTCCGAGTGAGACACTTGAAAAGCTCTTGGATTCGAGAAGTCCTTTTGTTGGGGTCGAGAGAGCCGTGTTATTCGTTTGCCCCGTAGGTGATCAGTCTCGTCGATTTGCCGCTCAGCTCACTAGGCTGGGGGGTAGGGGATTTAGTCTCGAAGGTGGGCTTATGGCATGGAGAAGCTTTCGCAAGGTTAGCTTGGGCGAATCGGCAGAGCTTTAACGGGCACGATTAAGTTTCCGTAAATTTTACGTAAATAGCTTCAACATCCTTCAATACCCTCCAACACCCTTCAACAAGTTGTTCATGCTAAGTGGCGAGAATGTTTAGTTGAAGGACGTTGAAGGGTGTCGACCGGTAATGTACCGAGCGAACTTAAAATCCTGGATCCGAAAGGGTGTGCGGGTTCGATTCCCACCCTCGGCACCAGCCTTCGCAGATCGCTACGGCTGGTTCAGTCACCGCCGACTGGATCCGCCGAAGCCTTTGGCATAGGTGGACCCGCCCTCGGCACCATTCGACTCGCGTTTGCTCGCTCATGGTAAGTCCTGAGTAAACGAAACGCATCGAAGGGCCCTCGGCATTCTTTTCGTTAATATGAATAGGCGGATTAGCCTTTTGTCGCCGCGTGCCGGCAGCATAGTCGCACGCACGGAGCCCTTGCCGGAGACATGAGACGCAGCGGATCGTCGATCCGGAATTCCGCGGAAACTCTCAAATGCACGTTTCTTATGTGACGGCATAGTGCCGAGCTTGTTCAAGAAGCGCCTAACCGTTTGATGCAATTCAATAATCTTATGTGATGGCAGGAGCGACATGCGAAATTTGCTAGGGGAAAGTTAATGGTGGCGAGAGGTTATCCGGTACCGGGCGGCGGCATCTGACATTTCGTTTGCAAAAAGAAGCACTTTCTGCTACCTGCGTGCCGCACTGGCACGTAGTTTGTTGTCTGTGGCGGGATGTTTACCTGCCGCAATTGGGAGCGCACCAAGGCAAAGCTCCAGCACTACCGCCGAAGACAACCGGAAGAAACGCCGCTCTACCGGATTGTGTACTACGGACGCGATGAACTCCCGCGTGTCTGGGAAGATCGA
>JBGSMV010000046.1:0-73773 GCA_041739995.1 Bdellovibrionota bacterium
GCATCACTAGGCACACAATGATAACTAGAATTCGTTGCACCATGATGATTCTGACTCCTACGGATAACGGCTAGGGCGACCGGCACCAATCGGGCAGCGATTGGTGTCCGCGTCGGCCCGTGTGTTATCCGGTCTTTTTCGCGCCTATATCAATTTGGGGCATGTCCACCTCACTCTGCGGTGCCTCTCCTTCAACAATCGCGTAACGCGCGGCGCTCAATGACTCGAGCTCGTCAGGAGTCAGCATTTGTATCTGTTCTAGTGAATCGAGTGAGCCATTCGCATATTGCGTAGCACCATCATCCTGACTTGGGGCTGCCGTCAGGTGACAGTCTGCAAAAGGGTCCGACTCTACTGGGTGGAATGTGTCGCCCATCTCTGGGGAACCAAAACGAGGGACGCCCGGTGAATCGATGCGTTCATGTATTGCGTGTTCAAGTTTCGCCAGTTCGTCAGATGGAAGGATTGAATCGGGGCGAGTCGATGCGAGTTCCCCGAACTCATATAAGAATCTGGTACCCTCGGGGTCGAGCTCTTGAGACTCTGGTGGTCGACCCTCAAGGTCTCGTTCGAAATGAAACTCGCCCATATAAAACTTCTCCTATGTGTAGTTATGCGCGTGGTTGGGCCCAATGTAGCATGCCGGATAACGGCTAGAATCAGCGGCGCGTTTACGTGTCCGCTGGATTAAGGTGTTATACTGCCCTCATGGCACTATCGACCACCATGAACTTGGCTATTTCGCTAGTCTCAAATGGTAGGTTATGGCCGCGAATCGGTTTGCCAACTTCCAATGCCATCGTAATAGTTTGATCCGACGGGAGAACATACTTTGTTCCGGTCCTAAGGTTGGTTACTGTTGATTCCGGTCCAATCATGGGGTCGCCGCCACGCACTTTAATATCGTAGATATTACCAGACTTTGTTACGACGAAGATTCTATCGGCGGTGAATTGGGAGCCTCCCTCTAGCCCGATGTGCTGACTGTCAAGAGTGACGGATGCCCCGGGCCGAGATACTTCGTAAGCCCAGCGATTGATGCCTGGTTCGGACTTCAGGTTTATAAATAGACTCTTACCGATAGCGTTTAGATCGATTCCACACGCTGAGGGTACTAACGACTCTCGAGCGACACCAGTGCTCGAAGCGTTGAAGCTTTGTTCAGCATCGGGCGCAATACCTGAGTTAGGGGAGGCGACCTGCCCCTTTGCTTGCTGAATCAAACCATTTGAAATTAAGTTACCGAATCCGCTCATATGTATAGTTATGGCATTTCACTGCCCTTGGGTTGCATTGGCAGTATAACATATTAGTGTGCCAGATAAGGGCAGCACCCGGTTACTATCTTACCCTGCACATTGCGCCTAGCCTAGTCGCTCGAAATCTCCCGCCATTTCAATCTCTTGGATAGTCAGATCCCGTGGTATTGTAATACCACGGCGCGCGCCTTCTAGAGGTATTGGAAGTCGGGAGTCCCCCGCAGAGGGTATTAAATACCTTCAGCAAGGAAACTTTTCTGCTCTTCGGTCGAATACTCACCGATGACTCCCTTGAAGAAAATAAAATTACTGGACCAAGTAAGAGCGCTGCTACGAACACGGCATTACGCTTACGCGACCGAGCGTCACTACATTGGCTGGATTCGGCGGTTTATTCTCCACTTCAATAAACGCCACCCTTCCGAGCTTGGCACAAAGGCGATCGGGGAGTACTTGACGTATCTCGCCGTTGAGCGCCATGTCTCGCCGACTACTCAGAACCAGGCATTGAATGCCTTGGTATTTTTATACCGCGAAGTCCTCAAAACCCCCGTCGAACACATTCCCGGAATTGAATGGGCTAAGAGACGTGACCGAATTCCTGTTGTATTTTCTCGGGATGAAGTAGCCCAGATTTTATCCTCCTTGGCACGCTCACAGAGACTCATCGCTTCCCTACTCTACGGTTCAGGCTTACGTCTCGCCGAGGCCCTGCGGCTTCGAGTTAAGGACATAGACTTTGAGAGGAAACAGATCGCAATTTGGGATTCGAAGAGCCCAAAAGATAGGGTAGTAATGCTGCCCACCGCACTGATTGAGCCGCTCAAAGATCAGATCAGGAGAGCACGCGAATTTCACGAGAGAGACCGCTTGTCAAATATCTCGGGCGTTGAAATGCCCACCGCACTTAAACGCAAGTATCCTAACGCTTCCGTCTCCTGGAAATGGTTCTGGATATTTCCATCGGCAAAACTTTCAAGTGACCCACGTTCCGGAATCACAAGAAGGCATCATCTTCACGATTCAATCATGCAAGGCGCAATTGCTAAAACACTTCGCACTCTCGGAATCGAAAAGCATGCAACCTGTCATACATTCAGGCATTCATTTGCTACGCACCTCCTCGAAGATGGCGCGGACATTCGCACTATTCAAACACTGCTCGGACACAAAGATCTTAAGACCACCATGATTTACACCCACGTGGCGAACCGTGGAGCAACGTCAACGAAGAGCCCGCTCGAAAATTTATGGGCTAAGAACCCAGTCCTTGAGCAGCTCGGGTCACCGTTTGAGATACAAGCCCCCTTAATGGAGAAAGCCAATGTCGTAGCGAGTCAGCCCGCTGAGTCTGAGCGGGCACGTCAAGCCTGGTGGTTTCCGCTGAAGCGTTTACTTCGATTTGCATCGATCGTGCGTTAGGGCGTCCTGACTACCGCAGTTTGCCCACCTTACAGCGACTCAACTAGTCTGCTCCGCTCTCTGACGCTGCGTTAGTAGAAACCCAACGTGCTTTCTCTGCCTTGTAAAAGCTCTCATAGACACCGTGCTGAATCGCGCGACGAATAGCGCCCACCAATGACAGGTAGTGCGTTAAATTATGAACACTGAGCAGTTGAGGCCCGAGCATCTCGCCAACCTTAAACAAGTGATGAATATAGGCGCGAGAGTATGATCGACATGCAATGCACAAACAGCGCTCATCAAGCGAGCTCTGGTCGTTGGCATAACGCGCATTCTTAATATTAAAGAAGGGCTCTTCCCCACTGACGAAAGCCCGGCCAAAGCGTCCGGCGCGAGTTGGCATCACGCAGTCGAATAGGTCTACTCCTCGATACACCGCCTCGACAATGTCCTCTGGAGTACCCACTCCCATTAAGTAGCGAATCTTCTTCTCGGGGAGTTGCTGTGGATGATAGCTCAGCACCTCATACATGCGCGGCTTTGGCTCACCCACGCTCAAACCTCCGATAGCACATCCGTCGAAACCGACCCCATCCACCGACGCACTGGCAAGCGTCTCCGCAGAGCGCGTGCGAAGTTCCTGAAAGGTTCCGCCTTGGGTAATACAGAATACAGATAACTGATCGGCGTTCTTTCTCGCACCCAGTGATCGCAATGCCCAGCGGTGCGTCATCGAAAGTGAACGCTCCACATCAGAGAACGAGAGTCCTGGAGCAGGACACTCGTCAAGCACCATAGCGATATCAACGCCCAGCATCTCTTGAATCTGGATCGATTTCTCAGGTGTAAGAAGCAGTGCCGCGCCATCGAGATGAGAGCGAAAATGCACTCCTTCTTCCTCAATCGTGCGAATGCTCTTCAGACTAAAAACCTGATACCCGCCACTGTCACTCAAGATCGGCCCCCGCCATCCACAGAAGCGTTGAATGCCGCCAAGTGACTGAATGAGTTCGGGCCCAGGGCGAAGCCAAAGATGATAGGTGTTGACCAAGGTGATTTGGGTTCCCAATTCGTACAGTCGCTCGACGTCGACTCCTTTCACGCTTGCTCTGGTGCCCACTGGCATAAAGTTTGGCGTGTCAAAAGTTCCATGGCCGGTGGTGAATCGCCCTAGTCGTGCGTTCCCTTCCTTACTGACGACTTCAAAGCGCTCCACCCACTCACTCCTTTAAGTAAACAAACTTCCGTCGCCGTAGCTAAGAAATCGATAGTCGTGACTTAACGCATGTTCATACACGCTTCTGATTAACTCTCGCCCGAGGAGGGCTTCAACCAATAACATATGCGTAGTCCCGGGCTGATGGAAGTTTGTAATCAGCCCATCGAGTCCGCGGAATGTAAATCCCGGAGTGATAAAAATATCCGCCTCAGTTTCTAGGTCTGTAGGCCCTCCATGCGCCTTCCCTGGCAAACTCTCAGCGATCAACAGGGCACTCTCAAGAGCACGCGCAACAGTGGTACCTACCGCGATCACACGCTTTCCGCTGGCCTTGGTCTCTCGCACCCGTTCAAGCAAATCGTGAGACACCACCATGCGCTCTGACTCAGGAACTGTCGCGCCCGAATTTTCGACCGATCGTATGCTTGCGGCTCCGACATGCAGAGTCAGAAAGGAAACCCCCACCCCTTTGTCTCGAATGCGTGCCACAAGATCAGAGGTAAAGTGCAGACTTGCTGTCGGCGCGGCAATGGAGCCGTCTTGAGCGGCAAAAATGGTTTGGTAATCAACCTTGTCTTGCTCGTCTGAAAGTCCGTGTCGAATGTATGGTGGAATCGGCATGAGCCCCTGCCCAAACAGAAGGGAGCGCACTTGTTCCAGGTTCTGAGGACTGTCTGTATTTTCAGCATCGAAAAACTGAATTCGAACGTCGGTGGCACTAGTTCGCTCAAGCACTCGAGCTCGCAACCGCTCTGCAAACTGAACTACTCTCCCCGGAAGGAATTTTCGAAGGGGCTTTCCGGTACAGAGCCACACAGGACCAGCGGCGCTACTGCTAGTGGCGACGCTGTCTGTCTCCTCTTGGAGAAGAAATATCTCAACCTCTGCCCTTTGCTTGGGTTCAGTCTCAGCGTGTTGGGAGGCGGGACGCCGCTCTTCAACGAAGTGTCCAAGAAAGCGGGCGGGAATGACACGCGTATCATTGAAAATCAGAAGATCTCCAGAATGGAGATATTCAACTAAATCGACAAAGGTACTATCCTCAATGTGCCCCGATGATTTGTCGACGACCAGCATTCGAGCAGCATCGGGCGGCTGGACCGGGCGCTGCGCAATCCTCTCCACAGGAAGGTCATATGAGAATGGAGTATGCGGGGCCCCATTCGCTATCATATTGAATTGTCCAGGAAACTCACGGGGAACCAGCCTGTCACCACAAGAACTAGTGCCCAAAAATCCGAAAAGCACGCAGGCCTCGGCACGGCAGTTGCAATAGGAATCTAGTAGAAACCATGTAACCTCATGAGAGAGTGTCGTGGCTTTAGGTTCTTAAGACGAACAGGGATGAATTTTTGTGGATCTCTCCCTGAGCACTTAAGCCAGCCAGCGCCATTCCTCATCGCTTCGAACATTCCTCGACTTTGCCCCGAGTGAGTCACCCTCACTCGGGGCCCCTTTCCTACTTCATTAGTTTTGTCTTAATCGCATCGAAAATATCAATCGGTACGGGGAAGATAATGGTGGAGTTATGCTCAACCGCAATGCTTCTCAAGGTATCGAGGTACCGTAGCTGAATTGCCGCCGGGTCTTGCGACAATATCTTCGCCGCCTGGGTAAGCTTGTCTGAGGCCTGAAGCTCTCCTTCAGCCTGAATGATTTTTGCTCGGCGTTCACGCTCTGCCTCAGCCTGTTTCGCCATGGCGCGCTGCATTTCTTGAGGCAAGTCGATGTGCTTGACCTCGACTCCTGAAACCTTAATACCCCAAGGGTCAGTGCCTTTGTCCAGGTACTCTTGAATGCTGCGGTTCACTTCATCGCGTTTAGAGAGCAGCTCATCAAGCTCCTTCTCTCCGCATACCGAACGCAAAGTTGTCTGACAGAGCTGATTTGTGGCGAGAAGATAATTCTCAACTTGCACAATCGCTTTGTCGGGTTCCACCACACGGAAGTACACAACTGCATTGACCTTGACCGAAACGTTATCTTTGGTGATGACGTCCTGGGAAGGAACGTCCATCGTCAAAGTACGCATATCGAGGCGGCGCAGCTCTTGGATGAACGGAATGACGAGCACAAGTCCCGGCCCCCGTACCCCAGACAATCGTCCTAGAAAAAAGACGACACCACGTTCATACTCTTGAAGAATATAAATAGCCTTCTTCAAGGCAACGAACAGAACAATTAACGGTACAATCCACAATGAGCCCATATGAACACTCTCCTCGCTTCAGTTGAAAAATTAACGAATACTACGTCCTCTTGTTGAGATCTGTGCAGCTCTGCACCACACAATCCCTAGCTCCCTTTAGCCTTAACTTCAAGCGTAAGGCCCGGCCGCATTGCCACTACTTGAATTTCAGCGTCCTTCTCAATCGCTCCGTCGCTCACGAAGGCATTCCATAACTCCCCATTCACAAACACTTTCCCAGACGAAGTGATGGTTTCAACTGCCTTTCCGCACAACCCCACTAGCCCGTCACTGCCGGTGACAGAACGCTTTCTCATCACTCGATAGCCGACGCTGGCAACCAGTAACATAAATAGCCCCATGAGGGTTGCCATCGGGATGATGAACTCAAGCGCGACAGTTAAGCCCGGAGCCTCGACCACATTCACCAGATAAACCGCACCGAGCACCATAGCCACCACTCCTAATACGCCAAGAATGAGCGTTCCGGTAAAGAGCTCTGCGCCAATCAATATGGCGCCTACCGCCAAAAGAATTACTGCCGCTGAATTTATCGGAATAACCTGACTCATTGCGAGCGCAATCAACAGAGAAATCACTCCAATCACGCCCGGAAATATTAAGCCGGGATTATAGAGCTCTATCGAGATGCCTGTCGTTGCCGCCAACCACAGCAGGGCGAGCACCGTCGGGTTGGAGAGCACGTTAACCACTAAGTCACGCGCAGAGATCTCAAGGTAGATCCTTGGAAGCCCAGAAAGATCGCCTAGCGTTTTCTGTTCGTTGTTCAAAGTTACTACTTTACCCTTAACCTTCCGCAGCAGCTCCTCAACATCCTGGGCAACAAAATCTATCACGCCCTCTTTCAATGCTTCGGTTTCGGTGAGCGAAGCTGCCTCGGTGACCGCTTTCTCGGCCCATTGAATATTGCGTCCGCGCTCCTCTGCAATCGAGCGCACCATTGCTGAGGTGATGTTCTCAGCCTTTGCTTTCATGTCTTTGGCAATGTCTTGTCCGTCACCCATGACCGGCGTTGCCGCGCCGATGGTAGTGCTCGGAGCCATCGCGGCAATGTGCCCTGCAAGTGTAATGAAGACGCCGGCCGATGTGGCGGTCGCTCCGGTAGGGCCTACATACACAATTACTGGAACGGGGGAGCGAAGAATCGCTTGCACCATTTCTTGAGAGGTCTGCAGCATGCCTCCGGGAGTATCGATTTTTACTACAATGGCACTCGCCCCCTCACTGACTGCTCGCGCAATGCTGGATTCGAGCAGCGCTTGGGTGCCGGGCAAGATCAACATGTCCATATCGACGATCATGACTGGACCGCTGGAGATATCTTGGAGCTGCCCCTTTGAAGCCTTTGAAGATTTCGCCTCTGCCTTAGCGCCTTTTTTGCTGTCCTGAGCGTTACCCGCGCTGGCAACTTCCTCCGCTAGAGCAAGCCCTCCGTCTACTCGCAGAGCACACACCGCGAGGCAAAACACGAGCAAACAAACGGTGGCCAAGGACTTCTTCAGCCGTGGCCAAATCTGTTGAACAACACTCATACTTTTCCTATCACTCACTTCTCTCTCCCTGCGGGTGTGATTGATTAACTTTTCGCACCTCTAACGAAGTGCTTCAGAAACTCGTTTGAGGTCCTGCCAAAATTCTCGCTTTGGACCTTCCAGCGGTGCTGCAGCTCCACCAATGGGGAACAAGTCTAACAAGGAAACCGTCTTGATCACCAAGGGAACCGAACTACGGTTCTTGAGAAGAAACTGAATGACGTCTTCGGCAATCGGCTGAGACGATACGGCAGCTCCCTTTTTCAATTCTCCGAGCACCCGTCCTCCCAAAAGAAGAATCGAGCCAAGCTGTAGACCTTGAATCTGGGCCAAGATGGCTGTCGCCACACCACCAAGATCTGGCCCGCGCAGCGCTTCAACAGAATCAGCACGCACCACTAGCACGTCTTCGACTTTCTTCTTCAAGCCTTTCTCAATCGCGGCCCGAAGCAACTTACCATGCATACTGGAGAACACACCGCCGCCTTCGTGTTCTGGCCACGCGCCGACGAAAGCGACTCCGGATTTGCCCGTGCCTTGGAATGATACTCGTCCTGCATTTTCATTCTTAACAGCACTCTCGCTCTTGCGGTGCAGCAACTCACCGGCTTCCCTCATCACTCGAAGCGGGACGCCTCCTGGGTAAACGGGCGCCACCGCGTCAAGCAGCGCAAACAGTGCCTTTCGTTGCGGGGTAAGTAGCTCTGCCTTAGAGTCTTGCGGCCGCATCCAGTACCTTATTCGCCACTCGGCTCTTATAAGACGTAGTGATTTCTTCTTGGCGTCCGTTTCTATCCACCAACCAAGCGCGATTGGTATCAAGGTCGAACGCATCTTGAGCAAAGTTACCGACGATTAGATCCGCTCCTTTTGCAATAAGTTTGCGGTGTGCCTCGGCGACCAAATCTTCGACTTCGCCGGTTTCGACCGCAAAGCCTACGATTAGCGGCCGTGGCTCTCCTCCCGTGGCTACTATTTGGCGCTTACGAGCGCCAAGTGAAGCCAAGATGTCCGGGTTCTCAGTCAAAGTTACACTGGGAACACCTTCTGCTTTCTTCAGCTTTCCTTCAGATCTTTGGACAGGTCTGTAATCAGCAACTGCGGCGGCCATAAGCACCATGTCCGGAGGGCGAAATGCAGAGCGCGTTGCTTGTTGCGGAGGACTCTTTTCTGAACCTGCATCTGGACCAAAGGTAAGGCTCAGCATCACGTCATGCATTTGTTGCGCCGACTCAACCTGAATACGGTGAACGGCATCAGGCACTCGAACAGGAATCGGCCCGTGTACCAACGTCACTTCAGCACCGCGACGATAGGCTTCTCGCGCAAGCGCGATACCCATCTTTCCAGAACTGCGATTTGAGATATAGCGCACCGGATCAATATACTCTCTAGTCGGCCCCGTGGTGACAATCACGTGCTTGCCGGCCAAGTCATTAGGGGACAACGCGCGACGGCACTGATAAAAAATCTGGTGCGGCTCGGCTAAGCGCCCCGCCCCATTCCATCCACAAGCCAACGCGCCCTCGCCGGGATCTACAATTTGCACTCCACGAGCACGGAGAGTCGCAATATTTTCCTGCGTCTTCTCATGCTCGTACATGTTTACATTCATGGCAGGGGCCACGAGCATCGGCGCTTTTGTGGCGAGTGCCACGGCTAACAACGGACTGTCAGCAAATCCGCAAGCGAGTTTGGCAATCGTATCGGCAGTCGCTGGTGCAATCACTAACAACTGTGCCCAGTCGGCGAGTTGAATGTGTCCTATCCCAGAGGCCTCGGATGAATCCCAGAATCCAGTGGTAACAGGACTCCCGGTCACCGCGCCAAGCGTCATTGCCGAGACGAATTCCTCCGCCGAAGAGGTCATGACACAACGCACTTCGTAGCCCCAAGACACCATCAAGCGCGCCAATTCAGCCGCCTTGTAAGCGGCGATTGAGCCCGTAACTCCCAACACGACGCGACGCTTTTCCGTCAGGTCGTGAATTTGGTTCTTATGCCATGTATTTTCAGCCATCGACTAAGCCCCTTTACGAAAAGGCACCGACAAGAAAAGGATTGCTTTGGCGCTCCTCACCCAGAGTTGTATCAGGTCCGTGCCCACTGAGCACTCTAGTCTCCATCGGTAAGCGCTTCATCAGTTGATCAATGCTTTTGAGCAAAGTTTCGTGGTCTCCTCCGGGCAGGTCTGTGCGTCCAATCGACCCCTGGAACAACACATCCCCTCCCAGCAGCACTCCAGCCTCAGGCTGATAGAAACATACGTGCCCCGGGGAATGCCCTGGGGTGAAAATGACCTGGAAATCATGGTTCGCAAACCGTAGCACTTCACCACCTTGTACATAGGTATCTGGCTCAGGAGCATTCTCAAAGCCCGCAGACGGCAGACCATACATCTGACAGATTTGGACAACGTGCTTTCGCATGTCCTTCTCGAGGGGATGCCCGATTAGCTTAGCACCAGTACGCCGAATGATTTCAGCGACTCCGCCAACATGGTCCAGATGTGAGTGTGTGAGCCATACCTCTTTAACTGAGACTCCCGCTGCCTCAGCAGATTTGAGGATGCGTTCAGGCTCTCCTCCGGGATCTATAAGTAAGCCAACCCCCGCTTCAATGTCCGAGATTAACCTGGCGTTCTGGGAAAACGGTGTAACGGGGATCGTTTCAATTCGTAACACGAGCTAATAACCCTCTCTTAGTAAGTACTCTCAGCAACGACCCCATTTCCTCACCAATCAGTCATGAAATGCAAATGCTTTAGGCACCTTGGATATGGGCCCGAACAGCCGTACTACCAAAGGTGATTAGAATCAAACTCTGTTTTAGAAAGTGGTGTTCTCTGGTCGATAGACGAATACCGGAATTGTTCGGGGTAACAAGGATCGAAAGACCTCGACCAGGAATCTAATGCCTCGAATGAAGCGAGATATTTCGCCTCAAAAAGGCTTGCCGCGAAAGCGATGGTTGAGGAGCTCCTTTTCGAATGAATGAACGTCTGGAACGCGGTGTGAGTTATGCCCTGCAAGGCTGGGCACCCGTCTCCGATTCGGTTATCCGAGACGTTCGTCTGCGCGCCTCCCAAGGTGAGTATAGAAACGATACCTCACTGGCGATGAAAGATGTACGTCGCGACCCGACGCTTGCCCTGCTGGTACTCAAGCGGCTTTCTGAAACAGCAGCTGTGCGAGGTGACCTACAAAGCAATCTTTCTGAAATTTTTTCCAAAAATGGCGAACGAACGCTTTCCGATATTTTGGAATCAACGCCCGAAATTTGCTCAAACCATCGTCTGACCGACGCCACTCCCGAGCAACTTGCATGCATTACGCGCAGTGCGATTGCGGCTTCAGCAAGCGAGAGTATCGGCGAGCACACCGGCATCTCTCCACATGCCGCGTTCGTCACCTCTAGCTTGCGACAGATGGGACACATCTTGATTGCATGGAACTATCCGCACCTCTACCAACGAGTGCTTAAAGAACGCAGTCCGGACGCAAACGTAGATCAATCTCTCACTGCTCTTCTGGGCTTTAGCCCTACGTTGTTGGCGGTTACCATCGCGCAGCGTTGGCACTTCACCCCAAGCACCTGCGCGGCACTCGGCGACGAACAAGCGATAGAGCTGCTCTCCGCCGAAGAGCAAATGAAGAGCGAAGCGCTTCGGCAAATTTGCGAAGCTGGCGAGGCACTCGCGCGTTCGATGTACCCCGAGCACTTTCCAGATGCGGAGCGCGACTGGCAGGATGCGTCAGCCTTTATTCGCGCCAAGCTCGGACCAAGCGGCATGCGCGCCGTGCTCTCCTCGGTTCGTACCTATCTCACTGAGTTTCAAGGCCACACGCCACAAGTCACCACGCTGCCAAGCCGATTAACGGTTCAACGCGATGACACAGAAGCCCCGGTTCTTAAAACTAAAACCAACAAGCACATTCGAGCGTGCCCCCCTGCGCTTGCCGCTATTATCGAAGATATCTATGAACAGATGCCGCACAACGGCGTCAGTCGAGATGCCCTTGATGCTCTTTTGAAGCAAGCTATTCCCTTGGCTGGTTTCGATCGTGGTGGACTCTACCTACTGGACCCCGATTCCATGTTGTTACGACCACGAGTGCCAATCGGAACGATAGAACTCACCGACCTTGCATCCCATGCCTTTTCGGGACGTTCACGGTCTGCAATCAGCGCGGCCCTGCATTCATTGCTGCCGTATGAGGGTCATTCGTCAGAAATTGACGGAACAACCCGAAGTATTATTGCAGGAGCACTTGGCGTCGAGCACAAATCAGGCGTGCTCTACCTCGAAGTGGGCGAACAACTCAGCATGCGTCCGGCCGAAGAACGATTGTCCATCTTCAAAGCGCTGCGACAAGCGCTCAATGACATTTTGCGCCTCGAATAACGCCGAAATCTGGCCTCTCGCTTCGTTTCTTATGTCGCCATGTCTTGCGGGTGAAGAAATTGATAGCCCACGCCTCGTACCGAGCGAATCGCCGCAGTCGACTCACCAGGAAGTATCTGCCTTAGTCGCACGATAGCATTGTCCACCGAACGCATCGCCGGAGAAGTTTCCCCCTCCCACACTCGCTGAACTATCTCCTCCCTACTCAGCACCCTGGGAGACGCGTCAACAAGCAGGCACAGTAGAATAAAATCTTTGGTCGGCGGTTGTATCCGCGCACCGCCAGCCAACACCACAGTAAACGCCGGGCGATCAAGCGAAAAAAGCCCGCGGGTCGGATCTCTTCGGGCTCGTGTTGAACGCTGACCACCTTGCTCGGCATCCAGAGGCAGCACGCGCTGAATCCTGAGAATAAGCTCCTTTAAATGAAAAGGCTTCGGAATATAATCTTCGGCGCCAAGCTCAAACCCTTCGAGGCGATATTCAGGCGAGCTCATGGCAGTGAGAAAAATGATAGGCACTTGCGACACAAGCCGAAGGTCCCGGGCCAGGTCGAGCCCCGACCCGTCAGGCAGTCCAATATCTAGCACCGCAAGGTCCACCTGAGGCGGATTCCCTGACTTAGTACCGCCATCCGTCACGCCCTTGCACCAACGCATCGCCTCAGCGCGCGTTTGTACCCAATGGATCGCATAGCCTTCACGCGAAAGGCGTTCCGATAGAGTCGCTCCAAGACTTTCGTCGTCCTCTACTAAAAGTATCTGTAACGCCATCGAAGATTCCCTGTAACTCGCATGCAGATAAGATCTGCATTCCTCATATGCCAGAGACGCTCCCTCGCATTCTGAGCTGCACCACAAACTCATGCTCACTTGGAACGATAGTCACCGATCCCCCCATTTCGGCCATGAGCGTTCGAACCAAATGGAGCCCGATACCACTACCACTACCTTGATAGAATCTCTGGAATAACTGTCCAAGCTTGGAAGCATCGCCAACGAACGGCGTCCCATCGTTCCGAACGGTAAGCAGGACCCAGCCCTGTTCAGGAACGCTGGCGGCAACATCAATATTTCGAGCCTTGCCATGCGATATCGCATTTTGAAACAGGTTCAAAAACACGCTCTCCAGCGCACGTCGGTCTGCCTGCACTTCAACGCCGGGCACACAAACAACCGTCAAATGCGGCCAGTGTTCTGCCAAAGCGCCCACCAACGGAGTCAGAGCCACTAATTCCATTCTGAGGGCGCGATCCTCGGTGAGAGTCTCAGAGCCCGCGGCGAGACGTCCCCCTCGCAAGAGTCCGCTGCGTCCGCTGAGCAGGTCGGCAAGAAAAAGCGAGTTATCAAGCTGCAACGTCAGACGTGCAGTGTCAGCCACGAGCCTCCCGAGTAGTCGCTGAACATCCGCAGGCGCATCGGAGAGATCTTCACGCAGGGCCTCCGCTTGAAGACGAAGACTCGCAAGTGGAGTTTTTAACTCGTGGGTGAATGTCGCCAGGAACTTCTGGACTTGCTCAGCCTCTCGGCGCTCCCTCATCATAAAGTAGCCAAGCGCCCCGGCACCTGCGGTAAGAAGGAGAAATAAGGCTCCGCCTTCCCACAGCAGCATCTTCTGCTGTCGAACCATCCGGGCTTTATCCGCATGGTCGAGCTCCATGAGGTTATCAATCTGTTGTAATCCAAAGATGACCCACCATCCCGTCAAGGAAACGGTGAAAAGGAACCATGCTGCCGCCACCAAATAACGCAGAGAACGAAACATTTTTGCACGTGGAATCAACCGTCTTGGCACCTGATATCTCGTTGAGTAGAGGTTTCGAATGTTGCTGGACTTCTACCTGTCAGAGTTTACCACGGCAACTTACCGTCGCGGCGGAATCTTTGGTAGAAGCTGACTGGTTAAAATCGCCCTGTTGAACCCTGAGAGATGTAGACCAGGGCGATACCGGAATTATCTGAGCTGGTAGGATACCGCGACACGCTCCCGCCATGCGACGGCAAACCCGTTCATTCGCGCTGGAGAGAACCTCCAGCTAGCGAGGATGGTCTCGCGTGCGGACTCATCGCAGTCCTCGCGACCTGATGATACAGAGACCTGAGCATCCCCTACGGACCCATCGACATCGACCAGAATGTCGAGCACCACCCGCCCCTCAAACTGCGCTCGTCTTGCTGCTCTCGGATATTGGGGTCGCGGACTACTCAGCAGACGTGGGCCATCGCCAACCCCTCGCAGAGACCCGCGCGCTCCTCCAGAAGCCGCGGCCGCTTCAGCACCGCTCGCAGAATCGCTGCCACTTGCGGTGTCGCTGTTCGATACACCCGCAGCATCATTTTTTACTGGAGCTTTTACGGGAACGAGCTTCGCAGGTGGATTACTGACAGGCTTTCTAGCCGGCGGTGGTTTCGGCTGTACAGGATCAGTTTTCTGAATTCGCAGAGTCAGCTCCGGCTCAGTAGGAACCTCAGGCATGATCGTCTGAGCGACTTCATCTCGTGCCTTAAGACTCTGCTCAACTAAATCTCGCTGGCGCTCATCGCCCTCAGAGTTCAGGGCTTCACCCTCTTGAGCATTCACTACTGACACGATGAAGGTTTCTCCCCCGTCACCGCCCCCATCGAGCAAGACCGGCGGAGTGATCGACGAGCCAAACAGCCCGACCGCGAAAATCGCGTGCAATCCTACCGAAAATAGCAAGCCCAGCGTGGAATTACTCATCCCCCCATTAAACCACGCCGCGCAGACCTGTCGCACCCATCGGGAGCAATTTCTCCAGAAAGCACTGCCGCCAAACGTGAAAAAATCGCTCTCTAAGAGCGAATTGTCATGCCTTTGTCACGAAGCATCGGTGTTCCTCGTGCGATTCACGATCTTCCCGTTAATGACCGCCTCTGAATCTATTGACCGAGAGTCGCTGATTGCTGGAAGGTCTCGGCATCGAGAATAGCGAACTCGCCATTTCGTCATGTTCGCCGCTTTCGATTTTCTCAAGTTCAAGGAGTGCCCATGATTCTTCGCTCGGTGTTTTTAAGCCCTATCGGTCTGATTTCCCGGTTCAATTCTTCACTTAGATCTCCACACGCAAAGCTATCGTTAGCATTTGCCGGTGCAATGGCATTTGGAATTGGCGCAGCAAGTGTCTCCTGGGCTCAAGAGGACGTAACGCCTGAAGAGAGAAAGCCTCTAGAAATATTCGTTACCGCAGGGCGCGGGCTTGAACAGTCTCCCCTAGACGTGCCGCAATCGATTGACACAATCACCGCCGAGCAGATAGGAGCCCAAGAATACGCCGACGTTGAAGACATTATTCGTCGAGTCCCGGGCGTTGGGCTCGCGCCGAGTGAAGGAAATCCAAATTACTGGCAGGAAGGCTTCACCATTCGTGGTCTTGGTGCTCAGCGCGTACTGACGCTCACCGATGGTATCCGTCAGGCTGGCCAAGGCATTGGCTACGGCGGTGGCAACCTGGGCCTTTATGACACTATCGGGATTGAAAGAATTGAAATTCTTCGTGGACCAGCTTCTGTGTTGTACGGCACCGACGCCTTCGGCGGCGTGGTAAACATTATCACCCGTGAGCCAACGCGGCGCGAGGAGTTCGGTCTGAATGGGGCAATGCGCTATGGCTATGATGGTCAATTTGACCGTAATCGAGCGGGCGGCTACGTCGATTTTGGTGAAGATGCTTACGCCGTTGTGGTCGGTGGTAGTTATACCCGACAGAATGAACCGCAGCTTCGTGACGGCGAGGACCCAAACCAGGGCTCGTATCGCCAGGTTGGCCTCTTCGGAAAAGCAGATTTTTTTCTAACCGAAGACACCACTGTGCGTTTCATTGCGAACAACACCAGAAACTCTGATGTGCTGGTCACCCGCGATACTATCTCACTACCGATCGCGACTTTTGGCCCTCCAGGGTCATCGGAGCTTATCACTAATCCTCTATACTTCAGTTTTCCAAAGTATCAGCGCACCATGACGGGCGTCGAGATGACAGTCGACGATGTTGACGCTTCTTGGAAGGAATTCAAAACTGGCCTCTATTGGCAACAGATTAGTCGCGAGTTTTATCGTGAGACAGCGGCATATCCGCAGTTTAATCCTGGCTTCGCTGGTCCTCCCACCTTCATTAACCCTTCAGCGACCATTGTCGCCGAGCGCACCAAAACTGATGACACGGTCAATGTATTCGAGTCTCAGTCCCAAGGTCGATTTGAACTTGGTGACCACACACTCACGGTCGGTCTCGACTTAGGCTACGACGATTCTGATCTGCCTGAAGACGTCGAGACGGAGATTGTTGCACAAGCCGGCTTTGGCGCAGTGATGAGACCACCCACCACAGTTTCGCGCACACGTGCTGATGCTGACCAAGTAAGAGGCGGAATTTATGCCCAAGACAACTGGGACTTGGGTCAGTTTGAACTTGTTCACGGTGCTCGCTTTGACTATTTCGAAGTGAACGATTCGATCAGTGACTTCGATGACAGCGTTGCGGGAGTCAGTGGATCCGCCGGGGCAGTTTACAAGCGCACCGATGAACACTCGATCTACCTTAACGTCGCCACTGGATTTCGTGCTCCTGATTTAGGAGAGCGTTTTCAAGACGGTGTCGTGAACTTAGGGGTACCGTCGCGGGTTATTGGTAACCCCGATATTGATCCTGAGCGTTCGTACACCTCAGAAATTGGTACCAAGTATGATGACGGCTTCTTCAACGCCGAGCTCGCTGGGTATGCCACACGCATCATAGATTATATTGGACGAGTACCAGTCGGTATAATGGATGGGTTTTCAACTGAGATGATCGATAACGTCGGAGACATTACGCTCTACGGCTTTGAGTTCGCTACGAGCGCCCCGGTTTGCGATCTCTTCGAAGTGTACTTCAATGTTTCTCGTACTTGGACTAACCAGTCGGATAAGATTGATGTTCCCGGTGTGACCTTCAACTACGGCCTGTTCAGAGATTTTGAGATGAGCTCTGAGACGCTTGAAAGAGTGCGTACGGGCTTGAACTTCCGTACTGTGGGCCCGTCAAACGACGATACAGTCACCCCTGGACGACCTCAGTTCCCTGGTCAGGCGGACTTCACCGTGGTGGATTTTGAACTCAACTTCTACCTCACCCAAATGTCCTTCGGCAAAGCGTCGATTGTAAGCGGCGTTAAGAACCTGTTCGACAAAGACTACCGCGAGCCATTCTTTGATGTGCTCCAACCTGCACGTAACGCCTATGCGGCGATACAGGTTGACTTCTAAGCTCGGCGCAAACCCAACACTTAACGAGTCGCTTGCCTTGGCGTGATATTCGCTCTCGAGTATCACCCCAAGGCGGGCTCGTTCCGAGTTCGCGGCATAGGTAGCGCGGAACTACACCTTTATGTATGCTCTGCCCCCTCTGGAACGCCCCTAGCAACTTGCTTTGCGGAATTCCTTTGAAGTACAAGGTTCAAAAGCAAAACAGCCACGAGCATTTTATACTTTTATTCTCTCTACAAGGAAGACATGAACTCCTCCCCGCTTTCCTCTGACCTACTTACCTCTGGTGATCGTGGCAGCCAACTCGCAGAATTCTTCTCCGGATATTTTAGATTATCAATGCTGCTGTTTGTATCGTCGTTAGCTATTTGTTCAATATTCTACGGGCATGCCTTTGCTGAGTCAGGACCGGCGGGGACAGTGGCGTCCCAGGACGATGCTGCAGAACTGGCAAAAAAACTGCAGAACCCTATTGCCGATCTTATCAGTTTGCCTGTGCAAAATAATTGGGACTTTGGAATCGGGCCAAAGGATGCCTACCGTTATACCGCTAATATTCAACCCGTTATTCCTATCTCAATTAGCGAGGACTGGAACGTAATCACCAGAACAATACTTCCAGTTATTCACGCTCAATCACCAGTCGACGGTCTCGACAGTACTACTGGTCTTGGTGACATGGTTCAAAGTTTCTTCTTCTCTCCTAAAGCACCGACTAGTAACGGTTGGGTTTGGGGTGCGGGGCCCGTCTTTTATTGGCCCACTTCTTCAGATCGGCTTCTTGGTTCAGGAAAGACCGGGGCGGGCCCGACTGCGGTGTTCTTGAAGCAGGATTCGGGTTGGACCTACGGACTACTCGCCAATCAAATATGGTCTTTCGCTGGGCCTGATACCTCAGCGGATATCAACGCGACTTTTGCACAACCTTTCTTCTCATATACTACCAAGAGCTTCACCAGCCTCGGCCTTACGTCCGAGAGCACCTACAACTGGGAAGCAAGAGAATGGACAGTGCCTTTAAACGTCAACTTATCTCAACTCCTAAAAGTTGGTGGCATACCGATGCAATTTCTTATTGGGCCCCGCTTTTACCTCGATCGTCCTGACGGCGGACCGAATTTTGGATTGCGCTTTATGGTCACTTTCTTGCTCCCGAAATAGTGGGGCCGCTACAAAGATTCGCTTCGCCAAAGGAGAAGAAACCTGCCCCGCGGATCTCGCGATGCTCAGTTAGAACGAGTCCAAACCTGTGTGGAAGATGAGCCCAGCGCGCCGGAGCCGAATGGCGACTCGGTATCAACACCTACCTCGACACCTTTGCGAAGGTTTTTAGCTGCAACAATTTGCCCTTAATGTCCAATAGCTCGGAACGAAACGGGCGAGAATCGGCGTATCGAACCACCTTCTGTTGGTCTTTGCCTGATTCAGTTGGTACCGCCCATAAATCACAATTGAGGCATAATAAAATCGTGAGAAATGGCGCGTCCGTGTGGCCAGGCATTCCAGGGGAAAACTCATGGAATGAAAATTTAATCCCGGGCTGGAAGGTGCAAGTCTTTAGCCTGTCTGCGATCGATAGCAGCGGCGCCTTCTCTAGGTAACCAACAATCTTTAAAATTTCTTCCTTCGATAAGTAATGAGTTGTTTCCTGGGGCATTTCCTGACAGTGGTGCAGACTTGGGCAAAATGGGCAGGAATCGGGTGTCGAAATTGGCGTCGGAGCGAGAGCAACTCTCTTCCTCTCAGCCGCGTCCATAATCAAACTGACAGAGACCCATGGTGCATTCTTCAATTTTTCTAGTTGATCGGCAGAAAAAGCGGCTCCATTAGCTGATTCAGCGATTACGCGTAGAGGCACCAGGAGGAACAAGAGCAACAATATTCCACATTGGTGTTTCATCCACACACTCAAATTTCCACCGCGAATCTAAACCGGCTTGCACTCGAATCATTCAAGCGAGGCTACTATTCTCTCGGCTCAATCTTCTCTTGTCCGCCCATGTATGGCCGCAGCGCGGTCGGCACACGAACACTACCATCAGCTTCCTGATTGTTCTCAAGCAACGGAATCAGGATTCGCGGAGAAGCGATGAGCGTATTGTTCAGCGTGTGGCAAAATACATTCTTGCCAGAAGCATCTTTATAGCGAAGCTTCAAACGCCGCGACTGGAAGTCATGAAACGTAGAGCAACTATGCGTCTCGCCATAGGCCTTACGCGAGGGCATCCAGGCCTCAATGTCATTCTTGTAAACCTGCCCCAGTCCAATATCACCGGTACATACATCAACTACTCGGTAGGGAAGTTCAAGAAGCTGCATGAGCTCCTCTGCATTCCCTAACAACTCTTGGTGAAGTCCGGCACTCTCTGCCTCATCAGCTCGGCAAATGACGACCTGCTCTACCTTGTAGAACTGGTGCACGCGATACAAGCCAGCGGTATCCTTTCCGTAACTTCCCGCTTCACGTCGGTAGCACGGCGAATGCCCGGCATAACGCCGCGGCAGTGACTTTTCTTCTAGGACTTCATCAATATGGTAAGCGCACACCGGCACTTCTGAGGTTCCAATCAGATAGGTATCAGGGTCGCGCTCATCAAGGTGATACGCCATATCCTCGCCACCTGGGAAATAGCTGGTTCCCACCATGGCTTCGTAGTGAACAATGTGCGGAGGATCAAAAAGGATGTAGCCCTTATGATGCAGCAAATCCATGGCGCACTGCAGCACGGCATGTTGCAGTCTGGCACCGTCGCCCTTCAAGAAATAAGAGCGGGCACCACTTACCTTCACCCCACGCTCAATATCCAGAATGTCTAGAGCCCGACCAAGCGTGAGATGGTCTTTGGGGGTAAAGCCAAACTCAGGAACGCTGCCCCATTTCTTAATCTCAACATTCTCAGTGTCATCTTTGCCCACGGGCACTCGAGCGAGTGTCGGTTGTGGGATAAATAATTGTAGGCGCGTCCACTCGGCTTCCTCTTCCGCAAGTGCTGCCGACTCGTCTTTGAGACGGGCGGAAAGCTGCTTCATCTCCGCAAGCTTCTCCTGCTTCTCGGCCCCTTGGAGACTCGGCATAGCCTTACTGACCGCGTTCTGCTCAGCGCGCAGTTGCTCAACGCCTACTTTTTTGGCGCGTAAGGAGGCATCAAGCTTAAGGAAAGCATCGATATCGAGTTTGACCCGCTTTTTTGTGCAGGCATCTTTATAGAGCTCAGGGTTTTCGCGAAGATGGTGTAAATCAATCATGTGCTATCTCATTAGAATCGCGCTAGAAAATAGCCTTGGGCTCGCCCAATAGCAACTAGGCACTCTGATAGGCGCTCGGCCAGAAGCCTCATATTTAGTGCCCCGGGGCACGCAACTTCGCTTGGTTCTCTCCGAAGATGTAAGTATTTCTACAAGCAGGACATGAATTTCTCTTCCCCAGAATCTTCAGAACAAGTGGTCAGAGGCACGGTTTCTCGGGTCACGTTTTATAATCCCGAGAACGGGTACTCGGTCATCCAGCTCACCACCACCGGGCAAGATGAGCAGATCACCGTCGTGGGCTCGTCACGCGGAGCCGCAGTGGGCTCTCACCTGGTCGTTCGTGGCACCTTTAAAACCCACCCGAAGTTTGGACGACAACTGAGTGCTTCTTCCATCACCGAAACCGTACCGAGCACCGCTGACGGCATAGAGAAGTACTTAGCGAGCGGCATCATAAAGGGTATTGGTGAAAAAACCGCCCAACGCCTGGTCGAAGAGTTCGGTGATCAGGCACTGGAGACCATAGTGAAAGATACCGACCGGGTAGCGAAGCTCCCTGGAATCGGTCGCAAGAAAGCTCTGCTTCTGAAAGAAGCCATGGCCCAGCAGCAAGACGTCCAAGAAATCATGCGCTTTCTGCTCGAACATCATATCTCCCAAGGTCTGGCGTATCGTATTTTTGATAAGTTCGGCAATCGCTCGATTGAGGTAATTTCTCGCGACCCTTACCTACTTGCCCGCGAAATGCGCGGTGTGGGATTTGCGACTGCCGACACTATTGGCCTGAACCTCGGGCTTAAGCCCGATTCTCCTCAGCGTCTGAAAGCGGGAATTTACTTTGCGCTAGAAAAATCAGTCGACGATGGTCACTGCTTTCTTACTCAGTCGCAACTAATGCAAAAGTCGTGTTTCTTGCTCGGGCTCGGAGAAGAGAATGCAGCCCTCCTTGAACCTCCCATTGAGGCTCTCATAGAAGAAGACTATCTAGTGCGTTCCCTGGACGGTATTTATCTAAAGCACTTGGTGCGGGCAGAAGAGTTCGTTGCACAGTTTATCAATGACAGAATTAGCCCCCGTGAGACAGCCGACATTGACGCTGAAGACATCGATATTGCCTTGGTAGATGCCGAGAAAACGCTGTCGCTGTCTTTTTCTCCCGAACAGCGCCGCGCCGTCCATTCCGCTGCATCCGCTCGCTTTATGATAATCACCGGAGGCCCCGGCTGCGGCAAAACTACTCTTATACGGGCGCTGTCGGTCATGTTCAGAAAATCTGGGATGCGCCTGATGTTGGCAGCGCCCACAGGGCGCGCGGCACAGCGCATGGGTGCAGTGTGTGAAATGTCCGCCAGCACCATTCATCGCATGCTGCGCTATGACCCAGGCAAGCGCTCGTTCCTGCACGGGATAAACGATCCTCTCCCCGCGGATGTCGTCATCGTCGATGAAGCCTCGATGATAGACATCATGCTCGCCAAAGATTTATTTTCTGCAATTCCAAGGGAAGCCACCCTCATTCTTGTGGGCGACAAAGATCAGCTTCCGTCGGTCGGTCCTGGACGAATATTTGGCGATCTGATCTCGGTTGAGTCTGTACATACCGTTTCACTTTCACGCCTGTTTCGTCGCGCCGAGGAGTCAGCCATCACCAACGTAGCGCACTTGATTAATTCCGGCGTTGTACCAGAGATCCCCCAGCCCGATGGTATCACCAAGAGCGACGCCTACTTTCTTCCGCGCCCAAAACCTGATGAAGCAGCGCTCACCATTGAAAAGCTCGTGTCTGAAACGATCCCTAAGAAGTTCGGGTTTTCAGGCCCAGAAATTGCGGTCCTGACTCCTTCTAACCGCGGAGATCTTGGCGCAGAACGCTTGAACGAACGGCTTCAATCACGACTCAACCCACCTGGCTCAATTGACAGCGAACAGGAAATTTCTGTTCACGGACGTGCGTTACGCGTAAATGACCGCGTATGTCAGCGCGTGAACAACTATAATCTTGATGACGTCGGCGTGTTTAACGGCGACACTGGCACGATTTGTAGCATTAATCGTAAGGACCAAGAGATCGTAGTCGAACTGTGGGACGGCAGGCTGGTCAAGTATAGCTCTGGTGATGTGTCTCAACTCTCACTCGCATACGCTCTTACCGTGCATCGCTCACAAGGCTCAGAAGTTCCTTGCGTGGTGCTCGCACTGCATGACTCGCACTTTACATTGCTCGATAGGCAGCTGATTTACACCGCGGTCACCAGAGCAAAGCGACTGCTGGTCATTGTAGGCTCTAAACGCGCCATGATGATGGCCGTTCGGCGCAGCTCGTCGAAGCGCAGAAATTCAAAACTCAGGGAGCGCGTACAAATGCTCTCAGTTTAGAAAGATGGCTATCAAGCATCCTCTCACGACCACCAGAGCGGGACGACAATGGTATCGTTCAAATCGAGCTCAGTTCAGACCTCCGTCCCACTATTCATTACCCCTTTTCCCTGCCCCTCTGCTCTGCAGCTGTTCCCTGCGACTGTGTCCGGCCAGTGTTCCTGACAACGGCCCTCCCCCAAATAGGACAGGGGCTTTGCGGTGTCACCGCAAATATGGTTCCCTGACAATCCCCCTCTATACCTGAAACTTGGCCCGAGTTTTGCTCTTAAGAGACTCTATAACCACCATCTCTTTGAAGATGGCCGACATACCGCCCCGAAAGTATCTGGTACGGGTCGCGTTCGCCTGCAAACCCGCGGATCGTGACTTTGTACCAGGTGCTTTCGGGATTTTTATTTCTTCGCCGCCACGAGACGTGCAGTAAGAGCAACCCTGCTATCGGAGGAGTCAGCAGAGTCCGCCTTACAATTACTTAGCGACCATGATTCTGTTAGTGGGCAAAGATAATATCAGAATCTAGTAATGAGATTCCGTACGCTGCTGCGAATCCTCGGAGAAAGTCTCTACTCGCCGCCATTGAGCCCTTCCTACTGGAGGTGCTCTTGCCGTCACCTTGAATCTCATGCGGCGATTCTGGCAGAAGCCTCAGACCAGTGGTCGGTGATATCCTCTACGCAAGCACCTGCAGGTGGTGAACGTAGTCCCCTGTCCCAGGTTAGTTGAGTTAACGGAGCCAGTAACTGCCGACTCTCGATCTGGCGCGGTACCCGAGCGAAAAACCTTCTCAGGTGCTCAGTGATTCGGCATCCTTCGACAGATACCGCACAAAGCTTTTTGGTAAATATTGATCACCGAGTACGTTCATAATGGTTCGCCCTCAAGAACGGCCTTGTTTCGTTATGGCCTGCTGAGAATTGTCCTGCTTTTCGAGCGTCCCTCGTGCCGTCCCTCCTTGTTTCAGTAGCGCCTGGTTCTCGTTCCAGATTTTCAGTCGTTCTGAGAATTTAGTGGAAATGGGGCGAGACTTCCGCTCACCTTTCATGCCGAAGACCGCGCCCTCACCGCCCTCAACCAGCAAATCCCCAGCTGCCAGTGTGGGATTCTCCGCATCCTCAGCGAGGGAAAGACCAGTGCAGGTAGCGCGACACCCTGGTGCCGGACCAGCGCAGGCTTCAACTTCGTGGTCATTTAAATCTTTGACGTAAGAATGGAAGGAACAGCGTGCTTCATAGTGCACCTCGCCTGCCGTCGTAGGGACGGTCTCGGCCCACGCTTCTTGGGCAACAAAGGGGAAGGAAAATAAGAATATACTTGCGGCCAGTAGGCCATAGGGTCTATCCATAAGCGCTCCTCAGCCACTTAAGAACCAGATCCTAGGATGAACCCAACACCGAACGTTTAAGTACAATGCAACCCACATGCCGATGGATTTAGATTCTAGAAGGCGTCATGGTTACCAGTTCGAAGATTCCAAGCTATTGCGCGTAGTTAGAATTGAGCTTTGTACTTGGCGGCAGCTGCTAGGCCTCCGAACTGTCTCTCAGTTGACCCCTAGCGCCTAGGATAACCACTGGTTTTCTTATGCCAATTGGTTGTTACGGCGCTCTTTGACCATCGTTCAGAATAAAAGACTAAGGTCGCCCTCTCTGGCGTCCGCGCTCATTTCGCACTGCGCCAATCCGAGTAGAAGCACTTCTGAATTAGATGTCAGTTGGGAAAGTGTATCCAATCACACCAACTTCGAAAGGAAACAACATGGACAGTAAAGTTATTGGACTCCTGCGCTGGGTCGTCGGACTGCTGGCCCTCAACCTCGTCGTCATCGCGGTTACGGCCGCTGTGCTCATTCTGGGACTGACGCCAAAGGCGGAACGAGGAGTGCAGGTGGCAGAACGGATGGAAGAGCGCTTCCAAGGGATTGCCGATCATGTCGAACCAGTTGTCATGGCTGGGGCTGGCAAGACGATTCAGGCCATTCAGAACATGGACGCCAGCCAAATCGCTGATCATGCTACCGATGGCGTCAGCGGAGTAGTTGACTCGGCTGCTGAACGCGCTCGCGACTATCTGAACAACAAGAAGCAGAAGAAAGAAGGTCAGACCGACGAGTAATTGAATCACGCCGCACAAGACCACCTCCAGAGGTTTCTAGTTCTCACTACGGTTATTCTATTTTGGAAAGTGCCCCTGGCACTTTCCCACCTGACATTCAAAATTAGACGACCGCATTTGATCGTGGCGGCCATCTGGGAATCGCTCAGTGTCGCTTGCTCAGAACGCGCAGTGGATCACGTTGCCCTCAGTGAGGATCTTTGAGTCAAATCACTGATCGCCTTTCCCCCAAGCAAACTGCGCCTTCAGTTCATTCGAGGTCGCCGGCAGCTCACCGCGTTGCTTTAAGGCCCATTCGTGCTCAAGGCTCGCAAAATCAGCCTCCTTCAGAGAAAACAAAGTCAAACGCGGATTATTGAAACCATAGGTGCCGTGTGGCGCTTCAATCTGAGTAACTATTGGTACTCGATCAAAGACCGTACGCAAACGCTCTTGGAAAACTTTTGCGGCAAGCGGTTGCGAGAAATAACGATCGTAAAAAAGGCTGGAAAGAACCAAGTAATCCTGCCCACTTGATTTTAAATCGTCAATTTCCAGTTTCTCTAAAATCTTTGCCCTTGGAATGTGTGTTATCTCGAACTCCCCGTTCCAAAACCGCGGCGCATAGGGCTTCCAATCGAGATACACTTTACTCCCAGGCGGAAGATTCTGAATCATCCACTGCGCCATTTGATCTCGCGTATCATCGGGCACCTCACTGGCCAGTTGCACGGTCCTCACCAGAGGCACCGCTATCACTAGCGGAATCAGTAATGGCACTAGAGTTCTAATGGGCGACTGCCTTGCCATTCTTAAGAACTCGCCTGCGGCGAGGGCAAGAAACGGCAAGCACGGAAAGATATATCGCTCTGGCTGAGGCTCAGGTTTGGCTTTGACCCACTCAGCAGGCAGATAAAACATAAGGACCAGGCCGACAATGAAGAGATCTTCTATTCGTCTGCGCCACAGCAGAATACCCATCCCAATCAATCCCGCCACCGTAGCAATGGTCGACGTTCCAGGGATCACACTTCTCCAGAAGTGGTACATCCAAAACTGTGACCAGGAATCAATCGGTATGGTATGCCCACGCAGCATATGATTTCGCTCTGACTGGAAGTCTTTGAGAAATACTGCCGAATTCAAAACAGCGTACGGAGTGCACAAAAGAAATCCCAGTGGCGAGAGCGCCACGGCTCCGACCGTCGGAGCCACATAGGACCAATCGGGGCGAAACGAGCGCGAGCGCAGCCAAGGAGCAGTGGCGACAATGCCTACGGCGAGTAACCCTGAGTACTTACTCGCTGCCGTCATGCCGGCCAGAATTCCTGCGAACCACAACCAGCCGCGTTTATCTTCTTGGACTGCACGCAACAGCACCGAGACCGTCAACAACAGCATGCAAGTAAGCAGCGCATCCTCTTTCATGTATCTGCTGCAGGTCACGTGCAACGGAAAAACCGCCAACAAAAAGGCCCCGGTCAGTCCTACTTCACGAGCAAATAATCGTGCTCCGATCCGGTACACAAGGAATACCGATAGAGTCCCTGCCAAGGCACTGACGATACGCCCGGCAAAAAACTGAGTGGAACGAAAGTCGCCAGGAATACCTAGCCACGCATCGACTGGAATCCCAAACCAATGAATCACACTGTTTACGAAATAGCTGGTGTAGAGCAGAAATGAAGGATGCAAGAAGTATTGCGGATCTAGGGTGCCGCTCTCGACCATACGCATGATTGCGTTAATCTTTGGAACTTCGTCAGGATGGTAATTGCTGGGCAGTCCAAAGCTTAAGCCCCAAAAGCGTAAGCCCGCTCCAAGCAGCACAACCGCTGTTATCCCTGTTCCCCACAGCATCCCTGAATTAGAGCTCCGGGGGGCGGAAGAGTCTTGCCCCGGTGTAGCCGCCGGGATGAAAGAGCCCAGAAGCATCCCTGCACCAAGACAAGCGAAGAGCATCCATAGTCCGACTAACTTCTGCATTGAAGCATCATCGGCATGTTGAAGAAGCATCCATCCACACAGCGGAATCAACCAAAGCGGAACATGCGCAAGTCGCGCCAAGGCTGGCGCACGCTTAAACCACCAAAAATAGACAAACGTGAGTAGCAGCAGCATAGAAAATGCGGGAATAAGAATCCTCGCGGAGCGAATCGGCGCAAAAAGCCGCGAACCTACTTCCATGCTGAGCATTCGCGCACCGACTTGTCGCCTATCTCGCGCCGAAGCAACAAACGGATTTAGCACCTCAAATTCAACCACGCGTGGTTCGCAGCTTCCTCGCAGCGCCACACGATGGACCGGAGCTTCACGCGTCACCGTGAATGTAGTGGTCAGCTCGCCACACACACGCGCAGCGATTTGCGCAGGCTCAAGACCAGCAGGACGCCAAGCGTCAAACGTAAGGTCGAGGCGATTCGCGAATGGCGCCAAATCATTGAGTCGAATCTGCGACCCATTCTCTATCCATCCATCTACGCCAATTTGTTCAAACAGGCCTTTGGAGTCAGCAGGGGTAATTTTTTGCTCCTCAGACCAGCCCAGACCAAAAACCACCGCTATCGCGCATAGCAGGCCGCCAAATACCAACGCTCGCCAAGAATCTTTCACGCTCACTTCCTCACTTTTCACAAACTTCAATTTTCCTTAACCGCAATCGACTTCGCCGAAATCCTCATCAATAGCAGGCTTGCGAAGAGATTTCTTCACATCGCTGCTATGGTTTCCTTTCTGCCAGCCACGTCTTAAGCGCCTGAACATCCACCACGACGGACACGTCATCTCGAAACGGCATCGCCGGAAAATTAATCATATCAATCTCGCGCGGCAGTTCTCGATACGCGTACTCGGGCCAACTGCGCCCCGCGATCTCACGCAGCAGCGAGTTGAAGGGCTCAAAATATTTCACTGAGGCAAGAGCTTCAGGATAGAATCGCTTTCTGTCGAACACAAAGTAATCGATCCCCTGCGGCTCAACCAGAGACAGAAACTCATTAAGATCTCGTGCGTAATGCGCGCGAAGCGTGATTTCAATTCGCGGCTTGATGGTGGCGTAATATCCATCATAGAACGGGTGCGCCGTCTCCGTGGTGATGTAAGCGGTGCGATGCCCAAACAGCATCGCCCCATCGATAAGAGACGGCTCTCCCGCAATAAGCGCGTCCCGAGGCGTGTGCGCCCTTATCCAATCAAACACTCCACCTTTCTTGTGTGCGGAGTAGTTAAAATTTCCCGAGCCCTGCAAGCCAGACCCGGAGCCAAGCACCACTACCAGAGCGACCGCAGCCAGTCCTAAATAACTCCACCACCAGCGATGAGCGGCGCTGGCCCCCAGGTACGGCGCGCCGACGCGCCAAGCGGCGATTGAAACCCCCACCACAAAACAAATCGCCAGCGGAAACTGCAGATGCCTGTCAGGCACATACAATTGAAAGGCGAATGCGCGCGCAGCGGCATAAACCAGCAAAGTCGCCACACCGAACCACAGCACTGGTTTTGGAAAAACTTCCCTGCGTTGTCTGAAGCCGACGCCCGCAAGGAACAGACACCCAAGCACTACCAACGGAATGATCGCCGCCTTAATAATTGTGCCAGGATTATGGAGTCGCGACGCGAAGGCTTGAAACCCGAAGGTGGCAAGTTCCCATCGCACTGGTTTCAAGGGATAGAAAGGAAATCTTCCGTCAGGCGTTGAGAACTCAGGCATGTGCGCCGCTCGTTCCAGCGTAGCCATTGTTCCAATTTCGGCGGGCATGCGCACTACTAGCCACGCAAGAACCACCAGAAACGGTGCGAGTACTGTAAAACGCCAAAGCGGTGCCCATGCACGACGGCTTGCGGCAGAATCCAACGCCCTACCCTGCGAAGAGCTCCGTAAGAAATCCCACATCAACCACAGACCGTACGCTCCGGCACAGATAATGGTGGCCGGTGGATGCACCAAACATCCAAACACGAGAGTGGCGAGCACTCCTCGGTGATTTCCTTTCAACGCAAAATAAAGAAAAAATGCGAACAGCGGCGCAGCCCAGCCGCGCGGCAGTCCGCCAGTCATGCGCTGCACTATAAGTCGGGTGTGCAGCATCCACGTGGCGGCGAAAAGCCCAGGAATCATTCCTGCGACGACTCCCCCACACGCTGCGCTGACCGCAAGGAATATTCCAAGCACAAGCAGAGAAAGCTGAATGAGCATCACCACATGCCCAGCCATGACCGCATCGCCTGTAACCCACGTCATGGCCGCCGTCACACCGTAGTGAATCGGCGTTAAGTAGCGCTCCATCATTTGGGTGATCACATCACCAGAAAAAAGTTCTGGATCGAACACACGAAGAAAAGGATAGCTCTGTTGCAATGCGTCATCGGTCGTCCATTCAGGACTAAACCACCAATCAGAAACGCTGAAGTAGAAGCAAGCGCAGTAGACGAGGAACCCGACGAGAGCTACGGCTTTAAAAAGCACTTCAAGGTTGTCGCGAATGCCCTGCACTACAGCCTTCACTACGGCCGCTACGGCAGAGCCTGATAATTTGGGCAGTCTCTGGTCGGCACGCTGAACTTCAGGTCCGGAGTCCGAGATATTTTCTAGGACATCAGCGAGACTACCCCTTTCTTCGGCATGCCTAACCTCGTCCGCATTTTGTGCTAAGTTCCCGAAGTTCTTCATAAGAAACACTGGATATACCTGTGTTCCAAAGCTTCCGTCAAAACTCAGGCCCCGCCCGTAGCCACCAAACAGAATCGCAAATAGGCGCTTGCTCATCTGTTAATGTGGAAGCACAGAGGTGCGTCGGTTTGTGCCCAAATGGCCCTACTGAACGACCTCGTTGAGTAACAAGGTTTTTCACCGTTTTTGTCTGGAGTGTGGAGATGGATACGTTACAACGTTTAATGGATATCGCGAGTCGTCTTGAGCAGTTAGAGGGGACGGCAGACTGGATCGCACGCGAGACCGTACACTCCGACAGCGGCGTTTCTCAGAGCGCTACCTTAATAACAGTGCTCTCAGACAATGTGAGGGAGCGAATCTACGCGCTGGTAAAGGATCTTGAAGAGAATGAGGAAGAAGATCAAAACCAGTTTCACTAGGCCCTAGAGCGCTTCGCTGATAGGCGCTAAAGCGCCCCGCTCAGGAACACTGATTTCGAGCGCGAGGTCACTTTTGAGAACCGAACATTAGAGCCGAATTAGCTTTAACTCGCTGATTCGGCTCTATTTCATTGTGTTGCTGACGTGACGTCACTTAAGCGCTCCCCGCACAGAAATGACCCGGGTATATTCCCCGAATACGAAATTTTCCTAGTTGAACCAACAGATTAGCGAATATCTGAAGCACGCAGCGCTTGTAGGCAGAACTCTTATTGGGTACTTTCTCTCACCCGAACGGAGTTTAGGCAGATGGGCCACGCGCTTCCAAAAACTGAATACGCCACTGCTAGCTCGCTCTCTTCTGTGGCTTCCTCGTTCGGTCCGCGCCTTTCACTCGTGCGAGGCGGAGTTCCTCGCAGTGTCGATTTCGATCCCGGCGCCAAGCCGCAGTCCGCAGTCGCAACCCGAGAGATCACTATTCTTTGCCTGATCCTTGTCGGCTTACAATTTTTGGACTTCGCTCTGACGGCGTTGGGCGTTTCCCACCTCGGCATAGAAGCTGAAGGCAATCCGATGATTCGCGGACTCATGCATCTGTGGGGGCCGCTACCTGCTCTGCTCTCAGTAAAGTTTCTCGCAACGCTTGTAATTTACCTGCTATTTATCGTTGCTCGACAGGTTAAATGGATACGTGCGGCACTTAGAGCGGTCATCGCTCTCTATCTATGTGCGGCTATTTTGCCATGGTCCGGGATTCTACTCGGAACGTTCTTTCTCTAGGAGTCTGTGACAAAGACGCCGAGGACCCGTGACGCCTCCTCGAATCAAAGGGCAGCACAGACGTCCGTGACCGAAGGCGAATTGTCATAAACCGGGCTGTGTCACACACACTAGCAGCTTCGTGAAAAGCTTTTTCAACCTGAATAGACCTGCTTAAACTTGAATTGACTTGTCATTCACTCTCTCCAAGGAGCATACTTCCCCCTACATGAGAGTCACTCGCTGGGGAGAATATGGGATTTTGTGCTGCCTATACTTGGCACGTCGTAGCCTAGCGTCGAGCAGCCTCGCATCCGGAAATGTAGAGGAGCCAATCGGCGCAACAGAGATCGCCGAACAGCAGAGAATACCTACTCAATACGCCCAACAAATTCTTCATCGCCTCCGTAAGGGAAACATCATCAAGAGCGTGCGCGGCCCTAAGGGAGGATTTCTCTTAGTAAAAAGTCCAACGGAAACCAACCTACGAGAGATTCTCTATGCGGCCGAGGGCAAAACCTTCGAGCTCATTTGTGATGCCGATCCAGTTTTCGAAGAAGAATGCGGTGCCGACCATGCCTGTCAGCTACGCGGCGTCTGGCAAGACTTGCGACACGCAGTGGACTCTCTGCTTGAAAGCAGAACTCTGAGCTTCCTACTCACTTCCGAGGACACGATTCGAGGGTGCCACGGAGATGCTACCCAACCCACAAAGCTTGGCTCCGCCAACAATAAGCTTGGCTCCGCTAACAATAAGCCTGGCTCCGCCAATAATGGACAGGGTCAGAACAGTGGGCAGAGAAATTCTCCCTGCTCATCAGCGCTATCGACCAGCAGCGCAAATACTAACCTCGTATCGCCTCCTCATCGACGCGAAGTATAGCAGCTTCCCCGAATGCAGATGCAGTGACCCGGATGCCGCAACTCTTTTGAGACTGCCGGAGAATCTCAATCCATGGAGCTTCTCCAGACACTCGGCTATCGGGTGAAAGTATACTTAAACAGCAGTGGCTGATCGCCTCGCATCACTTCTATCTGAGCTTCAGACGCATTCTTCAAAAGGCGAACATAATCACGAAATACATCAGGATTGCGCAGATAGCGCTCGCTTGCAGCGACAAGAATGTCCGCGTTCTGAAGCCCAAGCAGGGTGTAAACGCTGCCTGGATTGATATCGAATAATCGATACAGTGGCTGAGCGCTCACGTCCCGTGCCGCATACATTTCAATCACTCTAATTTTATTTGTCAGCAGATCTTTCTCGAGAGCGGTCTTCAACTGACTTACAGGGATAGTAAGCTCTATAGTTTTAATCTCAGGTGGGGTCTCGCGAACTACCGAATACTTCTCGGGCTCTGATTCGAAGAGGCTCGCACAGCCCGTGCTACCAAGACTCAAAACCGCGAGCAAAACGCCCTTACAGAGCCAGCTTCCAGCACTTCCGCCATTCATCAAGCACTTCCACATACCTTGTATTCCTCAAAAATTAAGGCAAACCAAAAACCCAGGTAAACGTTCACATCGAATCTACTAATCTGCGCAAACCGCAAAAATGACTCGCCCCCTCAGGGGTCGATTTGCGGAGCAAATCATGGGGTGAAAAACTATCCGTTCACAAAATGCAGCCGTCTCCGATCAGGGGACGACCACCGAATTGCCACCACTCAATTATTTTTCAGCCCAATAACTAACTAACACCGCCAGTTAATTTTACCGTGTGAACGGATACAAACCCAAACACTCACCAGAATCTCGAAGACTCCCTCAAAGAACAACCTAGCTATCAGCTGTTCCTTCACCAAGAATCTGATCGATCCAGCTCAAAGTTCCCCGTACCAGGCGGCACCGCTCGGCCACAAGAATCGACTGCACACTGGCACAAGCAACTTCAAGATCCTCGTTTACTACTAGGTATTCACCGCCCTGCCCTGATAAATAGGCCTCTCGAATAAGGCGATACTCCTCTTCGGCGGTCTGCAATCGTTTTGCTAACTCCGCAGGCGAAACAGCACCACGCGCCAACACTCTCCCGCCCACATCCTGAAACGAGGGAGGCATCAGAAATACTATAACGGTCTGTTTATCAAACTGCGCAGAAAGACTGCGCGCCCCCCGGATATCAATATCAAATACCTGATCCTGCCCTGCCTGGATGGCCTGCTCTAACGGAGCCCGCATCGTACCGTATAGATTGCCGTGTATTTCTTCCCACTCAAAAAAAGCGTTCGCTTGGACTTGCACCATAAAGTCAGCACGAGATACGAAATGATAGCTTTCGCCCTCCTGCTCACTCTTACGCTTTGGTCTTGAAGTAACCGACACTGACTTTCGGAGTGCGCCATCACTAGAACTAATCATCCGCTCTGCAATGGTCGTCTTGCCGCCGCCAGCTGGTCCTACCAAACAGAGCAGTATGCCTTCTCTAACTATCTCTAACACATGACTCCTCGGTCTCTAGGTCGCGGGCCCTAAGTTGAAAACCGCTATCCAAGCTTGGTAGCCCAACTTCGACAGCTCGCGATTGATTAGATTCACTTATGCAATATTTTGAACCTGCTCTCGAAGTTTCTCAATTTCCACCTTTGATTCGATCATGACGCCCTGCATCTCACTGTCCTGCGCCTTTGATCCAATGGTGTTGAACTCGCGATGAATTTCCTGAAGCAGAAAATCGAATCTCTTACCCGAGGGCTCAGACTCAAGCGTCTCAGCAAACTGGGTGAGATGACTATTGAGTCTCACCAGCTCCTCTGTAATGTCGGCCCTGTCAGCGAGCAACACCACCTCTGAAGCCACTCGCGCTTCGTCAAGCACAACCTCAGGCGATAACTTTCGCACACGCTCAAGCAGCTTGCTCCTTAGGTTGTCATGAACAACTTTCGAACGCGCCAAGATTCGAGCACGCATACTCACTAAGTGCGAGATTCGCAGTTGTAAATCTTGGCTCAGCGCCAACCCTTCAGCTCTCTGCATCTCACGCACCTTGGCAAGCGCCGCACGCAGAGTCTCAATCAATATTTTTTGCTCGCCTTCCTGGTCGACTAGTTGCTCAACCGTAAGGCTCACATCCTGGCGACGCAGCACGTCTTTGACTAATTCGGCCTTTAGACTGATTAACTGCTGCGGCGACAGTCCCGCACAGTGCGGAGAAGCTTCAAGCGCACGAGTCTGCGCCTCACAAAGCTCGTCGAACAGCACCTGGTCAAGCTGCACTCGACCAAATTGTTTTGCCGAGTTCGATTTAGTGTCGCGCCTCCCCGCAGGACGTGAGTCCACGACTCTGCCAACATATACGTCGACTCTGCCACGAGTAATTTCTTCTGAGATCAACTTCTTCAAGTCCGATTCAAAAGACCCATAAAGACGCGGCAGTTTCATCGAAATGTCTAGGAAGCGATGATTGACGCACCGCACTTCGACCTGCACACAGAGCCCTGCTTGCCGTCGTTCAGCATAACCATAACCGGTCATGCTCAAGATCCCTGCCTTTGAAGAACCTCGACCTGCCTTCTTCCCGCCAGAGCTCCCTTTGTTCTGCGCAGCGAGGCGTTGGCCTGAACCCCGTTTCTCCGCACTGCCTGTCTGCGCACTCCTAGTCATCGAGAGCCCTTAACAATTGAGGTGCTGCCGTCAGTCGCCGCGTCTGTGCTCCGCAGGATCTCCGCTCTCACCTTTTCCGTCGTAGCCGCAACCGTGCCCACTTCGGAGACCACAACACCCGCTCCGATGTTGGCCAGGTCGCCCGCCACCTGAACTGACGATCCAGAAGACAGTGCCGCCGTGAAAATTGCGGTTACGGTATCTCCCGCTCCGCTGACGTCGAAAACTTCTCGAGCAGCGGTACTACGAAACAGCGGCTCTGGGTTGTCCCGCGAGAGCATCATCAAGCCGTCCTCTCCCAGGGTAATCATCACCAAGTCGGAGCCCCACAACTTGATCAGTACCTCTCCGGCAAGTTTGGCCGATCTCAGATCGGTAATAGCAAATCCCACCGCCGCTTCGGCCTCCTTGCGATTAGGCTTTACGATTGGGATCTCTCGGTAGATGGCGTAATTCGTCGGATGCGGATCCAAAACCAACGGTCGTTTCTTTACGGAAAGTTCTCCGGCCGCGCGCGCAGCCACGATGCGCTTAATGAGAGCATCTGAAATGGCGCCCTTACCGTAGTCAGAAATCACCAATCCCTTTGAAGCTTTCAGGTGGGTATCCACCATGGCCGCGAAGCCTTCACTCAAGCCCGCTCCAAGTGCCCCCTTCTTCTCGCGGTCAATACGAACGAGTTGTTGACGACTGGCGACCACCCGCGTTTTCAAAGCGGTAGGGCGACCTCGATCGATCATCACTCCGTCACGCTCAATTTCGTCCTGCTCCAAGAGTGCGAGAACTTGCGCTCCCTCGTCATCGTCTCCGATGAAGCCGCACAGAGACACGGTTGCTCCCAGCGCTCTCAAATTTCTCGCCACGTTTGCCGCGCCGCCAAGACGATCCTCAACGCGCTGCACTTCAACGATGGGCACCGGCGCTTCAGGCGAAATGCGGTCGACCCGACCCCACACGTAGCGGTCAAGTATAATGTCGCCAACGACCAGTAACGGGGTGCCCGCGATACGGTCTAGGGCCGCAAGTAGCTGCTCGGCGTCAGGATTGGGTACTGGAAGAGGCGCCGTTGGAGTATTCACAAAGGTAATCCCTGGTATTGGTGTCACTAGAAGCTAATGAAGCCACCCTCGTATCGCAAGAGCTCAAGCAAATTAGTAGCTTAAACCCGGGGGTTGCCCTGTCACTTTAGCCCCAAAGCACCTCCAGCCGTATCATTTTGGAGAACGATATAGGGCCTAAGTGCGTCAAACACGGCTTCGGGGCTTATCAAACGCATACACACCCGATTAAGCCCTGGGCAGACTCTTCGATAGCAAGGAGAACAGCCTAACGAGGCGCTGAGTACCGCCACCTGATTTTGGAGACCACCCTGAGAGCCCTTAATAATCGGCGCAGTTCGGGCCGAAGACGTTGGGCCAAATAAACCGACGACCGGTACTCCCAACCCGGCGGCGATGTGCCCTGGACCAGAGTCCGGCCCGACCACCACTGTTGATTCAGCCAATAATCCCACGAGCTCCTCAAGGGAAGTCTGTGCGACCATGTCGACTACCCGAGCGGATTTCTCGGTCGGTAGAGCCGTGTCTTTCTTGCCTTGCTTGGAAAGCGCCGCAGCCACACTCCCTGCCAGCTCAATTTGAGACCGGTCGCCGACCAATACGAGCGAGTGCGAGGTTTCTGCTAACAACTTCTGCCCAAGCGACAGGTACCCAGACGCGAGCCAATTCTTGGACTCCCAGGAGCTCCCCATCACGCACACCACATAATTTTTTGAGCGTAGTCCCTTGGACGCCGGTAGGTTCGCATTTCCTAGAGAGAGCTCACTACCGTAGTCCTGCGCAGTACGGGGAATTTCCAGAAGATCGAGAAAGCGTTGATACACTTCTCCCTTGTTCTCCAAATCTTCGTCAAAGGCGCGGATTCGCTCGGTTGAAAGCAGCCAATTTCCTTCCTTGGCGTTCGCGCGAGCGAAGCCGATGCGACGCGGGCACCTGGAAAGCCAGGTCACCAGCGCGCTCTTGGCGTGGCGCTGCAAATCCAGCGCCACATCATAGCGCTCACGTCGAAGCTCTTTAACAAAGTCCAGCTGAGATTGCAGACCCTTTGCGCGCGGGAACACCACGACCCGATCCACCTGCGTCGACAATCGCACAAGCCCTTCTGACTTGGGCTCGACCACCCACGTCACTCGAGCATGCGGCCAGTGGCGCTTGATGCGCGGAACGAGCGTAAGACCACGGGCGACATCGCCAATCGAACCCATGAGAGTGACAAGAATTCGGTGAGAAGGAGAAACCTCTCCGTCCTGCCTTTCAATAGGATGCTTGTTATCAGACATGAGCTAGCATCCCTGAGCTGCCACCTGCCGCAGCTCCATCGCCATTAACTCAGAGAGAGTCTCTGGCAGAGAGTGCTTAATCACTGCTCGACGCCAGCGCCGCAAGTACTGATCCCTAAGGTCGCGCTCGCTACCGTCAAAGGCTGCCGCATTGTCAAAATCCACTACGTGCACTCGCCCTGACTGATCGACCAACACGTTCCCCGGATGCAGATCTACGTGCAGTACTTTATTCTCAATCAGAATGCGCACCTGCCGAGCCAGGTCGTTAATGAGTTTCTCCGGCCCAAAACGCTCAAGCACTGAAGTCTCCGCAAGACGTCCATGTTCGGCAATCTCACGCATGAGCAACCAGCCTTCGTAGCAAAGTGCTCCTCGAGTAGCGAAAGCGATTGGTTCGGGCGCTTCGACCCCAAGACAACGAACCTGTTCAAGCAGTTCAAACTCTACCTGAGGCCTTACCCTCCCAATGCGCAGATAATATCGTGAATTCAAAAATCGCATCACGCCTCCACGCAGGTAACGCTTCACCGCGATCGACCCTAAACCGTCTACTTTTTGAATCGCCACTCCGCCACGACCTCCAAGCGGCATGCGCTCGCGCTTGGGCACTTCTGACAATAGCAACGCAAGCGCAGAGAGTTGCTCAGTGGTGAGCGAGTGCGTGAACCCAAAGCGGTAGTCGCCTACACGAGCGACCCGAAGTTCGGAGCGCCCTGCCGTGTCATTCGTTTCTCGCATTAAATCCTCATCCCTGAATCTGCCATCCCCGAATCAGATTGCGCATGCGCCGCGAGCATCCGCTTCAGCTCTTCGTATACCAAGTCACTGCCAAGCTCGTACATGCATGCGTTTGTACCTGTAGGGCAGACCTTTCCGCCGTGACGCGCACACGGCTTGCAGGCCAGTCCCTCTTTCTCGACTACTGCGGCAAAAGGGTTATTCCACGGGCCAAACCCGAACTGGGGCGAGGTCGCACAAAAAACCGCTACAGTCGGCCGCTTGAGCGCAGAAGCAACGTGCAAAGCAAAGCTATCATTACAGACCACGCCATTTGCATGAGCCACACAGCACAAGAACTCTTCTATTGAAGTCTCCCCGCAGAGATTTCGGACCTTCAGCCCCTCGGCGACCCGATCAGCGGTCTCTCTTTCGTCGCGGGCGCCAAGAATCACGACCTCCACGCCCTCCTGGGCAAGACGCATGCAAAGCTCGCGGTAACGCTCCCAGGCCCAACGTTTCGTATACCAAACACTTCCCGGCACCAGCACGATGTAGCTCCCTTGCTGTGGTAGTCGCTCACGTACTGATTCTCGCATCTGAGCAAGCGGAATGGGGTGTACTCGGAGAGACGTATCAAAGCGAGGGATCCCACTCTGATCCGAGAGGATTGCCAAATTTCTAAGTACATCGTGCGAGTACTCTGAGCGACCGATAGTGCGGTGAAAGGCAAACGGAAACGCCGCCTCTTTAAAACCGATACGCTCAGGTATTCCAGAGAGCATCATCAACAGCGCCGTGCGCCACGATCGATGTAAAACAAACGCGCGCGCAAATTCGCGCTCTCTCAAAGTGCGAGACAGCGCTATGAGCCCACCAACTCCGGCGTGCGCACCGCGCTTATCAAAGGTAAGAGTACCGGCTACCAAAGGGTCGGAACGAAAGATTGGCTCAGCCAGAGGTGTCGAAAGCGTCCATAGCTCCGTATCAGGAAACAGCGTACGAATCCCTGCAACCACTGGGGTTGAGAGAAGGGAGTCTCCCAAAAAGCTGGTCTGAACCAAAAGCGTGCGCATGCAAGAACATTAGAGGTTAATTAGGGAGCTTCTAAAAACTCCAGTTTTAGATCTTGGTGCGCTTTGTGGTCTTCGTGGTTAAATCGAATTTGGTCAATTTCTAGAGTTTATTTGCACCACTAAGACCATTAAGACCACTAAGATTTAGCTTTTCAGCGGCTCCCTAGATAAATTGCTTAACAGATCTCGAAGCCAGTTGATTTCTCGTTCGATGCCAGTGGCAAGCCCAATTTTTGGTGAAAATCCGAGTTTGGCGCGGATTAGCGATGTATCGGCGCTGGTATGGCGCGCGTCCCCTGCCTGTCGTTCGCTTCGCTTAATATCAAGCGGGCCGACATGCTCGGAAATTATGGCAAGCACCTCATTCACAGTTGCCTGAACGCCGCCACCCACATTGAACACCGCTCCGCTCTCACCGAGCTGAGCGGCCAGCACATTCGCCTCAACGATATCATCGATAAAAGTGAAGTCCCGTGACTGCTCACCATCACCGTAAAGCGGCACCGGCTCACGCGTTAGGCCTGCGCGAATGAACTTATGAAAAGCCATGTCGGGGCGTTGCCGTGGCCCGAATACAGTAAAATAGCGCAACGATACGGTGGGCACATCGAACTCTTGCGCATACAGCACCATCAAGTGCTCAGCCGCGAGTTTGCTCACGCCGTAGGGACTTACTGGTCGAGGACGCTCGCTCTCTGGGGTAGGAAACTTCTCTGCATCTCCGTACACAGAGGAGCTAGATGCGTATACCAACTTACGGAGAGAGGAACTCCCTTTAAGTGCTTCAAGCAGTCTCTGAGTGGCGAGAATATTATGGTCTGTATAGGTCTGAAAGGTAGTGCCCCAACTCGCTCGAACGCCAGCCTGGGCAGCCTGATGGAACACCAGTTCCGCACCGCCAACCCACTCATTAACCGGTCCGTCGAAGAGACTCGCCTCAATGAAACGGAAGCTTTTGTGTTGGCGGGCCCCAATGAGATTTCGTTCTTTAATGGCTCTCGGGTAGTAATTCAGAAAGGTATCAACCCCAATGACCTCGTGACCGTCACTAAGCAGGCGATCGCACAAGCTTGAGCCAATAAATCCAGCAGCGCCGGTAACTAAGCACTTCATATTTCCCATATTCTCCAGGTGCCCCCTAAGCTATAGAAACGTCTCAAGAGGAGCAACCGCAGGTCCGTTATAGCTGTTAGCATGCTGACCGGCCCGTTCGGGGCCACATTGGACCTCTGGGTCGGGACGAAGAGACGGATTCGGCTAGTTCCCCCGGAGGCCTATGGGTAGCGAGGAATTTTTGCACGATATCAGCCTCGGCGAGCTAATTGAATTTAAGGGGTCGAATGAAGGCGCAGTCCAGTGATGAAAATGCTCCGTTTGTGATGCTTCGGGGAGACGATGCTTCATTTTCGGCTATCACTTCGTTGCTGGGGCGCTTCGCCCATCGCGTCGAGCTTGTACACGATCTCGACCAGGCTCGAGAACTCGTTCAGCATCCTCTGCGTCCAACCCAAGGGCTCCTGATACCGCTTCGCTTACACGACGACAGCTCAGGAATTAAAAGTTGCCTGGAGGCCAAGGCCGATCCTCTGCTTTCTCAAGCACCAGTCGTCGGACTCACGCCTTCACGCGATCGCGCCATCTTACAGAGTTTCTACGGTGCGGGAGCGGACAGTGTGATACCTGTTCCCTTTGACGCTGAGGCGCTTTTTTTTCAACTTGACGCGTTAGTGCGAGCCTACCGCAGCATTGCTGAAATCTCGGCAGCGGGGAAAGACACGTTGGCTCTCTCAAAGGGCGCGGTCGCTGCCCTCGACGCCACTCAAGAAGCCATTGTCCTATTTGACACTGACTACAGCCCGGTCTTCGCCAATGCGGCAGCCCGTTCTTACCTTATCGCTGAAAGAGGCATCACACCCGATCAGCTCTCGAAACTTTCGAATGAACTGAAACCTAGTTTGCGCGCAGCGCTTACCGGAAAAGCTCTTCCCACATCTGAGAGCAAGAAGAATTCTCTGGCGGCTACATTTACGCAACTGCGCGGAGAACGAGGGCTTCCAATTGGCGTAGCCGTACGGCTCGCCCACCTCGCTGACATCGAGTATTTAAGCCACAACCTCGAAATTGCCTTAAGATCCCAAGCACTTTCGTTACTTGGATCTGCTGCTCTTTTAAACTCCCTTACGCGTGCACACGGGGGCTACCCCTTAACGCCTCTGCATCAGTTTTTCTCTTCTATTTCCAAAGAAACTCCCCTCACTCCGCTTGGGCCCTTACTTACGGCGCTTACAGAAGTGCTCGATAGCGTACTCCCCGCCTCCCTCGAACTCACGGTCCACGTTGAGGGAGAGCCTACCGTTTCCCTTCGACCAAGTGACGCCACGCGTCTCGTTGGCCACTTGCTGCTTTATACGGCAATGCGTTGCGGAAAAGACGGCTCAATTGCCGTAACCGCCGAACACGATCCCAGCGCCAAGGTCGTCAGTCTTTTGATCGTCGGCGAACACGGCAAGACGCGTCTTGGCGTTCAGAGGGACTATGTCGAAGAATGCTTGAGCAACGCCCAGGGGACCCAAAAAGGCTCGGATGGGGAAAAGCTCGTGTTTGGCCTAGAAGCAGCGCAGACAATCGCCGATCAATACCACCTACAGCTTGAGTACAAAACAAACGCCTCGCATACGAAGGTGCGCATGCAGGTCTCGTGTAGCTAGTGTGGTGATTAAACCAGGAACGCGGTTTTCTCTCTCCGCTCCCTCCGTGTCTCCGCGTCACTAAAATTTAACCAGAAGGCCTGAAGGACCTGAGACTTCCATTGATGGATACGCAATGTTGCATTGGATGGGCGCGCTTTCTAGTTAGGGATTTTTATTGCGGAGACGGGGAGAGGGCGGAGCGTTTGAGCTGCCTCTGTTGCGAAAATATAAGCGTAGAGGAATCGCAGAGGCGAACCTTGGACTGAGCAAGTCGAAGCTTTGCTCAGTCCAAGGACAGCCTGCACCTGACCAGATAACAAAAGGCTAGTGTTGCGTCTGCGCCCTGTCGTTATTGCCTATCAGGTTTGTGAGGAAGCCTAGCGCGGAGATTTAGCGCGAGAGTAACCACCACACGACCATCAAGATCAAGGCCAGCACCATCAAGAGACCGACGGTGAGCCAAATCTTGTCTTCCAGTGATGAACTTACTTCATCTTCGCTCACCTCTGACGAGTACCGTGACCGACCGCTCGCATCAAATCCGCCACGGGGGCGCACGAGCGATGGATCAATCGCTACAGTCTGATCGGCTCTCACATCATCCAGTGACCCGATCTTTCCAAATGGCAAACGATCAGGATGACGCGGAGTAGGCGGTGCATCTTGGGTATCATCCGCTTCCCCCTCTCCCCAAGGAAAGGAGCGCGTTGGATCTCGCCGCCCACCAGTCACATCTCCGGCCATATCACCTGACGCCTGCATCTCAACGGACTCGTTCGCCGAGTGCGAGCCACCTGAAGGACGTGTCGCGCGTGCGGCTTCTACCCAGCCGCCTTCAGTGCTTTGCTCATGCGCGGAGGGAGTCGAAAAAGTTCCTGCAGAATGTGCGTCCCCTTGGGCGCCACTCGCGTGCGCAAGCGAAGCTCCAGAGAGTGTGCCTGCCTCGTTTGCTGAAATAGGCGATTGGCCCGGTGGCGCACTGCGAGGATCTCCTGCTGGTCCTTGCCCGAGCAGGTCTCGACTGCTCTCGCCACCACGGCGTCCACGATCCGCATCGGGCGAATCTGACGGGCTGCGCTTCGCACTCACCACGTCATTGAAGATGATCCGGAAATGCTCAACCACTAACTCATCACGGTCCTGCAACACTCGCGTTTGGCTCAAGGCTTGGCCATTCAGCTCCACCAAAATATCTTTGGAGATAGTGAACGCCGCGACACTCTCACCACGACGCTCCACCACGAGAGATGGCAGGTCGTGCATATCGACACTTAGCTGGAGATCCGCATTCTTTCCGCCAACGACGAGAGCGCGCCCAAACTCCGGCACCGGATACTCGGACTGAAATGCCTCGCGCGAGAACACCAAAAGAGATCTGATGCCAAAACCCATTCGATCGAACTCAGCGCTCCCTCTTCGCTCCGCGTCCTCAACTTCGATCGCTACATCACCTAGCTGCAAGTAATCGCCCGGCTTTATCAAAAGCCAGACTTGTGTGGGGACCTTTTCGCCATTCAACCAGGAGCCGTTGGTGCTACCTTCGTCCCGGTAGGTCCAGTGCTGCCCTACCCCCCGAAGCAGACCATGCACTCGAGAGACTGCGCTGCTTGGAAGCGTGATACCCCCAGGTGGCGGTTCTCGACCAAGCAGCACTTCGTCGCCCTCGACAATGGCGAGCTGCCGGCGTGAACGTTGGTCAGGGGTGCCCCCAGGGGCTTGGACGATTTGAAATAACACTATAGGGCGAGCCATAGGGGGCAAAATAAACCTCAACAGCCCAAAGGTACAATAGCTCAAGCTTCGATCTATGCATTTGAAAGATAGGGACCAGATCCGGAGGCCGGGGCACATATCTAGGCCCCCTTCTCACGCATGAGGGTCCAACATCGTGCCTCAGGTGCTTCTCCGACGCGAAGAAGGTTGTTGCCGCTCTAACTCCGCAAGAACAGTGGCGACCGCCTCAAATAATTCTGCAGGAATAGACTGATCGAGCTCGAGCTCCCCAAGCATACGGGCGAGTCCAGAGTCCTCGCGCACGGGAATGCCATAGCGATGTGCAAGCGCCACCACTTGATCGGCATGCATGTGTTCGGCGGTCACATTCACCGCCGGGGCTGCTCCTCCAGGGGTTCCTTTCTCTCGCGCCTGATATTCAATCCCCACCGCTCTGCGGTAACGCGCTTCTGCGGTCATCGGCCCTCCTTCGGAGCACCTCGAACACCCTGTGGCGACTTCTCAATAAGTGGATTTTTAGACCTACTCTGCCCTTCTGTAGCTTCTGTCCGTGCTTGATCGGGTCGATCTGCCCTTTGTGCGTAATCAGACGATCCCTTTGATCCCTCCTTTCCCAGTCCGGAAGGATACGGTGGCATCTGCGGGATTGAGCTTCGCTTCCGCTCTGCCACACCCTGATGCACTTCACCGGGATGCACAGCACCGGGAGCAAATGAACCCTGAGCGCGGGGAAGGACGGGAGCCACGGGTGGGATGGGGTTCTCCACCTCTGAGCTAACCCGCAAGGCAAGAGATCCTCCCGTCAGGCGATTTTCAAGAACGCTACGAATTTGTTCGCTCATCGACCAAATTCGTAGAGGTTTTTCAAAAAGCTGGCAGCGATCTCTCGCCAATTCCTTGCTTTCCCAATGCTGTAGGTCGGCAACATACCCAAAGATATTTACCGCTGGATGGATTTGGAGGATCGATGCAACAAGGTCTGTGGCTACGGTCCCGACACGATCAAGATCAATGAGGACCAGCGCTCGCACATCACGTACTTGGCGCAGCATCTGCAACAAGCGCTCGCGAGTCAACGGAATAGCCACGTCCGCGTGCGGCCCTTCGAAGGAAGATCGCAGCGAATAGCCAATCGCAGAATCAATCTCAAACATGAAGACGTGAGTGAACTCGGTAGCTCTGTCGCTGCCGCCCACACCCACATGCGTACCGGTCGCCGTCTCGCCCGACACTGCAGGAAGATATACACTAAAGGTCGTACCCTGCCCCTGCTGGGTGCGCACCGTGATCGCTCCATCGTGCTGCTTTACGATCGAATAGGCAGACGAGAGTCCTAAGCCCGATCCACCGAATCCAAGCCCCGTGCGCGTATCAATATTCTTGGTGGTGAAAAACGGCTCAAAACATCGTGTTTGGCTCTCTGGCGTCATGCCGGGGCCATTGTCTTCAACTTCGACACGCAGATATTCCCCTGGTGCAAGTTCGGGATCTACCTCGCCTGATCTAACTTTCACGCGACGAACAAAGACTTTTACCTTTCCGTCGGACCTGCCCTCGAGCGCTTCTTTGGAGTTCACCAATAGATTGGTAATGACCTGCTGCAACTGGCTCTGATCGGCAACGATTGGCGGCGCGTCAGAGGTGACATCATACTCGAGCTCAATTCCCGCGCCGAGCACTGAGCGATAAAGCTCTTTGGAGTCTTCAAGAAAGCTCTGCACTGAAAGAGTGGTAGGGGCAAAACCGCCCTGCATAGAAAAATTGAATAGCTGCTTCACAAGGCTGGCCCCTTTTGAGGCCGCATCATTAATCATGCGCGCTGACTGAGTGACTCTCTTGTCGTGGCCCATCTGCATCTCTATCAAAGAAGCCTGACCCATCACTGCTTGCAGAAGATTATTGAAATTATGCGCCACCCCAGAAGCAAGTAAGCCTGCCATGCGCATCTTGTCGGCATCCGCCATGCGCGCTTCGAACTTTCTGGCGAGAATTACAGTGGCGATCTCCGTGGCCATGCTGTTCAGCAATGGAAGTTTGCGCTGCACAAAGAATGTCGATGGCACTGCCGGTTCAACTACTAGTACGCCGACCACTTGCCCCAAAGCGACCAGAGGCACAATGACAATGGTTCCACAGTTCAAGCGCGCAAGCACTCGCCCAAGATCGCCGCATTCCTGCTCGGCGGAGGCGTCGAATACCACAGGAGATCTGGTGCGAATGGCGCGATCGAGCAACTGATTCTTGGCGCCAAGTTCGACTTGCATGTCCACTACGTGCTTACGAATTCCTGGGCCCACACCTGCGGTGCCCATCAAGTGAGAACCACGATTGTTCATCACTCCAAGCCACATGCGCTTGCACGCAATTTCTTCTTGAATTGAAGGAAAGGCATGCTCGGCCACTTCCTTCAGAGTCATTTGCTTTGAGAGTTCGTGGCTTAAGCGATAGAGCGCAGACAGCGAGCTTGAATGTCTTTTCTCTGCGGCATAGAGCTCAGCTTGTCGAGCGGCCAATGCGATCTGTGCGCATGCAGCCGAAACAAGATCATAATCATCCGTTGAGTACTGCGCTTCAGTTCTGCGGAAAAGAACCATGACCCCGAGCACCTGTTCCTCGAAAACAAGTGGCATGATGATGGTGGCTCGAACTCCCTCGCGCCGCGCAAGTTCGACTGCGGCACGTGGTTCTTGTTGAATGTTGCTGAGCAACACACCCTCACGGCGGTCGACTGCGTCTCGCGCCAGGGTGTGCTTCCCGATAATCGCGCCGACATCTTCTACATACTGACTGGACAGCCCCTCTGCCGCGACCACTTCCAGCTGACCTGTTGAGGGATCGATCAGTCCGCTAAAACCACAATCACTTCCCGTCGCGCGAATAAGTGCTCTTAAACCTTTGAGCGCGACCACACTGGGATCCAAATTTAGCTCAAGAGAACGCGCCACTTCATACAGCGCCTCAATGCGACGCCCTTGAGAACGAGAACGCTCTTCTGCGGCGCGACGTGCAGTGGTATCAACCCAGAACCCTTCCCAACCCATCAAGCTTGGATTGACCTGATCTGAGCCATTCGCAAAAAATGGAATCGCACGCATTAATATCCAGCGCACCTCTCCAGTCAGCTGATTGGTGACCTGAACTTCATCATTGAACTCGCCAAACGGCAGAGAACGCGCGCGGCGCAATACTCGTCTTAACTCATGTGCTCGAAAAGAGCGTCGCCAACGCGAGGGGGAGGAAAGCAGTTCGTCCGCTGGGAAACCAAACAGGCGTTGGGTGTCCCCCACAAGTTCAGTCACTCTCAATGCAGGATCGGTACGAACGATCAGGAGCTCTCCGTGCTCTGCGATCCTTCGATATGATGAACGGCGCTGCTCTTCTAAATCGCCTGCGGCAGCGTCCGCTCTTTCGGCAACACGAGACTCAATTTCTGAGGGCTTAGAAACAAGACTGAGTGGAGACGACTCCACTTCGGTTTCCTTCAAGTCAGCGCGATGCTCTGGCGAGGTATAAAAGTCATCCCGCGATCCAATCTCCCTCTCGATACGAAGCCCAAGCAGAGTAGCTGCTAATTCTGAATAGGCTCGCTCCTCTCCACGCAGGCGAAGATGCTCATGAATCGTGAAGGCTTCCAAAGCGGCGACCATGCGATCTCCAGCATACACCGGAACTAGCAGATACGATTTGACTCCATTCTCTTCGAGCTGCTCTCGAAGCATCGGGTCGATTCGCTGTCGCTGGGGATCGGAGACGAACAGCGGTAGACGCATCGCACGCCCTCGAAGCGAAGCTTCGCCGGAGCGAATAGTAATTCCTGCGACGGAGCTTGAACTCCAGGATTCGCCACTTTCAGAAAGAAGGATAACCTGGTCGAAATTAAGAAATTCAGAGAAGAGTTTGGCGACGATCTGCGACGCGTGAGACGTATCTCTGGAGGCAGAGAGCGCTTTGCGAAGCGAGGCCAGAGGTGAAAACGCTTCAGTCACGACGAATCAGCTTAAGAGAGACTATTTCGTTCAACAATAATAACTCGGGCCCGTTTCACACGGCGCTCTACTTCGCGTAGCGCCAATGCCTCGTGCAATGCCCTTCTTGCACTCTTGAGGAGTGGATCACCCTCCTCTTCTCGATAATCCCGACGAACCTCATCGGTTGTCATGGACATTTCCCTTAAAAAACTTCGTCGGTTGAGCACATACTCCACTGCTCCCAGAAGAAGCAGCATTACACCTGCGATGGCTGACAACACGATCAGCTCTGACCGACACCAGTCCAGCAACACTCTCACATCCGAACCAAACAATTCGAATGCAGAGCGAAAGGAGCTGTTTAAAACCAAAAACAACCCGGTGCCCAAAAGGGCTACCATCAGGATTGTCCGCCATACTCGCAGCATGCCAGTCCACACTGTGCCGAATCCGGCAAAGGGACTACATCGCTCCAACTGCGGACTTAAGAGTGCCCACGCGAAACGCAACCCGACCTGAAAGAACTCGAACAGCAGTCCTACGAGCGCCCCGGCTCCCAAACTAATTAAAAGAAATGAAAGCGCGGACTCTAGGAAAGAACGAACGCAGCCGAACCCTTCGGTTCTGACATCGTTAAAACAATAGTTTAGCAAGATTGTGGGGCTTACCCAACCTGACTGCAGCAGCCAGCCTGCACATAGGCAGACTGCCAAAGCTGCGGCATTTTGCGTTAAAATTCGGCTCCTTACCACCCTACCGCGTTTACGGGCGTCTTCTAGACGGCGCTGTGTCGGGGCGTGTCCTTTGTACTCAGCCACCGATTCCTCCTAAAAAAGAGTCAGAATCGGGCTCCTTCTGGCCGTTCTGGAGAGCTTGAGGGCCGCTCTGAGAGGCCTCCGATACCGGCACCAGAGCGGAAAGTACCACCGCCGGCTGCGCAAGTTGTTGAAGACTCGAGAACAATCCAAGCTGCCAAGAACCGACAGCCATAGTCCACAGCAGCAGTGATTTTATGAGAAACACTTCGCTGGTGAATGAGACCTGCGGCATTACTTTGGAAACCCATCCGAAGGCCAGCTCAAGCAAGAGTGCGACGACAGAAAACCACCCGACCAATAGAACGCACCACTGCATGGTAGAGACCGTTGCCTGCAAAGCAAACCTACAATACTGAACTACGGAACTAACGCTTGTGACCGGAGACATGCGCGCACTCTCCAGGAAGGTCCCGACCAACTGATCGCCAAGCCCTGACAACAACAGCAGTGCCCAGATCCATGCATGCGCAAGAATCGCAAAGGACGGTTCTCCCTCCATTTGTTCCTTGGCACCTAAGGGATCAACAAAGGCTGACAGGGTTTGGCCACGTACAGTCTCAAACAGCTCTCCCCCCATAGATACCAGCGAGAGCACTAACGCGGCGGGAAGTCCTAAACATAATCCAAAGAGAAACTCGCTTATAAAGAAATGCCACTCGAGCGTGACATTCATCGCCCCCGGCCCTATTCCACAAAACGCGAGTCCCCATGCAAGTGCCATTCGAAGCGCCAGCATCGAGGGTGAGGATCCAAGCGGGAGCAGCGTTAACATCCCCAGTGCGCGAAGCACCAGTCCCGCCACGCCCACGCCGTAAACCTGGAGATACTCGAAGACGGTGCTCATGACATTTGACCGAAATATACCAGGCTGCTCAGCATGTCCTGCATAAAGCGAACCAACTTCTCGCTGAAGAAATCTGCTCCGACAATTAAAACGGCGCTGACGGTGACCACTCGCACCAGAAACTGCACTGTCTGTTCTTGAATCTGTGTTGCTGCTTGAAACACGGAGAGCACGAGACTGACGACACAGCTGACGAGCAGAGGAATTCCGCTTATGATCGCGACAAGTAACAGCCCTTCAGCTACCAATGTATCAAACACTACTTACTCCCCTTAAGTTCATAACGCCTCTGAAGCGCTTACTGATAAGATTGTACGAGTCCTCGTGTGATCAGCAGCCACCCATCGGAAACCACCAAAAGAAGAATTTTCAACGGAAGTGCCACCATGATGGGGCTCACCATCGTCATCCCCATGCCGACCAGAAGATTTGCCACGATTAGGTCGACCACCAAAAACGGCAATAGCAGCACGAATCCCATCGCAAACGCTTCTTTGATCTCGGTAAGCACGAATGCGGGTAACAGCACTCGAAGCGAGAGCACTTCAGCAGGAGTGCTCGTCCCCTCACCCTCAAGCGGTTGATCAGACGCGGCACCAAGCTCTTTCAAGGCATGAATTTCTCTCTCTCCGGCATGCCGCTCTAAAAACCGCCTAAGCGGTGCGAATACTTCGACTGCCACCTGCCCGGCCTGCTCCATAGAAAGCGCCCGTATATCTCCTGCGGGAAGGGCCTTTGCACATTCATCGAATACCGGGGCCATGGCATACCCGGTGATTGCGACCGACATCGCCATCACTACCAAGCCGCTCGGCGTGTGTTGAGTTCCCAATGCGCTGCGAACCATGCCCAGCACCACACTCACTTTGAGATATGCGGTAAAAAGTCCCATGACCATCGGAACAAGTGCGAACACTGTGGCGATAACGATGAACCACCCAGGGTGTATCGCTCCCCATTGGCTTCCTGCGAGCTGCGCGGCACCGCTTTGAGCTGAACCGAAGTGTTGCTCGATTCCTGCTATCAGATCAGGCTTCATACGTTTCTCCACTTGCTAGATGAAATGGTAGAAGCGTGGTCGTTGAGGCGCGCACTTCAGAGATGTGGGGATGCCCAGAAGCTTCTCTTGTCGTTTTCTGCTCTGCGACTCCCTTCTCGCTCAGTACTTGAACTCCCCGAGAGGAAGTGGCGAGCATCCACTGCCTGTCCCCCCACTCCACGACAACAAGGCGTTGCTCCCGACCTATATTGATGGCCTCTCGAATCCGCATACCCACCTCGGCACGTTTTCCAATGCCGATTCTTCGCATGCGCACTGTGCGTACGGTGACTCCCCACAACACCAGGAGCACGACGAGAAACGCTGCGCTACGCGCAAGCACTTTCAAATCTTCGGCGTTAAAAATCTCCATATGTGCCTATCTCCTTAAGTATCCCTGCTGATTTCGTGGCTGCTCTCTATCACCGTCACAAACTTGATATCCTTTGCGGGTGAGTGCTGCTCGCACTTCTCGCAACGATCGTGAAAGTAGATGTCGATCCGCCAATTTTTCAGGGGCAATCATCATGCTGACTTGGCCCTCGACTGATCGGGAGATCTGCACCTGCACTACTCGGCCACCTTCTAACTGATATCCAAATCGCACCGACTTCGGAGCTCCTTGCGCATCTGTTTCGACCCCCGATGTTTCAGAATTTTTCTGTAGGTGTGCAGCAAGGGCCTGTTTCCATTCGAGGACTCTTGCCGACTCTCCGCGAGCTTCAGGCGCTGACCCTGGTGAATTGAAATTGCGTTGATCTCGACTTTCACTAGAACCCTGCCCCATGCCGGCATTTCCTTCGGAAAGGCCTGCCAAGTTTGCCAAGTTTGATTCCGGCGCGCTCACGGCGAGCGGCTCCACAGAAGCCACAGATTCTGCAGACGAGCATGGCATTTCGGATTCTTTTAAATGCTCGAATGCTCCAGCGCTCGACTTCTTGGTCTTGTCACACTGACGCCGAGAACCGACCAGCTGAGTGAGCTCGTCTGCTTGCGCGAATTCGCTTTGGATCGCCTTCTTTCGCCCAAGCACTCGAACCATTTCGTCCAGACACTCTGCTCTTTGACGATGAAGACCAAGACTCTGAGTAGCTTGTGCCACGGTGTCGCGCTGCTCCCGCAGCTTAAGACCTGCAGAGCTCGCCGCAGTCCGTGCGTCTGCACCAATGTGTTGCGCACGCTTAACGGCTGCTTCGCAGCATTCTAGGATAAGACGCGGAGAACTATTGGTATGGCCCGGCCGCTCAGATCTCTCCCGTTCAACGCGCGAACGAGCCGCCCCAAACGCCGCTTCAAAAGCGCTGCGCTCCTGGGCAGCTTGGCTCTCGGTGACTCGAAGCGAAGAGCTTCGCTGGTGAAGTTGCACTTCGGCGTTTCTCACCAGACTTCGCTCGTACTCAGCTCTTCGCTGCACTATTTCGTTATCGAGCATTTCCATCGATCCTCTCCTTGCGAACCGCTGTTGCCGGCGCACTTTCCTTTGAGGTTGTTAGGGCTGTGATTGAAGTTTCTTGAGTGTCCCCTGAAAGCTATCCGCCACCTTTCCAATCATCTCGACTCGCAGATTCAGCTCGCCGGCTTTGATTTGGTACATCAGTAGCTCACGTGCGCTGAGCGACTTACCTTGCATGGCGGCATCACGAATTCCTAGCAAATCACGGTGGAGCGCTGTATCGAATACGTCGCCAATACTTGCGCCTCTCACACTTGCACTTTGCGTAGTTCCTTCTATCCGCGGCTGCTCCTTTACCTTGTCGAGTACCTGCTGGAAACTTGGCTCAGAAGTCACATTCAGTCGTTGTGGTACCGCAGAGGTGGGCGCAGCCTGTGAAACAGACGACTGTGAAATAGCAAAGGCAGAGGTAATACTTTCCATAGGGATGCAGCTCCTTCGGGCACGGAGTTTACGGATCACCTCACAAGACTTCGGTGACCAGAGTCGAAGCGCTAATCGGAGATTTGGTGGAAAAGTTTCCTCCTGAGCATATAGGCTCAGGCAGCGCGGTAACCGCCTGGAACGATTTGCAAAAAAAACCACCTTAATGAGGTGTGCAGGAAAACTGCGAGAGGAGTGCTATGAAGGTTGCGCGCCGAAACCGTCCTATCGAGTCTCGCCGTCATCATCGGCCGCCCCGCCTAAAAGATCAGCTGGAGATTTAAGCCCCTGGGGTTCTTCAGGTGAGCCGACAAAATCTTCGCTTCGAAAATCATCAGATCTTGCGCCAAAGAGAAGGTCGGCGAGGGACACGCTATCGTCATCACCTTCTTCTCCTCGCGCACCCCGGAGCCCACTAAGACTCACCTCTTCACCCGGCGCCAGTCCAACAGCCGGAGCCTTGAGCCCCCGACGAAACTCGGGAAACACAGGATCGTCGGCTCTGGCTGGCTCGCCCTGTTCTTCTAGGAGACGATCCAGTGCAGATCTTAATCTAATGACATCGTAGCTCACCCGCAGGGCGACCCCTTGAATGCGAGCCACTAGATTCGCTCTGTCAATATTAGAGAACGTGACCTCGGCGAGACGATTCGGATTCCACCTCACGTCCGCCGCTTCAAACGCCCGCCGCAACTCATCCGTAAGTTCACGTCGAGCGCTCGCGGCAACGTCAATCGGTTCACTCACTTCTCCATTCCTTTCACCGATCACTCCGCTATTCACTGCTCCATTCACGGCGCGGTTCACGGCACCATTCAAGCTGCCATTTTGATCAGTCGCAGTCCCTGCCTGGGAATGGGGAGGCTCTGTGTGATCACCGCCCCCCTGAACCGCGCGAGGCTGCGAGGGAAGCGGTCTTACTGGCGCATCTATCTCGAGAGATGTTTTCTGCGAAAGAATTCGCGGCCGAAGGCGTATCTTGGCAAGGAAATTGGGATCTCGGCGTGCAAGCACTCCGAAGGGAGAATCCTCTGAAAATCCTCGGGCCGGCCGCAAAGAGCTCGCGACAGGGGGGAGAGAACCAGAGTCTGAGGCGCTGTCCCCGACCTGCAGCGGCAAAGCAGAGCTCGAAGCCTCATCGGGCTTGTCTATATTTGTGTCCTCTCGTGGTCTTTGCTGCAACATACACCCCCACTTTCTAACAACTGCGTCAGCGTACACGAGAGCGGAGAGCTAGAAAAACACTACAAAAACGCTAAATTATGGACAACTTTGTATTTAGTGGGCTCCAGGCACACTTTATTTTGATTTACGAATCTCAGAAGAGTCAAGGTTGCCGGCTTCATCACGCGCAGAACCAGACGCTAATTCAGCAAGAGTAGCAATAACTTGCGCATTAAAGTCGCGCTGACGCCGCAGCGTATCTTTAAAAAAGACCCGCAGAATCGGAAACATGCAGCGCTTCGCCGCTACAATGAGTGGTCCAATAAATTTGCGATGCGACGACAGCTTCCGCGGAGCAACGAGGTCCACTTCCCAGAGCTGACACAGTCGTCTAAGGCGCTCAAGCACTTCGTTAGAAACATTAAGGCGATGGCGCACTGGGAGAAACGTTACGTCCTGCACGTAACGCACGTCACCTTCCTTAAACGACCCCGAAGCAATCTTCTCTCGCACGCGACCTTGAAGACTGCGTTCGAGCTCCAAGACAGAGACCGGTGATTCTTGAGGAACTGAAATCCAACCCATAGTCATTAATCTCACTGGCGGTCTTGCCTGCGACAGCCTTCTGGCTATCCTTCAAAACTTGGACTCTACCCTACTTTCACCAGCTCCTGAAACAGCTGCTCATACTGGGTAGTAACCCCCTCCCACTGATAGCAAAGTTCCGCTCGAGCTCGCGCCGACGCCCCAAGATCCTGTGTCTTTTCCGGGCTACACATCAGCTCCGACATACGCCTGGAAAGCACTGCAAAATCATTTTTGGGGTAATACCATCCGGCATCTCCCAAAACCTCGCGGTGCTCGGGAACATCATTCGCAATCACTGCGTTTCCGTATGCCATGGCTTCCACTAAAGCCGGATGAGTGCCTCCCACCTCAGTGGCCTGAATGGTAATCGCACAGTGAGAACGAAGCTCCTGGTAAGCTTCCCCGAAACGAAACCCCGTAAAGATAACACCGGGAACCGCGCGCTCGCGCAATTGCTTCTTATACTCATCGGCATACGGCGCATCTCCGACAATTACTAAAGGCATACGCCGATCCGCTTCGGGTAACATGCGATACGCCTCTATAACTCCGAGCGCATTATTCTCAGGCTCTAGGCGACTCACATACAAAATAAAATTTCCCGACTTCAATCCGAACTCGGCCAGAGTCGCTCCCGGCTCGCGTCGATGCACCGTTGCTCCGTATGCGATCACCGTGGACGAAATTCCGTATTGTTCTAAATAGTAGTCGGCTATCACTTTCGCATCGGACACCACTCGTTGCCCAAACCATACCGAGCAGCGCTCGCCCAGGGAGTACCAAAGTTTGCCGACCTTGTTCCATTTGGTGCGCCGACGTTCAATGCCGTCGACGTTCACCGCGAGCGGAATTTTTCTTAAGTTCGCAAGCCAGGCGAAGGGACTGTTGGCCGCGTTGCACAGCAACAAAACATCGAAGGCTCTGTCGCCACTACGCAGCGCCACATCGAGGAAACTAGTCAACGCATGCAGCGGGGTCTCTAGATACTTGTGCATGATGGTGGGAACGACGCGACGTTGCACTCCTTTGAAAGCGCTATCCTCACGGCTTTTCTGGAAAAAAGGTCGGCGCCCATACACCGTCACTTCATGCCCCTTGGCCACAAGGCGAACAGAGAGCTCCTCTGCAAAGGTTTCAAACCCGCCGTAGGCAGCAGGAATGCCACGAGTTCCTAAAATTCCGATCCGTAGTCGTTTCATGAACAGCCCTAAAAGCGCCGGTTCCAAGACCCCAGCGCCCCTGACCCTAGCCGCTCGCGTGAACTCGCTCAACGCAAAAAGTGTTTGAAATATTCCCTGCTTACAGTACTCTCGCGGACGGGAACTTTGCGAAGGAGTGAGAAGTTTGGGCTCGTTTCGCCGAATTCACGACCCCAAGAAAGAGCCACAGGAAGCCTCTAAGGGGGGGCTGTCTCCTGAGATCTCTCCATCAAGTGCCTCCAAGCCCCGTCGTCCTGGAACTCTAAGCATTCGGGGAAAGACCCAGCCTATCCAAACTATTCAAGTTCAGGCTTATCAAACCGAGCCGGACCAAAGAGCGGCCCTCCATACGGAGCAGCAAAGCGCCAAGAACCAGGCCAAGAGTAGCGGCTACCCTGATGTCAAATATAACGAGGAGCATAGAAGTGGAGGCAGCGCTTCCCTCGACGAGGCGCAAGACACCTCATCACTTATCCCGGCTACCACTTCCCACGCCACTCGACCGGTCGAGCAAGACCTGGATGCCGGGGATCTCTCTCTTAGTCAGCAAGATCTTGGTTCCCGTGGGCTACAGGATTCGCCACCTTCATCTGTCATTCCACAGGGCGAAAGTCTCTTCTCCCGCGCCCTCTCGGACAATGCCCAAGTTCTCGTTTTCTCCTATTCACCTCAACTCAAACGCCTGGTCTCATGGAGCGGAAACTCCTTGGAGGTCCTCGGTGCCTCGGAATCCTCACTCGTGAGAGATGGAAATCTATTTTTAAGACACGTTCACCCCGATGATCGTTTTGGGGTTCTCGCTGCGCTCGAGTGCGCGCTTGAAGGCTCCGCTCCCTATCGCATCGCCTATCGCTGGGTCCGACCAGATCGCAACGAAGTCCGTTGGCTTTTGTGCCGCGCGGCACTGCAAGACTTCACTCCTGCCCAAGACACGCTAGCGCGCGGTGGCTCAGCGCACGCCGGACGAGTGTTGCAGGTCAGTGATGCCAAAAAAGTCGGACCACTTTTTGAGGGAATGATCATCGACGTGTCCGAGACCGGGGCTCGGATTGCTTCGCATCCGGGAGATCAGGAACTGCCGAGCATCAAATTCCTTGAAGGCCTCCCTGAGTTATTCTTTACCCTCGACAGAGATTTCCGACTCTCACAGACTAATCGCAGAGAGGCCAAGCGCCACGAAACAGATCGCGATAGGTTCGGTCGCAATGAGTCAACTCGAAGCGACTCTAGTCGGAGCGCTCTGCCGTCCTCTCAACATGTTCAGATAGATGCTTTGGACTTTGGGGACACAAACTTCGATGTCACTCGATTTTCTGTCGGTCGCCCGGTACTCGAAGCCTTTGGCACTGAGACTTTACGACTGCAATATGGCCGGGTGTTTGAGCAAATTCTGTCCGGGGCACTCGACTCCTACAGAACGCGCCTCAATCACGTTGAACCTCCCCTGATGCTTCAATTGTTTCCCGTATGGTCTTCCTCAGGCGAGTTCTCAGCCGGAGAGAACCCTGAGAGAACCAGGGGCGAAATCCATGGCATTCTTGGCATTGTCTCGGAGCACTCTGTCGTTGCAGGACTTGAACGCCAAGTCATGGAACTACGCAAAGCTGAGAGCATGAGATCTCTCGCTTCTGGAGTTTCGCATCATGTGAACAATGTACTTCAAGGAATATTGGGACAGGCGACACTAATTCAGTCACATCCAGGCGACACCGCTGCGGTCGCAAAAGAAGCGCTCAGCATTAGCGAACTTGTGCAGCGCGCTTCAGAATTAATGCAGCAGCTGTTCCTTTTCGATGACAGCGCAGGTGGTAGAGAGACCGCGGTAGACCTGAATCTCGCGGTCATGACCGCAGTAAGCGCCATCGAAGACTTATTTGCCAATCCTATCGAACTTCAGGTCTCATTCGGGAATCCCCTGCCGGTTTTTGCCAAGCAGCCGGTAGTAGTTGAGCTGATTCAAGAACTGCTTAGAGTCGCGAGAAACTGCGCCCTCTCCCCACATCAACCTTCCCAACGAGCAGCATTCTCTCACCGTTCTCCCATAGAGCGCGTCACGAGAAACCATCCTGGTGAATCATTTGCCCCACATGAGCGGGTAATTCTCTCGGTAAAGACTCTGCATTGCGATACCGCGCCGGTCGATCTCCGAGGCCTTCAGAGTGGAAAGTTTTCACAACTTCTTATCGCGGAGCATCCGTCGGGCAGCGAGCCCTCACGCGCTGACGTACAGCGCTCCTCTGCACGTATGGAGTCAGAGCATGGTGCGGATGTCGCATCCGCACCTTCATCTCCTCTAAGACGCATCCGTAACATTCGCTCGGTCACCAACAACCCCGCTTTTCGTAGAGCCCAAGCCTCCGCTGCGCGCATGGCGGGGACCATTACCGTGGCACTTGACGACCAGTCGAATTTCGCCTTTTCGCTTTTTCTCCCCTCAGCAAACGTGGACGAGAATTCTCTTTTCGTTGTCGATCAACACGCCGCACCCGAGGTTTTAATCGTCGATGACGATCTCACTATCTTGGGCACGATAGAGCACCTTTTACGGAATTTCGGCTACGAATGCGTCACCACACAGTCGGGCTCCAGAGCACTTGCGATGGCGCACGCATATCGCGCGTCCCTTAAGCTCGTCCTGCTCGACGCGATTATGCCAGGAGAAGACAGCGTCTCCCTACTCTCCTCTCTGCAAAAATTGAATCAGAGCTTAAAGATCGTCGGATTTACTGGTGCCGGGTCAGAAACAAGCAGTCTGATGTTAGCAGCGGGGGCTTCTCGCGTTTTGAAGAAGCCCGTGGAACCTAGTCTTTTGAGAGACGTGCTCCACTCCCTCATTGGAACCTCAAGCGCGATGAATTCATAGCTAATACAGTGTTGCTGAGCTCTTGCTTTCGACCCCACCTCATGCTCCTCGCGAGTGGGTAGCTTCTTCCCTATTTTTTCGGGCACAATGCCCCTTAGAAATTTGCTCGGCTTGGTTTAGTTGTCCGTCTATGATTTTGTTTAAGCTTCTCTATTGGGTCGCGCTCATTGGCGCCGTGTTCGCCCTTGTGGCGGGAACAATCATGCTTGCCCAACTTTTTCACCGCAGTTTTAAGCGCTACTGGTTTCTTTTTCCATTTCTATTAATTCCACCGCTTTTTTTATTGGTGCAAGCGCCTCAACTTTCATCGCTTCTCTGGCGCTTTCTTGCTTTGTTTTGCGTAGGACTGATGCTGTGGTCAATGTTCAACGGCGCCCTCGCCTCCTGGCTTTGGATTAAGCCGTCTAAGCCCATACCCCAACCAGAGGGACTTCGGGAGGATGAAGAACCCCATTCACAGAGCACTCACTCGACCGTTCTTACTTGGGAAGAAGCCTTGCAAATAGTCCTCGCCCTTGAAGAACGAAGATGGGGATTGGGCTTTCCTCTTGAGTGGCTGGTTACCCAGTGTCAGGGGCTCCCTATTTTGCTGGAAGCGCTTGAACACCTCAAAGCTCGAGGACATGTCGGTGATGCAGCGAAAGAACGCCACTCTGCTTCCAGCAATTCAAAAGCATCACATGCGAGTCCCCCTCCTCAAGCACCACACGAAATCCTGGGAGTTGCGCATGACGCGAGCGCAGGACAGATAAAGGATGCGTACAGAGAGCAAATGAAACGCTACCACCCTGATCGGCTGCATCAATTTGGGCCGGAGTTTGCGGCTCTTGCAACTGAAAAAACAAAGCTCATCCAGCAAGCCTTCGAGCACATGCTCGCTTCCCGCCCAAGCTGATAGTCAAACTAGCCCCGTTTCGAATCGATCAGCGCTTTAAGCTTGGCAATTAAAGCTTTTTCTCCAAGGCCAAGTTCCGCTACCCGCAGCTCCTGCTCATCAACCATCACTACAGCCTCAAGCCCTTCTCGAAAAGGACGGCGCATAAAGCGGACGCGGTACCTTATGCTTCGGTGCTGAAATGTTTTTGTGTGGCTGATTTCGGAACTCATCTCACGTCAACTATTCCCACTCAATCGTCGCAGGTGGCTTGGATGAAATATCGAGTACAACTCGATTGACGCCCCGCACCTCATTGATGATTCGATTGCTCACTCGACGAAGAAGATCTTCTGGTAAATAAGTCCAATCAGCCGTCATGCCATCTTCTGAATGCACCGCACGCAAGGCGATGGTCTGTTCGTAGGTTCTTCCGTCTCCCATCACGCCGACGCTTTGAATCGGAAGAAGCACGGCAAAGCTCTGCCAAAGGCGGGTGTATAAGTCAGCCGCCTTTACTTCTTCTTGAAAAATCACGTCAGCGTCTCTAAGAATTCGTAGTCGCTCCGGGGTGATCTCTCCAAGAATACGCACCGCAAGTCCTGGCCCAGGAAACGGTTGTCGAGAAAGCAATTCTTCGGGAACTTTCAAGTCTCTTCCAAGACGACGCACCTCGTCTTTGAATAGCTCTCGAAGCGGCTCTATCAGCCGCAGCTTCATACGCTCGGGCAAGCCGCCGACGTTATGGTGTGACTTGATAACCGCTGAGGGGCCGCGCACCGAAATACTCTCAATCACATCTGGATAAAGCGTGCCTTGGACAAGATGAGTTACATTCTCGATGCGGTGTGCCTCACGTTCGAAGACTTCAATGAACACCCGTCCAATTATCTTTCTCTTCTGTTCCGGATCCGTGACTCCCTTAAGTGCCGAGAGGAAATCCTCACCCGCGTCAATAATTGAGAGGTTAAGCCCAAGTCCATTCTTGCCCAGCTGTCTTTCGACCTCTTCGCTTTCATGTCGGCGCATTAAGCCATTGTCGATGTAAAGACAGTGCAGACGTTTGCCAATCGCTTTCTCCACAATCACTGCGGCGACGGTTGAATCAACTCCGCCGCTCAGTCCGCAGATAACCTGGGCATCTGATGCAACTTCCGCTTGGATCGCACTGACCCAGTTATTTATAAAATCAGCAGGCGACCAACTTGGCGAAATCCCCGCGATTTTGAACAGGAAGTTCCCCAAAATCTCTTTACCGCGCGGTGTATGCGATACCTCGGGGTGAAATTGCAGTGCATATGTCTTAGTGGCTGCATTTCCGATAGCAGCAACCGGCGCGCCTGCGGTGCTCGCAAGCACGGTAAATCCTTGCGGCGCCTCGCTTACATGATCGCCGTGACTCATCCAGACGGAGAGACGTTCGTCGGACTCAAAACCGTCGAACAAGCCATCAGCTTTTTCAACCTGGAGTACGCTAGGCCCGTACTCACGACTCTCTCCTCTTTGTAACTTGGCGCCACATCGATGCGCGATGAGCTGGAGGCCGTAACAAATCCCAAGGGTAGGAAGTCCAAGTTCGAGCCATTTAGGGTCGAACGGCGGGGCATCAGCATCCGTAACGCTGGCAGGTCCTCCCGAAAGAATCAGTGCTTTCACCCGAGAGGTGTCGATGGCGCCTGGTGCCATGGTGCAGGGGCGAACTTCACTATAAACACCTAGCTCCCTAACTCGCCGGGCGATGAGCTGGGTGTACTGAGAGCCAAAATCAAGGACCAATACCTGATCGGCCAGAACCGCCATAGGAGGCGAACTAGGCTGCTGATCCTTGGACTGGCTTTCCGATTCCGTGCTATTCCCCGACTTAACGCCTGATGCGCCGCGCTTCTCTACCACTATATCCACCCCTCAGTAATTCTCTCGCCAAGATCTTAAAGCGCCCCTACCCCAATTGTCACCTAAGCCCAAGGCACGCTAGCATGGGGCCAGGCAGCCAGTATCCAGCCCCCTTTTGGTGAAGAGAGGTATAGTTCTGATTTCCATAAGCTTCAATCGGTCAACCCGAGCTACCTTTAAAAGTCGCTCCCTCGCATGGATTCCTTACGTTGCCAGCGTTTCTCTAGCCCTCATTCCTTTTGCCCCGGTCGACCGGTTCTTTGGGGGAGCCATAGGCTACGAACTAAGCTCGTTGCTCTCTCCCGCTGAAGCCCAGGCCGAGTTCGTTCAAACCAGTCCAGGAGTTCTGCAGAGTTCAGATCTGACCACGAAGGTTATTATCTCACACCGCGTTCCAGGAATTTTTTTCTTGGTGGGGGAACCCATCGATCTGCAACTCTTCGACCCGTCCGGCCTTGAATCACCAGAAAACGAAGCTGCTTTTCCAGCAGTGCATATGTTTATCGAGTACGACGCGGCGCAAGATCGCTATGTCGCTCTGCACGTTGGTTCAAGAGCGTTTCGAATTAAGGGCGGCTTTTCATTAGTGATCCCTGCCAAACATCCACCTAAAGGTGGCAATACTTGGCAACAGCGAATTACGGTAGACAATAACAATCCCTATCTCTCCATAGTGCATGAACCTGCGGGCGGCTCCGAATCTGCCCAGCCCGACATTTTAGGCTTTCGCGGCATTCAACTAGTGGTCAAAAAGACCGGGCAGAGAAATGCAGCACTTCTTGAAGCCAACCAGTTTAATGAGCTCAAAGGTTTAATTGAACCTTATACACTAAACTCGGGAGTGCTGCGATTTAAAGGCGAAGATTTTACAGGGGCCTCCGTCGGTGTAGATATTGAGCCGGCCAAGAACTCTTGCCTGCAAAGCGGAACCTCTTTCCTTGCCCAAAATGAAGCTTCAGGACTGCGCAAGAGCCAAGACAGAAGCGTTGCCTTGCGCGAACTTGAAGAGCTGCTAAAGAAAGGCGCTGCAAAAGACCCTTTCCGTGGTGCTTTACTTCTGCGAATCACCCCGCAGGAAATCATTGCGCTAGACTATCGAAAGAATCGGGCAATGGTAGTTCGGCCTCTCCCCAAAGGAGCACAACCAGTGTGTCTGATTGAAGAAGTGTCGCTGGATGAATAGCTTTATCATACAATTTTGCTGATGCATTTAGGCCACGATCACAGCTGCGGCGCTCACGGCGAGTCCTCTCACGGTCATCACGCGTCCTTTGATTCCCAATCACCAAAGCTGCGCCGCACGCTTGTGATCGGAATGATTATCAACGCGGCATTCGTAGTGACGGAGTTTGTAGCCGGCTGGCTTGCCAACTCTGTGGCGCTGCTCGCCGACGCGGCCCACAACCTCGGCGATGTATGTGGTTTGGGGCTTTCTTGGCTTGCCGTATACGCGGCGTCGCGCGCACCGAATCAACGTCACACTTGGGGCTATCGAAGATCGTCCATGCTTGCGGCACTTGCTCACGCAGTGGCACTGATCTCACTTGCGGTTTTCACCATATGGGAAGGCGCCGAGCGTTTTTTCCTGCCCTCAGAAGTGCATGCTCCAACCATCATTGGAGTTGCGTTAGTAGGAATTCTGATAAACGGTGTCACTGCTGTGCTACTTTTTAGGCACGACCAGGGCGACTTGAATGTGCGTGGCGCGTTCTTGCACATGCTCGCCGACATGATGGTCTCGGTCGGGGTGGTCGTCACCGGAATTTTGATCGCTTTCACCAATTGGCTGTGGCTTGATCCAGTCACCAGTTTCATTATTGCTGGAGTAATTCTTGCCACTACTTGGAAACTTCTTACTCAGTCACTTGCACTTAATCTTGATGCGGTTCCAAGTCGCCTCAATCTTGAAGATATCGCCGCCACACTGGGCGCTCTCCCTGGGGTGGACGAGGTGCATGACCTGCACGTTTGGAGCACAAGTACTACCTCCGTCGCTCTCACCGCCCATTTAGTGCGCTCGGAAACGAGCGCTACCGATTCGCTCCTGGCCGAGGCGGCGTCGGTATTACGTTCCCGCTTCGGAATTACACACAGCACATTACAGATTGAATCGACCTCGAGGTCAGCCGACTGCGAACGCTGCGACTAGCAGATACTACTTGAATTCTAGCGTGTTAGGTCAAGAAGCGGCCAGCTCACGCTCGAAGATTGAACTCCTTCGGCCCTGGTGCTCACCAAACGCACATCGTAAGCTCGCGCCTAAGCTCCAGCTCTCAGATCTCACTCTATGACAGACTCATTGTCCTCGATTATAGATGGCCTTCTCCATTGGCTTCGTCTTATTGCTAACAGCCCGGTGAAGGTGCTTTCAATCTTCCTTGTCTGCGCGCTCATTGCTCGCGCATCCACCCTAGAAATCAACGCTCTGGCCGATCCCACTGAAACACGCTACGCGAGCATCGCTCAGGAAATGATTCTTGGAGGAGACTGGGTCACCCCGAAGCTTCCTATGCCGACTGGCATAGAACCTTACCTTGGGAAACCGCCACTTCATTTTTGGATGACCGCAGCCTCTTACTCAGCCTTCGGAGTGGATGAATGGTCGAGCCGATTTCCAAGCTTCGTTGCCATGCTCGCCATCGTTGCTCTGCTGCTCGTATTTTCTCGCAAATTCCTGACACTAGAAATCGGCATGGGCGGTGCCGGGATTCTTCTCTCATGCGCCATATTCTTCTTTTTCTCCGGCGCAAGCGTTATTGACGTCACACTGACTGCGTGTGTGACGCTCGCGATTGTGGGTTTTGCTCTCGGGATGAATGAGACCGGTCGAACGAGACTCTTTTTTGGCGCTATGGTTTCACTAGGCGCAGCACTCGGCTTTTTGACAAAGGGGCCAATCGCAATTGCACTCATCGCGGGCACGGCGTTGGGATTTTCGCTGCTGCGACGAGACTTTGGAGCACTGAGACGGTATCCGTGGGTAGCGGGCATTGCACTCTTCCTTGTGGCCACGGCTCCATGGTTCATCTGGTCAGAAATTCGGAACCCAGGATTCCTCAAGTATTTTGTGTGGAACGAGAACATCGCTCGCTATTTGTTCAAAGAGTACGGGGATCTCTACGGGAGAGGCCATCGACATCCACGCGGCTTTGTGTGGCTGGCGTTGTTTTTAGCACTTTTGCCGTGGACTCCATTGTTGCTCCATCAAAGTTGGCGACAACGACGAGCACTTTTGTCTGAGCCACGAGCACTGCTGCTTGCATGGGGTCTCTCGGTCGCAGTATTTTTCACTTTCGTTCGACAACTTCACATTGGCTATGTCATTCCCGGACTGCCCGCGCTCTCACTTCTACTCGCCGATCTCGTTCATTCGTCAAACTCACATAAAGATACTAAGGTTTTCGGCTCCCGCTACTTGAACTGGCTGAGTGTGATCGCTTGTGTCGTCTCGGCAGGCTCTCTGCTTTGGATTCTCTATACCATCGGCATTCGCCCGCGCTGGGAGACCCTCACCCCGGTTCTCATACTCTGTCTTTGTGCTCTCGGTGCTTATTCAATCTGGCATGTGACGGTTCGTACAGCCAACGGTTCCCTAAGTATTCTTCATGGGGCCACCGTCTCGTGGGCCTTGATGTACGGAATCTTGTTAATTGCCGTTACACCGCAGCTAGATCGAAGTACTTCCACCGAAAATATGCTCGACAAAATGTCTGTCGAGATTCGAGAGGACAATCCGCAAATCGGGGTCTTCGCAAACAACACCTATTCCTATTATTGGCTCGCCAATGCCGGGACTGAGGAACTCGATCGGCCCGTCAGAATTACCTATTTCGACTCCTTTGACGTGGGTACCATTCGACATCTGCTGGTAAGACAGAAGGATATATCAGGCCTTCCCGAAGACGTTGCCGAGCACTATCGCCAAAAAGCGCAAATTGGCAAATGGGTGTGGCTACGAAAGAGAAAATTTCCAGATTTTCGACTTGATGCGTATCTGCAGAAAACCTGCACTCAACTGCAGGCACCATATCTTCTGAGCCCAATTCAAACCTCGATGTTCGTCCCTCATGACTGCCTTCCTGAGTCGATGCGTCCGAACTTTACCGCAGGATCTCTACAATGCAATTCTAAACAGGGCTAAGTCCCCCCTCCGCAAGGGACACGCTCAACTTCTGTCCGCAGTGCTCTCCTCTACAACAGCATCAGAATCTGGACGAAGCACAGCGGCGACCCATGCTTCCAAATGGCCTGCCAAACTCCGTCCAACTTCCTTTTCGTCTCCAATGACTATCGCGCCATGAATCTCAAAATCATCGGTGAATTTCTGATAGCGTGACCGCACGAAGACAGGAGTATGTGGCGCATGCGCTCTGACGTGTTCGAGAATCGCAATTGCCGACAAGTGATGTGGAATACTAATTACGACAGCTTTAGCTCGCTCAATATGAGCATGCTCAAGCACCTCATCTTGAGTCGCATCGCCGACAATTCCCTTGAACCCTAGGCGATGAGCTTCTTTAACGGAAAGCCTATTCATGTCTATGACGGTGACCCGATCGCCAAATTCAACCAAAGGCATCGCTGCGATCTGCCCGGCAGGGCCAAACCCAATCACCACCACCTCGGGGTATTTTGCCAAACTCTCCTGTGAATTCGGGAGAAGCGTCTCTCCGCCTAAAATGCGTGCGATTCGTCCACCGATTCGCGGAGCAAGTGGCACCGCGAATGCGGTAAGGAAAAACGAAACTATCGCCACCGAGACTATCAGTGAGTACGTCTCACTGGTGACCGCGCCGCTACTTTGTCCGATTGTCCCAAGCACGAATGCGAACTCTCCAATCTGAGCCAAACAAACTCCAGTCGCTGATGCCACGCGAACAGTATGACCAAGCGCCTGGAAAATACCCCAAATCAAAAGCGCCTTTCCTAGGGTCACCATCGCGGTAACAACTACAACAAGACCCCAATTGTTAAGCATCCACATCGGATCTGCCACCATGCCTGCAGACCCAAAGAAGAGCGTGAGTAATACGACTCGGATAGAGGAGATGTCAGCGCGCACTTGGGTAGCAAATGCGGAACTTCCCAATAGCATTCCCGCCAAGAAGGCCCCAAGGGCTGGGGAAATCCCCAGAGCAGACGACGCCCACGCGGCTCCCAATCCCATCACTACCGCAAACACAATGGTAAGCTCCCGATTGCGGTGTAGTGTCAGCGTCCCGAGCATCAAGACCGAGAGCTTAGTAATCAAGAAGAGCCCCGCAACCAAGGCAACCATCATAATAAGAAGGTGGGTGATTGCTCCTGCGACTTGGCTCACGCCGCCTTCGCCACCAAGCACAGCCATCAGGAGCGCCAGTGGGACAACCGCCATGTCCTGGGTGAGCAGTACCGCGAGGCTATTTCTGCCGTGCGGCATCTCGACTTCAGCTCTCTCCATTAGCATGCGTAGCACTACGGCCGTGCTACTGAGAGAGATCATTATTCCGAACGCAACGGCTTCTCTGAAGGGAAGTCCAAAGAAATTTCCGAGAACTGCAGCAGCCACAACCGTGACCGTGACCTGTACCACACCTCCGATTAGGGCCTTAGTGCCCAGTTCACGAACGCGCGCGAACGAAAACTCGAGCCCGATACTAAACAGCAGCAACGCAACGCCGAGTTCCGCGATTGCCTCTATCTCGTGTCCCGAAACAATTACGTCCAAACTGCCGGCACCACCAAGCAGCATACCAGCAAGTAGGTAGCCGAGAATTGGGCTTTGGCCGAAACGCGCCATGAGTCCGCCGAAAAGCAGACACGCCAAGAGCAGCGCAACGATGTCACCGAGAATTACCGAAGGACCCATCCAACATCCTCAATTCCTAGCGGCAAAGTCGCTAGAGGTAGCACCTTCCTTTCGTGCAATCTCAGTCACTAACGTGTTGAAAACATTTAAGCCAGAGCCTTATGATCTGCTTAGACGACCACCCTTCACCTATTTTTGGAACGGATTTGGACTAAATTTGGATCAAAGCCCATAGAAATTCCCCAGAGGTTGAGCTGACGACCTAAACCCTCCGGTGCAGACCTTCGGAACCCCCCTCAAGGAGCCTGAAATCTCTTTGACCGAGCTCATTCTACTCTATCAAGGAATCGGTCGCCGACCACTCACCTGAGTCATTCTTCTCAAACTCTGCAGCCAGCGTCTCTTCCAAATCAACTTCCGGCACCTCTTTGCCGTTACGTTCCTTCTTCTCCTGCTGCTTTTCGGTTCGCTTTCTAAGCTGCAACTTTAGATCTATTCCTTCCATAGGATACGTCTTTCGCATCTGCTGCTTAATATAGCGCACGTAAGAAGGTTGAAGCTCCTTTGGATAATTGAGGAACATCAGAATCGTAGGCGGAGCCACGCTCACCTGAGTCGCAAAGAAAAGCTTCACCGGATGCCCACGCACCACCGGTGGAGGATTCACATGGAATATTCTCTGCAACAACCGATTCAGTTCCCCCGTAGGGATTCGTATTTGAGAAGACTGATAGACATCAACCACCTGCTTCAAGATATTAGGACAACGCCTTCCGGTCAGCGCTGAAACAAAAATAATTGGTGCATAACGCGCGAAGGGAAGCTCCTGATAAATCGCCTCTTCAAACCCTTTGGCGGTACGATGATCTTTTTCCACCAAATCCCATTTATTAGCGACGATAATGAGCCCACGTCCACGTTCATGGATTAACTCAGCAATCTTCTTGTCTTGCTCACTCGGCAGTCCCTCGCTCGAATCCAGCATAAGAATCGCGACGTCGGCACCCACAAGTGCTTTAAGAGTGCGCAAGTTGCTAAACCGCTCGAGCGTCATCGCGTCGACTCGGGCCTTCTTTCGAAGCCCCGCCGTATCGATGAATACGAACTTCTTACCATCCCGCACCAAAGAAACGTCGATGCAATCGCGCGTAGTGCCGGGTGCGTCCGCGGCGATCACTCGCTCCGCGCCAAGCAAACGATTCACCAAAGATGACTTACCGACATTTGGCTTTCCTACAATCGCCACTCGAATATCTTTTGGCGCTGCCGGCGCACCTTCGACTTCCTCACTCGGTGGTGGTGCCACGGGAACATATTCTGCAAGGCGCTCCCGCACCGCGGATCGCAGGTCATCAAGACCAAGCCGATGCGCCGCACTCACACACAACAGTTCGTCAATTCCAAGCGCGTAGAACTCAGCTGCAAGCACGCCCGTCAGAGGTCTCTCGCACTTATTCACCACCCACAGAACTGGCTTTCCGGAACGTCGTATAAGATCGACGACTTCATCATCCAACGAGCTAGGACCGTGCAAACCGTCGAACACTACAAGCACCAAATCGCTTTCTTCAAGCGCTACCTTTGCTTGCGCCTTTACCAGCTGCGACATTCCCTGAACTTGTTCTTCCTCGTCCTCGCCAACCAATCCACCTGTGTCTACAAGCGTAAAGGGCAACTTATCGTCTTTCACGAACGCATAATTACGGTCACGAGTAACCCCGGCCGTGTCTTCTACTACCGCGATTCTTCGACGAATAATTGCATTGAAAAGGGTTGATTTGCCGACGTTGGTTCGACCAACGATGGCTACCACCGGTACTCTGGAACTCATGTTATCTCCTCGATTACTCGCCGTTCTCGGTTTTGGTTTCCCCGGGAACTGAATTCTCAGGTGCCGCTGCTGCGGTTAAAAACATTTGGTCGATGGCATCGCCATGCGACACTTTCGCCAGCGCCTCTGCTGCTGCTGCTTGTTGTGACGCTTTCTTGGTAGTGCCCCGGCCACGACCTACAATTTGCCCGTCGACTTTAACGACTGAAACAAACGTCGGTGAGTGCTCTGGTCCTTCCACTACCTCAAGCAAGTACTCCGGGGGTTCGCTGCCCTGCGCGTGTAACGCTTCTTGAAGCTCCGTCTTAGGGTCCGTCGGCGTCACATTCTGCAACTTCTCTCCAAACAGCCGTTGCACGCATTGCAACGCCACCTCAAAACCAGCTTCGCGGTATATGGCGCCCATGAGCGCTTCAAATACGTCGGCAAGAGTAGATGCGCGCTCGGCGCCGCCACTGATCAACTCGCCACGACTAAGGCGGATGTAGGGTCCAAGCCCAAGTCCACGCGCAGCTTCGGCAAGCGACTGAGTATTTACCAGCGCCGCTCTCATCTTTGAAAGTTCACCTTCGCGAGCATCGGGATAGATATCAAGAAGCAGGTGCGCCACCGCAAGGTCCAGTACTGCGTCCCCAAGAAACTCAAGCCGCTCGTAATCGTTCTTCGAATTCGTCCTGGCATGAATCGATCGATGCGTGAGAGATCTCTCAAGCCATGCTCGATCAACGAACTGGTACCCGAGCACGGCCTCAATCTGCTGGTAGTGCTCGCGTCCCAGTGGTTGGGCTATTTCTCCTTCTCCGGCTTTCGATGCCTCTCCACTGCTGTTGTTGCCAGTGTTATTGCCAGCAGGTGGCTTTCCACTCCCGCCTGGCGGAATCACAAATCGCATACTGCTTCCTCCCTATTTCCTTCATCCAAAACTTGAAGAGACTTTGGTCCACGACGCGCTGCTTGGTCCAAATCTCTGTCGACAGAATCTGCCTCCTGATCCCGCACCATGCGTCCGCCACCAAGCACCCGCTGATTCTCTCCATCATAAAACACTGCGGCCTGACCCGGACTTACCGCAGCCCATCCTTCCACGAACTCGACGACTGCCATCTGTTCCTCCCCCGGCCGGATACGAACAAGCACGGGAACTCCACGATGCCGGTAACGTAGTTGCGCGTGGCAGCGTATTTCTATCTCGGCCTGGTCCGCAGACTCTTTAGAAAGCTGTTGGCGAATCGTCGGGCACTGCCAGTTCATTTCAGCAACTCCAAAAGAACTGCGCTCTAAATCAGCACGAGGCCCCACGATTACCAGCTGATTCTCGGGATCGATCTCAACTACATAGAGCGGCTCTTCCGGAGCGCCGGCTCTGCCGCCCACTCCGAGACCTTTTCTCTGCCCTACTGTAAAGCCGTGCACTCCTTCGTGCGTACCTAACAGCTTACCGCTTCGATCCACTATCTTACCCGGGGCTACCTGCACCCCCTGCTGCTGGACGAACTCTCTCACAGATCCGGAAACAAAGCAGATGTCCTGACTTTCGGGCTTTTCAGCGGTGGGAAGGCCCGTTTTCCTCGCCAATTCACGCACCTCGTCCTTGGTAAGGTGCCCCACGGGGAAAAGGGTGTTGGACAGCTCTTCCTGGCTCAAACCGTAGAGGAAGTAGCTCTGGTCCTTACGCTCGTCATTTCCGCGCAGAAGTCCAAAACCTCCTGCCACAGGCTCAATACGAGCATAGTGCCCGGTTGCAATGTGCGTTCCCCCAAAGCTAAGTGCTCGGCGCCGGAGCTCTTTGAACTTGACCTTGTTGTTGCAATCTATGCAGGGATTAGGGGTAAGTCCGCGTTGATAGCTCGCCACAAAGCGGTTGATGACTTCTTCGCGAAATACTCGCTCAAAATCGAAGACGTAGAAGGGAATGCCTAAGTTAGAAGCAACCATGCGTGCGTCGCAAAAGTCGCTCGGCGCACAGCAAGTAGCCCGCGATGCGGACCCGCCTTTCTCTCTGTAATCCCAGACCTGCATCGAAATGCCGACAAGGTCTTCGCCTTGTTGCGCAAGGACAGCGGCGGCCACAGAAGAGTCCACGCCACCTGACATGGCAACCACAACACGGCGCGCGGAATTACGTCCGGAGATCTTAGTAAAATCAATTGGCGGGCTAGACTGCATGCGCGCACCTCTGTTCTCGCATCAGAGCGACGCTCTTCACTATGGCGTCGGCACCACGCAGCACGGTCTCTCGATCCATGAACGGCTCGAGTGAAATTCTAATGGTTGATCGCGCTTCCGCCCCGGTAAGTCCCATAGCGCGTAGCACATGCGAAGGGTCTGGCTTACCTGAGCTGCATGCCGCGCCGGCGGAAACACACACACCTGCAATATCAAGAGCGACTACCAGATCGTCGGCATTACAACCGGGAAACGTCACGCTCAGAGTGTTTGGTAATCCCGCATCAATTGAGCCTCTAAGCAGAGCGTCAGGCACCCCAGAGGAAATTTCTTGCCATACTAAAGCTGCCCCAGAACGCATGGATTCAATGCGCTCAGTGAGGCTTGTACGTGCCTCACGCGCCGCCACTCCAATCGCCACGATGCCGAGCACATTCTCCGTGCCGCCGCGGAGGCGCGATTCTTGAGTCCCGCCTCTGATCATCGGGTACGCTGCCACAGATTCGGCAAGTATCAAGGCGCCTATTCCGGCAGGAGCTCCAAACTTATGCCCAGAGAGAGACAGCGCATCAACTCCGAGTTCTGCGAAATTTACTGGCATCTTTCCGATAGCCTGGGCGGCATCAGTGTGAAAAATGGCTTGAGGTGCTTTTTCCTTTACTGTTCGTGCCAGACTCGCAACAGGAAACCGCAACCCGGTTTCGTTGTTGGCGCACATGACAGAAACAATCTGAGTGTCTGTGCCGAGAGCTTTTTCGAAAGCGGCTTGGTCTAATACTCCGCTAGTATCGACCGGGATTATCGCGAGAGACGACCCAAGTCGTGCAAGTTCTTGTGCGGGTTCAAGTACTGCTGGGTGTTCAAAAGACGTTACTACTATCTGCTTACCAACTCCGGTAGAAGCTCTGGCTCGAGCTCCGCGCGCGGCTAGAGTAAAGATATGGTTATTGGCCTCTGTCGCCCCTGAACAGAAGATCACATGAGCGGATTTTGGTGCCCCGACCAGCGCGCGCACTTCCTCACGCGCCGCTTCGACCATCGCCTTCGCCCGCTGCCCAAGGCGATGGATAGCGCTCGGATTCAGCGATGTCTCACAGACCTTGGGGTCAGCACCCGCTCCGATAAGCACCCCCAACTCCTCACGGACCTTGGGGTGCAAGTTGCAGCTGGCATTTGCATCAAAATTGATAACCACCGGGAAAGTTTAGCTTTTTATTGGCCCCTAGAAAAGCTTAGCCCCTAACTAAAGCCAGGAAGCGAATATACCGATGTAATATATGGAAAGTCTTACTGTAATTCGGAGCGCGTGACTTTGAAAGCAGAAGGACCTGGATAGACGCGCTCAGGGAGAGCAAAGGTGACCAGCATTATACCGTCACTAGGAACCGCAGTTGCCGGCGCCACTCAGCCGAATACCCAGCCGAGCGTGCGCGAATCCCCTGCCGCTACCAACTCAGCAGCCTCAATCGCAGTAGGCTCCCAAGCCGCCGACCGTGCTGCGAAACGATCAGACAAAGATCCAAAAACTCGAGCGCCAGCAGCTCAAAAGCGAGTTGAGTCGACCTTCGGCACCAATGGCATCAACCCACGCCCTAGCCCAGAGCAGAACGAAGAACCCCCGTCATCCGCCACGCATGATGGCAAACTTAACGTAGTTGCCTAAATTCAATTCGAAAAAATGCCTTTAATTTCAAGAGCAGAAGTTTCGGCGCGCATAGTTATTGGCACCTCGTCGGTGCCGAAAGACTTGCGTCTCTCGGGAGCACTCCGCGCCACCTTGTTATCTCGCTCCTTCCTGACGCGAGTCTGATTGCATGGAATTCGAAATCGAAGAATCCATCGAAACTAAACCTCGTCAAAGTCACTTCACCGCAGCGAAGACTCCTTCGCCGAAGCGAGTCAGAAGTCGGAGCACCCTCGAAAAAGTTCCTAAGGTAGTATGGAGATCTCTGAGGATGCTGGCGCGCACCGCGCTCTACCTAGGACTAGCCACCTTCCTTTCGGGGAAGTACTACTTCTCAAAGTTTGACGATAAACTTTCAATTGCTCAAGAAGTGCGCAGGGACCCCAAGCAAGAATCAATTTCTGCTTCGCCCTTCCCCTTCGAGTATCGCGGCAAGCGCTATCAAATAACTCCCGTGGCAAACTATGACATTAGTGGCCTGATAGTTTCTCACAACGAAATTTCAAGCATAACTGATGCCTATCACACCAGCGATTCAGTCGATTTTCGTGACGTGTGTGTGGTGTGGGGCGCCAACGTTGGCTCAGGAGTGTTCCGACGCTTCAAGTTCTGGAGCGAGCCGTGGTCTTGTCACTTTCACACCGACGATCCTCTCGCCGCAGCGTCGCTCAACAAAGCGCAAGTCTCCAACAACCACCTTCTTACCGACAATGAACAAGTCAGGGAGCTCATCAAAGACATGCGTATCGGCGATCAAATTCGCCTTCAAGGAATGTTGATCAACTACTCCCCTGCCGGACAGCCCGAGCTATCTCGTCGCTCCAGCCGAATTCGAGAAGATACCGGCAATGGCGCCTGCGAGGTAATATGGGTTGACCATGCGCAGGTACTCCAGCGTGGTGCAACATCATGGCACATACTACGCGAAGGCGGTTTTTGGCTTCTCATTGGTGCCATCACACTCAACGCGCTACTTTTTGTCTTTGCTCCTTACGGGGCCATGTCTCGACGCCGATTGATGTGGTGACACTGAAAGTGACCAAACAGCCGCATTTTGACAACTCGGCATCTCAATCTTCATTAGTTCTTGATTAGCCGGGGCTCTCCAATCGCTGGGTGGCGTGACCTTCTACTTCTCGATTCATCTGCGACCACTTACGTTATGACGTCAGGATTTAGGCCGGTCTTGCGGCATTTCTTGACCCGAGAATGTTCATGGCCGTATGGTCGCCGCGAATTTTGACCGCGATGCACTCTGAATGCTTACCCCGTCCCCTCAGAGACCTTGGGAGGCAACTCCTCTGATTGAGCGCCGAAGCGGCAGACGGTTGTCGGGTACTTTGCATTTCACGCACTGGGAATGAATAGCTAATGAAATCAATACTAACCGTCTTCATGCCGTTTGGCGCGATCGCTCTAGTTCTCGCGATCTTGCTGTTTGCATCCGCTTCATCGGTAATAGCCGAGGACTCCTCCCCTGGTAAGGAATCAAAGTCAGTCGAGGCTAACTCCGTTGCTCCATTCAACGTTCTGCTCGGACGTTGGGTTCGCCCTGATGGGGGCTATCAACTCGTAGTCAAGAGCATAGAGACAAAAGGCAAACTCGACGCGATGTACGCAAATCCCAACATCCTGCCATTTTCAAAAGCCGAGGCATCCCTCGACGGGAAGACGATAAAAGTATTTCTTGAATTACGAGCCGGCGGCTACAACGGCTCTACCTATACACTGACTTACGATCCCCTACGTGACGTGCTGAAGGGGGTGTATTTCCAAGCTGTTGCGCAAGAGCAGTATGAAATCTTTTTTGAACGCGTGAAAAGCGGCACGATCTGAAGGGCGGTCTATGACCCTCTGCGCCCCCCATTCCCTCAGAGACCTTGGGAAGCAACTTCTCTAAGGAAATACCGAATAGATAGCCCAGTATGGGCTATCATCCACGCATAGAGAGTTCTGAGTACGCATCGTTCCTGACCACTAGAGCCAGGAATAGTGAGCTGTGGTTTGTGAATAACCGAAGGCTTGAGGAGGCTATACTTGGCTACGTGGCCAAGTACACTAAGAGATACGATGTGGTGCTCTATGGGCTTGCTATAGAGGGCAACCACATTCAGAGCCCGGCAGCGTTTCCGAAGCTTCGCCGAGCAGACTTTATGCG
>JBGSMV010000002.1:0-4221 GCA_041739995.1 Bdellovibrionota bacterium
TCCCCAGAACCGTCCTCCTGGGTACTCAGGGGTGTGTCTGGGTACGGCACGGGCAATACTCGAATTGAGGTCTCGCATAAAGTCTGCTCGGCGAAGCTTCGGAAACGCTGCCGGGCTCTGAATGTGGTTGCCCTCTATAGCAAGCCCATAGAGCACCACATCGTATCTCTTAGTGTACTTGGCCACGTAGCCAAGTATAGCCTCCTCAAGCCTCCGGTTATTCACAAACCACAGCTCACTATTCCTGGCTCTAGTGGTCAGAAATGATGCGTACTCAGAACTCTCTATGCGTGGATGATAGCCCATAGTGGGCTATCTTTTCGGTATTTCCTTAGAGAAGTTGCTTCCCAAGGTCTCTGAGGAAACAGGGGAAGACAGCTACTTACACTTCCGGTTTCGTGGCCTGAGGAGCGATAGCTCTCTCAGAGAGAATCTTAGTTTAGGCCGATTTTTCCTAGATGGAGCCGGGTTTCCCAGATAGACCCAGCTTCCTCTAATTCCGCTTTTCGATCGATTAGCTGGGCCGGGGGTTTCTCATGGACGCAGCTCCGGCGTTCCTTGAGGGCTCATAATCCAGGTCGAATCAAAATCCCAACCCGCATAAGTACTCTGCTGCGCGAATTGCGCTTCCGAACGAGGTGCACCAGTCAGGCTCGTGGAATCCCCGCCTAGGGTATCGAGGTAATATGAACTTGAAACCAGGTAGCTCCCTGCAATCGGGCTATGAGGAAAGGATCCACTGCTAAAGAGCGACCCGGCACCATACACACGCTCAACACTTACCTGAGCGCCGGAACAGACACCGATTCCACCAAAGATAGCACCGACCAGGTTCGCCCCGCGAACTTCCGAGAGTGAGTACGAGTCTCTCACTATGACCGGCAGAGAAGCATCACTAGTCCTTACTATTCCCGCGATGCCTCCTGTCAGACTCGCTCCACCTTCAACGATGGCGCGAGCAAAACTTCGCTCCACGATCACTCCTCGGTTGAGCTGGCCAAATAGCCCGCCAACTCCATCGTGTGGTCCTGAAACACTGCCTTCAAAACGAGCGCTCCTTACTATCATTGGTACTCCAGAGTTCCCCTTGGTCGCGCTCCCTGCGATTCCACCAACAAGAGTAAAACTTCCTTGAGGCCGAGCAATGCACCCAAGCCCGCCACTGGCATCCGGATTCGGAAAGGCGCTGACCAAGCTCGTCGAAGACACAGAATAGAGATCAGTGTCGGAGATGCTACCAGCAACGCCTCCAACCCAACTCTGCCCTAACACAGTTCCCGAAGAGCTCGAGTCAGCAATGAGGGGATAGGCCACTGAATTCCCGAGCGCCCGTCCTGCTACGCCACCAACGTAGGTTCTTCCATTCACATTACCGACAAAATGAGATGCTTCTACTCGGCAGCGATAGCTGAAATTCGCACTACAAACGAGAGATCCAACCACGCCACCAACATGGCTCCCTGAAGACTCAGTGGAAACATCCGCCTCAACAAGCGCGTTACGAAGGACAAATTGTGGAGCTACAGAGAGTGATTGATAGGTGAGGTTAAACAGCCCCACCGCTCCACCAACAAACGCAGCACTCCCGCTTGTTCGTATCGAACCTGCTACATATACATTATCGATCGGTCCGACGTTGGCGTATCCGGCAATGCCACCCACTCCACTGACTGCAGGAGATCCGCTGCTCGACACGTCAATGTTGATCGCGGATGAAGAATCGCGAATTGCTCCTTGGGTCCATCCCACGAGACCCCCAACCTTTCCATTTCCAGAACCACGAATAGATCCTGAGGCAGTGACGTTTTCTATAATCGTCTCGAATCCAGCAACTCCCGTCAGGGCTCCGGTGTGGCCATGACTTGCCCCATTGATCTCGATATCAACATCACGCAAGGTCACATTCCGCACGATTGCACGGTCCGCTAACGCGGTAAAAAGTCCAAAGTATATCGTGGCACCCTCTCCTGGGGCGCCCTGCGATAGGGTACGGCGCACTCTCAAATTTGAAATAGTGAAGCCGTTACCATCAAAGGTACCCCGAAAACCAAGCGCGGGGAGCTCCCATGATTCGCTTGCAAGATCAATGTCACACACTTGCATGAAGCTGCCACTTAACTGCACTACCATCGCGCGCAGATCGGCCGGGAATCGGATTGGCGTCCACCCCGGTGGAGCGTTCCGATCGGCACACGACAGGTTGGGATTCGGAGTCGGCGTCTGTGTAGGAAAAGGTGTCGGGGTGGCTGTAGGTATCACCGTAGGGCTCGGCTGCGGAGTCGCTGTAGAAGTTGCCTGAATTGTAGGAGTCACCGAAGGCGTCACCGAAAAAGTTCCCGTAGGAGAAGGCGTCGCCGTACCAGTGATGGTAGGTGGAGGAGTTTGGGGGGTAGGCGTTGATGGTGGTGCGCCAGTCGGAAGTGCAATTGGTGGAGCGGCTGTGGGCGTGACCTCCCGACCAGAGGTTTCGAACGCAACACGACACTGAAGATCTATTTTGCGCTTCGCTCTTGGGCGCCGAGGAGTTACAACTTTTACGACCCTCGCATTGACCGCGAGTATTCGGTTCCCGCGTATTCGGGAGCGCTTTTTGACGCAGATTACCGAGCGGCGGGCGAGATCTCCGATAATAAGATATTTTTCATTCGTTTGAGCGATCGCGATACGCGATACTCGGCGAATTTTTCCACGCAAGGAAGCATGAGCCATACTGCTGCTTGCAAGCAGCACAACAAGCAGCGCAACTAACACTCTGAAAGATTTGCTTTTCATTACCCACCCACCAAAAAACCTCGCCCCACCTCTTGGACTTCCACCAAACGAGCAAACTGATATCGAGTGTGGCGTCGGCTCTGATCCAACCAAATTTGCCGCAGATATAGCGAACCTAGGAAAATCCATTACATGAAACTCTGTTAGGTGTGTAGGAAGCGCTCCCAGGAATCTGGTTGAGGGTGAAAATGTCTTCGGACGTCGCTGGTCTCAGCTCTCAAACACCAAGCGCGGAATTACTCTCTTATTTGCAGAAATTGGGTGAGCGCCAGCAGTAGCGTGCTCCTGATTCTGAGTCTTTACGGACCTAGCGCCTTACGTAAGCAATATCGTTCCTTCCTTTGGAGACGAGACATAAGCGAGCTGGGGCGTGCGCTTACGAACAGGCCGAAGAGTTCATCGTCCGATTCTCACGAGGAACTAAAGAATAAGAGAGTCGCGCTTCAGATAGATTACAGCCTAAGTCTGGCGTGAACTTTGCCGTTCGCGCAGCGAGTCAAGAAAGTTCGGAAGGTTTATCACTTCGATTCCATCACCTTGCAAGGTTGTATTGCCGAAGTGAAGCAAGACTTTGCGCTTCGCTCCGATCGCACTCCCGAGGGTGTCTAGTGTCTTTAGCATCGAGCGGTCCGGATCGGTTGTAAGCTTAATCTCAACAGCAATAAGGGAGCCACGCAAAGAAAATATAAGATCAATCTCAGCACCAGTAGAGGTTCGCAGAAAGTATGGCGTAGCCGGATCGCCGAGGGAATGTATCGTTGATAAGATCTGCTCAATGACGAAACCTTCCCAGCTATACCCAACCCAGCTTTGATCTCGCAGATCTGATCCAGGCTGAAAATCTAGCAACGCATGCAACAAACCTGAATCACGAATATAGATCTTCGGACTCTTCACGAGCCTTTTTTTAGGTTGGATTCGAATGGTAGTAGGGCTCTAGTGAGAAATGTGCCGTCCAAATACTCGAGATAACTCGATACGGTTTGATAATTGAGTCCAAGCGCTGCCCCGAGTTTGGATGCGTTCCAAAGTTGCCCTTGGAGCGCAGCAAGCATTTTGAGTAATCGATGTGTCGTCACCGGCTTTGATGGAAGTACACCACCAGCGATGGGGTAACTCACGAATTCGATGCGCTCGAGTTCCTGGCGCTGCTATCGTGCCAGATCCCCAAACTGTATGAGTCTGTTACCCGCTACTATGGCTGGCTTCGGCCGTGAGCTACCCTCGGCCTGAGCTCGGGTCGAAGGCAGCCGAACGGTACTCGTGCAGGGCGAGAGGGGAGAGAAAAAAGCGCATTCCCGTTCAAGACTCCCCTCCCCTAGAGGTCGGAGGGCGACCATCGCTCACCTGGGCGCAATGCTTCAAGCGCATCTATGAAATTAATCCGCTCGAGTGCCCACGCTGCAAAAATGAGATGCGAATCATCGCATTCGTTACCAATGAGCGAGA
>JBGSMV010000011.1:0-30488 GCA_041739995.1 Bdellovibrionota bacterium
ATCGTATCTGTGCTCATGGTGCAACTCCTCTGTGAAAGAACCTTTTGGTTAGGACGACGACTGCTCATCACTTGAGATGTTCTCAAGTGATAGCAGCCACCTCAAAATATACCCAGATATCAGTATGAAAGAGCGCTTAGAGAACCGTCAGCATAGGGAAACTTCGGTGCTAAGCAACCGCACTGAGCCCCTGGCGCATCGAATTCCTGATGCACTGGCCTCCGTGTGCAGAGGCTTGATATGCACTGCCTCCCTTACCGCGTAGTTAGCGGTAGTACTTTCGGTAAGTACTTTTGAATTGGGTCTTAGCGCATCCTCAAGAACCCGTACGATGGCAGAGGGGCCTGAAATCAGCCCCCTCTGAGAGGGGGTGCACTATGGGGTAAGCCAATACCAGGTAGTGAGACGCAACTACAAAAACCAAATACTTGGACGAACCTGAGCACCGTTTTGTGCTCAGGCGTTCCGTGCTGACAGTTGTCAGGTTCTCGAGTGCTCAATGAGTTTGTTAACCAGGCTATACCTAGCGCAAACGCATTGTGCACAACTGTCTGGCCCTACTCCGAACAAAGCGCCAGCAGCGCCTCGAAGTCAGAGTCTTCCATCGTCGCCAAGATCGAGCCGTAAGCCGTCACCTGCGCGTTGTCAGCCGCGATCTCCTCAGGAGAAAGCTGAGCATGCGCCTTGTGACTGGGGTGCACTCGCACCGAGCCCTGACCAAGCAGCACAAAGGAATCCCGAGCCGCCATCCACGCGATGTGATGACGCTCGTTGACGATGGCACGAAGTCCCTCGTCAAGCACCGCTTCGGGCGCTCCGCTGGCACGCAAGTCAGTCAGCTGCTGTTTCGTCAGTGACGAGAACATCAGCAACTGCCACATGCTCATCCAGCCAATGAACTGCTGGACCGATTGCGGCAGAGCCTCGAACTTCCGCCCAACATCGGGGTGCTCAGCCGCCGAGGGTTCAGAGCCCTCAGTGCGCCCCGAAAGGGAGTTGCGAAGCTTCCACCCACCAAACTGGTGGAGGACATACGGACCCCCGAAGAACTGGGGCAAGCCCTGCAGGATCGCCACGCGACTCAACAACGACTGAACCATCAACTGAGCCATCAGACACCGTCCTTTCTCTAACAAGAGAGCCCCCTCTAAAGAGAGCAGCACGGATCGTTCAAGCCAAACACCTGGCTCGACCGTCCCGTCTCAAACAGCACGTGTTGGACAAAGGACGATCGAGATTTCAAACAAAACCTGCAAGCAAACACCTTACTTGCGTCTCACTACCTCGTATTTTCTATGAGAATGAGGAGACCTGTAGGATACAGTGCTGGAACTCGGTACTCAAACAGCCATGCTCGCGTTCACCGCAGCCTTGAATGTCTCGAACTGATTCGAATACTTAGAATGGGTGGCCAAAATTCCAAGGGCATAGCACAGACCTAGAGCCTTACGAAGATCGGGGTTATGCCGATTCGCATCGAAATCTTCTCCCCGTTGCCACTCAACTTCTGCCTTATCTTTCCTCTTCTCAGCCGTATTCTGGCGATACTCCACGACCGGCAAACTGCGCGAGAAGCGTCGCAGATTTACCCAGGCAAGATGGTTCTCGAAGGCAAGATGCAAATGTAGCCCCTCAGGCAGCACCGCACGGCCCACTCCATTCTGAGGAACAATCAGTGGAACGCCACGTAATGGATCGACTAATTCCCCTTGGGACAGCTCGATTCCCCCCTCATTCATCAACACGCCGACACGGACTAACTCATCAAAAGCGGTTGGTGGAATTCGACTGAGGTAGTCAAGCTGTGCCTCTGAAATCAGGCCAACGAAAATCTGATCTCTGGGATCTAAAGTACGCGAATGACGATAGGACTCTATGCTCTTGTGGGACGTACCTCCTGGCTCAAGTCCCTTAGCCAAAGCAAAACCACACCGAAATTGAAAATCACCCCAGAACTCTTTGAACTCTGCACTAAAGAGCTCTAAGTGACAGGGCTGGTTACGCGCTGCACTACTCGCGTCCCCCCAACCAAGCGCTGAAATTTGTCTCTCGCTGAACTTACCAAAAGCAAGTAGCGCACCAATGGCTTCTCGACGCTCGCGATCACTGATCTGCAAACCGGCTTCTACTGGGCCTATAACGTTGCTTTTTCGATGCTCCTCAGAAGGAAGGGTTCGTGACCAAGACAATGCATCGCGCACGGCGAGCGCATAGAGAGAGGTGAACCTATTAAGGGCTTCCGGGGAGATAGCAAAGCCCTGCCCAGATTGATCGCGGAGAACTGCGGGTGAGAACTCCTGTGTTGGTCGAGAGAGTGGCGCTACGCCACGTTCGCACATCGCCCGGGCACATCCTCTCAGGTCTGACTGTTCCCCAAGCGACAAGCCCCGAACGACAAACAACATGTTGTAGGCCAGCCGCTGTTGAAACAGCTGATCAGTAACCGAAAGATCTGCAAAGTTTCGACTCGGCGAAGGCATTCGCCCCCCGGGCTCGACCCCCCTTTCCCAAGATCTGCACATTCCAAACGTGCGAGTCGCGTGCTTAAGCAGACCACAGTCGTTTCGAAAGCACTGCGCGACGAGGTGATGGGTAGAGCCACTCCCAATAACAGACGGCGCCACCCCAGGCCCAAGCGCAGCGAATGCGTCCGAAGATGCAGGCACCGCTAAGAGTGATTGTCTTCTTTGAATTTCAGACCCTCCCGCACCCATCTAACTCGCTGATACCTCCAACACCTTCAGCGCCATTACGAATCAAGCTCTCAATAGAGGCACATCAACGTACTAGCTCTCACCCGTTCGATAGTATTATTGAGGTTTTGCGCTTGTACGCCGCACAAACCCTAGACCTGGAATTTTCGCTCAACTCTCAGCCGTAAGGCCATGAAGTTATTGAACTACCCAGAAGCTACTTGAACCCAACCAAAGCGTGGTTATCGATAGAATTCAGTAATTCGAGATTTCGTTGTGGGCTCTGTAGTTTTTGCCATAATGCGCCGTGCGCCGCCTTCATGCCGGCAGGGTTAAGAGAACAGGAATAAAGAGGAACTATGCTTAAGCGAATCGGGCTATTTTTACTTACTAACATTTTGATCATCGCCACGATCTCAATCATCTTGAGCGTGTTCAATGTTCAGCCCTACCTCACCAGTTCAGGCATCGACTACGAATCCCTAATGATATTCTGTCTAATCTGGGGATTCACCGGCTCATTCATTTCATTGGCGCTTTCAAAGGTGATGGCTAAGTGGATGATGGGCGTAAAACCTGTCGCCTCAACTGATCCGCGCTACGGCTGGGTACAAACCATGGTCGAGAACATCGCGCGCTCGGCGGGACTTTCTAAATGCCCAGAAGTCGGAGTGTACCAGAGCCCAGAAATTAACGCGTTTGCAACCGGCCCAACCAAAAACCGCTCCTTAGTGGCGTTCTCGTCCGGACTACTCGACAACATGGACAGAGCTCAGGTCGAAGGAGTCGCCGCTCACGAAGTTGCACATATCACCAACGGCGACATGGTAACCATGACGCTGCTGCAGGGCATCATAAACGCCTTCGTTATGTTCTTGGCGCGCGCAATCGGCTTCGCTGCTTCGCAAGCGGTAAAGGAAGAACAAGCGGTCATTGTTCGATTCGCAGTCACCATTCTACTCGACATCATGCTGAGCATCTTAGGTTCCATGGTGGTGATGTACTTCTCCCGAAAGCGAGAATTTCGCGCTGATGCCGGTGCCGCTAAGTTCGTGGGACGAGAGAAGATGATTTCAGCGCTGGAGTTTCTCAAGCGCACACAAGAGTATGCTCAAGTGGGCGAGGCACATGCGTCGCTTGCCACCATGAAGATTTCAAGCAAGAAAGGCTGGCTGGCCGCCTTCTCCTCTCACCCGCCGCTGGATACTCGAATTGCGGCACTGAAGGGTTTCTCTTAAGCGAGCAACGGACCTGACTTGGTTTGTTCGCTCGAGGAGCGTCTTGAAGTTCACCTTCAAGCGCCCTTCCCTCGAGAAAGGGCGCTGAGTACGCCTGAAGGTTCCCCTTAAGTGCCCATGCTCGCAAGGTTGCCAATTCAGTGTGCACCTGCCTGCATTCGACCGCATTCTGCGCGACCGATTTTGCCGCGCGTGGCATCCAATTGTCCCTGTGATGAAGCCTTCGCTATAGTCTGAAGTATGAAACCTTCTTCGGATACCTTCGAACAAATTGATCGTCGCTTAGTTTCCACCATGCAGAAGCTGGGCATTCCGGCACTACGCATCAGCCTTGGAATTATATTTGTCTGGTTTGGGGTTTTGAAGTTTTTCCCGGGCTTGAGCGCTGCTGAAGAAATTGCTACCCGCACCATTCAAGCGCTCACCTTCGGCGCCCTCGCGCCGGCACTTATTCCGAAACTATTAGCTTTACTTGAATGCGCAATTGGGCTGGGCCTTATTTTTCATAAGTACCTTCGTATAACTCTTGGGTTATTGTTCCTGCAGATGATCGGAACTTTCATGCCGTTACTTTTGTTTCCAACCGAAACGTTTGTTCAGTTTCCGCTAGTTCCAAATTTGGAAGGGCAGTACATCATCAAGAATTTAATTCTTGTGAGTGCGGGAATAGTGATTGGATCCACGGTACGGGGCGGGGCTCCGAAACCAGCGGTAGTCGCAAAGTAGGTGCTTCGCCACTTTGCTTAGTGACCCTGTACTTCGATATCCTGCTAATACTATCTGTGCTTTCTCGCCTTGGTGGTGTCTTGAAGTTCTCCTTCAAACACCATTCCCTCGAATAGAGGCGCTGAGTAGGCCTGCAGATTCCCTTCGAGTGACGGCACTCGTAAGCTTCCTCTTGCATTGAGGGCTTGCTCTACTTGCTCGAGTTCAGGAAATGAAAACTTGTGGCCCACTTGCTGCACCGCACCACCCAACGATGAAACTACGCTGGCGATTTTCTCTTTATCCCACTGATCATGGGTCGGGACGCTCAGGGCTTCAATCGCTCGGTCTATGCTTGGGACCACCGAGGGAAACGAGACCTGCACCTCGTCATAAACCCAGTTCCCGAATACCATCCAAACAACGAACGTAACGAGAAACCTCACCATCACAACCCCCATGAACCCTTCTCAACCACGTGCCCTCAAACAGCGCGTCTTCACATTGGCACTTAACTCTTAAGGAAAGGATTCGCCTATTCTCGTACGACTCCTTAGGTTTGGTGGCGCAATTTTTTAATTTCGAATAGGCGTTTTTCCTAGGAGTCTGTGACACAGGCACAGACGACGACGTCCCGCCGACTTGTCCACCGTAGATTTATCGAAGGGGGAAGCTTCCTCGAATTGAATGGCAGCACGGGCGCATGCGAGCGAAGGCGGACCCTCAAAATCAGAGCTGTGTCACAGACTCTCAAAAACACTCTGCACGGAGCCGCGCGCCATCGAATGGCGCTCCTCTTCTCCCTTTGGCCTTCTCCCTCTCGCCTTTAGCGTCCATTTTTGCGACAGTTAGCCGCGATGCTTGAACTATTAAAAAACCTACTACGCGAGCGAATTCTCATATTCGGAGGGGGGGTCGGAACCTCTGTACAAGCACGCCAGCTATCCGAAGCAGATTTTCGCGGAGAGCGTTTCGCCGATCACCCTAAGGACCTGGCAGGTAACATCGACATTCTGACCCTGACCCAGCCAAAACTCATTCAAGAAATCCACGCACAGTCCCTGGAAGCCGGCGCCGACATCATCGTCACCAACACCTTCGTAAGCTCGAGCATCTCGCAAGCCGAGTACCAAACCGAGGCGCTCGTGTATGAGATTAATCGAGAAGGTGCCCGCATCGCCAAAGAGATTGCCAATCGATTCACGGAGCGAGAGCCGCAAAAGCGTCGCTTCGTCGCTGGAGCGATTGGGCCCACCAATAGAACTACCTCGCTCTCACCCGATGTTAATGACCCTAGTTTTCGCGCGGTCACTTTTGACGCTCTCGTGGAGGCTTACTTCGAAGCAGTAAAGGGATTAAGCGACGGTGGTACCGATATTCTCCTCGTAGAAACTATCTTCGATACACTGAACGCTAAAGCTGCGCTCTACGCCATTCGAGAGCATGAGCGCACCACGGGAAAGAAAATTCCAGTAATGGTTTCCGGCACCATCACCGATCAAAGCGGGCGAACTCTTTCTGGGCAAACCGCTGAAGCATTTTGGATTTCAATAGCGCACTGCCCTTCCCTGCTCTCGGTCGGTCTAAACTGCGCTCTCGGTGCCAAGCAAATGCGCCCATTCATAGCCGAAATATCTCGAGTGGCTGACGCCTTTGTGTGCGCATACCCAAATGCAGGACTCCCCAATGAATTTGGTGAATACGATCAAACTCCTCGAGAATTCGCCCATCAGCTAGGCGAATTCCTGCAAGACGACTCGGTGAACATCGTAGGCGGCTGTTGCGGTACCACCCCGGATCATACCCGAGCACTCGCGGCCGCTTTGGAGTCAAGCGGTTACTCACCTCGCAAGATTCCCGCGCGCCGCCCTGGTCTGCAACTGAGCGGGCTCGAACCGCTAGTAGTGAACTCACTCAGCAACTTCGTCAATATCGGCGAGCGTACCAACGTCACCGGCTCTCGCGCTTTCATGCGCATGATAAAAGAAGAGCGCTGGGAGGGCGCCCTGCAGGTCGCCAAAGGACAAGTCGACGGAGGTGCACAGATTGTCGACGTCAACCTCGACGAAGGGTTGCTCGACTCTGAAGCACTCATGACAAAGTTTCTTAACCTCATGAGCACCGAGCCAGATATCTCCCGTGTGCCAATCATGGTCGATTCTAGCCGCTGGACAGTGATTGAAGCGGGGCTGAAGTGCCTTCAAGGCAAAAGCATCGTGAACTCAATCAGCCTAAAGGAAGGCGAAGACACGTTCCGTTCCCAGGCGCAGAAAGTGTTGCAGTACGGGGCCGCAGTCGTAGTGATGGCCTTTGATGAGCGCGGTCAAGCAGACAGCTTTGAGCGAAAAATTGAAGTATGCGAACGAGCCTACCGCATCCTTGTGGACCAAGTCGGTTTCGCGCGTGAAGACATTATCTTCGATCCAAATGTTCTAACCGTTGCGACTGGCATAGAGGAGCACTCCGACTACGCCAACTCGTTCATGAAAGCGTCACGCTGGATTAAAGAGCATCTTCCAGAAGCTAAGGTCAGCGGTGGCATTAGCAATATCTCTTTCTCTTTTAGGGGCAATGACCCTGTGCGTGAAGCCATGCACTCAGCCTTTCTTTACCATGCAATTCGAGCCGGACTCGACATGGGCATTGTAAATGCGGGGCAGCTGGCAGTTTACGAAGAAATTCCCGAAGAGTTACGCGAACGCGTGGAAGACGTGCTGCTCAATCGCAAACCGGAAGCAACCGACGAGCTGGTGCGTTTTGCTGAGACCGTGCGCGGAGACGGTGCTTCTGTGATGAACCGCACAGCAGAAGATTGGCGTTCTTGGCCCGTTGAAAAGCGCCTTTCACATGCGCTGGTTAAGGGAATCACTGAATTCATAGAGCAAGATGTTGAAGAGGCTCGCCTGGCATGTGCCCGCCCGCTATTGGTGATCGAAGGACCATTGATGTCTGGCATGAATGTGGTCGGAGACCTGTTCGGTGCCGGTAAGATGTTTCTTCCCCAAGTAGTGAAAAGTGCCCGCGTCATGAAGAAGGCAGTTGCATTCCTCACCCCCTTTATGGAGGAAGAAAAGGCCCTACAAGTCAGCCCCCAACGAGCGGGGACAGTGCTTATGGCCACAGTGAAGGGCGACGTGCACGACATCGGCAAGAACATCGTCGGTGTGGTGCTGGCCTGTAACGGCTATGAGGTGATTGACCTCGGGGTCATGATACCAGCCCACAAGATTCTAGAAGAGGCAAAGGCGCGAAAGGCTGACATTATCGGTCTCAGTGGGCTTATCACACCGTCACTCGATGAGATGGTGTATGTGGCGCGGCACCTTGAGCGTGAAGGGTCTTCACTGCCGCTTCTAATCGGCGGCGCCACCACATCGAAGCGCCACACCGCGGTGAAAATTGCGCCCGAGTATTCTGGCGTCACTGTGCATGTCACAGACGCCTCGCGCTGCGTTCCCGCGGCCAACAATTTGCTGAGCGCCAAAAATAAGGACGCATACGCCGCAGAGATTCGAGCCGAGTACGAAGCGGTTCGCAGCGACCATCGCGGTCGCCATGCAACCAGAGAATACGCGACACTTGAAGCAATCAGAGCGAACAAACTTGCGATTGACTGGGCCCAGTATCAGCCTACTACGCCGACTCGCCCTGGAATCACGACCAACGAGGACTTCTCCATCGAATCTCTGATTGAGTTTGTTGATTGGACGCCTTTCTTCATGGCTTGGGAGCTGAAAGGTAGCTATCCGGGAATCTTCAACTCGCCGACGTTCGGCAAGCAAGCGCGCCAGCTCTTTGATGACGCCAAGGTCATGCTGCGCTCTATCGCGAGCAAAAAGACTCTACGAGCCAAGGGCGTGGTGGGAATATTTCCTGCGAACTCAGCTGGGGATGACATCGAAGTGTACACTGACGAAACGCGCAAAGACGTTGCGACGTGCTTGCATACGTTACGTCAGCAAAGTTTAAAGACCGAAAGCCAATCGAATATTGCGCTTGCCGATTTTGTCGCACCGAAAGAAACCGGCCTTCGAGACTACGTGGGCGCTTTCGTCGTTACCGCCGGCATTGGCATCGAAGAGATGGTCGCCACGTTCGAAAAAGACTTAGACGACTACAGCTCCATCATGGTGAAAGCCCTCGCTGACCGCCTGGCGGAATCATTGGCGGAAGCGCTGCACGGAATTGTAAGACGTGACCTTTGGGGCTTTGCGAAACAAGAAGCACTCACCAATAGAGAGCTGATTCGTGAGCAGTACATGGGCATACGCCCAGCTCCCGGATACCCAGCCTGCCCCGATCACACAGAGAAGACCAAACTCTTTGCGCTTTTAGGCGGCGAATCAAAGGTGGGGGTCACTCTAACTGAGAATTTCGCCATGTACCCCGCTGCTTCTATTTGTGGCTATTACTTTTCCCACCCGCAATCGCATTATTTTGGGCTCGGAAGAATCAGTGCTGACCAAGTGGTAGACTACGCCGCACGTAAGGGCATGAGCCTTGAAGAAATGGAGAAGTGGCTTTCTCCTAATCTGAACTACAAGTAGCTATACGAGCCCGCGCTCCGCAAGCAACTCTCGAAGCTCGTCCACCTCGTCAGGTTGCGCGAGCCTTGGCTCTAGACTTCTACGATTTATTCGGCGCGCACGCGCAAGCTCACGTATGAGGTCAGCCTTCTTGGGAGGCTTAATAAGAAATCCACTGGCACCTGCCTTGAGGCAGTCAACCAACATATCGGCAGTGCCATAGGCGGTGAGAACAATGATCGGAAGGTGCGCGAAACGTTTGTCGGCTCGAAGTTTCAAAATCAGCTCCCGGCCATCCATGTCGGGCATACGAATATCAGTGATGATGCAGGTCACGTCTTTCGCGCTACTCTCTAGGCGCTCAAGCGCACAAATCGCTGAGCTATCTCCGACCACGGTCGAATAACCCATGCCTTCCACGTAGGAACAAATGATGTCTCTTGCAGCGTCTAGATCCTCAACGACCAGAATTTTTAGGTCCTGAGCGGAATCTTCCCGTCCTTCCTTAGCGATACCTTCGAGGAGCGCGCTAAGATTCTGGACCGCATCTGCCCCCCCGACTGGTTCAGCTCCGTACAGGCGAACTCCGCCTTCTTCGCGCTTGTCCGGCTCATCTTCCGAGACCACATAAAACGGCGCTACAGGAGCCTTGGTCCACAGGGCTCCTGCGATGCGTTGCTGATCATCAATCGGAAGCGAGCGATCGGTCACAAGCGCGCTGAATGAGCGCAGCCCAAGCCACTCGAGTGCAGACTTCACATCAACGCAGCTTTTTACTCGGCAGCCCGAACTAGTAACCGCCTTCTCAAGACGGAACATCAGATCGGCATCGTGACTCACAAGAAGAACATCTGGCACGGTAATATCTCCGACGGAGGCTTCCGATGGTCCCCACTTTGGTAACTATTCCTGACTTCCGCTATCCGGGAGTTTCGCCGCGAGCGATTCGAGCTCTAGAAGGACCTCGCGCACCCTACCAAGGTTCTGGTCAATTTGCTCTGAGGATTTTCTGAGCAACTGGTCGAGTACCGCAGCTCTATCGGCCAGGTTCTGAAAGCCAAGAAAGCCTGCTCCTCCACGAATCGTATGAAAAGTGCGCCCGAGCTCCCGTGCTTCGCCCGGCGAGGGGGTGGACCCTTCGAACAGCTCCTCATGTGCGTGAGCAAGCTGACGCTGAAGCTCACTAAGGAAGAGTTGGTAGACTTGAGGGCTGACTTGGATCACCGGTTCACCTAATGAATAGAGCTAGGATGCTCGAACGGAGGAATCTTGACCGGCCCTAAGGCCTCTCTCAAAAAAATGTCTCGCAACCTCAGATTCCCCGTCTCACATACGTAAAATCGGGGGGTTAGCGAAGAACCTTAACGTTCTGGCGCTATAGCGAGCGCTTTCGCAAATACTCGAGATCATTTAAGAGTATTAGAACTTCAAGTGGGTTTTGCTTATGAATAAGATAATTCCGGTCGTTTTGTTGCTCGTGGTCGCAGGGGTAGCCTGGTTTGTGCTCTCTTCTGGCGATGGGAGCTCTTCGGCGGTTCGTACCGCTTCTACCGCTGCCCAAGCGGGGCAACCTGGGCAACCAGATACCCTCCGCGATGGCATGATTGACGATATCAAGTCTCAGAATACTGGCGGCTTCACAGCTGATACCGAAGACGGCGAGGACCCCGACTTTTATGATGAGCGTACTGCCGTAGAGCGCTACCGTTCCCTGGATGATGCGCTGAAAGCCATCAAGGACGGCGCGGTCGACTATGACGACCTGGTCCTCGATCAATTCACCGACCTCCCCCAGAATTGTTCGTGGTGCGATGAGCTATATGCCCAGGTAAAGGCGCTCGCACTCTCTCCTGACACCAAAGCCGAACAGCGCAGCTTCTACGCAGAAGTCTTAGCGGTCAGCGGCCGACTCGAAAACATTCAGACCTTGGTTGATTCGATTAAGGGAGCCAAGAACCAAGATGAAGCCGATCTTTTCGCCGAGGCGCTTGAACTTGCAGTTGGCAAAGACGACATCGTCAAATACTTAGGCGATCAGCTCGAAGGTACAAATGAGACCCTTCGAGAGTCATCGGTAGCCGCTATCACGAATCAAGGCTCACGTCTGGCAGTCGAACTTCTTAGTGAGCACACCATCAAACAAGGCGACGCCGATGGATACTACTCAGTGGGCATCGGCTTAGGTGAACTCGTACCTGAGCCAGAAGCCTATCCCGTCTTGCAGGGAATCATCGGCAAACGCGACCAGTACTCGCACCTTGCGGTCAAGGCTCTGCTTAATTCGGGGCTCGATGGGCTTCGAATCGTAGTGGACAGCCTTTCCAATAGTCCAAATCCACAGTTCGATGCCGGCATGCTTGAGAGCGCCAAGGATCACGTCACTTTTGATGACGAGACCATGACATATCTGCGTGACGTCGCGGAGAAGTCTCCAAATCCATCAGTCCAAGCATTTTCTCGCGAAACTCTCGAAGAATTCCAGCAAATGGAAGCAGAGGCCGAGCAAGACGAGGACTTCGATGAAGAAGAGCCTTTTACCCCCGCTAAGCCTAATTAACGCTCGAATGCATTTGCAGCTGCTGCTCTCGACTTTAAGCGAAACTAATTTCAGCCCTTCTGGGTACTGTGGATACTTCGCGTCCTGCTCGTCCTCCAGGCCCACTGTCTACCACTAAGAATTTTCCCTACCCTCTCTAGTACCATCCCGTACGAGGCTATAAGAATTTTTCGCTCCCCAGCATCAAGAGCTTCAAGAACTGCGTCGAGTCTCTCTTAGCTGGCTTTATGAGTGCGACTTCGAGACGATATCTTGGAGTCCGTAAGGTCACACAGGGGAACATTTAGTGCAGTTTAATACTCTCAAGGAACGACAACTTACGAGTGGCGCTGGTCTATCAGTCTCCATGGCTCGAGCGTTTCGTTGCATGGAATCGCGACTGCTCTCGCCCTCCCGCTCGGTGTGTGGCTCTGCGGGAGCACTCGCAAACACGCATCGCAAGACTACCCGTTCTCGGCAGAGGCGCTTGCTTGAAGCTCTCGCGGATGCACGCCAGGCTATGTCTGAAGCACTCCGCATTGATTTCGGAGAAAGATTCGAATTGCTCTTAAATGTTTCAGATCGAGAAGGCTGGCCAATCCTGGAACTCCACTTGATCGACAACTCGATTGAATTCTTTCCGGGTGTTCGCGGTGCCGTTACCGACTCAATGAGCGCAGGCGCCTTCGAGAAACCTAGTGCGGCAATAGTGTTTGTGACCCTTAATCACGGCGAAGCTATCGCACACCTCAGTGTTGAGGAGGACCACGATTTAAACGGCCTGCCCGAACTACTCATTGAGAACGTCGCTCTATTCCTAGGTAGAATCGGCGAAGGAATGGCCCCAACTATCAGGGCGGAGCAAAGGGATACAGACCCACTCCCCGCCCTATTCACCGCCACTGCTCTCACGCGAGTCAGCGACGTCATCAGTCGTCCAGAAACCGAATCACTGGACAACGAACTACTTGAGCTTGATTTTTTGACTAGCTGCTAGTTTCCTGAGTTAAGGGCTCGAGGATTAATTCTCACCGTGCTCGCTGAGCTCTTTGTAATTTACACAAGGAGTGCCGCGAAAAAGGCGAGAAAGATACCAAATGAACTTCTGAGTCAGGACGCGAGCCGAACGCTATTAGCGCTTTGCAGCATCTGGTCCGTTCATGATTTCGCCAAGAATCAATCTTATAGTCTCATCATCTGGAGCTGTTCTACTGCTCTCGTCATCGGATTCCGCGCGAACGGTGGGAGCAACCTTCGGTTCTTGAGGCGACATAGATTTCTGCCCCCCCGAAGCCCAAGCAACCACTCGCCCTTCCTTGAAGAAAATCTGACGTTCTGGATACTCCCAAACAGTTTCTCGTCGAGCTTCTCTTTCTTTTCTTTCAAGCGGAGCACCATAAAGCTTCAACACTTCATGGAAAGACATGCCATTACGGGGCTGACTTTCACGCCCAATATTCCCATAAGGACCTCCTGCCTGTCGCTCCAAGGACTGTTGCTGTTGCTCAACAACGGTTGAAGACACACCCGCGGACGGACTCGCTTGCTCAAATGGGTCGCTTCCGGATTCGGCGCGAGCGTACTTGCTAAATGCTTCAGCGGCACATAGCCAGAGCATCAAGACAAGCACACCTCGGGAGAGAAGAGCCCCTGACGTTGATGAATAGGGCCTCGCCCCTCTCGATTGCGTCTGGACCATGAGATGCCTTCCCATAAATAGACTCTCTCGAATTTAACAATTCGCTAGAAAGCACACAGTTATTTTCTCAAAACCAGCGCACACTTCCAAATTGCCTCGAACCGGGTAAATCTTAACCGAGCCACATACAATCGCGCAAAGGCCGGAATGGGTCTGAATGGAGCAGTAACTCCATTCAGGATCCTCAAAAGAGCGTAATTTTACTGCAGAGGCGGTCAAGTTTGCGCGAGAACTGCCTTCGTCAAACGGGTAGCCTCAGAGGCGCTCAAGACGGTAGTGGGTGCACAAACTTGCCCTCTCTATTTTGTTTGCCGTAACTGCTCTTTTGAGGATGACGCCTCACGCCTACTCAGGCGATTAAGGCGCCCTCCCCTCTAAACTACGAAACTAAACTTTGGTAAGTGACGTAAGAAAGATTGCCGCCTAAGATTGCGAATTAACGAAAGAGGCCTGATATTTGAACTTTCACTACTCTGAAAGCATGCTAAGGCGCTGTATTACTAACATTCATCTCCCCGCATCCCGGCATTTTGACAAAGCGGGGCCGGTTCTTGCGGTTACGTTCGCTACAACCCTACCCTGGAGCCTCACGCTCTCCTACTTCTCATTGTACCCCCTGATTCTACTTTGGGTTTTTGCCCTGCAGGGACAGATTCGGGCTCGGCTGCGTGAGTCTCGCGAGCTAATGCTGCCGTTCGCCTTCCTCATGGCGATATTTTTGGTGGGAAGCCCCTTTGGTGTCGAGCCACTCAGAAGTCTGGAGGCCGTGCCAGCAACAATAGTTTCAGCAATCACTATTTTTGCGATTGCTGAAGTAGTGCGTCGTCAGGGGCCAGTTTATATTCTTACTGGACTTCTGGTTGGTCAGTCTATCGCCGCATTGCACAGCGTACTTCAAGCTGGGTTTCCTAGCACCATCATGCGTCTCTTCCTCGGCCCAGTAACTGAATCAGGACAACTCGCTATCGTCTCCATACTTGTACTTGGGGTAGGATTTTCATTTCGCGCCAACTCAATGAAGGTCTCCTCTGGGCAAGAACCCCCACGTCGATCCACCCTTCTGCCCTTGGGTTTATTACTAGCATTTTTGTTAAGTACGGTGTCGTGGATTGGGCTCGCCTATATTCCCTCCCACTATCCCAGCCTTGCGTGCTCTCTCACTTCCTGTGCACCAATGCTTTTGTTCGCTCTCTTTGCTGTAGTTATCGCTGCCTGCCTAGCGGCGACCTACTTCAAAGTTGACTTCCTCTTCCGTCTGCCGCCTGGCAGCCAGTTTCTTCGTGCGCTGTTTTTGGTATTCCTTCCGCTACTCATCGCCGCACTCGTCCTCAACCTTAAGCGCGGACCATGGATGGGAGTGTTCATCGGCGGTTCCATTCTGGTACTCATCTACCAATCTCGACTCCTCATTCCACTATATGGAATGATGCTGCTTGGGTATTTGGGCCTCGAACCAGTACGTCAACGAATTGCTGAAATTCCCGATCACTTCTTCATCACTGGCGGCAGAAGCATGCTTTGGGATATCGGCGTAGACCTCTCCACGCGTTATCCACTAGGCGTCGGTCTAAAAAATAGCCGCTTCCTTCAGACCTTCTCCGAGGATATTCCGCACGAGATAAACCACTTTCACAACAACTTCATTAACATCACCGTCGAAGGTGGTTGGATAGCACTCTCGCTGTTCTTGTGGTGGATCGTGAGCATCGTGGCCTTCTCAATCAAACGCTCCACTTTTGGCACCTGGGCGCCCTTGGCCTTTTCCATTGGCTGCGCGGTGGTGTCTTGGCAAGTGGCCGGCCTGGTTGAATACAATTGGGGCGACAGTGAAGTCAGAATTCTAGTTTTTCTAATGGTGGGGGTGCTGCTGGGGCTCAGATCCTTTGTTGCCCGAGAGCAGACAGCCCAGGAATCTGCCGGAAAGTGAACTGCAGCGGCGATGCGTGAGCGAATTTTCACCACTGAGGACCCAGAGGTATACAGAGGTAGGATTTTAGTCCCATCCTCTGTGTACCTCTATGGTGAAACGAGAACGGTGCAAAATTCAATCAGCAACAAAATCCCATGTGGGCTACCGAGAGTTCGCGCCGATTAAGCCGATCACTATGCGGTAGTCCGACTACCGCCTCCGACTACCGCCTCCGACTACCGCATAGTCCGCTTCATCAGCGCGATATCTTCATTCATGCGAGCTCTAATCTGAGAAGCTTCGCGCCCCACTCGAGCTGCATCATTGACTGAAACTGCCCGCGCAAGTCGATCTTCAAGATCTTTAATGGAAGCACCTTCAGCAGAACGCGCTGGTTGCGGTTTAAATGAGATTTTCTGAGAACCCTGCCTATAACGCCTAAATGCCTGGTCACGCGCGGCAACCGATCCTCTGACTTGGTTTAGTTCGGTCTTCATTTTTCCACGTACGATCTCTATCGCACGCTCTCTCGCCTGCTGAAGCCCAGCGGTGCCCGCGGAAGTGCCCGTCGGGCTAGTTGATCGCATAGCCGCACGCGCTTCAGAGCTACCGATGCCCGCCACTTGCGCAGGGGAATCCGTGAGCACGGCCTTGGTAACCATAGTTCTTGAAAGTTCAGCTCTCTTCAGCTCAGCTCCCCTCAGCTCTGCACTAGCTAGCTCCACCTCGGCCAGTTCAGCCTTGACCATCCCTGCGTCTAACATCACCGCACGAGCTTCTGCCTTCGCGCCCTCTAGCTCCTGACTTAAGCGAATGCCAACGGCTCGCGCCTCACCCAACTCAGTCCCCAGTGAGGCAAGCTGAATCTGCTGTTCCTCGAGGGTCTTCCGCAGTCCTCGCTCTATCTCGCTAGCTTCTCGTACTCGCTTCTCTGAGACTTGCCGCTCAACTTGTAGATCATCCTCCAATCCCTCCACCCTCGCTGAAAGCGCGGTGATTTGAGTTCGGTCAGCATCACAGGAAGTCGCCACGATTGGCTTCTCCTCCCCTAAGCTTCTCTCAATCACAGGCGAATCAGTCGCTCCAGAACTCTTCATCCTATCGATGGTCGCTTGCTTCTCTCTGACCTCATCTTCGAGACCCCGCACCTGAACTTGCAGGGTTTCCGCAGTAACCTCCAACTCGGCTATGTAATCTACTAGTTGATTGCCTTCGGGATCAGTTCTGAAAGCTCTGCCGTCAGCAAGCCGTCCGCGATCATCTTCTGATGAATCATCGGCTAGCGCAGCCATTGGGAAAAACAGGCTTGCGCTGAGCAGTGCGGTGGCCACTACTGCGAAAAGCGCCGTACCTGAACAGAAATTTACGAAGAGATCGCTCCGGGAGAAATTTCGGCTATTCATATGAAAAGCGAGAAATCCAAATGGCCGTACCACCTAGCGCTACGGCGAATTATTATCACTGTGTTTGGGTCACTGTGCTTCTAGAAGTACCGAACCCCAGCTTAATCCGGCTCCGACAACAGCCACAACAATTTTTTGTCCCACTTTAATAGTTTCCCAATGCTCAGAAATTACCGCTGGAGCACCCGCTCCGGCCTGGTTACCGACCGTTCGCACATTCTGCCAATGATTATCAGGGCCGATTTCTCGATTATTGCAGATCTGATCGAGCATGGTGGCGTTGGCCTGGTGGCCAATGAATACATCCTTGGACCAATCAAGCGAATATCGGGTTTCTAATTCTTTAAGGAGCCGCACCGTCTGGCGAACAGAGAAATCCCGAACTGCTCGACCGTCCTGGTGAAAGAACTTGTGTCTGTCCACTACCACCGCATCGCATCGGGTGGGGTCCGCCATAAATGAGGAAGCTACGACCTTCAAACGCCCCGGGTGACGAGCTGATAAGACCCAAGCTGCTGCTCCATCTCCCCAAATCGCGCCATCAGTTCGGTCATTATAATCAACGCATTGGGTAAGAGTGTTCGTACACACACAAAGAACGTATTCGGGAAGCGCCTCGGGTTCGAAATTCGCTAGGTAACGAATGTGCAACGCAAAAGCAGGACAGGCTGTGAATACGTCATATGAGACGGCATTTGCTCCCAAGGCCTTTGCAATTCGACTACTTTCTGAAGGGTATATCTGTAGCGGAGTACAGCAATCACACAGAATGAGTCCCACTTGAGATGCCTCAATGCCAGCGCGCTTAAGCGCCATTCTGGCAGCTTTAACGCCCATATCCGTGGGGGTTTCGAGTGCCGCCTCACTTGCGCGACGAGGATCTTGGTTACGAGTCTCACGGATATATTCGAGGGGAAGAGAACTTAGCCGGGTCTCAATACCTATCTTCTCGATGATCCACTCAGCAGTGGTACCCACGTTCAACGACTCGATAAACTTGTTATCAATCACCTCAGAGGGGTGATAGTGGCCAATTCCTAGGATTTGAAGATCTGGACTCATGGATTATCTTCGCCCCTCATGATTGGCCCCGCCAAGCACTGCATACCCGTGGCTTATTCCTGAGCCACACACTGCCACCACAATCTGCTTGGGCTCAATTAACTCTTCCCACCGATCGGCGAGCACTCTCCCGACGGAAGACCCCAGCGAGTCTCCTTGAGTGGTCAACTGCTCGAACCAGCGCTCACGGGCGTTAATTTGAAATGAATTTGCGATGGAGTTGAGCACTCTGCCGCTGGCCGATGCGCACACGAAGCGATATCCGCCTTCCCGCACAAGACCTTGGCCAGTCACTTCAGCAAGCGATCGATCGATGTAGGCCGCGAAATGTTCGTCGAGCGCCGTCGCATCTAGAGTAAGCCCGCCAAAGGTATCAATCGAAATGTAATTTCGCCCGCGGCTATCGGGGAATACCGCTGATGCGACCAATGAGAGCCGCCCCTGATGCTGTTTAGACACCACCATGGCCGCCGCTGCATCACAAAACCGAATCGGAAGCTTTCGAAACTGATCCACGGAAATGTTTTCGGTTGGGGTGTTGGTCGAAAGTAATAGAACGTATTCAGGGACACTCTCGGCGCGCCACTGTGAGAGCGTATGCAAATGCTGCACAAAGGCAGTCGTACCGCAGGTGACGTCGTACGCCGGAATTTTTAACCCAAACCGCTTTCCCACTCGCTGTGCCTCAGACGGGGTTTTCTCGCGAGGAGTCAGGCAATCGCCAATAATGAGGCCTAGTTGCTCGGGCTTAACTCCAGCCCGTTCAAGAGCTTGCTCAACCGCTCGAACTGCGAGGTCAGTGGGAGACTCAAGCGCCACGGTGGGCGCAATCAGCGGGTCGATGTTCCCTGTGCTCTGCAGGTACTCAGCAGGAAGTACGGTCCTTGGCAAAAACTGAGCATTAGATGCGCCTGAAGAAGCCGCAGAACTCTCAAGGTACAGTCCCGAAGGGTAGGCACTTCCCATGCCTAAGATCGATAATCTGGCCATGTTTCCCCAAATAATGAGCACTTAAGGGTACCCGTTCTGTCAAGCTTGAGCAAAGCACCTTCCCGATGGGATGCTTGGCAGAACCTGAGTTCTACACCCATAGGATAATCAAAAAAATCGCATGGTTGGCCTTCCGCTGCGACGGCTATTCGACCAAACTGGCGACATGCGGGTCTATTTCTCATGGAAAATCAGCGTCACGTGTGCAGTGCTGGCGCTTCTAATGGCACGCGCCTCTCTCTGGCAGTTCGGGCGTTATCACGAGAAGCAGGACTACATCCGCGAAATCGAAGAGAGGCTTATCCAGCCCCCAACCCCCCTTACCGATCTCCTTCCTCCCATCGCTCCAAGCTCTGAAGATGCCACTTGGGATTCGCTCTCCTATCGACAGGTCACTGTCACTGGCACTTTCGATTTTGAGCACGAGGTGGTGCTAAGAAACCGCCGACTGGAAGAACAGTCAGGAGTCTTCGTACTCACCCCTTTGAAGCTTGCGAACACCGAGCCCCCTACCTACCTACTGGTGAGTCGTGGCTTTATTCCTCTGGCTAAAGCAGAGCGCTCACTGAGGTCAGAATTTTATGGAGAGCCAGAGAGAAGTTTCAGCGCACTGGTGAAGACTTCTGTGCAACCAAAATTTCTTGCGCCACAAGATTCTTCCAGCGGACCGGGCTTACCTTGGGTCGATCAGTGGTTACGCGTAGACATTCCCGCAATAGCAGCTCAGCTACCTTACCCACTGCTGCCAATCTATCTGGAACTTATGGACGCTCCGTTGACTGCAGACTCCGAGACGTCCCTGGAGACCCTCGTGAAAGACAACATCTTGGAATCAAAGGCAGGCCGAGAAGAAATGTTTTTTCTCGGGGCAGCAAAGCCACTGAGCGGGGTTTCTGATATCCCCTCGCTGGCCTATCCCGTCCCGGTCTATGACACAGTCATTCCGCCTGGACGCCATTTTGGATATATTTTTGAATGGTTGTTCCTTTCGCTGCTCACTCTCGGCATCGGACTTATTTTGCAGCTACGCCCACCGCGTCGCTCTAATACTGGAGTGCCTCAGACCCCCCGATTATAGGGGTAAGGTCGCCAAGCTTTCGAATCGATACAATTCGGTCGATCGGTGTCGGCGCCCATTGGGATTCCAATACAAACTCTACCGTGTCGTTAACTTCGTACCCTTGTAAGGAGACTCCCTCGCCGAGCCAAAACGGCATGGTCATGGCATGCATGCCGACCACCCTACCGTCCCTATCCCTATACGCTGGAATCGGTTCGTGACGGATGAAAACTTCTCCGCTTGGAGTTGTAGGAAGCTGTCGAATTTTTCCTCTGACCGTATAGCGCTGGACCTGCTGTTCGACTCCGATCTCCTGAGATAGATCTGGAGCTCCTGAGAGGGTGTCACTGAAAGCCTCACTGGCTCGGCCGCAGACAGCTCCAAACAGAAACAGCACAATGAAAACCTGTTTTAATCTAAATGTGAACATCATCACTCTCCTTTAAATACTTGGCCTGGCAATAAATTCATTAGGGAGACAGCCGCTCACGCTTCCAGTCGCTGTTTCCGCTGCGAGTGTAGCATAGCCGGTCATGCAGTCGATTCTCACGTCCCTGCCAGAACTCAACCCGCCGTGGATTAAGGGCGAACCCTCCCCAGTACTCAGGACAGGGCACTTCTTCTCCCTGATGCGCTTTTGAGACTTTCTCAAAATGCTGGTCAAGCTCAGCACGCGACTCCACCACTTTGCTCTGGTCAGAAGCAACTGCCGCCAGCTGACTCTCTCTCGGTCTGGTTCGAAAGTACTGCTCACTCTTCTCGCGGGTAATCTTTTTTACTACTCCCTCGATTCGCACCTGCCGTTCAAGCTCGGCCCACAAAAACACGCCTGCGACCGCTGGATTATGCGCAATTTCGACAGACTTTCTGCTGTTATAATTAGTGTAAAATATGAGCTTACCCGCATGCACTTCCTTTAGAAGTACCGCACGAGCAGAAGGCGCTCCGTCTGCGTTGACGGTCGAAAGAATCATCGCATTCGGCTCCTCGAGTTTGGCAGCAACCGCTTCATCCAACCAACGCTCCAGCTGCCGCATCGGATCAAGCTCGCAGCCTGTTTCTAAGAGTTCGGCCTCGGCATACTCCTTGCGCAGTGCGCGAAGTTTGGCGGCACTTACTGAGTCTTCGGAAGCTTCACGATTCACCATCGATCGTCTGATTCCTTAGAAACTAAACAGCCGCAGCGCTTGCTGACACCTTGGGGCGGCGAAGCGAGATAATTAAAAGAATTCCAGCCAGCAATACTGTGATCACCGAGGCAATATATATTAACCCCATAGAGGCACGCAGACTTCCTGGTAGGCGCACGAGCCATAGCTCACTACTGCCGGTCTTGCCCAACGAAAACTCCTCCCCCGAAATAATCGCGAGCGTCTTGGCGTCAGAAAAAATCGCGATTCCACCAGGGAGCGCGGTAAAGCCTATACGTCCAAGATCTACCAACGGCCGACCCTTCAGCTCAGCGACTGTGCTCTTTGAAGATGACGCACTTGATTCTGGGCTTTCGGTCGATGGCAGCTGCAGCAGTGTTATGTATTGCTGAGGAGGCTCGGACGGCATGACTCGTCGCTCAATCGTGAGAAACTCCTTTTCCCCCAGAGCAGCCAGCCCGATCAACCCAACATGCGTGGGGCTCACATCATCTCCACCCTGCGGTGAAGCAAATCCATCCTCAGAGAGCGAGCGACCAGAAAGATAACGATAGGTCGACCCCCTTGTTTCAAGGAGTGCTACCGTTCTCTTAAACTCTTCCGGATTCTCTCCCACGGGGGAAATCACTGGAAGAAACCTACCCACGCCATCCTCAGGAGAGAGCGAGTTCACCTCGACAAGTCGTGCCTCATGCGTAGTGATGGCGTAGCGCGCAGTAAGCCCGAGTCTCTCGCTAGTCACGCCCTCAGGCACGACCGCTTCAAAATCCACATCGAGCAAAAAATCATCGTGACCGGACGAAACTTCATCAACAGCTCTTAGAGCGGAAACCTTCCAGAGTCCGGTGACTTCACTAAGGGGGCGCTCTTCCAGAAGAGTGGGAAGAGAGATGCGGTAGACCTTAAGGTCCTGATCCCGAATCGGCCCCTGCCATGCCACGAGCGTTACCAGCAGCAGGCAGGACAAGAGAATAAGGCGGAAAATTTGAGAATATCTACTGGGGGTTTTCATGTCGCATGATTCCATTAAAGCAGCCGACTATTCAAAATCTGCCGATTCTAACAGTCCAGAATTTGACCGCACTGGCTAGACAAAGCTGACTAAAACTAAGGAGCCTCTGAAAAACGCTTGTTTCTATCTTCGTGCGCTTTGTGGTCTTCGTGGTTTAATCAAATGTAGGGCAATTTCTAGAGTTTATTTGCACCACTAAGAACACCAAGACCACTAAGAGTTAATTTTTCCGAGCTTCCCTAAGCCGACAAAGCGAAGGATGCCCAGTGTCTCTCGAATGGGCTTTGGTCTAAGCACTCAGTCGAAGCACCTTTCCTTCCAGGACAGCTCGGGCATCAAAACCCAGGCCTTACATCCAAGGACTCCCATAACATGCGAGGGCATTTGCAGCCAGTTCGGGGCTTTCACCCCAAGCACCCTCGACTTGCCTGATTTTGGGGTGGAGAATATCCCTCTCCTGTTCGGTTTGGTATAAGGACTGCTCTATGGGACGTATTTTTGAAAAACGAAAAGATCGCATGTTTGCCCGATGGGCAAAGAATGCCAAAGCCTTTACCAAGATTGGGAAGGAAATCTCGATTGCGATTAAGCTCGGCGGTGCGAATCCAGACGGCAACCCACGCCTGCGCGCAGCGGTACAAACCGCGCGCGCGCTTAACATGCCAAAGGACCGTGTCGACGCGGCGATAAAGCGCGCCTCAAGTAAGGATGAGGCCGACTTACAAGAAATTCTTTACGAAGGATACGGACCCCACGGCGTGGCGCTGATAATCTCAGCTGCCACCAACAATCCCACCAGGACTGTCGGCAACGTTCGATCTTTACTGAGTCACAACAACGGTACGCTTGGCACAACCGGCTCTGTTTCGTTTCAATTTGATCACCGCGGTGTTTTCGCAATTTCCCCTCCCAAGGGCGACCTCGATGAGTTTGAACTCGAAATGATTGATTTTGGTGTTGAGGATATTTTTGAGACTGAGGAAGGTCTGCTGCTGTACTCTTCGTTCGAGCACTTCAGCGCGCTACAAAAAGTGCTTGAGGACAAAGGCGTTGAGACCAAAAGCGCCAGCATCCAGTACGCTCCAAAGAATTCAGTCCCGCTTACCCCCGAGCAAGAAACGGAAGTCGAGCAATTAATCGCCGCTCTCGAAGAAGATGACGACGTGCAGCACGTCTACCACAACATGAGCTACGGCGAGTCCTAGCCAGCTTACTTCCCAGAGGATGCACCCTTTCCGATTGCCCTCAGTGACCTTGGGAGCAGGACCTTGGCAACAGGATCTTGGGAAGCAGCTTCAGTGGAAAGTTGCCGAATAGATAGTTCGACCCGGGTACTGGAGTAGCCCGTAAATCTCGGGTAGGTAGAAGTTCAAAATATCACTCAATTTGAGCCGTATTTCTCACGGCCCGTTTTTGAGGTTTTTTGGAGAATTATCATGGGCCCAGCTACAGAAAAGAGCGGAAGAGACGAAGACTGTACCGGTGGAAACGACACCACTAGCCGAGCAAAGGCCGCGAGAACATACGTTGCCACCGCTGCGGCGAAATCTCCATTTACTGACCTGAAGCCACCTACAGACGAGGAACTACGCGCAGCCCACCACGCACGGCCGAACCGCGGTGGAGATGCAGCGATTTAAATAGCTGCCACAACATCTGGGCAGCAGTTCAGTGATTGATCTCGCGTTTACGTGCGCAATCTATTAAGGCGCAATCTATTAGGGCGCCACCCATTAAGGCGCAGTGGTACCGATTTGACTTTGACTCGCTGAATTTACCGAAGTCTCGGCTTGATTAACTGTGCGCCACAACTCTGTTTCACCACTCTGTGTCACAGAGTGGAAGAACCTCACTACCACTGCAACGCAGCCGCAGTCTGATACTCAGTCACTCGAGTCTCAAAGAAATTCTTCTCCTTACCGAGATCAATAGTCTCGCTCATCCAAGGGAACGGATTCTTTGCATTGAACTTGGCTTTGAGGCCAATACGCTCACGACGGCGGTCCGCGATGTGCTGCACATACTCATGAAACATCGGATGAGTAAGCCCTAAGATTCCGCGCGGGAGACAGTCTTCAGCATACTTAATTTCCAGATCAACCGCTTCGTCAATCATGTCAGAAATCTTCTGCTGAAATTCTGGTGTCCACAAATCAGGATTCTCGGCCTTAATGCCGTTGATCAGATCAATGCCGAAGTTTAAGTGGATGCTCTCGTCCCGTAAAATGTACTGGAACTGCTCCCCTACCCCTGTCATCTTGTTCTGACGGTGGAAAGAAAGAATCATGACAAAGCCACTGTAGAAGAAAATACCTTCCATAATGACGTAGTAGCCAATCAAGTTCTGCAAGAACTTCTGAGCACCTTCCAAAGTATCAGTAGAGAAGTTGGGCTTCAGCACATCCTCGGTAAGCTGCATCTCGAATTGGTCTTTATTTCGAATGCTATTTACCTCGTTGTACATGTTGAAAACCTCTCCCTGATCCAAGGCAAGAGACTCAACGATGTAATGGAAGGTGTGGGTATGTACCGCCTCCTCAAACGCTTGGCGCAAGAGGTACTGTCGACACTCTGGATTAGTCACGTGCCGGAAAATGGCAAGAATGATGTTATTTCCCACCAGACTCTCTGCCGTACTAAAGAACCCGAGATTTCGCATGATGACCATGCGCTCATCAGCGGTCAGTTGATTGGACTTCCACAGCTCGATGTCTTTGGCCATTGCCACTTCGGTCGGAAGCCAGTTGTTGTTACAACCATTTAGATAATGCTCCCAAGCCCACTTATACTTAAGCGGCATTAACTGATTCACATCAACGGCATTGCAGTTAATCAGCCTCTTCTCATTGGCCTTAAAGCGTCGTTTTGCCTCTACGGCGCTCTCACCACCGTTCTGCTCTCCACTTGTGCCGCCAGTCGATCCTGTGTCCATGTCCTCAAAACTTAACGTCGTCATGTTGTGTCTTCCTTTCCTTTGAAATTCTCTAAAATCTCCCTAGCGCTTCTTTTCCTAAGACGCCCCTACTTAAAACGCCCCTACTACTGACAGCTCTCGCAATTTCCATCGAGGTTGCATGCCTTTGGCATCTCTGCCGGCTCTCGGCGCTCCGGTTTCTCATCCACCGCAGCAACCAACACTTCTCCAACCGCAGCAGCGGCATCTCTATCCAGCACCACATCCGAAGAAGCCGACTTATTCTTCATCCAGCGCGGCTGAAAGCCCCTACGATTGACGTCCGTGGTGGACTTCTCAATCTGCGTTGCTCCAAGAGAACGTAGATAATAAGTGGTCTTCAAGCCCTTTCTCCAGGCATGCAGATACATGTCATGCAGCTTCTTACCGGACGGCTGAGCAATGTAGAGATTTAGCGACTGCCCCATGTCTATCCATTTCTGGCGACGGCTCGCACACTCAATCACCCACTCAGGCTCAATCTCAAAAGCAGTAAGGTACTGACGTTTTATCTCGTCAGGAATCCTTTCGATCTCCGCTATAGAACCATCGAAATACTTGAGGTCATCAAGCATGTCCGCATCCCAAATTCCTAGCCGCTTGAGTTCTTCAACCAGGTAGGTGTTGTGCACCACGAACTCACCCGACAGGTTCGACTTCACATAGAGATGCTTGTAAGCGGGCTCAATTGACTGCGCCACTCCAGTGATATTCGAAATGGTCGCGGTCGGTGCGATCGCCATGGTGTTGCTGTTACGCATCCCAAACTTCTTAATGGCTTCACGCACCGGCTTCCAATCAAGCGAGGCTGAGGTATCAAGGTCTACCCACTCCGCACCTCGCTCCTTGGCGAGAATTGCGAGAGTGTCAATCGGCAACAAGCCACGTTCCCACTTCGAGCCTTTGTAGCTCTGATACGCCCCGCGCTCTTTGGCGAGCTCGGTCGACGCCAGAATTGCAAAGTACGAAATCAACTCCATGCTCTCGTCGGCATACTTCACCGCTTCCGGGCTGGCATAGCTCAAGCGCTGAATGTGCAAGGCATCCTGGAAGCCCATGATCCCAAGCCCGATCGGACGATGCCGTAGGTTTGAAGTTCTGGCCTCAACGGTGGGGTAAAAGTTAATATCAATCACGTTATCAAGCATGCGCACGGCAGTGCGGACCGTTTTCTCCAGCAGTTCGCGATTCATGCCGTTGGCATCGGTGTGCTTCGGAAGATTGATGGACCCAAGATTACAAACTGCGATCTCTTCTTCGCAGGTATTTAGGAGAATTTCCGTGCAAAGGTTTGAGCTGTGCACAACTCCTACATGATCCTGCGGGGAGCGAAGATTTGAGGGATCCTTAAACGTGATCCAGGGATGACCTGTCTCAAAAATCATTCCTAACATCTTACGCCAGAGTCCTGTGGCTTCTATGCGCTTGAAGTTCTTAATCTCGCCGCGATCGACCATTTGCTCGTACTCGGCATAGCGTTTATCAAAACGCTCTCCGTACAAGTCGTGCAAGTCTGGCGCATCGCTCGGACTGAGCAGCGTCCAAGTGCCGTTCTGAGATACCCGCTTCATGAACAGATCAGGAATCCAGTTGGCGGTATTCATGTCATGCGCACGTCGTCGCTCATCTCCGGTGTTCTTTCGAAGCTCAAGGAAGTCCTCGATATCAAGATGCCAAGTTTCCAAGTATGCGCACATGGCGCCCTTGCGCTTACCACCCTGATTGACCGCAACCGCAGTGTCGTTGGCCACTTTTAGGAACGGAATAACTCCCTGACTTCTTCCATTGGTACCCTTAATGCGAGCACCAGTCGCTCGCACATTGGTCCAGTCATTGCCGAGACCTCCCGCCCATTTGGAGAGCTGCGCATCGTCTGAGATACACTTAAAGATGTGCTTTAAGTCATCCATGACTGTGGTCAGGTAGCAGGAACTGAGCTGCGGATGGCAAGTTCCGGCGTTAAACAGCGTCGGAGTGCTGGAAGTAAACTGACAGTTCGAGAGCACCTGGTAGAACTCAATCGCCCTCGCATTCCGTTCGGCAGGCTTCTCGGCCATGGCCAAGCCCATGGATACGCGCATCCAAAAAATCTGCGGCGTCTCGATTCGGCGGTCCTCGTGATGTACGAGGTAACGATCATAGAGGGTCTGTAGCCCGAGGTAAGTGAACTCGCGATCGCGGTCTAGTTCAAGAGCACCCGCAATCTGGTCGAGATCGAAATCAAGCAATGCGGCATCGACTCGCTCAACCGAGACGGCCAGCTTTAAATACTCCTTAAAGTACTCACGATGTCGCTGCGCTATCTCTGGATCGTTCGCCCTGCAACCAAATGTCTCTCGGTAAATCACATCCAATAAAAGCCGAGCTGCGGCGAGCGAGTATTCAGGCTCTTTCTCAATCTTTGAGCGCGCTGCCAGCATATTGCACTGGTCCACTTCGTGCTCACGGATGCCGTCGTAGAAATTCTTGATTGATTCTTCGAGAATATCTTCGACTGAAACCTGTTTCAGCCCGCGGCAAGCGAATTCCACCACTTCTCGGATCTGGCGCTCAGATACCGAACCCAGAGTGCCGTCCTTTATGCTAATCGCAAAAGTTCTGCCAGGAGCTGAAGCCTCTGGGGCAATCGCATCAATGGTTATCTGACGACGAGCAATCTCAGCGCCCGTTCCGGCCTGCGAGTCCCCGCCTTGCAGCGCGCTACGCTCTGAAGCACTTGTCCCATCCTCTGTGCGCGCCTTAGCACGCTCCGAGCGATAAATAATAAAGTCCTTCGCCACCTGGAAGAAACCTTCGGACATGAGCTGACGCTCGACTTCGTCTTGAATGAACTCAATTTGAAGTTGCTCACCCGCACGCGCATGCTGCACGCAGCGATCGACCACTTTGTTGGTGAGGAGATTTACTGCGTCAACAACAGTTTGCGGAGTCTGCCCCTGGACATCGAAGGACGCTCGAAAGGCCTTCTCGATCGCTGAAGCGATTTTCATGGGATTGAAACGCACTAAGGACTTTCCGTCACGACGCATCACGCGCAGGTTGCGCGGCGAGTCTTCACGCAACTGTTTGCGCTCATCACGATATACAATATAACTTCGTGCTACTTCGTAGTGTCCGCTCTCCATGAGCTTAACCTCTACGACATCTTGTATGCCCTCCACCGTGAGACTTTTCCCTGATTGGGCCAAGGCTTCGCAATCCTTGGTAACCTCTCCTGCGATAGTCTGCGCTGTGCTGAAAATGTCTTGGGGCAACGGTGCCGTCGATGGAATGCCTTTGACTTCTCGGAACGCAGCCTCGACCGCCGAGAAAATTCGGTCACGACGAAACGGAACCAGCATGCCGTTTCGCTTCACGATGGTCACAGTGCTCGAGGTTGCAGGGCCCGAGGTTGCAGCGTCCGAGATTGCAGAGCCCGAGGTTGCAGAGCCCGAGGCCGCTACACTTGTCGTAGCTTGGGTCGCTGCGCCAACACCATTATTTCGAGACGGCCCCGTGTTTCGAGAGGCGCCTTTGCGACCCAAACCAGAATCGACTGAAATAGTTTTGGTTTCTGAGGCTGCGATAGCGCCACGAGTAGCAACAACCGCTGCGGCCTCTGAGCGATTAGCGTCCTTAGAGTTCGTGCCCGCATTATCCGTGATGCCACCCATTCCGCTTCCCTCAACCATTACGACCCCTCTAGGTGAAATAAAAATTCAATAAAATCAGCTTACTATCTATCTATTCCACAACTCTCAGCGCAGCGCGCCCACTAGCCCATCGCTCCGGTCTACAGACAGAACCCAGTGGCGTAAGGCCGAACTCACTAAACACAACATGTAGTGGTAAGATGCAATCTCTACCACAAGATGTATGGATTTTGTAGGAGAAGTAAATACGGAATCGCGTAAGCTACTGAACACCTCGGTGAGAGGATCAGATAAGCGACTAGAATGACTTCAAACTATCTTTCAAAACGCCGTCTCAAGTGCGTAATTGTGTCGTCTAGACGCACCCCTAGTTCCCCACAACGCTGTGCGTATCTCTGATAACTATCTGTTATTATTGTTACTAATATAACTCTAACACAAAGTAGCCCCGATCGGCCGGTTAGCCCAACCGATCAGTAATCAAGTCTGCAATATGCAACGCTTGGGGCCCTATAAGAAAAATCAATCCGAACCATGCATTGTTAGAGTCTAGGTCATGGAAGTATTTGACGATAACTCATTAGAGGTGCGGGGCCCTGGGATTCCAGAGCGCCATCCGAGCTAGCGGACCTTCTGTTGGGTTCGGCAGTTCGCGAGCTGTTAGGGAAGACACTCGAAGCGGAGCTTTTAATAAATGAACCACGACCTGGCCAAGGATCGCCTCATCACTCATGCGGTAACCAACTACCTTGCCGCCGCATACCAAGGGATTTTCTCTTTCTCAAATATCTTGGGGCAGCTCGAGCACTCCGAGTTTTCTGAACCGACGCTCATCACGGCTCAGAAGAACCTCTCGAAGGTTCATGCCTGGACCGCTCAGCTCTTCCAGGATGAATGCCTGCTCTCCGCCTCTTGGACCAGCGCCGAAAGCTTCGAAGCACAAGACGCTCTTGCCATGCTTGATCAGCTCAAGCCCTCGCTCTATGAAGCCGCGAGTTCCACCACACGAGTACTTTCGCTGGCATCAGTTCCAGAATCCGCTGACATAGGCCTGATTTTAGCGTTGCACGCTCGCCATGCATATTCACGAGACACCTACGTGCGTGGGTTCCTAGAGTACGGCGAACGCTTCTCATTGATAGAGATGCAAAAACGCTACGAAGGTTTTCTTCCTGAACTGACCATGGAGCTACAGAGAAACCAGCAGCTGCTCGCCGCTTTAAAAAAAGCGAATGGCGATCGATCCCTTCTACCCAACGAATTCTTTCCACTTCTATTCCAAACCTCTGTGGCACTTCCTGCATTTTTTCGAAGCCACATTCACGACATCAATCAACTGCTTTCGCAGTTCAAAGGTGGCTTGACGTGGACCACCGCTGAGTTCACCAAAGCAGAAACCGACCTTTGGACCAGCGCCGGACTCGGTCCCGCAGCGGCTGGATACTTCCGTGCATTTGCGATGGGTCCCGAAGAAGCCGGTGCCTGGCGCGATGCTGGAATATTCGACGCGACTGCTGCAATCGACTGGAAAAGAGGGGGATTCTCGCCTGAATCTTCTGCGGGCTGGATAAAGGAGAAGATTCCTCCGCCGCTGGCCTTCATATGGTCAAGAAGCAACTACACCCCCGAAGAGGCGAAAGAATTCCTTGAAAAGGGCACTATGGAGCCACCTCCTAAGAAGGCAGCGCCGGTAAAATCAAAGCCGCCCGCTGCTGATGCCAAAACTCCTCCGAAGAAGATGTCGTATCCTAAAAAGATGTAGCGGCCTGAACGCCCTAAGAAGTCTTCGTACCCCCTCAAAAGAAACACGTGCCTACGGAGAGCCTCACAATTAGGTGTTACCGAAGGAGCCTTGATCTGAAGCCTCGTAATTGGATGTTACCGAAGCATGCTTAAGCACCTGTCTTAACTGGGAGCGA
>JBGSMV010000024.1:0-92354 GCA_041739995.1 Bdellovibrionota bacterium
TTTCTGGAAGTGATGACGGGATTTGGGCGTACGGCTCCACAGAACCGTCCAGTCGCACCCCTCAGCGTGGATCAGCCGAGCGGCCACTTCGAACCCTCGCAATGGCGATCAGAGTCGCTGCTGAACTAGGGACTGTGGCGAGAATCTCACCAAGCATTCCGCTTCCTAATCCGCTCCCAGTCCTTGCGGGAGACGGGGACGGAGCGAAAATTCTGCTCAAACGAGGTATGTATACTTGGGGTGGTCGTGAGCGGGCAGACTACCAGTCAACGGTGACACTCAATCGTTGGATGACGATTGCTCCTGCACCGGGCGTCCTCAAGCAAGACGCAGTAATCAACGCCCTCAACCGATCCCAAGCTCCGCGCAACAATCTCGTCAAATTCAGCGGCATCACCGTTAACCTTGAGAATGAGACGACATTCTTCTTTGACGACACCTCTTCGCTGGGCAATGGAAGCACCGTTCTTCCGCGGCCAAGGATGCGTTGGGTTGAAGACGTGTACCTGAAGGGTCCAGGAATGGATAGTGGAGAGATCAGCGGCGGGAACATCCAATATGTCTACTACACGGACGGCACGCACATGGACGAGTGGTTTCGCAGCGGAATTGGCGAGATCGTCCGCAACACAGTGGTGACCAACATCGGGGAGACGGGAATCGGGGGTGGGCTTGTGGTGAACAACTTTGTTCAAACATTGCGCTTTGGTCATCCCGGTGCACATCCGCATCTGATTGATCCGGTGCAAGGACAGATTATCTATAACCTTGAAGCATACGATCTTCAGGGGCTTATTTGGCATTGGAATGGTCGAACGCTCGTTATTCCTCCTGGAGGACTGTGCAACTTCCCTGCGAAGAACATTGCGATGGTAAATTTCTTGGCCGAATCCTTTGATTCGTCAGGCGCCTCAGCCAGGATCGAGTTTGAAGATGCCTGCGCTGAGCACGTTGTCCTTTCGAACCTTACACTTCCCAATTCGCAGCTCCTTTTTAGAAAGACCAATCGAGCGGGTTTCCCCGCCGAAGGAGTCTACTCACGCGATATTGTAGTCAGAGACTCAGTGATAAGTAATTTTAGCGTGGTGGTGCAAAGCGGAGACACCGCGGATTATCAGATTGAGAGCTTCAATAATCACATCGGAATGAGCGGTCCAACGCGGATAGCTGACTCTGTGCTTCGCACCACGAGCGGCGAACCGGGCTTTGTGAATGGAGTGAGCCCGAATGGAAACTACCGCCCCAGAGACGACTCCGTGCTGTGCGAACCGCAGCGAGCACCGCCATTAGATCACGCAATCGCCGTCGGCCTTAACGGCGAGAGTCGCTCGGCGGCACACCCCGCGTGTATTGGTGCCTTCGCTAGGCCCACTGAGCCCGAGGAAGGTCAGTAACGACAGAGTGGCGGCGGCGCCTTGGGGTCCGCGTTGAGTCCTGTGCCCTGAATCCAGCGTCCTGTCGACCGCTCAGCCGTTTAAGTCCCGCGCCAACGCGACGCTTGCTTTTAACTCTAAGGGGCGGCCTCTTGCCCAATCTATACTTCCCGTCACCAATAGCGCGCTTCGTCGTAGCCTAAGGGCCGCCGTAGGTTGTCTCTATAATGAAGGAGTCGTTGATGTAGGGTCTGATGTGAGGGAGATGCAGGAAGAGTCAGGGCGGGCTGGCATCACTGAGGTCAATTAGAGTCATTGCATCCATGCCTAGCGCACATCCCTGAATCTGCTCCAGGCTTTCCGCTCCCTGCGACTGAACGCATTTCTGGCAGCTCTCAAGGGTCGAAAACATCTGCCCCTGAGTCTTCCACTGCAAGCAAGTAAACCGCGCGCCTAAAACCGATTGACTACAGCCGGATAGGGTGAGGGCAAAGGACAGTGAGAAGAGAAGGGTCCGCATGGGAGGGCAGAATATGTTATTTGGTTGAGAGTAGGAAAATCGATCTAACCATCCGAGCTAATTGGACAATCTTGGTAGTGAGCTGGAGGATGCGTTAAGCGCATTGAAGTGCCGTGTAGCCTGCGAGCGCAAGTGCGCCAAGACAGGCGGCGGACAGGTGCGAAGTGATGGATTTCGAGAGGTATGGGGTGCCGAGGCTTGGAGAGAAGCGTGGCGAGGGCGTTTTTTGTAGAAGCTTGGGTGCAGTTTTCCTGAAGCGGCGCTAAGCGCTGAAGTCGTCGGGCGGGAAGTGGTCGAAGGATTCTGGCTCAGGTGGCCGGCGTATCTTGGGCGGAGCCTGCGCCCGTGGAATACAGAGAGAGTCAGCGATTTTGATGATTTCCCGTTCATCGGTAAGGAAGGCAACGATGCTCATCTGGCTTTTGCAGCGTGGACACTCGAGTGGGTTAATCTCGAACACCCGCTTCATGCACGCTGCCCAGCTTACTGCGGGTACTGCTCTCGCCTCCAGCGTAGCGGCGTCGTTGAGAACCGGCGCACGCTTTGCGCGCTCCCCCCGGGCTCTGCACGAATACCATCCGTAGTATCGAGTGAGAGACTCATACGGTTTAGGGATGTGGCATGAAAGGAGAGCCAGGAACTCTAATGCATCGAACTCGTGGGTACGCCCGTCGTTAGTGGAGTAAGATACGATGTCGTCAGTGAGGGAAAGTTTTTCCAAAGAGAGTGGTCCCCTTTCAATGTAGCGCGCAACAAACCTGGTGCGGTCCTCCTCAGTGAAGGGCTCTCCGACCCAGGCACCGAACCCTGAGTGTTCTTGAGAGAGTATCTGCGCCGGTACTTCGTCGGTGATGAGTCCCCGGGTAACGAGCTCGGAGAGGACCAGGTCACGGAAGTGCTCCGCCATGCGCTCGGTGTCGATGGCTGCCAAGAGAGTAAAGACTCCCTCCTCATCGAAGGTGCCATCGGCAAGGAGCCCGTGTAGGTGGGGGTTGAAATTCAGTGCCTCACCGGCGGTCTGCACCGTAAGGACAAGGGCGGGACTTTGAGTATCTGACCCAAGGACTGCCTGCACAGAGCTGACTGCCGCCTTAAAGAGGATATCGTTAAGACTTCGATCATACCGGAAGAACACACGCAGCCGCTTGGGGAGCGTGAAGCCGCAGTGCCGATGCGGCACTTTCTCAACAACTGAGTCGTAGAGATGTTCGCCGAACTTCACGGCGCGCTTCGCGCCGCATGACGGACACAATCCCCGTTTCTTGCAAGAGAAAGCAACGAGTAAAGAATGCTTACAGGTGTCGCAATAAACTCGCGCCGCACCGTGCGCTAGCAGTCCGCAGCTAAGATACTCATCGAACGTGGTTAAGACCTCGTCGCGAAGGACGCCGTAGGTTGATTGAAAGCGATCGTCCCAGACTCGTGTTAGCTCGTCACGTCCGTGATAGACCACGCGGTAGAGCTGCGTCTGCTCTGGAGTTCTTCGGCGATAATGCTGGAGCGAGTTCTTGGCGCTCTCCCAGCGGCGACACTGCAACACCTATCATAATCGGCAATTGCAGCGAGAAGTTGCCTGCCAAGAACAGGAGCGGAGTATTGTGTGGGCGCAAAATTTCCGTAAATAGCTTCAACCTCCCTCAGTACCCTACTACACCCTTACGGCGAGCTAATCCCGCACAACATAATCATGCGGCAACTGAGAAATCTCCCCCCACCCCCCATGGCTGGGAACAGCTGAAAAACTCAGTGCTGTGAGGCTGTGCTTGTACGTGTCGCAGTACACCGGTGCCGCGCCATGCTGAAGGAGTCCGCAGCTCAGGTACTACGAAATTCTAGTGGTCCTGTTGCCAGCACCCTCGGGTTTAATCCCCAACTCCTCCGCTGCATGCGTCGGAGATAACTACCTGGTGGTTCTCGACGGTAGGTTGATTGGAAAAGAGGGTTCTCCACTTTTTGACGAATTTTGGCTTAGGGGTCCGAAGTTTCATCGGTCAAGCTCCCTCGTCTTAACTCTTGGCGCTGGTTCAGTACGCGTAATGTCTTGGGCGAAGGCAAGGAGCTGCTTCGCTTCTCTCTCGTCTCGAACCCTAAAGTCCCTCTCTAACCCCTTCACTTCCCGCAGCACGCGCTCTGGCGGCACCAAGCGTGAGTGTTCTCTCCCGTAGTCTTGGTCAGTAATTCCCTGCATATCTGAGGCAAGAGTGACTTTAAACCTGGGAGGTCGATTGAGTCGCTCTTTATCTCAAAGGGAAGCGAAAGCGTGCTTTTGTCAGCCCGCTGTAACTGCAGCTGTCCGCCAGAGCTGCTCGAACTAATTACAATCGCAGCGTGAGTGAAGCCTTGCGACTTAAGCTTCGTTACCATCTCTGCGGTTGCAGCATCTCGTAATGTTAGCGCCCCAATCGATTTTACACGATCTCCTTCGATCATTGAGGCTCCCAGCCGCCCGTTCTCAAAATGCTGGCGCATTATTGGTGAAGATTCGATTTTAAGTCGACTCGCTGAGACCAGGTCTCCAGCCTGAGCTGTTGCTCCAAATCCTACGCGAACTCCGGCGATTACTTTTTCCAGTGTAGCTCCATCAGGAGATCCGCCAGCTTCTCCTATATTCGATACGACGCTTGACGCGGCACTATTGCGAAGATGGTCGTCTCTTGAGGTCGCTCCTGCAGGAGACGAGAGGGAGCCTACCGAGGTACTAACAACCGCCGCCGCTACCTTGATGCTGTTCGCGATACCCATAGACGACATAAGCGGAACTTCCCTCGAACAAAGGATGCCATCGTTAGAACCACGATAAGCCTCATAAAAAAGGTTACCAAAGAGAAGCTGTTTGAGTGGTTGAAGCCTCATAATTCCAGTTACCGAACTTTTATAAGGTTCTGGAAATATGAGAGAAATAGTAGGTTTTGACGAGTTAAAGCACCGCTACTTGAACGGAAACCGTAGGAGCAAGGCTGAAATCCTACGAAGTTTTGTGACCCTACACGGGTACAACCGGAAGAGCGCCATCCGGCTACTGAACCGAGGGGTGAACAACGCCCTTACTAGTCGCAAGCCACAGAGACGGGGACCGAAGGCGCGGTACCAGGACCCCGAGTTTCGCCGAACGCTGCGGCTACTGTGGAGCGAGATGGAGTGGCAGTGTGGCCGGAACATGAAGGAAGCCATTCCACGCTGGCTGCCTGACTTTGAGGATGAGCATGGGGCAGTCAGGTCTGAGATTCGTGAGCGGCTTTTGTCTGTCAGCCATTCAACAATAGACCGGATTCTTAGAGAGTTTCGGACCCAAGAGAAATGGAAGGGCGGGACACGCCGCGGTGCCCTGAAGGACCAGATTCAGATCTCCACTCACGCTATCCGCGATGACCGCCCTGGTCACATCGAGGTTGATACCGTGGCACACTGCGGCGGCGATATGTCGGGACGCTTTCTATGGAGTTTTACCGCTACCGATATCGTGACCGGCTGGACCGAGGTACGTTCAGTCTGGGCAAAGGGCATGGCTCCCATTATCGAGCAGTTCTCTGACATGCGGAGAAGCTTCCCATTTCCGATCTTGAGCTTTGATTCCGACAACGGTGGCGAGTTTATCAACCGCGCCATGTTTCTCTTCTTACAGCGGGAGGGGATCGCACAGTCGCGATCTCGTGCCTACGAAAGCAATGACAACGCGCATGTCGAGCAGAAAAATAGAACTCATGTGAGAAACTATCTCGGTGAAATGCGAATCGATAACCCAGAAGTTTCAGAAGCGCTGAACATTATTGTTAAAAACAAACTTTCACTGCTGAGGAACTTTTTCTTTCCCACTCGTAAGTTACTCTCAAAGACCGTCTTCGGCGGCAAGATCTACAAAACCTATGACCAGCCGGCCACCCCATACGACAGGGTGATTCGCTCGCCACACACCCCTCCAGATGTTAGACAAGCACTCACTGACCTCGCAGCTACTCTCAAACCCATCAAACTTCGGAAGCAACTTCGCTCCCAGTTAAGACAGGTGCTTAAGCATGCTTCGGTAACATCCAATTACGAGGCTTCAGATCAAGGCTCCTTCGGTAACACCTAATTGTGAGGCTCTCCGAAACTCCGAACACCTATTCGGGTATCGGCAGTCCTATCAAGGTCGTGAAAAAACTTTTCACGACCTTGATAGAGAGGACAGGATGCCCGACCGCGGACTAGAGCAAAGCGTAAGTACGCGAAGCGACGCGGATTTCGCGCCGCTCGTCGCGCGAAAGGAGCTTGGAGCGAGTAAAAATGGTCCAAGGAGGGCATTTTTTCACCAGCCTGCGAGAGCACATATTCCGCAGGAAAACAGGCTCAACACACATTCCACGCTCGGCGCTGTCTAACTAAAAGCACCCGTACTGCCCACCAAAACACGATAGAATTGACGGTAAAAATAAGCGCAGAGACCAAAGGCGCGGGCGTATGCATCCAACCCGGCATCGTTGCACTCAGGCTCACCACGCCTTCTCTAAGAAGAATCAACCCACTCGAAATGAATTCGAGGCCTATACCTGCCGGGTCAGTGCCAGCGATATGAAGAAGCATTGCGAGCCCTCCCCCCACAGTCCCAAAAAGTGCAATTAGCGGCGCACAGAGAGGATTGAGGACCAGACCTGCCACCGGAAAGGTGCCGAACCAAAGCAGCCCGACAGTAAGTGGCAGTAAAGTCGCCCAAAAAGAAACCCGTAGATAACTTCGCATTCGCGACTCTCCAGGAAGCCTCAGTTCGCTGCCGAGCACAATACCAACTAAAGCGGCATAGGTAAGCTGAGCACTCGGATCAAGAAAAATTCCAGGCCAGATCAAACACAGCACAAATGCAGTCACCACTAGTAGATTCCACATCGAGGTATCACGCTCAGTAAGCTGAGCAACGACCAATGCACACAGACCAACCGCGGCCCGCAGGCTTGATGACTCGACTCCAACAATGAGCACAAACATCATCGTAAAACTAAGGGCGAGGAGTCTCGGCCACCACCTCAACAAGCAACCCCATCCACTTCCTGCATGCTCGCCGCCACCAAACCCAACGCCTGAAAGCACAGAATTCATAAAAGCCGTGAGCCCACGAAACAACCCCCACAGCAGCGCGAATACGAGAGAAACCTGGTACCCCGACAGCACCAGCACATGAGAAAGTCCCGTTCGTCGAAACGCCTTTTCGGTGAACTCACTGAGCCCATCCCGCTCCCCCAATACTAACGCCAACACCAACCCCGCACGCTCGCCAGTCCCTAAGGCCTCATGTATCGAGTGTGTAAGCTCCTCGCGCGTCCGCTCGAAAAAAGAGGCTCTATTCTTCGCCAACCTGACCGCGTACTCGATTGAGCAACTTCCAGTAATTCCGCGCCGAATGAGCCCGGCGTTGTATGAAAGCGGGCCTCCTCCCAATTCAACCACTTTGATCGAAGCGCGAGCTGCCACCACATCGCCGCGACGCAACCCGGCAATCTCGCGCCAAGGCAGATCCACTGCACGACAGAGAATCCTCTTCCCGCGCCAACTATGAGGCGATTCGGTCGCCGATGAACTTGGTTCGTCGCTCCACTGCTGGCGCACTCGCATTTCAACACGCACCCCGCCAGGCTTTGGCCTTCGAGGCTGGGTTACCACTTCTAAAAGGAACCTTGCGGTAAGGGTACGTTCCACCTCAGGTATCACTTCAACGCGAGGATGTTGAAGAAGTATGGCGAGCACTCCCAGACTTCCTCCAACAAGAAAAGGCAGCAGGAGACCCCCGCGAAGCTTCTCAAAGACATGGGACCATTTTGTCCTACCAAGGAGCGTCCGCCTAAAAAGCATCAACAGCGCTGCTGTGACCCCAATGGCTACCAGCCATGTCTCAACAGCCGAGAGTAAATAGAATCCAAGCTGGGCAACCACCGCCCCAAAAGCTACCGGTGCTGCCGGACAGACAGCTCTTCCCCGAGCAAGGAGGCGCCGGAGGTTCCCCAACCTCAACGGTACATTGTGTCCCACTCCCATTTTTGTAATTTGCTCCGAATTGCTCATCGTCTCCCCCTGAGCCTCATATTCGGAGAATCCCTCCGAGAATTTCCTCAGACCAAGCAACCTTGAAGCCCGAGCCTCAAGTTAAGCCCCCTTTCCAGTACCGAAACGCAAATTCAAGGACCTACAACTGTTCTCCCTCACGACGAGGCATGATACGGTTCGCGGGTCTTGTGAAAATTCAGGGGAACGCCTCTGAAGCGCTGAGCAACGCCGCCGCGAAATAGCGCATGGCGCGTAGAGGCTCGTGCTGCGGAATAATTGTATAGAGGTGCATAATGCAGGCCGTTGAACAGGAAATGAATGGGGCTAGAAACACGATGAAAAGCGATCCCGTCGATTACAAAGTAAAAGATATCAGTCTCGCTGATTGGGGCCGCAAAGAGATCACCATTGCTGAAAAAGAAATGCCGGGCCTCATGGCACTTCGCCGCGAGTATGGTGCCAAAAAGCCACTGAAGGGCGCCCGTATCGCTGGCTGTCTGCACATGACCATTCAAACCGCCGTGCTGATTGAAACCCTAGTAGAACTAGGTGCCGAAGTGCGTTGGTCAAGCTGCAACATCTACTCCACTCAAGATCATGCCGCAGCCGCCATCGCTAAAACCGGCGTGCCTGTGTTTGCCTGGAAGGGTGAGACAAACGAAGAGTATGACTGGTGCATCGAACAGACCATTATGTTCGGCGACAAGGGCCCCAACATGCTACTCGACGATGGTGGTGACCTGACCAAGATCGTGCACGAGAAGTATTCAGAAATGCTTCCCGAGATTCATGGCGTTTCTGAAGAAACGACTACGGGAGTGATGCGCCTGATTGAGATGTCAAAAGCAGGCAAGCTCAAAGTGGCAGCCTTCAACGTCAACGACTCGGTCACCAAGTCTAAGTTCGATAATATGTACGGCTGCCGAGAGTCGCTTGCGGACGGCTTAAAGCGTGCAACGGACGTGATGATTGCGGGCAAATGCGTGGTCATTGCCGGATTTGGAGATGTCGGTAAGGGCTGCGCTCAGTCCATGCGCGGGTTTGGCGCACGCGTGCTCATCACCGAAATCGATCCGATTATTGCACTGCAAGCTGCAATGGAAGGGTTTGACGTGGTGTTGATGGAAGATGCTGCCAAAGTCGCAGACATTTTCGTCACCGCCACAGGCAACCTCAATATCATCAATGAGAAGCACTTCAAGGTTATGAAGGATCAAGCGATTCTTTGTAACATTGGGCACTTTGACAACGAGATTGACATTGCTTGGCTTGAGAAGAACCGCAAAGAGGAAATCAGCATCAAGCCGCAGGTCGACAAGTTCGTTATGTCGGATGGACGAGAACTTATTGTGCTTGCACGTGGACGCTTGGTTAATCTTGGCTGCGCTAACGGGCATCCATCCTTTGTGATGTCCACCTCGTTCTCGAACCAGGTAATTGCTCAGATTGAGCTCTTTACCAATCAGGGCAAGTACAAGCGCGGCGAGGTATTTGTGTTACCGAAACTACTCGACGAAAAAGTCGCTAGATTGCATCTCGACAAGCTTGGCGTGAAGCTCACCGTGCTTTCTGATGAGCAAGCAAAATACCTTGGTGTTAGCAAGACCGGGCCATTTAAGCCTGAGAGCTATCGATACTAGACCCAACAAGGCAGGCCCTCGTCTTTGATTCGCTTCAAGGATGAGGGCCTCATAGCGCCCGCTGGCAGGCTTTCAGGGATAGTTGGCTGGTTATTGCAGCAACTGCAACGCAAGCGCTCAAGAAGCGAATTCTGCTGTGTAAGCACACCTGTCGCGATGCCAATGAGTGAAATGCCGTCACTCACGTTGCGAATCGCAGCGCCATAGTGTCGCGCATCGGTTCTTAATGAATCAGCAATTGCCAAGCCCGCCGCATCATCTGAAGCGCGATTAATCCTCTGCCCAGAAGAGAGGCGTTCGAACGTACGCGACAATCCATCACTGGCTTCCGTGAGTCGTCGCTGCGCCGCCAGTGCGGGTTTTGTTGCTACCAATCGTGATTGACGCCACGCGGCAACATTCCTCCGAATAGGTCCCAAAATCCTTGCGACCTACACCACTCGAGCCACCTCCCCATGAGGTGGCACACCCTATCTATCGAAGTCGTCGTAGGAGGAGTTCCGATAAAGAGGAATCGGGTTGGCTGGAAGAAATGCGAAGTTCCACTTCGAGAAACTCGGATATAAATACTCTACTTTCGATCCAAAGGAGGGATTTTCAGCAGCTCAAAAATTTTATCCATTGCGGGGTACCGCACGAGCCGTTACCTTCTGCTCGTGACGGATCCGCAGCTCGCACATGTTGGAGCAGCGCTTTTTGATCGCTTAAATGTTTCCCACAAGAAACAACACGCGCGCAGAAGGAGTAGAGGGAGGGGGCATGTGGTACGTGCTCACTCCCTTTTTTCTGGCTTTTTTCCTGGCTTTTTTCCTGGCTTTTGGGGGTACTCGCCCTTAAGGAGACTATCGAGCAAGCGCGTAGCGCCTTAAGGTCTCAGCAATCGATTTGACGGTGGGTCTCTCATTACCCACCTCAGTTCCAGTCTGGGCTATCTTCTCAAACTCACCCTGCAACTTTTCCAACGCAACCTTCCCATCTAGCCGCTCAAGGACCCAACGCTTGTCATCTGAAAGCACCACCGACTGATGCAAGAAATTCGGCACCTCCATGCGCTCCTTAACCAAAAGTTGTGCAATAGGATGCGCCCGCACACTTCCAGTATTGGCCGCCGGCACAGGGTTTTCTGTTCGAACCAGCGCCACACCCTTCGCCACAGCGCCAACGAGACCTGAGAGCACTCTCACCTCAAAATCTGCAGGCGCCGCTGGGCCTAAGCGAAGCTTCACCTTACTAGCCAACTGCTTAACGCTGCACATGCTTGGCCAAACCTCTTGAAGCTCCAGTAAAACAGCCGCACCTATAGGATCCTTGATTTTAAGCCCCAAGCGAGAACTCACCGAAGAGAATTCGAGTTCCTTATCAAGCTCGGCGCCACGCAAAGATCGCTGTCCCGCATCGGCAGCCCGCAACGCAAATGGCGAAGTAATGAAAATTTGTTCGACTGCCGGTAAATCGACCTTAGCGAGAGGAGTCAAAGCTTGGTGACAAACAAGCGCCTGCCGAAACCCTCGCCCCACGATAAAATCAAGATACTGCTCGAGGCGCTCGCGACTGTTCACCGCTAAAGCAAGAACTTGCTTTTGAGCATCTGGGGAAAGGCCATCAAGCTGCAAAGTCCCCGCACTGGCATCTGCCACATACTTGAGACCCTGAGCTCCGGCCTCTTCCACAAATTGACTAAAAAGCAGCGGATGATTCTCTTGCTCAAGATAATCATGAAGAAAGTGTGAAACGTCTTGTCTGCGCACATTCTCAAGCTCTGCCCCCAGCAGCTTTGAATAGAGAGAGTCCTTTTCTGGTTGCACGGCAGTAAGAAAGTTCAAAAAACTCGCTGCGCCTTTTACGCGCTGCTCCGGATCTGTCAGGTTCTGGGTGTGAAACCGCATGGCCTCCCGCGCGATGAGTTTGAGATGGGCGCCCGGAAAGACGTTAAACCCAAGGTAAGCAAACCCGGTCGGCTTAAGTAGGCCTGCAATGCCCCGCATGACCTGTTCACGCACCTTTGGCGAAACCCACGATATCAATCCGTGTGCGATGATATAATCAAAAGGTTCAAGCTTCGGAGTACTTCGAGCAAGGTCGTGCTCAAGGAACTGACAGTTGCGAAGCCCCGCACGCGTCGACAGCTCCTTCGCAAGAGAGATCTGAACGGCGCTCGAATCTATGCCCACAAAGGTCGCACGCGGACACGAATACGCCATAGGAACGAGGTTTCCCCCAATTCCACAGCCAAGCTCTAGTACTCGCGCCGTCGCTACTACAGGAGCGGTAAAACCACTTATAAGGGCAATCGCCCCGATATGTGCTGGGTGCGAAAACCCATAACACCGCGAGCGGTATGGAACGTTCTCAAGATTTTGCTTTAGTGCTTCGCCTGCCACTTTCTATTCATGCCTCAAACAACGTCAGAAACACAACGTACTAGTGTCCTGAGTTAAGAGTTCGATGAATAATTCTCGCCGAGCTCGCTGCTCTCTTTGTGAATGTATTTAAGGAATTACACAATGAGCTCCGCGAGAACAACGAGAAAAATACTTTAATGAACTTCTGACTCAGCACACTAGACGAGAGGCTGACGTTTGCACCCCACGGAACTGGCAAGACAAGTGGGTCGGTTGTTTCTGGCAACGTGCTTTGGTCTGGAATCTTCACAGAGTGTGTGGATAAAAACTCGCCTCTCACAGGGGTCGTCTACGAATGAAAACTTTGAAAAATGAAAAAAGTAGAAGGCAAAAAAAAGCGCGGCGCAGGTTGCCCTGCGTCGCGCACATGTCGGAACCATGAATCTTGTGACGGACCCACCATTCTAACTTTCGCCGCGGACGTTGACTCCGTGATGTCCAAAGATCCGAAGACCTAAGAACCAGGAGCATATCGACCCGAAGCGGGAGGAGGAACGACCGTGAGTTGCCCACCTTTCAAGATCGGGTGACGTGCGGGGACGAGGATTAACCCATCCTTCCGGCCTTCTACGCTCACCTAACCCCAGTGGCCGCTATGAACGACCTCAGAAGTACAAAACACACGATGCAAGTTTCCTAAAGCTTGATCGCCCCGAAGCAAAGAGTTCTCACCGACAAGTCGGATCGCCCTGCCCTACCTCGACTATAACCACCACTTCCACCGAGCCTTCGTTTACGGGTTACCCCTTATTGAAGTCTCACATTCGAGGGAAGATACCTCGAACATCTATTCCCCAAAGAGACACTCTCTTCTCTCCAGAGGTTCCACCTGCCTTTCGACAAGCGACGCGATTCCCATGGGGTCACGCGCTCTCCCGAATCATGCTGACCTTCGAGAGGAACTGCATCTTTATGAGAGACCACCTTTCGGCTCTCCCACCAGTAGGACACGTCTCGGTGTCCAGAGTTTCCAGCATTCGACTTCTCGTTTCCGAGAAGGTCATCATTTCTGACAACACGCTCTTTCGAGCGCCCCACCCTTTCAGGCGCCTCTTCCTCTTCAGGAAGTACTGTCGATGCCAGTGCGAGTCCCGATCAAGACCCGCACCGAGCTAGCGGTTCCATCAACTATAAATAATTATGGCCACCAGCTTTTCGTCCGACGACAAGTGGCTGTTTCATCCCCTTGTCTGTTGAAACCAGTCTCTTGCGAGCTTCGGTTCCAAGGACGACGTATGTAAGTGCTGAGTTACAAGCAATTTTGCTTTCCTCAACCTGATTGTTGATGTACGCCCGCGCGCGAAAGAACTCAAGGAAACTCGAACGACTTGCACACGAGCATAAAGGAAATTTTTTCCTGCGGGATTGCCCGAGTTATCAACAGTGTTGAAAAGTTTGCTAGCTTGCGGGAAACAAGCCACACTAACTTTAAGAGATTTTTAGTTGAGCATCTTTAGTCAATATAAGTAATTGCAAACGCTGGTTGATTGTCACTCTCTTCGCTTGCCAAGCTCGGAAATAGCTTGTTCCTCTGCCTCCCATACATGCTAGTTATTGAAGGCCATTACATTTTGGGGTGGGTAGAGGAACGTGTAACGCACTCTTCGAGGACGCGTCATTGATAGACGCGCCTAGTGGATTGCGACGACCGAGCATAATGGTTTTTGCTTGTGAATCCCTTTCCTCACGGAGCCCTTTTTACTTCACTCCTCCCTCCTCCTGAGTCGGCGATGGGGTCTGTTTCGCAGTGATCGCCTGCTGTCCCGTCACACGAGTGACGAGCAAGCTGTGGCGGGAGCGGAACAGCCCCATCGTCGGCCGGGATATTAGGAAACTTCTCGACAAGTTTGGATCTCTCTCCCGGAGAAGCCCTTGCACTTCCCCTGCGACGGCTTCTCACGTGCACACCGCGCTCGACGAGTATTCGAGCGCGGTGCTTTTTCCTGTATTGGTTGGAGTAAGTAGCTCGCAGACTGACCCTATCTGCCGGCGAACCCTGGTCGAGTAGCTCTCGACCAGGGTTGCCTCTTACGTAGGATTTCCCAGGAAAATCACCCTTCTTTTCACGGTTCTCCGTGCGCAGGGGGGGTGCGCGACCACACCACAGCGGTTTGAGTCTTGATGCTTTGAACTGTCCCGGATACTGCCCTTTAGTCTCCGCGTCCGTCACACCCCGAAAACCTCTGCACACAGGTGCTGAGTCAATCGAGCTGGGACGCTCCGCGTGGAGGCACCTGTGCACTGGGCATCCCGATGGTCTTCGTGTCGAAACTCATTAGTTCTTTGAGCTACTCTCTCCGCAAGGTGCCTTAGGCCTTGGAGCTCATTAAGGATCCGCTCGGTCGCGCATCCTCCCCTTTTCTCTTCCTCTTTTTGCTTCGCGATATGCAACTTTGAGCCTTTGGTGACTACTTCACGTGACACCTAGCTCGATGCACACGTTTCCTCGCGTTGAACATATGCTCTATGAGGCTAAAACGAGATCACTCAACAGGCGCAGCAGTCGCCTCAAGATAAGTCTGCTCAAGACTGCGAACGCTCTCCACACCCAGCACTCCGACTTTGTGTCGAAACAACCAAAAGAGCACGCGACTATTCACCTCAGGAATCTGAAAATCGCCAGGATTAAAATTCACCAATAGCAATCGGCTCTCCGGGCGCGAGAACGAGAATTCAGGAAAGTGGCTAATTATTTCCGTCATATCCAACACGCCATCGTCGAGCCGAAAGGTAATGCGAGAGCTTTCCACCAACAACTCCTTAAGCGCCCCCTGCCTCACTATCCGCCCATGATCAATCATCACCACGTGATCACACATCAGCTGCAGCTGGCTCAAATCGTGAGAACTCACCAGCACCGTAGTCGACCCGCGTAGTACATCGATGGTCGACCGAAACTGCTGCACCATCTTAGGGTCCAGCCCCTGCGTGGGCTCATCAAGCAGCACAAGCGGTGGTCGCCCCACCAGCGCTTGGGCCACCCCGAGGCGCACCTTCATACCGTGAGAGAGACTGGAGACAAGTTCGCCTGCTCTATCTTGAAGCTGCACAAGCTTGAGCACGCGCTCAGCCTCGCTGTTCGCTTCCAGTCGCGGAAGACCGGCAAGGCGCGCAAACATGACTAAATGACGCTCCACCGACCGGTTCTCGAAATACAGTACGTCCTGCGGAAGCACACCGATCAAACCGCCGCTTGAGCGGTACTCGCGCAATTCCTCACCCTGAACTTTGATTGTTCCTCGATCAGGGCTAAAAAATCCCCCAACTAGAGAAAAGGTAGTGGTCTTCCCGGCCCCGTTCGCACCAACGAAAGCCGTGATCGAGCCCTCGGGGACAGAAAACGACACCCCGTCTAAGGCGACACGCTTTCCGTAGCGTTTATGCAGGTCTGAAATCTCAAGAGCTGCTACCATGCTACTACCATGTCTAAAGGGCTCTACGTCGAAAAAGCAGCCATCCACATCCGCCAAATAGAGCAGACCATCCGAGCATTCCACCGATAGCCAACCACTGATGTCCGAAAAACGGTGCGATAAGTCCTAGTGAGATCTTGGGCCAAAGTGGCGTGGCCCACGGAATGAAAAACACCAGACCAAAGAACAAGACCCATAAAAGATGTAAACGCACTACGGCATTCATTGGCTTTGAACTCCAGCATGAGACGAACTGAGTGCTGGCCACTAAGAACAGAAGGAACGGAACCATCGCCACCGCCATGAGCAAAACAGGTCGAGCATACCACTCAATCCTAAACAGGGGATCTCGAAAAACTGAGAGCACTAACAGGACCGCAATGGAGATTACGTAAAGTATTAAATAGAGAATGAGGTGCGCGACCGTCTTCGAAACAAAATATGCAAGCCGAGTCGTACGCAATAGAACGAAGCGAAGCGTGCCGCGGTACACATCGATTGCAATCATGTCGCAGCTGACCAACGCGACCAGAGTCGGAAACCAAAGAAGGAATAAAAATTGAGAAATAACGACCGGCGAAGGCCACGATCCAAGCTCGGCGATAATGCGAGCGAGATCGCCAAATCCGTTTAGCTGAGCCCATTCTAGCAGGCGATTACGCTCCCCATTGCCGTCGTTAAAAAAGCCAAGGCTCGGGCGCAATCGCTCCTCGACGTAGGTCAGCGAAAGCATTACCGCTCCAATCACCGCGAGGTAAAGCAGCAGCGACAGCATCGCCCGACGTCGGAGCAATAGATCTCTCAGTTCCTCCTCAGTTAGGACTGCGACGTGGCGAACAAATCTGCCGAAGGACGACGCCATGCTCTCCTACATTGTCACGAGCGGTCGCTGACTCACTCGACTCGTTACCCATTCGCACCGGCTCCAGAACCGCTGCTGGACTTCCTGCATACCCTTAATGAATGACCACAGGGAAAAGTAACTCGAATCGAGGGATCTCCACTTCGAAAAATTCTCCATCTTCGGCTCTGAAGGTATAGGAGCCGTGCATCGACCCGTAGGGATCTTCAATTACCGCTCCGCTCGAATACGTAAAGGACTCCCCGGGTTTAAGCACGGGCTGCTCCCCGATAACTCCTGGGCCTACTACCTCTGCAAACTGCCTTTCCGCAGAAAGTACGACCCAGTGTCTTTCGAGCAACTGAGCAGTCTTATCGCTCAGATTCTCTATCGTCACGGTGTAGGAGAATGCGTAGCTATTCTCGGTTGGGCTTGATTCATTCGCCATGGGGGCTGGGGCGACTGAGACCTTGAAGTTGTGGCTCACCATAGAGTACCCCCCAACCTCAGACTTTGCTCCCTGACTTGTATCCTCAGTCATCCGAATCTCCTTCTATGCGGCAAATATAAGACGCAGCCCCGATCCACTCTCTAAAAAGTTGATAGGAGACGCAAGACACACTTATGCACCCTTGGCCTTGGATACCCCCTCAAAGCCCCTCACCTGGAGTTGAATGAAACAGTCTGCTATATCGGACCCTCAGACAATCGTCCAAGGATGTCTTTTTTGCGAAAGGCGCGATATTTTTATCGCTTGCAGGTCCGTTTGCCGCTCTAGCTCAGTTGGTAGAGCAACTGATTCGTAATCAGTAGGTCGTGGGTTCGAGTCCCATGGGCGGCTCCATCGTTGACAGAGTCCATACCTGGCACATGATCGCGCCCAGTCAACGCGCGGGGATGTCAGGGCAACCCCTTTTTCTGCCTAGGAGCGCATTCCAAAACTTGCCTGGCCAGTGAAATTGAGCGCTCCTCGCCTTGGATATTCTTGCCAAGCGCTAAAATACCCAGCAACGGATTCTTAAGAAAACGGTCATCGAAACTGAAACAGCCTGGAAGGCGCAGACGAGGAGCGAACGAGAGCAAGCTTGCGCAGCTACTGTCGTTTTGTGCCAACACCATTTGCACTCAAGCGAGTTCGCTTCCTGACCTAGCCGATGCTCAATCCATGGCGCCAACCCAATATTTTGTGCGGGACCGCGCCTTAGATGAAGCGGCAATAGGCTTTGTAACGTTCTCCTGCGTGAGGGCACTCATCCTATCCCGTACAGACCGATCTTCGGGCATCAGAATCTACCGAACACATCACTCATTCGGCACACCCCAACGGCGCCATGAATGCCGAGGTTATGGGCATGATGCGATTAAGACACTAATTCTGAAGACCCAACACTTGCGGACTCAAGGGCCGATTATTATCGCAACATTGCCGGAGTCTAATCTTTTGGTCATATCCAGGTCTTTTTCTGGCCCAGCGCTGTTGCATTCTATCCACTCGAACTAAGCTGTAAGAAAGTAGTTGCTTATGACTGAAAACTCAAAAATTGGCCGCAACATTCGCCTAACTCTGATACGACGGGTCGCACTGGCGGTCTTTATCGGGCTGCTTAGCTATACGACCTATAGGCTGCACAGATTTATTGATCGACCGATTTCAATCAAAATTAACCTATCCCATCCTGCCGAACAGATTTGTTTCGCGGCTTTGGGTGATACCGGCAGTGGAGACTCGAATCAAGCGCGGGTAAGCGAAGCACTACAGGGAGCATTCCGCCAAAGCCCCTTCGAAATGGTCCTATTATTAGGTGATCAGTTTTATGGGAGCGGTGTTACCGACAAACTGGACCCACAATGGCAGACTAAATTCGAAGATATGTATCCTTTCTCGAAACTTCCGATCAATTTCTATGCGGTGCTGGGGAACCACGACTATGACGGAAATATATGGGCGTCTATTGACCGATCTGATATCTCGACGCGATGGTCATCTCCCGGCAGATTTTATACCTTCACGTACAGCTTACCGAGTGGAGAGACCATCCAATTCTTTGCACTTGATTCTGCTGCGCTGACACGTTGGCATCGGCGCCTGGATAGCCAGCTCTCTTGGCTTGAATCAGAATTGGAAGAGTCCAGCGCAAACTGGAAAATTGTCTTTGGGCACCATCCAGTTGTTACTGATGGCAAACATCGAGAGTCTCGGCATGTCGTAGCAATGAATGATCAACTTAAACCGCTATTACAGCGTTTCGGTGTTCAACTATATATGAGCGGCCACGATCATAATCTTCAGTTTATCGATGCTGGCGAAGGATTGTTCCAACTAATTAGCGGTGGCGGTGGCGCAAAGCTGCACGAGGTAATGCCATCCGCACATTCCCTCTTCGCTGCCAGCCAATTTGGCTTTACTCTCCTGTGTGCAGGAAAGGAGAAGTTAGATATTAAGATTTATTCAGATACCCAAGAATTACTTTTTAACAAAAGCCTGGACGCCAAGCCCACGAGTCAACCGAAGCTGGCGCGGCGAGGTTGAAGGAGAATTTATCTTCCGAGAGGGCATTGCATCCCGCTCACTTAGATTACTGCCACAGTCTAGACGCACGACCGATCTATACTGATTACTATTTCGCAAACTTAACCGAATGTTTGAATCAACAGGAACATTCTTCGCTCTATCGGAAAGTGCTACACGTAAGGACGCACACGCCGCCTCACGGCTAATCATTTGCATTTTGTTGGCTGTCTCTGCTCTAAAGATTTCATTCATAGGGCTGTCAGACTTTTCCACCCGGGGTGAGGCCAGAGAGGCCATTGTTGTACAGTCAATGATATCCTCCGGAAATTGGCTCCTTCCAAGCGCCTACAACGAAAGTATTCCTTCTAAGCCACCCCTTTTCCACTGGATATCGGCAGTAGCATCATTACCTTTCGAGCATGTCACTGAATTCACCGCGCGACTTCCGTCCGTCCTTTTTGCGGTGAGCGCCCTCGGGCTATTTCTGTTCATGCTAAAGGGGTTTTTCAGCCCGCGAGAGCTCTTGGTGTTTGCATTGTTGCTCACTTTCTCTTTTGAATGGCTGAGGGCGAGCATGTCGGCACGGGTCGACATGGTCCATGCGAGTTGCCTATCTGCTGGCTTGCTAATGAGCTTTTTTGCCCTCGAAAGCTCAAAATCTCGCTATTGGGTTGCCGCGAGCATGCTCTTTGCACTCGCGACCTTAGGAAAAGGGCCGGTTGCGATTGTCATACCTGCCGCAATTCTTTCGCTGTGGGCGCTCACTACATTTGAGAACCGACGTCTTCACTTAGTAAGTATTTTTACCTATTTAAGCTGCTCCGTGCTTTTTGCTTCGACCTGGTACATTGCAGCCTATTACCAGGCACCAGAAGAATTTATCGGACGGCTTTGGTATGAAAATGTGAATCGGTTCACCAGCACAATGGAAGACGGTCCGCATCGGCATTCAGTCTTCTATCTGCTTGGGATGCTTCTGATCGGCTTACTGCCGTGGTCGGCTTATTTGATTGGAGTATATAGGACGAAGTGGAATACGCTGCCTCATTTGCTTCGCAACACGAAATCTCTGTTGAGGGGGAGCAGCAGATTAGTTCAGTTTTCTCTACTTTCGATCGGCTTTATTTTCCTTTTCTATTGCATACCAAGCAGCAAACGCAGTGTATACTTGCTCGCCGCATATCCATTCATCGCTATAATACTTACCACTCTTTTAAGTAGCCATGTTTCGAACAGATTTTTGCGTAGAGCGATCTGTCTGGGGATTGCCGTCGTCGCATTGTTTCAGGGAATCGTCCTGCCATTTCTAATAGCTCCACGGGGAAGTGAGAGAGGAATAGGGCAAATCATTGCGCACGCTATTCCTCATCACCGCAAAGCATATTCTTATGGTTTTGAGTTCTATGGTGCGGCATTCTATTCCAACTTGCTATTTTTAAGACTGGAAGATTCCTTCCAGTCAGATAGGAGATCTCCTATCAACGGTGACATTGTGGTGTGTTTTGAAGACGACATTCAGCACATGAACGAACTGCTTAAATTGCATGCTGTGCAGCTCAATCTTTTATTCGAGACCACTCTTTCGAACAGAGGTGTAAAGATTTTTCAGTTCGATGGCCAGGAAAGCGCAGCAGTACCACTGCATGACAGAAGTAAAGGCGAACGCACCCTGGCGAAAGAGGCCCATTCAATATAGTCGCAAGCCTCAAAATAACGTTAAATGGCTCTTCGTTGAGCGGACACGCTTACTTCATGGCGATTGTAGAAAAGTTGTCGCACGCATTTTAACACGTACTGCTCATCCAAAATGGCCTTCGCTTTTTCAATAGTGCGAAACGTCTCGGCTGCCCCCGTCTTTACAAGCTTCAAAGTAATCAGACACTCGGCCTGCGGCTTCAGAACTCGTGCTACCTCTCGCATCAACTCGGCAGACTCTATTGCATCCACTCGCATATCGTTGACCGCAAGATCAAACAGCACTTCCCTTCCACGCTTAAACTGCCTAATAAAATCCTGTGCGGTTGAAGGATACACAGACAATCCCCTTCGCCCGTCTAATCGATCGTCGAGCACGGCTGGATCTACCGCCGTCACTTCGGCTCCTTTTCCCAACAGAACCTTGGTCCATCCTCCAGGTGCAGCACCCAGATCAAGTGCCTGGCAGCCTGAAGTGACCTCAAGTCCAAACACCTCAAGCGCTTCTTCAAGCTTGGCTTCGGCACGCGAGATTTGCTGAGGGTCGTGGCGCAACCGCATTTCCCCGCCACTCCAAGAACTAAGTGCTGATCGAACGTCAGAAACGCCCAAAAGCACATTCTCCTGAAGCGCAAGTATGGAGACGACCACTTCTGGATCCTTACGCCGCAGTGCAACACCTGCGCTGGTCAGCCCCGCACTAATTCCTTGAATAAGGTCTTTCAGTTTATCGTTCGATGCTTCAATACCTAAGGCTCTCCCCTGGACCGCTACCGCACTTTGACACAAGGGTCCCAGCAATTTGAGGGTTCGCTCTGCAAGTACGCTCTCCGAAGCTTCTACGCCCACTTCCTCTTGCACCGGAAACATGTGCCGGAGAAAAACGAGAGCCCCGGTCTGTGAAAGCTCGGAAAGCTTGGCATATGTTGGCCCACCACTTACTTCTATCAATCCAGGTCGGTGAACGCGCAGCTGGCACCCGAGACGCGCAAGCTCTTCACTCGCCTCTTCTTGGAAGGACTCACTGCACGAACACACCACTCGCGATTCATCCATAACTTCGCCAAATTTCACTTTTAAGCAGGGAAGTAGGCGCCATACAAAGGCACAGGATCTCCACACCTCGCGTCCTGAGCTAGAAGTTCCTTAAAGGATCCTTCTCGTTGTTCTCGCTGAGCTCCTTGTGGAAATAGGTTCACAAAGAGATCAGCGAGCGCGGCGAGAACCGCCGATCGGACTCTTAACTCACGACTCTAGCCTCGCACAACCTTCAGCAGCGTCGCGCCCCAAGTAAAGCCGCTTCCAAACGCAGCGGAGAGTACAATTTGTCCCGGCTCAAGTCGACCTGCCTCGAACGCACAGGAAAGACCAATGGGAATGGTGGCCGCAGTGGTATTTCCAAAATTCTGAATAGTATTCCAGACTTGATCCTCTCGAAGCCCGAGCTGAGAAGCCACCAGTGAATTGATTCTCAGATTAGCTTGATGTGGCACAAAGAGATTGACGTCCGCTGCGCTTAAACCATGTCGCGAAAGCAGTGACATCGACACCTCAGTCATGCGCTTAACCGCATGCTCGAAAACTTTACGGCCATTCATTAAGGGAAACACCTTCCCTTCTGCAACCAGCTCCTGCGTAATACGTGTCGGGAAATGAGCGCTGCCAGGATGCTCGCACCAAAGCTCTTCCACATGGGCTCCGTCGCTATGCAGTTCACTACCGATTATTTCGAGTGCCTGCGGCCGCGTTTCCGATCTCGAGTCTTCAACTCCTTCGACAATACAACTCCCCGCACCATCGCCGAACAAGACAGCGATGTCCCGCCCTCGAGTAGACATATCTAGCCCGGTTGAATGCACTTCAGCGCCCACGACAAGAATACGTCGGTACTTGCCCACTTGCACAAGAGCATCGGCCATCTCTAGACCGTACAGAAATCCGCAGCACTGATTGCGAACGTCAAAAGCTGGCACTGGTGGAAGCCCAAGCTTGTGCTGCACCGATACCCCTATTCCAGGGAATGAATAGTCCGGAGAAAGCGTAGCGGCGATGATCGCCTCGACTGCCCCAGGACTTCTATCCAACGATCCGCGCGCTGCCTGTGTAGCAAGATCGCTGGTAGTGGTAGGAGATTCAACCCAATAGCGCGACTCAATTCCGGTGCGCTGCACTATCCACTCGTTCGAAGTGTCCATCACACGCGATAGATCCTCGTTGGTTACTTTCCGAGTCGGGATACTCATTGAAAACGAATGCGCTATGCTTTTCATATGCTCCAAAGTGTAATCACGGGGACACGCTTAACTAACTCATACTGCAAATCTGGTTGATCCGACGATAGGGCACCTCGTCCCTTACCTAGCATGAGCACCACCGTGATCCTCAGCACTTTTCAAATGAAAAGTCGCTTGCGTGAGGCAAGGCAACTACCTGAGTCAGGGAACTATAAAGGTCAGTCTCGAAGAGCCCTAGGGCCGCCCCAATATTTACGCCCTCGTGTTTAATCTGCTGATTCAATTCACTTTATAAAGTCTGCCAAACCTGACGCAAGTTCACCACAACTCCAGACTAGTGGTTAAGAGGTACTATGAATTCTCCACGATGCCCGCACTGTGGCAGCGACAATCATCTTGAATCACGCTTTTCGGTCCTGGTAGGACCGCGAGACCTGCCCTTGTCCATACTCTTTACTCTGATTGTTGTGGTGGCTGGCAACGCGCTCGCAGCCGGCTCGGCCATGATTGCTATCGCATTGCTGGTCGCAATTGCGCCGCTTTTCTTGAGTTTCTTCCAAAAGTACTTCTGCGACCGATGTGAAATTGAGTTTCACTCTCCTGCTTCAGCGACAAAACCATCCGTACACCCCTCTGCAGATTAAACCTTCGAGGGCTTCGCAAACACCTCATTTGAGTCTCCTGTAAGATCGAAACCTCTACGACTTTTTCGCAGTCACTCCTACAAAAGCGGGTCTCCTAGAGATTTCTGCGTCGTTCTCTTTAGGACGTTTCAATTGAGACCGATCCACTTCACACGGGCGAGGCTTAAGCGACTACACGCGAGGTCCTTTGCGCCCGTAATGGACAGGGAGGACAAGTGTATGTCTGAAGATAACGGGAATGAGCCAAAGCCCCAGCGTAAGCGTGGAGTAACCTCAGTAATGTTGGGTTGGATAGCTGACAGGTTGCGTCGAGCCGAAGATCTCAAGCAGAAGATAAGCACCGGAACCTACCAGATTGACTCCGAGAAAATTGCTGAGTCGATCTTGAGTGACCCACCACCTAAGTAACAACACCCTCAATCCAGACCCTGAGCGCACCGCAGTGTGCCGTATAGAGTCTAATGGAAGGCGGGCCCTTCCGCGTCTTGAGTGAGCGTTCGAGCAATATTTAATAATTCAGACTGCGCAAAGGGTTTGCGAAGCAGCGGAACCGTCGGCAAACGCTTGGTTACCTTCGCAATGATATCTTCCGGCAACGCAGTAATTGCGACAATTGGAACCAGAGGAAACACCCACTGCAGTTCTTCAATGGTACGCACTCCCACTTCATGGGAATATTGAAAGTCAAAAAAGCGGTCTCCGAAGGCGAACGGCATTTCCAAGTCGCTCACTATTAGATCGGGGTAATCCTCTTTGCGCAGCTCACGGAATGCATCGTCCGGGCAACGGGCGGTAATGACGTCGAAGCCGCCGTCCTCAAGCACGGCGGTGAGGAATTCTCGAAGCTCTGCGTGGTCGTCAATTAAGAGAATGGATTTTGCATGTGAAGTCATTTTGCGAGACATCCTGTCATTCGCTAGTCGGTGGGTACTGCAACACAGCCACAAAAAACTCTGAAAAAAGAAATCTTAGTGGTCTTGTTGTTCTTAGTAGTGCAAACAAAATCTAGAAATTGGCCTAAATTTGATTAAACCACCAAGACCACAAAGCGCACGAAGATAGAAACACGCCTTATTCAGAGGCTCCCTAGTGTGCTGAGTCAGAAGTTCATTTAAGTATTTTTCTCGCTGTTCTCGCTGAACTCATTGTGTAATTCATTGAATATATTCACAAAGAGAGCAGCGAGCTCGGCGAGAATTATTCATCGAACTCTTAACTCAGGACACTGGTTACTTCGGCAGCGTGAGGCGAAAACTCAAACGAGCCCCGCGCGCACTGCTAAATCAATAGGTTAGGAGTTGGCTATTAGCCCTCGAAGAAACGAACAGCCGAGAAGGCCATGGGCGTATCGGTCACAAACCCCTCCGCATATGCGGCGCCAATCGTAAGGCCCAAGTTGGCACGCGACACCCTCAGCGCATGCTCAATCGGGTTTCCGCGCACTTGAATGGCGAGCTGCGACGAGTAGGCCTGAATAGCCTCGAATGTTCGATCAATCACCGAGGTCACATCAACGATAATCGATGCAGGCATATGGCGAGGCAACATGTAGAAGAAAAGCCGCTCGACCGTGTGCTTTGGCATCTCTGGCAGAAACCGCTCTAAGCGCGAACACTTGACCGAGTCTCGCACCAACGCACCGGTTGTATAATGGTCGACGTGTGAGATGCCTCCAAAGTCAGCATACGGGTTGGTGTGATAGGGGGCGAATACTATCCGAGGACGAGCAGCACGAAGCACGCGCACAATCTTTTCCCGCGCTGCGGGAGTATTCTCAACATGCAGATCTTTAAAGTCTAAGAACTCAGTCCCCACTCCAAGGATGCGAGCTGCCTCTCGCGCCTCGCGTTCGCGCGTCTCCGGGTCTCCGAACGTGCTCATCTCGCTATGAGTGAGGGGCACTACAAGCACGCGCTTACCCGCATCGCTCAGAAGCGCAACGGTACCTCCCATCGCCATTTCAGCGTCGTCAGGGTGGGCACCAAATACCACTACATCGTATTCTGAACTCTGAGTCATCTGAGACATCCGTGCATTCTAATCACGGTTCACTCGCTCTGCATCTGAAGCATGCTCCCGGAGCGTGCGGAGGCGCTCGACGACCAGCTTAAATTTATGAGGACTGGGAACGCCCACAATGCACATCTCTCGAATATCACTACCAGCGGTGCTGACGGAGACTTCTCCAAAGTCGAGCAGGCGCTCAAAAATATTTTGGTCAATCCGAATTTCTCGAATGTCCACATAGTCGAGGACCGGCACGGAATAGGAGAACGCCAATCTGCCCTGATGAAGCTCGATTACATTCGATTTCAAAATAACTTTCTGATTGAAGTGCCTCCTGAGGATTTCCAAGAGCACAAGCAAAGGAAGGAGAGCGATAAGACGCAGCCAGCTTGGAATACTAGAGCCAGGTTTTTCAACTCCAAGCACTTCAATGTTGACGTATACAACCACCACCACCAGCACACAGAAGAGCATCAGCAACGCCCAGTCATAGAGCTTTGCTCTATGAAAGCTAAGCACTTCCTCTTCATCGGGAAGAGTTACAAGCGAGTCGATTTCGGGGTAACGTTTCATATAGCGGCGGGCCAGCCTATCATGTTGTCGATGCCTACCAAATATCTTAGTCTCTATTAATGTCTACTACAGTAGTTCGAGGAGCTTTTCTTTTGCTGGTTGCGGCTAGCCTTGCCCTGGGCGTAGGCGGCTGCAGCACTTCGGCACTTGGCGCACGCTTCACTTGCCTACAGTGGAAGGCCCAAGCCCAGATGTTTTCAACTCTGGAAAGTTGCCAGCGTTGCGTCGAAGCCCACGGCGCAGAAAGCCTTGATCTGATTCAAGGTTGCGCTCTTGGACTAGACGCGAGCGACCTGATGAGTCTTGGGTCGTAGATTTCCGTATAGTGGAGACTCCCTCTCCCAAAAGCAGCACCCCGCAAAAAAAGCATCTTACAGAACATTAACCTCACGACGTTGACCGCACGGTTCCGGCGCGATACTGAAGGCTACGTCTAAGCAAGCCTAACGAGGATCTATGCAGAAATTCTTACCTACCGTGACGCCCTTCACTCGACTGCTTTTGCTCCGCATATCGGCTTTGCTTTGCGTCCTGGTTTCTTTTTCAGCACCTCTCCTTTCGCCGTCCTTAATGAGGCTCGCCCACGCCGAATGTGTCCCTACTGACGATCCTTGTGCCCCGAAGAAAAAACTAGATGTATGGGATGCCGCCGCTCTGGTTGGCTTCAACCTTACCCAGGGGAATAGCGACACAATATTGTTGAATTTGGGAGTTAAAGCCTCCGTAGATGAAGGCGAAGATCTCTGGGACCTTGGTATGAGTTTCGGTTACGGTGAGGATGAAGACCGAAATGACCCTGACACAGACAAAGTTTCAAAAAATGACTTTCGTGCGAATGCTCGCTACGATCATCTGCTAAATGACGGACTTTACCTTGGGGGAGGCACCAAGTTTCTCTTCGACGAAGTTGCCGACATTGACTACCGTTCTAACCTAGATCCGACGGTCGGATATTTTTTCCTCCGCGACAATAGTTTTAAGCTAAGGCTTGAGGGCGGCCCCTCATACGTGTTCGAGAAAGTTTCAGGAGAAGAGAATGATTACCTTTCACCGCGCGTAGCAAATAGATTTGACTGGGCTATCTCGTGCACATCTAAGCTCTTTCAGCAGGCTGAGGTTTTGTTCGACGCCTCTGATTCAAATAATTACATCGTAAATGCCGAGATTGGTGTTGAAGCTGCGCTCTCGACCGATCTCGCCTTAGTTATTCTAATTCGGGAGAGTTTCGATAATCGCCCCGCAGAAGGAAAAGAGAAGGACGATCTCGCCGTGATCTCTTCTCTGAAGATTCTACTCTAGCAGCTGCCTCCCAAAGGCCCAACGAGTGGGGCGGTCCTAGTCGGGAGACTGGTGCGCGAGACAGACTGAGTTAATACAGAACCTCTGTCCGGTTGGTGGCGGCCCGTCATTGAAAACGTGCCCAAGGTGAGCGCTGCATCGCGCGCACAAAACTTCCGTCCTTGTCATTCCGTGAGAGTTGTCGACCCTTAATTCTAGGGCCCCATCATCCACCGCCTTTGTAAACGACGGCCAGCCGGTTCCAGAATCAAATTTAGTGTCGCTCTTGAAGAGTAATTTGCCACAACAGGTACAAACGAATTCGCCAGACTCCTTAAACATGCAGTATTTGCCAGAGAATGCTCGCTCCGTCCCTGCACCACGGCACACTTGATATTGCTCTGGAGAAAGCACTTCCTTCCAATAGTCAGGAGATTTTGATTTCCAATCAACTTGATCAGGATTGATATCCTTAAGATGTGGCGGAAGCTCCTGTGCTACTTTGGATTCTGAGTTCGCGTTCGACATAAAGTACCATCCTCCAAACGAAGCAACTGCGGTTACCCCCGCTGCAACTTTCACAATAGAACGGCGTGAATACATTCTGTTCCTAATATTGCTCGGGCCTTTAACCGGACAGCGCCATGATAAGCGAACTGCCTGGATATCAACACAAGCGCCTTGCCACAGGCGCCAGAACGCTCCTGACCCTAATCGATGACTTCCCAATGGATTACTGAACTAGTCGCTAAATCTAGCGCTTCGTTACGACTGTCTCTAAGTCGATATAACCCTACTATATTTAGCTAGTTAGCTGCAGTATCGCCGGCGCTCGATTGACCAAGAAGCCTGGCACCGATACGATTCGGGTGACTTATAAACAATAATAGAGAGAGAAGAGCTGACTAGGCCTTATAGGGTCGAATCAATCCACCCATTAGAGTAGCCGACAATGAGCGTTCGAGTGTGACGAACCTCCTGCGAGTCGCCCCCTGTATGGGCCTTTTTTCAAAGGCCCCGATTCATTGAGGGGCTCGCTTCAAAATTCGCTTTCCCTTTTCAAGCGCCTTCTTGTTACTACAGAGAAAAACCGTATATGAACGAAACCTCACTTGCTGAAGTGGAGACACCCTCAGAGCAATCACCCGACGCATCTCCGACAGAACCAAAACCTGCCGAAACTTTTACCGAGCTGACCGACAATGAGGCAGTCTTAAGCGCGTTGGCACGCGTGGGATTTGTGAAGCCGACACCGGTTCAAGGAGAGTCGTTGCGCTACTCGCTGGCTGGCGAAGACCTCATGCTACAGGCCAAGACCGGCAGCGGCAAAACTCTTGCATTTGCACTCCCCATTCTTGCCACACTCGCCAAGACCACGAAGAAAGATTACACCGCGGCGCTTGTGCTCGCTCCAACCAGAGAGCTGGCCTCTCAAATTTGCGAGGTATTTCGAACAATTACTCCTGATGTCGCCCCATGTTTAGTGATCGGTGGTGTCAGCATCGCCAGCCAACTCCGCGACCTCGATAAGGACCCACGAGTGGTCGTTGGCACTCCGGGTAGAATCCTAGACCTCATGCGTCAGCGCGAGCTTCGTTTGCAACAGTGCGCATTTTTCGCGGTGGATGAAGTGGACGAAATGTTCTCCATGGATTTCGCTGAAGATGTTCGTGCAATCCTCTCTCACTTACCCGCGAAGCGGCAGGGCATATTTGTAAGCGCTACGATCTCACCGAAAGTCGAAATGCTTGCGAACAACTTCTTAACCAACCCACGTAAGATCGTGATTTCTAGTCCTGGGGAGGCACTCCCTCCGGTTGAGCATCTCTACCTTGAAGTATCAGGTGAACTTACCGCTAAAACCACCGCGCTTTGCGATCTAATCGAGAGTTATAACCCTCGCTCGGCTATCATTTTTTGCAATACAAAGTCTGATACCGAGCTGCTCGAAGTTTACCTTCGACGCCGGGGCTATGACGCTCGATTGCTCAATTCAGATCTTAACCAAAAACAACGCGACGCAATCATGTCACAAATGCGATCAGGGGATCTGCGCATTTTAGTTGGTACCGATCTCGCCGCACGTGGACTCGACATCGCCGAGCTCACGCTGGTTGTGAATTATGCGCTGCCTGACCAGCCAGAAGTCTATGTGCACCGCACCGGACGTACTGGGCGCGCAGGTAGAAGCGGAAGAGCAGTGAGTTTGATCGGCCCGCAAGACTTCATGGCGTGGATGAACATCAAGCGCTTTGTCACCATGCCGATTCAGGCACTCACTCCGCCTACTGAAGCCGATTTAGTGACCGCACGGGTGGCACATTTACACGCGCTTATTCGAGAGACCGAATCCCTCCCAAATGCCAAAGATATTGAGATGGCGCAGAAGTTTCTTTCTGATCTTGGCGTTCAAACACCAGACGAAGCAGGCTGTGCGCTCTTGGCAAAATTATGCCTTTCTTTCGTTGAGCAAATCGCCGCCGCCAAGAAGGACAAGCTCATGGCACTGAGCGAGAAGACTCAATCTGACGGAGACCCGTCTGCTCAAGATGCACCACGCACCCAGGACCGTAGAGATCGTGGCCCTGGTTCTGGCACAGGCTCAGGCCATCGTGGTCGAGACTCGGGAAGGTCGGGTGGGCAGCGCTCGTCCGGCCCAAGACATAATGATCGCGGGGATCGAAGAGGACGCCGCTAGCGAGAAGATCTTGCCACTTGAGAGACTATTCGCCAACAGTCTCGAGAAAGCTCATCACTCGCTGGCTGTACCAGCGTGGCTCAGACCTTGATGCCCTTCCAAACGAAGCATGGCCCCCGTGTGCTGGAAGTTCCAGCCAAAGGTGCGGATGCCGCTCAGCCAACTCGTGCGGATTACTCTCAAAATGGAGGAATGGATCGTCTTTGGCGTTCAGAATAAGTGTCGGCACTCTGATGCCGTCAAGAAATTGGCCAGAGGAGCATTTTGAATAATAGTCGAGTGCGCCGTCGAATCCGTGCAGTGGCGCAGTGTAGCGCTCATCATATTCGTGAAATGTTTGAATTTCTTCAAATCCGGCCAGTGATATCTCGGCAGGAAACCGCGTCTGCTTTTGGCGCAATTTCTTCTCCAGGTTTCGTAGAAAATAGCGCATATAAACTCGATTGCTAGGGCGAGCCAACTGAGTAGCGCAAGCAGCAAGGTCACAGGGCGCCGCTACCACCGCGATCCCCTGTACCGCGGGAAGCAAATCCTCTCCCTGCTCTCCCGCAAGCTTCAAAGTGAGATTTGCTCCGAGGCTAAAGCCAGTAAGCGCGATCGAGCGATAACGAGCCAATGCATGCTTTAACACCAGCCCCAAATCCTCAGTCTCGCCACTGTGATAAAAACGCAGGGCTCTGTTCGGTTCACCACTACACCCTCGATAATTCCAAGCCAAAACATCCCAGCCATGCCTCACTGCCGCTGCCGCCAACGACAAGACCGGCTTGCTCTTGGTGCTTCCCTCCAAGCCATGGCTGATGAGCAGCAAACGCTCCTTTCCGCTCACGGACCAGTCGAGGTCCAGAAAATCATCATCAGGCGTAGCTATTCGCTCCCGTGTCCATGGCAGCCGGTCAGAAACCGGCATGAAAGACCCAAAAATGGTGTTGAAGTGCCGATTGCGTAACAGCAATGGAGCACGATAGGAGGAACGCACTACAGGCATAACAATCTCAAGCTTAGCGAGAGAGTAGGCTACTTCGGCTTATACAAACCTGCCTTCGCTGCCCCAAGCAACCCAGCCTGCAAGCTACGCTCATCAACTCTACACAAACCGCGCTCTATCGCGGGTGAAATGAGATTAAAATGTCGAGAGCTATCAAGGGCGGCGACCAAGTCGTCGAGTTGCTTGGAATCCACTCGCCAGTTTAGATAGTTGAAACGTCGTAAATCCAAAAGCACCGAATACTCCCTAAGAGTCTTCTCGCGTGCCACGTTGAAGTAAAGCTCGAAGAATGACATCGCCAGTTCGCGCAAGGACTTGTAGGCCGGCTCACGAAATCGCAGACCTGAAAAGTTTGAAGCACTAACCGCCCCATAGCGACCGTGCTGTTTATAAACTGCGATGACGTGATCATCGTCGCGTCGGGCGCGCAGATCCATGACTTGAGGACGAAAGCCTAGCTGCTCCAACGCTGCTGCCGCAAAGAGCGCTCCGTCCATACAGTGGGCGCGCTTGTGGCGTAGCACCTCTCGCGGACTCAAATATATCGGCTTTGTGTTGTAGCTAGTCCTATCAAGAAAGCCTTGCACCCCCTCAGGCGACTTCAACGCTTTCAGCAATTTAATTTCAGAAGAAGTGAGTCCCGTCGAAGAAACTCGATCTTTGCTCTTTACCACCTGATATTCCTTGTTTGCTTATTCCTTCTCACGCTCGCTAAACTATTTGCTCCGTTCTGCCCAAACGAGCAAACGCGGAGCGTCGGGCGACCAGTCAACTGTGCCAAAGTCCCCTTGCACGTGAACAATTCGCTGGCCACTCTTTTCGAGCAAACTTTCTATGTCTTCCCGCGCGTACAGCCGAACAGATTCGGTATAGACGCTAGTTTTGCCAGTTCCCCTATCCGTAACTTTGATGCGCTTCTCAACTCTCAGCCCATCTGGCGAAAAAGTGCGAGACTCGTCATAAATCGCGCTGGCCGTCTCCTTTCGCGACTCTGGCACAAGCGTATCTCTCACTCGCTTCGGATTTAGGTAGTCAAGAAATAATACTCCGTCGGGCTTCAGTGCCCTTGCCCACTCCCTCAATAACGCCACATGCTCAGCATCTGAGGCAAGGTATCCAAAAGTAGTAAAAAATGCGCTCACGAGATCAAAACTATCAGACGCGACCGGCAGATGACGCATGTCACCTTCAACCGCTACACACGGCGAGGAATAATCTTGCAAGGCACGCACCGCCTGCTTCAACGCTTCGTGCGATCGATCCACCCCCACGCAACAGACCTTGCGCCTCGCAAGGGCGTGAAGATGTCTTCCCCGTCCACAGCCGATATCAAGTGCAAGTTTTGGCAACTGAGCGCGCAGTATTCTGAAACGGGCCAGCACCTCCTCAACCTGCATATTCGCTTCATCATTCGAACGATGGGCATACAGATCAAGATACTCAGAACCAAACCAGTCGACGAACCACTCATTCATATTATTCTAACTCGACGCGATCGGCACTTGCGTACCCAAAGATCTTCTATGTCGACAAAGAGCTAGGCCGATGGCTATGCGCCTTCAGATCTGCCTCCCTCCCGCTTGAGGGGCTGACTGCTGTTACCTGACTAAGTGCCAGCGCTCCAAAAACGGCAAAAATCGCTACGGTCACGTCCGCTACTAAAAGGTGCATCAGTTTCAATACTAGCACCTTTCCAAATACCAATGTCACAGCTCCCAAAGTCACCTGAGCACAAAGCACCGCCCAAAGCATCCTATGGACTACTCTGAATTCTGCTCTCAGCGCAAAAGTTGCAGATGACCTCGTCGCTGTAAGCAACCAGAAGAGGTATCCCACGGAAATTACTGAGATCAGCGGATGAAGAATTCGAAGGCGCACCAACAAAGGAGAGCTACTTTCGAAGTCGGCCTGCACACCCGCCCAAAGTGAGGGGAATGGGTGCAACATGCTCGACAACGCCGCGACTACACCTGCTACCCCTGAGAGACAAAGCAGAAAAAAGCCAAGCAGTATCAACGCGCAGGTTTTGGATCTAAGCGAGAATTTTTCGATCGAATCGACACGAGCAAAGTGAGCCGTCAGAGACAGGCTGGAAACTAAGAAGAACGTGTTGACCAGGTGGAGGGTAAGGGAGACGATCCTCTGTAACGATTGATTTTGATCTACCCATCCATACAGCACCAATACTGCGCCAATGCCCGCCTCAATAACCATGAATCCGAAACTACAATAGGCCGCATATCGAGCTGGGTGATGTGAAGAGAAATTTCGCCTGGCACCCCAGGCCAGTACAAGTGCCAGCAAAAAGACTGCCCCTGAGGAAAGACGATGCATGAATTCAATCGCGGTCTCCAGTGAGGCCGATCGAGGAAAGATCGCCCCATGGCAAAGCGGCCAGTTCTCCCCGCACCCATCTCCTGAGCCACTCAGACGAGTAAATGCACCCCACAGAATAACCAGTAAGGAGAGCACAAGGGTGGAAATGGCAAGGCGCGAAAATCCGACTCGCGTTTTCGGGACGATCATGAAATGAACGCTAGCAAGATATCGAGGTCGAGCGCAAAGATCTCGGCAGAGAAATCTGAGTAATCGGAGTTCCTGCGCGAATGAGAATCTAAGAGTCGCCGCCCGAGTGAGGTTCCTGTTTGTCCTGAAGCATCTTCTTAAGGGCGCGCGCAGTTTTTAGGTGAGCATCAATCTCACTCTGGGCTTTAGTTAAGACGGTAAGGGCATGCTGAGCGTCGGCCTTGGTAAGTAGCGAAGTGGTCGGGAGCGGTTGAATGCGGGAGTACTCCTCCATAAACTCCCGAACATAAGAGAGCACATCGGGGTCGGTTGAATCTTCGCCCTTCGGATAATCACGCTGAATCTCAACCTGACGATCAAGGTGGGAGCGAACTTGCAATTTTTTCTTGCCTCTTCTGGCCGCCATATATCTCTTCAGATGCGCGTCATGCTCGCATGGCCGCACTTCAATTAAAAATCGTAACTAGTCAGCATAACCCGCACGCTGTGCCCCTCAGGGGCCAATTTGCGGAGCAAATTGGGGGTGACAACAACTAACTGGTCACAAAATAGAGCTGCCCCGTTTAGGGAGAAATATCAGCTGCAGTATGGATTATACGCTTCAACCTTGTGACGACTTACGATACGGATTTAAAATATGGTGACGAGTTACTAAAAATCAAACACCGGGCTTGGTCCGATTACGGGGGCATCGGGGAAAAGAGAGCTATTCTGAGAACTTAGGCTCTCCGCCGATGGCTCCTGCTCCTTGGCCTTAGGCGGATCCACCAGCTCTTCTGGCGCAGGAGGCGGGAGCCTGAGCTTTAGCTCAATACGCCGATTTCCAGCCGCCTCTGTGCGCTCCGGGAACTTTGGCGCACGATCAGCCTGTCCCACCACTCCGCGAATTCGCTCAGTGGGAATCCCCTCGCGCTCCAGAAATCTCCTGGCAGCATTGGCGCGATCTGTTGAAAGCTCCCAGTTCGTGTAGGTGTTGAAACGACTGGAGAACCGTTTGGAATCGGTGTGGCCCAAAATATCAATCGGATAGGGAACCGCTCTGATAAACTGCGCGATTTTGGAAAATGCGTCTTCCGCCTCGATTGAAATTTGCGCACTTCCACTAGAGAACATCGAGGCTGTTTCGGTATCTCCAATTTCAATGCGAATCCCATCAGGCTCGAGCGTGATGTCGACTTCGCCAAGTACGTTTTCAATTTCTGGTGCAAGTGCGAGGGCCTCGGCGAGTCGACCGGCATATTTTTTGAGCTTCTCGGCTTCACCACCGAGCCCTTCCTCTATTGAGGAAAATTCTCCCGGGGGCATCTCTTCTGGGATTAACAACTTAGAGGCGCCATCGGCCGGGTTTTCCGCTGGTTCCTGGGTTGGATCCGGACTTTCGTGACCGGTTACCTTTTTTGCTGTACCGCTCTCAATGCCAGGGTCCTTGGAAGGTGCCACCTCTTCGCTGAAAATTCCGGCACCTCCTACTTGCAATGGTTTTCCAGTTCCGGTTTCAAAAATACCGGGCTTTCTGAAATATGCCGCAACCGCTTGGCGAGTTGGATTTTCTGCCGTACCGACCAGCCACATAACCATGAAGAAGGCCATCATCGCCGTCACGAAGTCGGCGTACGCAACTTTCCAGGCACCACCATGGTGGCCGCCATGGTGCCCTTTCTTCTTTACTACGATAATTGGCTTTTCATCGGCCATGGTTCACCATCTTCCTTGAGGGCGACGACTCGCTTCTGCCGGACTATTTCTTAGCTTCCTTCATAATCTCTTCGACCTCTTCCGACGTCGGCCGCATGCTGGACGGTATGGTTTTTCGTGCGAACTCGAGCGCCACTTGTGGTGGAGCACCACCAGCAAAGGAAACTAATCCGGCCTGCACGCACTTAAGGACCGAGGTTTTATCTCGAACAATCGACTCCATCTTGCTCCCGATCGGGCCGACGATACAGTAGGACAAAAAGATTCCCAACATCGTTCCCACGAGAGCAGCAGCAACGTGATGTCCGATTTCTGCAGGAGGGCCATCCAAGAATTGCATCGTGATGATAATTCCTAGCACGGCTGCAACAATACCTACCGCGGGAAATGCGTCAGCAGTATTTTTCACCGCACCGGAATAGAGTAATTCTTCCTCATGATGAGTTTCAATTTCAGTATCAAGCAGTCGCTCAAGGTCAAATGCATTCACCACGCCGTCGACGAATAGTCGAAGGGCTCCGGTAAATGTATCCATCAAATGGTGATCGTGTGATGCCCGCGGATACTTGTTAAATCGCGCGCTCTCATGCGGATTGGAAAGATCCCCTTCAATGCCAAGCACACCTTCTTTTCGCATGGTATCGAAGACGCTTGCCATCAAGCCCAGTAACTGACTGAACAGCTCTTTATCGACACCGCTGCCTTTGACAGTCTCAAGCATCTTGGGAATTATTTTTTTCAGAACGTAACCAGGTTGCGCGGTCAACGTAGAGAAAATACCGCAACCCATGATGACGAGATATTCATAGGGCTGGAATAGAATGCCGGCAGGACCACCGGGTCCGACTAGTCCTACGACTGTACAAACGAGAACGCCGATTAATCCAACAATTACGCTCATGGTCGAAAACCTTGGCCTCGCGAGCCCTCTTAACCGGCGCCCAAACTGCACGCGTGGAGGGTGGTAAAAACACTCCTGAGAGAATGATGCTACGCAGTATGATGAATATTGCTGAGGAGTTGATGCAAATACTGCTGAGACGTCGTTACATGAGAGAGCGCCTCCTAGGCGGCTCCAAGCCCCTTTTCCCCCTCCACCGCAGGGGAAGAACTCCAACATTAGCGGAACCCGAGTTCTCCGGGAGCCTCGACCCTCATTGTTTCGGCCCACACAGCTGGTAAATAGCCATTCGAGGGCTCTTGGTTCGACGCCGCGTTGAGCCCAGCGCTGGCGCATAGTAACTTCGGCCGGCAGACCTCGTGCATATTAAATTGGAGCACTGATGATCCCAGAAGGCCAAGTCACCACCCGTATCGACAAAGCGGTTGCCCACGTTCATTTTGGACATCCTCGCAGCAACTCCCTTCCGGGAAAGGTTTTGAATTCGCTCGCCGAGCAAATTTCAGCGGCTGGAGTCGATCCCGCCGTACGCGTGGTCCTGATCCGAAGTGAAGGCGACCGAGCATTTTGCGCCGGCGCTTCCTTTGATGAACTTGCCGCCACCACCGAGCCAAAACCTGCTCACGAATTTTTTATGGGATTCGCTCGAGTAATTCTTGCGATTCGAAACTGCCCTGCTCTGGTAGTCGCACGAGTTCAAGGAAAGGCCGTAGGTGGTGGAGTGGGGCTGATAGCCGCATGCGATTATGCACTGGCCTTGGACAGCGCTTCGATTCGCCTAAGCGAATATGCGCTTGGCTTTGGCCCCTTTGTCATCAGCCCGGCGGTTCAACGCAAAATTGGCCTGGCTTCATTTAGCGCTCTTACCATTGATAGCGAGTGGCGAGATGCAGCTTGGGGGAAACAAGCTGGACTCTACGCCGATACTTTTTCGTCTCTTCCCCTGCTCGATGGCGCAGTTACCAAGCTCACCGAGAAGCTCGCCGCTTCGAACAAAGCAGCATCCGAAAAAATCAAGGCAGTACTGTGGGCGGGAACCGAGCAGTGGGATACTCTGCTTGCAGAACGTGCCCAGATTAGCGCCGAACTACTTTGCTCACCCTTTGTTCAGTCTGCTATTAAGGTAGCGTTGAAGAATAATTAAGAAGGTAATCCCTTACGGCTCCCCACGTTCACTTGTGCCAAAAAAGCTCCCGCCGCTTGAGTGTCTGAGCGTGCTTAACCCAACTTCGATGATAGGTGCTTGATATCTAAGTGCTTTTACTCTTCAGTTGAATCTTAGGTACTGCGCAACCTTCGCCGATAATAGTATGAGCGATTAGAGCACAACCTTATTGAGAGGCCTTCAACACCGTGTCGACAGAAGTTCAAGGGTACATCGATCAGGGCTCCGAGCCTGATTCGACCTGGGAAATCGCACGCCTCTCGGTACAGAAGCATCTGCAAATCCCCCCGACACTTCCGCGCGTAGTTAAAACAGGCTGGGAGGGCCTAACCTCTCAAGATGATTTTTTAAAACTTGTCGGCGGCGCTCGCGTCAATGCAGGCTGCCTCCTTTCCGCCGCTCAAATCATGAACGATGGGAGAAAGCCTAACTTTGGCGATGTGGTAAATGCGCTCAATACGCTGGGGATGGGTTACGCCTCGGTTGTCATGGCAGTGAATACTCTTACTCGACGCTTTCTCAAGTCTAAACCAGCTCCCCTTTGGAAGTCTGTCCTTAAGGAAATGATGTCGTCAATCGAGATTGGCTACATCCTTGGTTCTAAAGTATCAGGCTTTGGGTCGGCTGCTGGCGCACTGATGGGTTTTGCCGAACACGCCGGCCTACTTATGCTTTGTATGGATGACCCTAAAGCCTTCAAAGAGTGGCGCTTTCAAAGTCAACGCGCAGGACGCCTGGGAAGAAAAGTTGAGGTTGGATTTTTTGGCTGTGAGCCCTACCAAGTAGCGGCGCTCACCATTCAAGCCCTTGGATTCGGAGTTGAAAGTGCCGTGGGCACGGCCCTCGGCGTGGGTCGCCTGTCCCCGGAACATCTTGCGAAAGACGACAGAATAAATTGCTGGCGCGCAGCCGTGGTGTGGATCGACTCCCTTAAACGTGGTCGTGATTTTCCTGCACAAAGCTCAATGCGAGACTTTTTTAAAGAAATCACACCGTCAAAAGACAGTGCGACAAAAAATCTGACGCTCGGCGTGCTCTACACTGAAGTTGCAAAGGTCAAGAATAACGGCTCGGATTGGACCTGGCACCTTCCACTCCCGTCCTATGACGCTACTCAAGAAGAGTGGAAGCTGAACTGAGTGTAAAACGCTCTCGTGGAAGCGCTCCTCAAGATAAGTCGCTGCGATACGCCATCACAGGCTTACTTCATAGATACTTCTTGCTCTCTCCGCTCCCTCTGGGGTCTCCGCGTAAATTGAAACTAACCAGAAGGCGCGAAGAATCTGAGAGATTACTCGATCGAGGGTCGATGCCCGCCCGCTGAATGCGCTAGCTCACGACCTGAAGTTTGTATCTCCTTCCCTCGAGGCCTTTGAAGCGCACTTGCCCTGCGTCGTTTGTGGTCCGAACATTTCGGACTCGCAATTTACGAATTCCAAAGCGAGATCTTCTCACCTCCACTAAACGCACTGCGACACCTGGTACGATCTCTCCTGCCTCGTTGACCACACGAGCAACGATTCGTGTACGCCCGCTAGAAAGTCGCATCGTTTTGCGTTTTACTCTGAGGCGTGGCTCAGGACCCATTGGCGGAGCAATGGTTGGTACCACTGTCGGCGCTGGAGTGTTGATCTGAGGTGTCGGGCTCGGCATCATTGGAGTAGAAGTAGCGACCGGCGTAGCCGTGGCACTTAAGGTGGTAGACGCGGTCGGGGTCCGCGTCGGGGTTCTGGTGGGAGTACGCGTTGGTGTTCGTGTGGGAGTTATTGTCGGCGTGGGGGTCGGGGTAGACCCTCCAGACTCGGTGGCTAGGCAAGATCCATAGGTCGCCACATGACTATCAATTTGATTTCGACTACCACTCGAGAAGGAGGTCTGAGCGCTGGAAACCGAGGGGTACATTACAGAGCGTGGCAATGAGGTGTCGTGGGATGCTGAAAAATTGTGCCCCACTTCATGCGAAAATATCAGATAGTCCAGAGATCCAAGACTACCCGTACCACGCATAGTGATACCAGTATTAGAAGACGAGGAACGACAGACTACGCCCACCCACGCGATGCCAGCGACTCCGCTTTGTAGCGCCCTTCCCGTAAAGAGATGATTCAGATCTCGGCTGCCAGGATGTGGATTCTGCGCCAGAAAAGTTCCGTATTGTCCCAGAAGCGTCGAGGCGTTGTCGCTTGTCAGAATCGTCGAGGGCGATGTGAGAGATCTAATGCTGGTGATACTAAAGGTCAGTCCCAACTCAGCCCGGTAAATCGCATCAGCTAGATTTACGGCGTGCGCCATTTGAGTATTAGTGTTGTCGCCATGTCTCTGAAAGTATTCGTAGTCAGCGTCAGTGGCTAGATCGACTACTCGCAAAAGTGTTGCCGCCAGAACAATAGGACCACGGTTCGCGCTCTGTCCGCTACCAAGAAGCTGCAGTGGCTTCGAGTTTCCAAAACTATCTTCTGCTCCGCATCCACTGGTGGCAAAGGCCGTGCTTGGCAAACGAGACACACGACGCTCCAGGATCTTTCCCGCACGGTCGACCTTCAGAATGATGTCATAGAAGCGCTTTGCTCCTGGCAAAAACCGGTTGCTCGACAGAAAGCTAATACGAACAATGCGATGCGTCTTGCCCTTCACTACCGAAGCAGCAATCGGCGCATATGCACCACCGCCCCGTATTCGATGCACGATAGTTCCCTGATAGAGTGTCAGATCAGTGAGATCGCTGATCGCGGTTCCCTTATCAATAAACTTTGCCGCCCAGTTCTTTCGGAGCACACGATTGAGATGAATTGAGAATCTGCCAAGTCCGGCAGTCCTTCCGCGAAAGCTAAGCGCAACGCGCCCTTCGTGCCTGCGCTGTCGCGCGAGCTCTCCAGGTACTTCGTCAGTGAGACGATGAAGGTTCGGCTGCACAAAAGTTATTCGAGTCTCAGCAAAAGATTCGCGGATCCAAAGAGAAGCGCATAACAAAATAAGCGCGAACGAAAGGCAGATTCGCTGAAAAGCAAAGGGGGGAGTCTTAATAAATGCCACTAAATACCTCTATTTCCAGTGGGCCCACCCGCTTAACTGCAAGAAGCAGGCTAGGCGCCACACTGAACGGAGGTTTGAAGGGAACCCAAATAGCGCTCGTTGACGACTGGGAGCCGCCGCGTCTGGCAAATCTTGCTAACCATTTGAAAGAATGAGAAATCTGCGTAGGTACGCAACTCGCCATTGGCTGCGCAACGGACGAAGGAGCTGCGGGAATGGCCTCCCATACTGGGGGAGTGCAGTCTTCAAGCAGAAGCGCCTTCCCCGCGAACTGTCGCTCTCACAACCTGCCGTCACCTCCCCTATTCTCGGCGGGCCGACTAAGTTAAGAACCGTTGATGCGAGGCAAGAGAGAAGGCATTAGAATTTTAGCTGCGCAAGCGTTCCATCGACTATCGTCTCACGTTGGGCGAGCCGCTCCTTGCGTTTCTTCGCAAGAGACGAAGGAAATTTAATCTGCAAATTTACAACTAGGAGAAGCTTGTGTTCACAGGAATCGTATCCACAACAGGCAAAGTCATTCAGGTTGAGAAGTCCCATGGGCTTTCGCGCATTACCGTTTCCTTACCTGCTGGCCTCGAAAGCGCCCTCGCTATTGGCGCGAGCATCTCGATCGACGGTGTCTGTCTAACGGTGACATCCTTTTCCGGGCAAAACGTATCCTTTGATGTAATGCATGAAACCTTAGTGCGAACCACGCTCGGCACGCTTACACCTGAGGCTTCGGTAAATATCGAACGCTCCACTCACTCTGGACAAGAAGTAGGTGGCCACATTTTATCAGGTCACGTTGACTGCACTGCGGAAGTTGCAGAGATTCGATCACCTGCGAATAACTACGTGCTCACTTTTCGCGTTCCTCAGCAGTGGATGAAGTATATTTTCGCAAAGGGCTTTGTTGCGCTCAACGGCTGTAGCTTGACGGTCACCGATCCAGACTATTCCCTCTACACTTTCCAGGTTTGGCTAATTCCCGAGACACTTCGTGTTACCACCTTTGGTGCCAAGAAATCGGGAGATCAAGTGAACCTTGAGGTAGACCGAACGACCCAGGTAATTGTGGATACCGTCCACTCCTTTCTTGCAACCAATCTGGATGCTCTAATCAAGGGGCATCGGCCGGGCCCCTAAGGGACGAGAGGCCCCAACACCCCTTCTGCCGCAGTCTCCTTAGTAGGCTCCTTAGTAGGCTCCTTAGGTAGGCTTTTAGGGCGTCTGATGTTACATATAGCGGCGGCTAATTCGAGTGGCCTGTTAGATAGGGCAGACCGAAACTGTCTCCCCTAAAGGCTGCTTTGCTTCAGGGAAGCACCTCGGGTCAAGGCCATCAAATTCGACTGCGTGAATTTTACAAGAGAACTGCACTACCCGCTCATGAACGCCCCACAGTTTCAAATTCTTAGTGGCACGGGTAGCACTACAAGCTTGGTAGTCTCAGGTGTTTGGAAACTTTCCGAAGCACCCCCTACCGCCGAGCTGATGCTTGAGGCTATCAAGGCCAGTTCGTCAACGCCTGCAAAGATTTCTATCGCTGCTGAGAATCTCGGATTCTGGGATAGTTCGCTTTTCGCAGCGCTCTACACCACCGCACGCGAAGTCCTGCACTTAGATATCCCCCTGGAGTACTCAAAGCTTCCCGTTGGCCTGCGCGGACTACTCACCCTCGCCTTGGCAGTTCCTCGCCGAGAAAGTCCGCCCACTGTCTCAAGCGGAACCTGGCTGTATCGGCTTGGTAAACGAACATTGAGTATTATCGATACCTTTCTTTCCGTTGCCCAGTTTATTGGCGAACTCTCTGTTGCTGTCGGGAGTCTTCTCACCGGGCGTGTGCGAATGCGTCGAAATGACTTCCTAGAGGTGCTACAGCAAGCGGGGCCCGCCGCTCTCCCTATCGTGTCTCTGATAAGCGTGCTGGTTGGCCTCATTTTGGCATACATTGGCGCGATTCAGCTCAATCAGTTCGGTGCCCAGATTTACGTGGCAAACCTGGTTGGACTTGCCATGTCCCGCGAGATGGCAGGAATTATGGCTGGAATCATTCTCGCAGGGAGGACCGGAGCTGCGTTTGCCGCCCAACTTGGAACAATGCAGGTGAACGAAGAGATTGACGCCCTCAAAACGCTTGGCGTTTCCCCGATGGAATCCTTAGTTCTTCCTCGCATGATTGCTCTGGTCGCCATGATCCCATTGCTATGCATGTACGCAATGTTGGCCGGCATCATTGGAGGTTTGATCGTAGGCACCGGAGTACTTGGCATTTCACTTCCTCTCTACTTCGAGCAAACCATCAAGGCCGTCAGACTGATGGACATGTTTGTAGGGGTCGGAAAGAGCGTGTTCTTCGGTGCATTGGTTGCACTATGCGGCTGTTATCACGGAATGCGTTGCGGTCGAAGTGCCTCGGCAGTGGGAGAGGCCACCACCGCTGCGGTAGTTAGTGGCATTGTATGTGTAGTCGTTGCGGATGCGGTGTTCGCGGTGATTTGCGATATTATTGGGATATAGTAAGTGGCGTAAGTTATACGACTTACTGCATCCGCCGAGCAGACGCGAGGCCCAGCGACAAATAGTGTTTAAAATGAAATAAGATAGGAAAATGGTCGACTGCCAAAATGAGAGACCCAGAATAGAAGCTTTAAGCCATTTTTCAAGAAACCAAATAAATGATTCGTAGCACCCGCTGAACTTAGAACTCGCTTATATTTTGTTAGACACTAAATGAGTACAGCAATACGCGTTGATAATCTCACCATGGCCTACAGCGGGCGAGTGATCCAACGCGACTTGAACTTTGAGATCTCTCAAGGTGATATTTTTATCATTATGGGCGGAAGCGGCTGTGGGAAGAGCACCTTGCTGCGACATTTGATTGGTCTACAAGATCCTGCTGAGGGGAAAGTTTGGTACGGGAATGTCAGCCTAAGCGAGGCCGAGAGCGATGCGCGTGCGCAAATCATGCGCTCGTTTGGGGTGCTGTATCAGAAGGGTGCCCTGTGGAGCTCCCGAACCTTGGCCGAGAACGTGGCCTTCCCCCTTGAGGAGTACACTACTCTTTCGGCCTCAGCGATTTCAGAAATAGTCTCAGCAAAACTCGCGCTGGTAGGCCTTGCTGGCTTTGAAGAATACTATCCGTCTGAAATCAGCGGGGGCATGCAAAAACGCGCTGCGCTTGCACGTGCTATGGCGCTAGATCCTGCCATTCTGTTTTTTGACGAACCCTCCGCAGGGCTGGATCCAGTCAGCTCGCGTCGCCTCGACGAGCTTATCTTAGAGCTGCGTGACTCTCTCGGTGCTACCATCGTAATTGTCACACACGAGTTGGCAAGCATCTTCGCCATAGGGTCCAATAGCGTTTTCCTTGATCCTGAAACCAAAACTATGTTGGCACAGGGCAGCCCGCGAGAGTTGCTCGACAACTGTCGTGACCGAAGCGTTCAACAGTTTTTAAGACGTGGGGAAGCTTCCTCAGAAATTCACGGTGAAACATGAGCAAGAAAGTAGACCCAACTAAACTTGGAATTTTTGTAGTGGTTGCTTTTGTTCTCGTCGTCGTGGCGGTGGCGCTGTTCGGGAGTGGACAGATGTTTAAGCGCCCGAATCGATATGTGATTGTCTTTTCGGAGTCGGTGCAGGGCTTGAATATTGGCTCGCCAGTGAGACTTAAAGGAATTCAACTCGGCACCGTCGTTGACATACAAGCAATATTTCAAGGCCAGAGTAATAGCGTGGCGATCCCTATATATGTGGAGATCGACCGCGAACGAATCAAAAATCTCGGAATTCTCGCGCCTTCTGCAGTAGAGCAACAAGCAACACTCTTAAAGGCGGGAATTCGCGCACAGCTAGTGACCGATAGCATTGTTACCGGGCAACGTGCGATCTCTTTGGACTTCAGACCGGAAACTCCGGTTCGCCTCGCCAATATCGATCATACCGTCCCAGAAATTTCCTCGATCCCTTCTCCTCTAGAGGAAATTTCTGAGACCCTTCAAGCTCTGCCTATTCAAGAAATTGTCTCTAAATTTCATGCGACTCTAACCGCAGTCGAGCAAACAGTTTCGAGTCCTAGCTTCACCGAAGCAATTCAAGCCCTGGGACCTACGCTTAATGAGGTGCGGGAAAGCACCGCAAAAATATCAACTGAGTTGCAACCCTTGATAAGAGACTTGCGCAGCAAAGTTGATGCCTTTGATGCCGAGCGAATATTTCGACGACTGGAAGACAGCCTCGCTGCCATTGATACTGCCGCATCTGATGTAAGTTCATTAAGTAAAAAGGGATCTACATTCGATGTGAATCTGAATCGCGCCTTGCTTGAAGTGGCCGCTGCCGCCCGGGAACTTCGAGAACTCGCCGAAATGTTACAGCGACGTCCTGAATCCCTCTTAACTGGAAAACAGTAGGAACGTATATGATAAGATGTCTTCTTCTTGCTACTTTGAGCGCAAGTCTGGCTGGTTGCCTTGGCGCTTCTCAACCATCACATTATTACGTACTCACCCCGACTAAACCTGCCACCAGCCTTGAGTCGCCGCCCCTAAAGGCTGCTTTCAACTCTCGCCGTACTATTGGAATTGGCCCAATTGAGGTACCCAAATATCTTGATCGTTCTAATTTGGTGACACTCAGCGGCACTAACCAGCTCAACATTTCGGAATTTGATACCTGGGCGGAGCCGCTCAACGAGGGACTACAGCGCGTCTTCGTACAAAACATCGGTCAATCATTAAAATCCAATGGAGTGCTGGTCGTCCCTCACCAGAGCCTGGACGCCCAAGAGCTTCAAGTTTCTGTTGCGATAGATCGCTTCGAATGTGATTCCATGAAAAAATGCTTCTTTCAGTACCGGTGGGGCATACGAAGTGCCAACACTGCAAATATTTCTCAACCAAGCATGTCGACTCGTGAAGCAACTGCGCCTTCAGCAGTGGCTTCACAACAGGTAGAAACCTTAAATCTGCTCGTCGCAGAAGGCAGCAGAGAGATTGCAGAAACACTCTTACGGCATTACTCCTTGCCTTGAAGATTCCTATCAGAACGCGCGCGAAGCAAAGTTCCACCAGAAGAATACTGGCTACGAAGTTTCCCTACTCGTCTCTCATAGACCCTCGCTTGATTCCTCGTACATTCTCCCATGGAGCAAGGTTGTCACTAAGAGGACTAGGGGGGAGAAAAGAAACTCGCCCTTGTAATAGCTAAACTCTATGAACACTCTCAGAAGATCCGCCCCAGACCGCCTGCACTCAGCTGGCACAAGCATCATCGAGGCGCTGCTGCTGATAGGTTTTTCCGCACTCTTCGTGGTTATGGGTTTAAACATATTTTCTGATGGTGTCACTCGCTCATACTGCAAAGCTTCAGTCGGGATAGCTGTGGCCGATCAGGGAGGTGGCACTGATGAAGTATCTGGCGGCGGAGGGCAAGCTGTCCGCCCCAAACCGTCAACTAGGCGCCCTGGAATGACTAACTCGCAGATATTGATTGAGAGCTGCGTAGCAGTAGCTCGAGGTCCAGGCTAGGCCTCCGGAAGGCGAAGGCCCCGGAAGGGGCCAATGTGGTGGCAAGTCACCCTGCTAAACGCAAGAAGCGTGTCTCCTCGCGGTTAACTTCCTCCTCAAGCACATTCCACGCCCTTCTCGCTCTGTCTAAGCTCATGCAGCTCATTGAAAAGAATTTGCCCCGACTCGCCTAGGAGCGCGCACTCACCTTCCAATCGCCTTAGTGCCTCTAGATTATCCAAAGACATTTGCAACTTTCTATAGGGAGTAAAGTCTCCCGCGTGGGGGCTGACAGAGACAAAACCAAAGTTGACACATCTCATTGCGTGCTCAGATGCATGCGATGAGCGAATAGTTATCTGCGTGCTCTGCTCGCTTGAACAAAAAGACACTGCCGATTCTCTCTCCCAGGCCCATTTACGAGCCGCAATACCATGCTCACCCGCCGTGTATTCCAGAAATAGGCTTTGAACCTTAAATGGGAGCGCCGCTGCCACCTTTTCCAACGCATCTGTTATCGAGGATTCGAATCGTACAATCACGGTCCAGCCAGAAAGCGCATCCATCACCTTAAGCCCACTGATCTTCGCTCCAGACTCTGCGCCTTCCAGGTTCACTTCTTGAGCGAAGAGGTGCCCCAGGCCGAATGGCTTTAGTAGAGACATGGAAGCGCTCACAGGCTTAAACAGGGCCGCGTAGCTGGATCTGATGCTCGAGGGGTCGAAATCTTGGTCCAATCTGGAAATGAAGCGCGTCAGCGTCGCATGACTAGCTTTCTTTAAGCGCGCTACGTCAGCCGGACTAAGATCAGGATGTGTGACCTGGTATGACGGGAGCCACTCCGGAATCACTACACGGAGCCTCCTCGCACCCTGCATCCCCGTCACTTTTCGTAGAGTCCCTAGCGCAGCCAGAAGTTCGTTGGAGGGCTTTCTCGATTTTCCGGTAGCATTGAGCCGAACTTGTCGAACGGTACTCATCAGGCGCGTGGCATGTTTGCGGTGGTAGTCGAACTGATAGCAAAGCGCAGTGAGAATTTGTCCGCGCTCTTTTCGCCCAGCTTTGTGGTACCGCTCTCGCGCCTCAGAAATAATGCTGAGCTTTTCCGCTCCGGAGCGCTTACGAGCCTGCGTCCTATGAAGCCTATTCTCAAGCTCAATTCCCACAGCCTCACCAGAGGGCAGTCCCGCGTTGGTATTCGTTAGCAATTCCACAAGCAACCTCTTTGTCATAAAGTCTATGAACTGGTATTCATTCCCAGTTTAAAGACGCAACATAAGGTTACCCTACGCGTTTCTTCTAGAATTTGAGCTTTAGCCAAACGAGATCAAAATCGATATATATTTCGTTAATACAAGTGGTTATCTCTACTCGTACCAGCACTTTTGAGGCCGTTTCTACGAAATGTCAAAATCAACCTATAGAATGTTTATTATCCCCATTTATAGGACGATAGGTAGAAGGTAGGAATACTCTATGGTCTTAAAGCCTGAACACCTCAAACGTCTAATGCGCCCCATCGTGCGGGCCTTCCTCAGGCACACCTACTCAATTCATGACTTTATGGCATTAGCCAAAAGTGTCTTTGTCGAAGTTGCGGAAGAGGAAATCCTCAGTTCAGGAGGCAAACCAAACGTGAGTCGTCTCAGCGCTATGACCGGAGTCTACCGTAAAGAGGTCTCTCAGATATTTACCAAAAATGCGCCGCCCCTCTACCAAGGTGCAAGCTTGATCGCCCGCGTGCTGTCCGCATGGGAGAGCAACAAAAAGTTCAGCAGCTCTCCCGGGAAACCGCGTTGCCTCACCTATGGCACAAGCGACAGTGAGTTCAGCGCATTGGTCTCCTCTGTAAGCACCGACATTCATGAGGGGACTGTTTTAAACGAACTAAAACGTGCGCGCATGGTTGAGATTACAGAGCAAGGTGCGTGCATGAGCAAACGTGAAGCCTATGTACCAGGAGATGTAGATCGCGCCGTCTCTATCATCGCGGGGAACATGGAAAACTGTCTGCGTTCAGGCGAGCAAAACGCACTTTCGAACCCACAGCCAAGAAACCTTCATTTGCGCACTGCATACGACAACTTATACCTCGACAAGTTGCCAGAAATTCGAGCCTGGGTACTAGAGCAAGGCAGGGATTTTCACCGGCGCATCAGAGAATTCGTTGCGCCTTTCGATTGTGATCTTGGGATTGATCAAGAGCCCGAGCGTCCAAGCAGGGGACATCTCGTGGTGTCCTCGTTCAGTTATAGCGCAACACCCCCTGAGCAATCGTCGTCCGAGCAGACTCTTCCGGCCGAGTAAGTACATGAGTTTTCGGTTTACGAAAGGCAGCTAGAGCAACACTCGAGCGCTCTGTTCTCATCACAAGAGGGGCAGGTCACTCACAGTTAACTGAGGAGAGCTCGTCGCGTCGTGACTGGAAGTATTCTTGCTTTACCCACACTGAAACACGCGCCCTCTGAGGACCGCTTTCATGCACCAAGCACCAATGATTCTCTGCCAAAAGCACTGTCCCTAAGGGGCTATCATCTCTCCATAGAATAGTACCGGGGTTTACGGCGTCAATGTATTCGCGCCAATTCCGCTTTGCTCGCGCGGCAGCAAGGTATTTCTTCCAGTAGTCCTTAGCTATCAGGTTCGTACGCCCATCAATCGCAACTCGCTCAAGCGGCTCACCGTGCTCGTCACTGAAGCGATAAATAAGGTACCCCCCATGTCCAAACACATTTGCTATCGGTCGGGGGAGATCCTGCTCCTGTATAAAATCTACCGCCTGTTTCGGCACTACTTCGAGCGCTACCGGGCTGCTCCAAACCTTGTATACACTCACAATTGAAAGACACAGGAAGACAAACGCAAGCCCTTCTTTCGGAATTTGGTCCGAACCACTTCGCAAACGACGCAGTCCTTCGATCACATTTTTTAATCCCACTGCATCGCCGACGCCCTCTCGTTCTACCTCACGCAACGCCCGCGCGAGCATGGCGACAGTGAGAATGAGAGCGAACGGTAGAAACTTAACTACGGCAAGCCCCGCGAGCACAAAGCTCACCCAGATGAGTAGTCGCGCCACCGAGTCCAACCTTCCTCGACCACTGATCAGAAAAATCAGTGCCATTGCAGCGAGCATTAAAAACGCCGTTGGAAACTGCATGATCGTCGCAGGTTGAAACTCAGCGATCACGTTGAACGCGGCGGGATGCGACGTTTTAGAGAGAAAGGTGATCCACTCTCCTCCAAAATAAGGAGTGATCAACGTGCCCAGAAATGTCAGGGCTGCAACCTCCGCAGAGCGTCGAATCGCTGGTTGAAGCGGAGCGCCTCCTTTGCCAAAACTCCACGCGGTTGCTGCAACAATCCCCAAGAGAGCAGTGAGGTGAGTGTTTGCCCAAAGCGCCATCAAGCCAACTAGAGCGAAGCGCCTTGAGCGATTCATGCCATGCCTTTCAACTTGATCGGAAACGAGCAAGAGAAGCGCAAACCAAATCCACACGAGGGACTGAGGACGAAGCGTGAAATGATTGTAACATCCGGCGGTGACGAAGATGCCAAGCAGTAATCCGAGAAACCAATCTTTCGCGAGCCGCGAATAGGTCACTGAAAAGCTAGCGGCAAGCGCTACAGAGAGCACCAGTTTCAACGCGAGCAAACCGTGATCACCCCACCACCGATCGGCTAACGCGAATACGATTTCGCAGCTCCACGAATACGCTCTCCACAGCTGCCCATGCGAGAACATGCCCCAGACGTCCTCATGAGGCACTCCACCGTGGGCCAATATCCAGCGCCCTGCCGCGATATGCCACCAAAGGTCAGGATCCTGAATCGGGCCGGCAATGTAGAGCCCCACTGCCAGCACCACACAGACCCATACGATCATCTTCATTGTTATCGAGTCTCCCTACTCTCTAGCAGGCTGGTGAAAAAATGCCCTCCTTGGCATTTTTTCACTCGCTCCAAGCTCCTTTCGCGCGACAAGCGGCGCGAAGTCCGCGTCGCTTCGCGTACTTACGCGTTGCTCCAGTCCGCGGTCGGACATCCTGTCCTCCCTAACAAGGTCGTGCATAGAGTTTTTCACAACCTTGTTAGAGACTACGTCCTGGACAGAGATCGTGAAAACATGGTTTCTTTGAGAGGATATTTAGTCCCATGAGTTGCATGACGATAATCCACAGGGCAAAATGGCCGATAGTTATGTTTCAACATTCTAAACAGTTAGGTGCGGCATTACGTGCTTCTTGGCCTCCGAGAGAGCTTTCAGCCGTCAGAACGTCCTTACGAGCGTCTCTCCGTGCGGGAGTCCTCCTTGTCGCCGTACTATGTATAGCCAGCGGTGTGATTTTCCCCTCCTTGAGCGAAGCCTGTCCAAAAATTAGACGCCTGATTGATTTTAACTGTGACCGAGAGCTCAAAATCGTGGTCGTAGGCGATAGCATTGTCTACGGGAAGGGAGACCTCGACAATGGCAATCGCGGCGGCTGGGTAAAGCGCCTAGGCCCCCTTCTTAGAATCTCATCCGTCCAGAACCTCGGCATCCCTGGAATTACCACTTCTCGTCTTTATTCACGTTTGGCTCGAAAGCTCGGCAAGGAGAATGATCCTCTTCGAGCACGCGCCCTGAACGCCGATATCGTCATCGTTGCGGTCGGTACAAATGACTTTTATGACCATGGCGACCCGAGTCTCGCCGCTCGTAATATTAAGCGCATCGTCGCCCTGTTGCGTAAGCGTCTTGGACGGGGAGATTTGGTAACGCCCTACGTCATGATTGCGAAACTCACTCCTACCACAAGATCTTTCCAACGCTCGTTCGTAGAGAATGTTAACCGCATACTGGCTCGATACCGCTCAGAAGCACTGCCCTCCTATCTGCGCTTTGACTTGATGTCAGAGAATTTTGTTTCAGTCGATGGGGTCCATCCCATCTCGTCCGGGTATGATGAGATCTCCCAAATCGCCTTCTCCTACATAAAGGACGAAGCGACGAAGGATATGAAATCACGGCGCGCAGATAAGGACCGTGACGGAGTGTTCGACATGTTCGAGCGTGGGCAGTTTCTAAGCGATCCTGCAGTGAAAGACACTGATGCCGATGGCCTGAGTGACGGTAGAGAGATTTTTCGATATCGCACCGATCCGCTGAATCCAGATTCAGACATGGATGGCCGATCCGATGGTGAGGAAATAGCAGCTGGCACAGATCCACTCGATCCGACCTCTTAGCCAAAGCCAATCCTGTGTGCTGGGTCAAAAGTTCCTTTAAGTTTTTTTCTCGCTGAACTCATTGTGTAATTCATTAAATATATTCACAAAGAGAGCCTCGAGCTCGGCGAGTGTTCTTCATCGAACTCTTAGTGGTCTTTGTGTGCTTAGTGGTGCAAACAAACTCTAGAAATTGGGCTAAATTTGATTAAACCACAAAAGCCACTAGGCTCACGAAGATAGAAGCACGGGGTTTCAGAGGTTTCCTAGTTCGCCGTGCTCGCTACCCAGCGGCGCAACGCCGCTTCTACCGCAGAAGTGACCTCGCCCTTGTTCCATACGAACGCTTGCCCAGTCACCAGCTCATAGGCATCAATGTAGTGCCTCGATATTTCTACGCGCTTTTCCGCACTAAATTCAGGGATCTTTCCATCGCCCTTGAACCCTTGAGCAAGCAACCATTGGCGCACGGGCTCCTTATCAAGCATTTCTGGTAACTCACCGCGCTCGAAGCGCTCAGCGTAAGAGGAAGCCTTCCAAAAACGAGAAGAATCGAGAGTGTGTATTTCATCGACCAGAAGTAATTCTCCGTCCACAATTCCAAACTCATATTTGGTGTCTACAAGAATGAGCCCTCTACGTGCCACCTCTTCTCTTCCAAATGCAAATAACTTAAGTGCAGTCTCCCGCATCTGCTCCCATAAAGCCGGCGCAACTATTCCACGCGAGAGCACTTCTGCCTCAGAAATTGGTTCGTCGTGTGTGCCTCGTTCAGCCTTGGTCGACGGCGTAACTATCGGGGTTTGTAGTCGCTCAGACACCCGCATGCCTTTGGGTAATACGACGCCACTGACTGGCTTCCCTTCGACATAGTCGCGCCAGGCGCTGCCCGCCAAGTACTCGCGCACCACCACTTCGATTGGTAATACTTGCGCCTCACGCCCGATCAAAACATTCGGATGCGGGGACTCGAGCACATGATTAGGAGCGATCTGCACTACCTTCTCAAACCAAAAGCGCGCCAAATCGTTCAGCACCTGCCCCTTAAAGGGAACCGTAGTGACCACTCGATCGAAACAACTTAATCGATCTGTGGTAACAAGAACTCTCCGCTTTCCAACCACATAATTATCACGAACCTTTCCTTCGTAGCGCTCCCCGAGGAAGTCAAAGTTAGTGCCTGAAAGCACAAACGGAAGTTGTGTAAGAATCTCTTGATCTGAAATCATGTCCGCTACTTCACCTCACCTGAATGAACCGTTTACTGTACAAGCTTCGCTTCGGCGCTCAATTTGCGCGTCCCTTTTCGCTTCAATCTCTTACCCTTGCCGACCTTCCCCGATCCCTGTGCCAGCCCCCGAGCCTTCCTCTTCTTGTTCCCCAGTCGTGCCTTTTTCAGACTTCCTCGCCCCCCGAGAGAACCAGCCAAGACCATACGCAAGTTCGCTCTCGCAATCTTGCCGGCCCTGTAAGTTACCCCGTATAGGTTACGCTCTTTTATAGTGAACGCCGCGGCCTTGAAGCCTCTTTTCACCATGCGTCGCAGTCCCTTACTTCGACTCACGACCGACTGAATCGACTGCGCAATTGCACGATTGTTGAGTGCCGCGGCGAGCAATTCCGGATTATCACCGGCCCTCAGAAACTTCCGCGCTCGAGTATAGGCTTCAATAGCACAGCGGAGTTCTCCCATTTCAACTCCACCATCTCTCAGAGCTTCAAAGAGATGAAGGTTGCCGAGCAGCCACCAGGGGTAGGCACGATGCGCAAAGGAATTCCAATGAGATTCCTGATGGGCCACATAAGACAACTCATCAAAAGCCCACTGCCGTGACTTACGGGTGCCCGGACCATACTTATAAGTGAGCGTCGCTCCGACTAGCCGCGCGATAAACTCCGCAGTTGCCTGCTGAGGCTCCAACGTGAGCCCCACCACCGGTGCCGACTCAACTAGTCTCAACTTCAATGAAGAAATCCATGCGGCAGCACTCTTCGGTATCGGGAGTGCGGTCCTCTCCGGGTGAAAAGAAACGGTAATCCAACGCAAAGATCCCCATACCAACACCGGGAGATGTTCTGAACGTGCAAGAAACTTCTGCGCTTCGGCATGCGAAGTAAAGGTTTCATGGGAGCGCTGAACGGCAAAAGCTCTCGGGGGCGTTACGCGTCGCAGCTGCGTGGCGATCAGCTGTCGAAATTGCCTTGAACCTGCTTCAAAGTTGTCACCCTTAAGATAGCTCACCACGAACGACAGAGGCGCATCACGAAGATACAGATATGAATACCCAATCGCGAGGACTCCGGCGATCATGCCGGGGATAATCACTGCTCGAGGAATGCGTTTCCCTAAGATGCGAAGTTTCCAAAATAGGAAGACCACCAGTGGAAACGCAAGCAGTTGAATTTCAGAAAGGTGAATTCCTGAGAAACCCTCAGGTCCGCTCAGTGCCAGCCTAAGCGCCGCGACTGCAAGCGCCACCGCTGCCCATACAAGTGCAGTCCTGGCTCGAGCAGGAATTGAAAAAATGAGAAGTTCCTGGGTCATATCGCGCGGGCGATACTATCGGAATTTGGGGAAGAACAAAATCAGGCCCGACAAATACAGACTTCGCCTCTTAGGCTACCCCCTGCTCCAGGAGCTCAAGCCTAGCCTCAAGAAAATCGGCAAGTCCGTACGCATACTCAGGATCGATAATATCCTGGAGCTCCTCAGCTGAAATGGTCACATAATGCACTCCCGCGGCAGAGAGTACCGGCGCCATATAGCGTCTTCTTACCAACTCACGCACATCAACTACTTCTCGAAAGTCCTCGAAAAACTCTATGACCAATCGCGGACTATCGTCCTCGTTCACCACGGTAAAAAGACAGCGACTTGCACGCGCCCATTTACTGGCACTCGTCTGGGAATCTCGCTCGATGGCATTAGATTGTTCTGAAGATAGCCTTGAGGGAAGGGCCCCACCGCACACCGCGTTCAGGCTCATGAAGGGCACCACACGATCCTCTCCGAAGAAGGAGACCAGCAGTCGAAATAATAGTGCCTCTTGAGCATCAAGCAGGGACATACCGGTAATTCTCTCACAGAATAACAAAATGAAAAACGACGCTCTCGTCTCTCACCGAATACTCCTACTCTTAAGATCAAGTTCGGACCAGAATCGCTTCGCTCTAAATCTGTGGAACATGCGTATTTTTTAGCTTGACAGTCACCGCGCTTCTGGGGCCGGCAGAAATTTTGCCCGAAGACGCGCTCTACGCACACGCCTCGAGAACTCGCTTTTCCCACGCCACTAGCTATGATAAATGGCTCGGGATATTATTAGCACTTAACGCCCTGTGCACCCTACGAGCAATCATGCCACTGCGAGAAATTCTGATCTATCCCGACCCCCTTCTGCGCGAGCAGTGCGCTCAGGTAACTGACTTTGGAAAGGATCTCGCCACCCTCATAAACGACATGTCGCTTACCATGTACGCAAGTTCAGGGATTGGGCTTGCCGCTAGTCAGATCGGAATCTTGCAAAGAGTAATAGTGGTCGACGTATCCGAAGATCAAGCCCAACGGCTTGCACTGGTAAACCCGGAAATAATTGCACAAGAAGGCGCAGTCTCCTCCGAAGAGGGATGTTTAAGCATCCCTGAGTTTAGAGACACGATTAAGAGAAGTGAGAAGATCTTGGTTAAGGCACAAGATCCAAATGGCAAGTATCTTGAGTTCGAGGCAGACGAAATTCTTGCGATTTGCATTCAACACGAGATCGACCATCTTAACGGAGTGCTTTTCGTAGATCATTTGAGCCGACTGAAGCGAGAATTCTTCGCTCGTTGGCTGAAGAAGCAAGGCCTCATCCCCTCAAAGTAGGCCCTACATGTCTTCTATTCGCCGCATACTTTTTTTTGGGACACCTACTTTTTCTGCAAAGTCATTGTCCACGCTGCTCGATCCAAAGATTTCAGAGATAAGCAGCTCCAAAGTGGTGGGCGTCGTCACTCAACCAGACAGACCCGCAGGTCGAGGACACAAGCTTCTTCCCTCTCCCGTGAAGGAACTCGCACTTTCACACAATCTCCCTGTGCTGCAGCCAAACTCACTTCGCAAAGAACTCTCTGCATTTAAGGAATTTGCACAGGCACTCGGACCCATAGATCTTGGGATTGTGGTCGCCTTCGGGCAGATCCTTCCTAAAGAAGTCTTGGAGCTTCCCCGACGGGGCTGCGTAAATGTTCACGCCTCCTTGCTTCCGCGCTGGCGTGGGGCTGCACCGATTCAACGTGCGATCATGTCGGCGGACCCTCAGTCAGGCGTTTGCTTGATGCAGATGGATGAGGGCCTCGATACCGGCGCCGTCTATGCTCAGGCTGAGCTTGATATCGACGCCAAAGATACTTTTTCTTCCCTACACGACCGTCTCGCTGACCTAGGCGCTTCCCTACTTGGAGAGCGCCTTGCAGGAATTCTTAGTGGCTCTCTGCCTGCGGTACCTCAGTCAGGTGACGGAGTTACCTATGCTAAGAAAGTGAGCTCCGCTGAGGCAGAACTCAAGTTTCAACTCCCCGCAGCTCAACTTAGTGCAACGATCCGCGGACTCTCTCCACATCCCGGGGCCTACTGCTTTTTAAAAGGTCAGCGTCTTAAGTTACTGATGGCGCAGGAATCCCCGCATCGCGAGCCCGACAAGGCTACGCCTGGAACTATTCTTCGTGCGGACGCGAGCGGAATCGAGATACAGTGTGGTACTGGGTCGATTGTATGTAGCGAATTGCAGCTCGAGGGCAAAAAGCGTCTCTCTGCGACGGACTTTTTACGCGGCACCCAGATAACGGCCGGTGAACGTCTTGAAGATAGCCCGCCCCCTAGTTAAGTGCAGCGTTTCCGAAGGAGCTGAACCCTGATGTCGAGCGCAAATTCAAATCGTATTGTCGTTGCGCCGTCGATTTTGGCAGCCGATTTTGGCAATCTTTCCAACGAAATTCAGTCAGTCGTTCAAGCAGGTGCCGACTGGCTGCATATCGATGTGATGGACGGGAAATTCGTTCCTCCGATCACTTTTGGGACCAATATGGTGTCCCTCGCCAAAAGCATGTGCACTATCCCGCTCGACGTGCACCTCATGATTGTCGAACCTGAAAATCATATCGAAGCCTTCAAAAAAGCTGGTACCTCACGCCTGACTGTTCATCAGGAGACCTGCGCCGATCTGCATGGTGTGCTCACTGAGATTCAAGCCCAGTGCATGTTCGCCGGCGTTTCGGTTAAACCAGAAACACCGATTCAATCGATTTTTGATGTGCTTGAAGTTTGTAACCTTGTCCTCGTGATGACGGTAAATCCCGGATGGGGTGGGCAGCCCTTTATCGAGAGCTCATTGCAGAAAATTTCTAGTCTTCGAGCGGAGATCTCCCGGCGCAACCTCTCGACCTGGGTAGAAGTGGATGGGGGGATTAATGCAAAAACTTCAGCCGCATGCCGAAAAGCAGGTGCGAATGCTCTGGTAGCTGGAACCTATGTCTTTGGATCCCCAGATAAGCAGGCGGCGATCCATAGTTTACGTGGAGAATAGAAACGCTTGATATCAGGCCACGATTCTCAGTTTTCAAATCCTTAGTGGCTGCGGGACAACGGTTGAGATGAACAGTTTCGCGCCGCTCCAAAGCCTGGCCAATCAAGCCGGTTATAAGGAGCGAAAGCTGTTCGATCCGTTTGTTAGCCAGCCCGCAACAATTCTGTAAATTCCCCGAATATCACCTGGGGGAATATTATGCCTACGAATCGCACATCACTGGAAAAGGAAATCGCGGAATTAATCTATCTGATTCGAGGAAAGCGAGTAATGCTAGATTCCGACCTTGCTGAGCTCTATGGTGTTGAAACCAAGCAGGTCAATCGGGCGGTAAAGCGAAACCCAGAACGCTTCCCTGAAGATTTCTACTTTCAATTGTCAGAACAGGAGGTTACAGACTTGAAGTGCCAATTTGGCACTTCAAGTTCTTGGGGTGGCCCAAGAAGAGCTAGGCCACACGCTTTCACCGAGCAGGGTGTGGCAATGCTTTCAAGTGTTCTTCAGAGTAAAGAGGCCGCTGTAGTAAACGTGCAGATCATGCGAACGTTTGTCGCCATGCGAGAAGCAATCTCGGTACACAAGGAACTAACTTTCAAGTTTGAGCAACTTGAACATCGATTGGGGAAACACGACGATGAAATTGCAGCGCTGTTTGAAGCCATCAAGCAGCTCATGCTGCCGGTCAGATCGCAAAAGAAGCAACGGATCGGATTCTGACCGCCACTATAGCTTCGCTGGCTAACGGCAAAGCCTGTGCCGCGGTACTCCGTCGGTACGAGGCGTTTGTTCTCCCTGCATTCTACGCGCCCTCGTTTTGTAAGCAACTTTTGTCTTAGATTTCCGATTATCAATTGTAACGCGGAGTACGCGGTGGACGCGGAGGGGAAATGTTGTACGAAGAACTTACTGGGGAAACTATTGAAGCGGCCATGAAGGTTCATAGCGCCCTTGGAGCAGGCCTCTTCGAAGAGGTATACAAGGTATGCTTGCGCCATGAACTGACCAAGAGAGGAATTATGGTGCGCTCTGAGGTAGGAGTGCCGGTAATCTATGACGGCGTAAAACTTGATCTCGGCTACCGTATCGATTTACTCGTCGAAGATAAGGTAATTGTCGAACTAAAGTCTGCTGAGCGTATAGCTCCTGTTCACAAGGCTCAACTACTGACCTATCTGAAGCTTGCAGGGCTGCAAGTCGGACTGCTACTTAACTTCAACGTGCCACATCTTAAAGACGGGATTTTACGAGTCGCTAACACCATTCCCCACTCCGCGTCCACCGCGTACTCCGCGTTATAATTCGTTCAATGTGACACAGCAGGGAGAACATATCTATTAGCGGGGCAGCTCGCCTCAGCCGTTCTACCGATACCCCGAATATTATACCTAGTCGTCAAACCAAAACCTCTTGCGAACTTGCCAAGATAGCGATGGGCATTCCATGAGATCAAAGATCTATGGGGGACACAAAACTACCCCTCGCCGTTATCGATTCAAGCTATCGAATGGGATATGCGAAGAAGATAGATCAGTATGAGTCTTCTTTTAAAATAGGCTCACACGAAACAAAGGAATGCTTGCGCGCCTACCCTTCAACCAACTCAAGCGCATCAGGGCTAAGATACGAGAGGGTCCCGTTGTCCCAAAGAACATTCACCAGTAGGCCGTTCTCGGGAGATTCAACCTTTGAGGCCATCACCTCATCACGAAGCTCCTTCACCACCCCGACGCAGCCTTGGCCACCAGCTCGCTTAACTCGATCTGAGACTTTTAATGTACGCTTCGTCATATCAATCACTCCCAAAGTTGCTTGAACGATATCGCCTTCCTGGCGCTGCAACAAGCACTCGCTATAGTTGTACTTCTGCATTTCGACTGCTAGCTATCACTGTATTGATTATGAAGCATCAAACGCCATCAAGGGTTCCGTGGCGAAAATTCATCGCTATCAGCTACGCCCTCGCTATTTTTACCCTGGTCTTCATTGGACGCAAGGTTGAGGCCTGGGTGCTTGACACAGTGCACCCGCTCGTCCTCGCAACTCCTCCCGCGGTCCTTGTCCCAGCCATTTGCCTTTTTGGCTTGTCTGTTGGTCTCCTAGCATGGCGAGGGTTCTCGCGTCTTTTCTCTTCGCTAGGTTTGGCCACCGTTCTCCCTGCAGCCTTCCCCCGGGTGCTAATTTGTCTTGGCGCGTTTTGCCTACTAATTTTTTTCAGCGTGTCGATACCGGGCACTCCTGCGGAGTATGCCCACCTCCCAATCTATGCCGGGTTGAGCATGCTCACCGCAGTCGCCCTGGATGAGAAATCAAACCTCCTCTCTCTGAAAAATTCTTGTCATGTTCTTGTAAAAATTGTGTCCCAACCTATGTCTTTCGCTTTTATACTCTCGAATTTGGTGAGCTTCGGCGACGAGGCTCTGCAGTGGCTGCACCCACAACGCTTCTTTGATATTCGGGACCTCGTCCTCAATTTTATCGGAATTCTCTGGGGACTACTCTTATTCAGCGGCTCCGCTGGTAGAGGCCTCAAAGCGAAGGTCCCTCCGCCTAGCGCTCCGTCCCCCACCTAGGAGTCTGTGAAAAAGGCACAGACTCCTAGGATCCAGGGCCAAAAAGTGGGGTATCGCCCACGGGGAACGAATAAAAGCCGCTCTCAGGACAATACGAGGAACGCCTAGAAGCGCTCAAGGAACCTAAAAAATCGGTCGAAGCTTATAAGTATGCCAGTAAGGCACCCAGGCGAACGACCGGGCTAGGTTCTGAAATTCCTCAGTCTCGAAGTCGCGCCTGAAACACTCCTTACTGCATCAAACTTAAGAAGGAAGGGAGTCCTGAGAGGGCGAACTGCCTCTCAAATTGAACAATGCTAGGAAGGCCCAAGAGCGAATAGCAGCGTTTTAGTCCCGGTGGGGACACGGTTAATTCGGGTTCAACGCGTTAGGTTGAATCCCACTTTGCGAGGGTTGGCATGCCACGTGAGTTCGGAAAAAGCGGTGGTGCTCAGTTAGTTTGCTCCTTCTGTGCAAAAACTCAGGACGAGGTAAAAAAACTAGTCGCGGGTCCAGGAGTGTACATCTGCGACGAGTGCGTCGAGCTGTGCAATGACATTCTTGTCGAAGAGCTCGCACAAGGCGTCGGGAAAACCGCACGCGTGCCAGTTCCTACCCCAAAGGAAATTCGAGCAACGCTGGACGAATATGTAATCGGCCAGGACCATGCCAAGAAAGTGCTGTCGGTTGCGGTTCATTCTCACTTCAAGAGAATCGAAACGAACTTCAATCCAAAGTCAGATGTCGAAATTCAGAAATCAAATATTCTGTTGATTGGACCAACCGGGTCAGGCAAGACTCTCCTCGCGCAGACTCTCGCCCGCATCCTTGATGTGCCGTTCACCATTGCTGACGCAACCACGCTGACCGAAGCAGGCTACGTCGGTGAAGATGTCGAGAACATCATCACCAACCTTCTGCAAGCTGCGGACTACGACGTGGAAAAGGCTCAGCGCGGAATTGTCTACATCGACGAAATCGATAAGATCGGAAGAAAGAGCGACGGCCCTTCCGTGACACGCGACGTCTCTGGAGAAGGCGTACAGCAAGCGCTGCTTAAAATCATCGAGGGTACTCGTGCAAATGTGCCGCCTAAAGGCGGGCGCAAACATCCTCAGCAGGATTTCATTACGGTCGATACCTCAAATATCCTCTTCATCGTAGGAGGCGCCTTTGATGGTGTTGAGAAAATCATTCAGCGTCGCGTCGGGAAGAAGAGCTTGGGCTTTGGCGCCGCGCTAAGCAATGCTGACAAGGTTACCGACAGCAACGTACTGCAGCACCTAGAAACTGGAGACTTAATGAGCTTTGGGATGATCCCTGAGTTCATCGGGCGTATTCCAGTGGTCGCCGCCCTTAGCCCGCTAGACGAAGCTGCTTTGATCGAAGTTCTCACCAAACCTAAGAACGCATTGGTGAAACAATATCAGCGCTTGATGAGAATCGACGGGGTTGACCTGTCATTTGCTGACGAGGCTCTCACCGCCATTGCGCACCAAGCCGTGGAAAAGAAAACTGGCGCCCGAGGACTTAGAGGGATCCTCGAAACCGCCATGCTCGAAGCGATGTACGACATTCCGAGCAACCCGTCGGTGAAGGAAATCATAGTGACTGAGGAAGTTATCACTGAAGGCAAACAGCCAGTTCTGGTGCTGCACAAACAGGCACTCGCGAGCTAGTATTAGTCGTTCCAATGGCTAACAAAGGGCGTTAGGGGATCCAACCGTGCAACAAGAGATTCAGGATGCCCAGAACACTCTCGCGCGCGAGCCCAGTCTCGCCGACCGCTTTGAGGTAATGCGCATCCTAGGCCACGGATCTTCTGCTGCGGTCTACCAAGTGCTTGACCGCAATCGCAATAAGCTGATGGCGCTTAAAGTGCTTACCAACCCCAAGGCATTTCTGGAGTCCACCATTCAGCGCTTCATCGAAGAGTTTCATGTATGCCAGTCAATTGAGCATGCGAATCTAGTACGCGCCTACGATCTCTTTGAAACAAAGAATATTATCGCATTCACTACGGAGTATGTAGACGGTGCTGACCTTGGTCGCATTATGGAGACGCGCCAGCTCTCCACCGCGGAAATTGACCTGATCTTTGAGCAGCTTCTCTCCGCCCTTGAGGAACTACACAAGCGCAGCATCGTGCATCGAGACATTAAGCCTGAGAATTTGATTTTAAGCCGAGACCTGTGGGTAAAAGTCGTGGACCTTGGGCTCGTAAAGCGAATGGACGAACCAGGCATTACAAAAAGCGGCGTCATTCTAGGCACCGCTCAGTATATGCCCCCTGAGTACGTACGTACCGGTACCCATGACAGTCGCGGCGATATTTATGCCTGCGGCATGGTGCTGTTCGAGTTAGTCTCAGGCAAACGCCGCCTTAAAAACTACCGCGGCACCGAAGTGCTCGAGCTTCTTGACCGCACGGACTTCGCGCTTCCTCCCATTGCGCTTCAAGGATTGCCCAAAAAATATGCAGAGATAATCAAGCGCGCCATTGCGGTGGATCCCGACCGTCGCTACCAGACGGCTGCGGCCATGCGGGATGCGTTTGCCTACCACTTTGACGATGGAAGCGTCGAGATCGTACAGCAGCTAAGCCCCTCGATTGAGATTGAGCGTTATTCCACCGAGATGACGCAACAAATAACCATGAAGCGTAAAGCTCACCACTTTGTCTGGCTCATTGTAGCTGCAGTGGGGATCATGCTAGCCGCCGTAGCTTTCCTCTACTTTCGTCTGCAGAACTCCTAGTTCTCCAAACCCCACCCTGCCCGACCATCACCTCCAAATGGCTTGTCACGAACAACTGTGCTACGACTTCCATAGAAGCCTTTGGGTTCTTTATCGGAGAGAGTCAGGGGACAGTTTTTATACCCCTCGTTACCCATAGTGGAGAGCTTAGAGAGGCGCACAGCGCCTCCTCGTCATTAAGCCCACGCCCGACTCGGCGTTTTTGAACACTCAAAACTTACGGATAGGATAATGATTATAGTTGAGTCACAGAGTTTTACTGAGCGATTTGTGACTGCGTTTCAGTCGGTTCCTGTTCCTCTCGTCCTCACGTTTGCTGGCGTCACCCTGACCTGCATCGGATTTTTGTGGTTTCTGCTCTCGCGGATTAGGAAGCGCTTTGGATCTGCAAATGGAAACAGCATGCTGCTTGTCGAAGCGGTGCGTACCGTTGTGGATTCAACATTCCCCTCAACCATTGTGCTGTTGTCCGTATTAGTGGGGCTTTCTTCGGTCGGGCTTTCTGCTGACGCAAACCGCTATCTGTTCCTCGCGTTAATTGCCCTCGGAATAGTGCAAATAGCCCACTGGCTGAGCCAGGTGAGTCTGGTGTGGTTGAAAAGTAATCTGGGAAACTCCCAACACTCTTCGCTACACTCTGCATTAGGCCTCATATCTTTCGCCACTCGCCTAGTCATATGGTCGCTCGCCTTCGTCGTATTACTTAGCAATCTAGGGGTCGATGTTACCGCTCTCGTCGCTGGACTCGGCATCGGCGGTGTCGCAGTTGCATTCGCACTCCAGAATATTCTGAGCGACCTTTTCGCTTCTCTTTCGATCGTGCTCGATAGGCCATTTGAGGTGGGAGACTTCATCATCGTCGGCGATGTGCAAGGCAACGTCGAGCACATCGGTGTAAAGACCACCAAAATTCGAAGCCTTTCAGGAGAGCAAATTCTCCTCGCAAACTCAGATCTACTCGGCAGCCGCATTCGTAATTTCAAGCGCATGCGCGAGCGTCGAGTCGTGTTCAATGTGGGTATCGTCTATGAGACGCCTAGGGAGAAAGTCGCCCAGGTTCCCACCTGGATTAAGGATATTATTCTGACGGACCCCCTCGCTCGCTATGACCGGGCCCACTTCAGAAGTTTTGGTGATTTTTCGCTTAATATTGAAGTCGTTTATTTTGTGCTTTCAGCGGAATTTCTGATTTACATGGAAACTCAGCAGTCAATGAATCTGAAAATTATGGACAAGTTTGCAGCCGAAGGAGTTGAGTTCGCCTACCCTACTCAGGTCGTCCACGTTACGGGTAGCCCTGCCACCGACACAAATCAGTCTGAAGTCTCTAACGCCGCCTAGGAAAGCAAGCCCAGGAGTCTGTGACACAGCCCTGTTTATGAGGGTCCGCCTTCGCTCACATGTGCCGGTCTTGCTATTTAACTCTAGCAGGCTTCCCCCTTCGCTCTCTCCGTCGCCACGGCTGCGGAGGACAAGCAAGCTTCGGGGGACAAGTCGGCGGGACGTCGTCTGTGCCTGTGTCACAGACTCCTCGAAGCGCGGCCTAGCCGTAGGCCAGATAAGTATATCCTTCGAGCGCTTCGCGAAATCGTTTTTGAATTTTAGCCGCCTCTTCACCCGTCATGCGACCAGCACTAAGCTCGCGCTCTATAGTGCCGCGTAGGCGTTCAACCAGGTCCGGCGCCTCGTATTGGACATACCCCAGTGCCTCGCGGACGGTGTCTCCCTCAACTACGTGCGTGAATCGGACAGCGCCCGAAGCATCAAGATCGACATGCACTGCGTTGGTATCGCCAAACAAGTTATGCAGATCTCCGAGAATCTCTTGATAAGCTCCAACCAAGAATGCACCAAGATAGTACGGATCAGGATTCCTCAACGAGTGCAGCGGAAGGTACGGCTTTACATCTTTCAGATCGATAAACTTGTCGATCTTTCCGTCACTATCACAAGTCATATCAGCCAGAATCGCGCGACGACTGGGCTGCTCGCTATGGCGATGAATCGGAAGGATCGGAAACAGTTGCTCAATAGCCCAGGAGTCAGGCAAAGACTGAAACAATGAGAAATTACAGAAATAAGTGTCTAGTAAAGATTCATCTAGACGCTCGATTTCTTCTGGAACATAGCGCAGCTCTGAGGCCTCTTTACGAACCTTCGCCAAAAGATGCCAGTAGGCGGAATCAGCATAGGCGCGTTCAACCAAAGATATCCCACCTTGAATAAAGCGCTCGATCACCTCTTCACGTAGAGAATTTGCATCATGCAAAGTTTCAAGTGCATTCTTTACGGTGAGTTTGCGATAGAGTTCTCGAAATTCGCCGATTCGCTCATTGTCAGTCGGGGGATCACCAAGATCTCTAAGAACCTCTGCGGTAGGCGCCACATCGACCACTTGGAATACCAGAACAGAATGATGAGCGGTAAGCGCTCGGCCCGCCTCAGTAACGATCGTAGGTGCCGGAATATTCTCTGCCTTGCAGGCTTCGCTGATGGCGTACACCACATCACGAGCGTACTCACCGATGGTGTAATTCATTGAAGATTGGAAGTTGGTCTTCGATCCGTCGTAATCGACGGCAAGTCCGCCGCCAACGTCGAGAAAACAGAGCGACGGGCAAAGCTTCGCAAGCTCAGTGTACATCCTGGTCACTTCACGCAGAATCTTCTTTACCGCTCCAATCGCAGTAATCTGACTTCCCGCATGGTAGTGTAGAAGTTTTAGCCAATGCTCCTTGCCGTGTTCTCGAAGCTTCTCAATGCCCTCGATTATCTCAGAAGAAGTAAGTCCAAACTTTGCCCTGTCGCCGCCCGAAGTCTCCCACCTGCCCACACCCTTACTGACTGGCTTCATGCGAAAGCCGACCTCAGCCTCAATGCCTAAGCGCTTGGACATTTCTAACGTCTGAGCTAGCTCGCTAAGCTGTTCAATAATGATGATGGAACGTTTACCAAGCCGACGCGCAAGCAATGCGAGTTCTATATACTCGTTGTCCTTGTAGCCATTACAAAGAAGTAGTCCGTCTTCCAGGTCGTGCACCGCGAGCACAGCGCAAAGTTCTGGCTTACTTCCCACCTCGAGACCGAGACGCGAATCCCTGCCGGCAGCGCGAATGGTGTCGACCACATGCCGCTGTTGATTAACTTTGATCGGAAATACTCCGCAGTAGCTTCCTTCAAAACCAGATTCCTCAATCGCCTTAGAGAAAGCTTGGTACAGAGTATGGATGCGGTTACGGATGATGCCGTCAAAACGAATCAGTACCGGAACGTGAATACCGCGCTGTACAAGTGAACGCACTACTTCGTGCAGATCGATAGCCTTTGCGCCTGGTTCAGGAGTGACAGTGACGTTGCCATCGGCATTGATACCGAAATATCCCTCTCCCCACAGATCTACACCGTAGGCTTGCTTACTGCGGGAGACGTCCCATTTTTCCATCTATTATCCTTCCTCTCGCTCTATCGGAGCCAAGCTGCCTAGCGCTAGTTAGGCCGCATTTAGATATGTCGAATATGCTTGTATCCTAAACCCGTCAAGATTAGGAGAGTTTAGGTAAGAGAAACGGGGCACCTATGACAAGGCAGACACTAGACTTTGAGGCGGCCACGCGACTGCCTGAGAGGATCAAGTTTGGCACGAGCAGCTGGAACTACTCCGGCTGGCAAGACCTGGTGTACGTCAAAAAATACTCCAACGATAAGGACTTCAAGCGCTCGTCGCTCTCGGAGTACGTAGAATGTCCTTGGTTTCGAACCGTGGGCATCGACAGCAGCTTCTACGGCCCACTAAAAGCCTCTACCCTCTCAGACTATGCCTCGCGGGTGCCAACGGGCTTCCGCTGGGTGTCCAAAATTTGGGAGCGCCTCACCATTCCACGCTTTCCAAACCTGCCACGCTACGGGCCAGATGCCGGCAAAGATAACCCTGCCTTCTTGGACGCAGAGCTCTGCAAAAAAACGGTGCTCACCCCTTTAGAACAACCCACGATCGCCCCTCACGTGGGCCCAATAGTCCTGCAGTTTCCCTCAATCTCGCCTTCAACGCTCTCATTTGAAAGCTTTCTCGCTCGCCTCGATTTGTTTCTGGCCAAGTTGCCCACGCACTTCCAGTACGCGGCGGAAATTCGTAACCCTGAGTTTCTGCAAGCTCCTTACTTCTCGGTCTTAAATGCTCATGGAGCCACTCACTGCTTTAATCACTGGCACCGGATGCCGACGCTCAAGCAGCAAATGCAGGCGGCAGCCAGCGCGGGGGGCTTGAGTGCGAAGTTCTTTGTGGCAAGGATCCTCACTCCACTTGGAGTAAGTTACGAGGGTGCGGTGAAGCTGTTTCAACCGTACGCAGAAATTCGCAGACCAAACGCGGAAATGCGTGCTGACGTGGCTCGACTGGCGCACCGCGCCCTAGAACGGAATGTGGATGCCTACATATTGGTCAACAACCGCTCTGAAGGGTGTGCGCCTCTGACCATCGACGCAATCGGCAAATCGATTGTAGCTACCCTATGAAGGGAGTGGACGAGAGATCTCACCTGTCCACCGCACGATACGCTGTGCCTTTTTTAGATTAGCGATAGAGCCAAGACCGGAAGCTCTCAAGGATGTCCTGCACGCGAGTGGCCTTCTTAGAAATGTCGTCAAAAGCTCCAATCTGAGCCGTGAGGGAATCTCTTCCAACCATTGGTCGAAGATCGGGGGCAGAAAAGAAATCATCGGCACAAAGCTCTGAGTGCGGGATGTGGGCAGTCTCAATTAGGTACTGAGCCTCGGGGGCCTGCTCGTTGGTCAGACGCCAAAAGGCATAGCGCCCGCAAGCGGAGGTAAAGTTACAATTCAGGAAGAAAACCCCTTCAGAAACCTTAGATTCTACGCAAACTTCGTAGTCGTGACCGGCCTCCAGGAGGAAGTTAGAGGACAAAGTCTCCACCCAAATCTTACGGGCGCGATAGGCCGAAAGCTGGTCTCGGTAGACCCCTTGGAGAATTACCTGCTCAGGGTCAAAACGAACGTCCCCCGGAAAGGCAATTTCTCTTGTTAATTCAATGCTTTGAAGCTCTGCCCGTTCTAACTGCATGATGACAACCTCATCCCCGAAACCTTTTTCTGAAACCTAGTAGAGCTATCGACGTTTTCCTCAGCATGCTTAATAATCAACGCTGTCGTTTCTATGGGGGTACCCGCCTAAAGAACGGTGCCTGCGGAGTTGTTTCTTTGCGAACTCCCCAGCACCTGACTGAGTCTGCTAAGAGGTCCAGTCTTTTCAGGACTATTGACCAAAGAGACTTAAACACTGCAGAGGATATAGCGTCCTCTTTTAGTGACCGGCTGCGTCGATCGAGGCCAGAATTTCTGGTGATGAACACCGCAATGCCGAGTGCGCCGAGCAGTCCAGAGGACTTTCTCGGTGATTGGGCGGATGTCGTAATTTTGCGCATCTCTCCGGAAGCGACTGAGAACATACTTAAGGATTTAAAAGACTATGAGAGATAGATATTCACGTGGTGGTCGCGGTGGCGGCGGCGGTGGTGGACGAGGCGGTCGTGGTGGCGGAGGTAGCGGTGGCCAACGACGCAATAACGGACGAGGCCGAGGTCGTGGCGGACGACGCGTTGAGCGTGGCACTGCCCAAAGCGGAAATCTTCGCGAACGTATTACCGTAGAAAGCGGCAACATGGTCTTGATTGATCAATTCATGCTGGCTAACCCGCAATTCATTGATCGCTTAGCAACAATGGTTGACGCAGAACCTGAGGCCAAAGACGAGGTAGTGCGTGAGTTCGGCGGACAAGTGGTCGCACTTGAACCTGGCACTTATCGTATTGAGCGCGATCCCTATGCGTTCTCAATCATCGTTCACCCTGAAGGATTTCAGATGGGGGACGTAGAGCTTTCGAAGACTACTACTACCGCGCAAGGTCAGGTCTTTATCGACACCCGCTGCTTGGCGATGATTGATCGTGAGTTGTTGGATGATGCAAGCTTGCTCGAAAAGTATCAGCAGCTTTGGTTCTCCGGACAGGACAAGGCTTGCCGTGATCTTATTCGCGATAATGGCGGCGCCGTTCGCTACGGGTTCCAGCGCTCTGGTGACGAGCTTGGTGTTTACGCTCAAGTTGAAGAGGGCGTTATCTGCCTCTGGCCAGATGTGATCGAGACCGACAGTCCAATGGAAGAGGCACCAGTAGAAAGCGCTCCTGCCTAGGACTTTTTGTAAGTCTCGCAAGCAAGAGGGCCGTCGTGAGAACATCACGGCGGCCTTTTTGCTGTGGACTTGCCCATTCCCTAGCGCCGCCCCCTATCCAGGATTACCTTGATCTCAAGATTCCGCGAGCGTCGCTCCAAAGCGCATAGACACATCAGCGCGTCTTCCATTTGTCATTTCTCCCCTCAGCCTTTAAGGTTTACAAATGATTCACGGACTTCGCGTCGCTTCGATGCAGTATTTCATTCGCCCGGTACGAGCCTTCTCTGACTTTGCGGACCAGGTCGAGGGCCTGGTCGGCACCGCCGCCGACTATAAATGCAAGTTGGTGGTATTCCCCGAATATTTCACCGTGCAGTTGCTTACCCTAGGAGACGTACACCGCCCTATTCGAGAGCAGATTCGCCATCTATCGAAGCAGCTTCCGCAGTATTTGGAGCTCTTCGAGCGCGTAGCCAAGAAGTACAAGCTTTACATTGTTGCGGGCTCAATCCCGGTTGCTGACAGCAACAACGATGATCTTATTTACAATAACTCCCATATCTTTGGTCCCTCAGGCACACACGACGTGCAGTCAAAGCTGCACATGACTCGGTTCGAGGCAGAAGATTGGAAAGTTTCGCCTGGAAACAGCCTAAAAATCTTCGAAACCGACTTCGGAAAACTTGCCATCACCATTTGCTATGATGTTGAGTTCCCTGAGCTCGCCAGAGCGGCCGCACGAAAGGGCGCTTTGATTCTCGTCGCTCCTAGCTGCACCGATGATCGTCAGGGCTACTTGCGCGTTCGTTACTGCGCCCATGCGCGCGCTATCGAGAACCAGATGTACGTCATGCATGCGTGCACTGTCGGGTCTTTGCCGAATGTCCCGGCCGTTTCTCTTAATTACGGCCAAGCGTCGATTCTCACCCCGAGTGATTTCCGTTTCTCACGTGACGGTATTTTGGCCGAAGGGGCAGTTAATCAGGAGACCATGGTCATTGGAGAGCTCGATCTGAAAGCAATTGAAGAGTCACGCATTAGCGGCACTGTTCTGCCCCTGCGAGACAGCCAAACTACCGCTTCGGTTATGGCTTCGATTGAGGAGGTCGCTCTTTCCTAGGAGTCTGTGTTACAGGCACAGACGACGAAGTCCCGCCGACTTGTCCCCCGAAACTTGCTTGTCCTCCGCAGCCGTGGCGAAGGAGAGCGCGAAGGGGGAAGCCTACTTCGAATTAAATGGCAGCACAGGCACAGGTGAGCGAAGGCGGACCCTAATAAACAGGGCTGTTTCACAGACTCCTAATCCCTCGCAGTACTTGCATATTTCTCAACTGCTAACGGGCGCTCCCTCTTCAAGCCCATAGCGTCTCTTAAAAACCATCGTCACTGGCGAATGGCGACCGTGAATCGATCACATCCGGCACCGCTCACGATTGCGAGCACTCGCTCGAGCAACGGTGGGCCAAATGGGGGGAGAGTCCCTGAACTGACTGCAACGGTAATCCCGCGAGACACACTGCCTCCGGCCTGGTCAGAAATTGTTCCTGATACAGAATGAGCACCAACTAGGCCAGTAGTAACGTCAGCCGCAAAACCCACTGATGACATGAAGCAAACTGCTGAACCTGCGCATGATTCAATTGAAACATTGTAGGGGGCGACTCCTCCCACCGCACTCACAGATCCACCTACGCTAAACAAAATGGTTTCCGAAGAGTTCACCTCTGCAGCGCACGATGAGAAAGTCGTGAGCGGCACTCCCGCTGGTTCGACCACACGAACGCTTCGGACTCCAAACTTGCTTGGCTGCGCTGTACTGGTAGCGCGCACTTGAAAGGTGCCGGTGACTTGACCTGCAGTATACAGTCCGTTGGCGTCGATAGTCCCACCAGTAGCACTCCAGCTTACACCCTCAGAAATGGGCCCGACTCGGTCCACTAGCGGATTGAATTGTTGGGTTCTTCCCTTCTCAACCTCAACTTCAAATGTTGGGTTCACGCGAACGTCAAGAATATCAGCTACCGAAATGATAGTTTCTCCTTGTATTCGCGGTGCGCTTATTGCATCGGCCGTGATCTTATAGAATCCACCTCTTGTCCCAGCCACCAGAAGTCCGGTCTGATCGATTGTTGGTGTGGTCCCACCTGGGTCGAGACTGCTAAAGGGCGCCACGTTCCATGCTAAATTAGTGTCGAATAGATTTACCAGCTGCCCCGAAAACCGCAGCTGCGTGAGCGGGCTAAGGCGAACCGCATCGGGGCTAATGAGAATGCCTGAACCGCAGCTCTCATAAGCTTGGTCAAGCTGCGTTCGGAGTGTCGAAGACGTGAGTGTTTGCTCAGCGAAGAGAACTTCAGCGAACTGGGCAAATTGCATAGCGGTACTGACTGCCGAAGGGCAGAAGATTTCCACTAGGCGAACAACCTCTGCACCGGCTGCAAGAATACCTTGCTCTGCTCGGATAACCAGTGCGGTAAGACCTAGGCGCTGAAACTTCGCGTTAAGGTCAAAAATTCGCTCGAAGCGCTCCTGGGTGGGAAGGCTGATTGCCCTGGCGATAGCTTCATCCAACACTCGCCCGTAGATAGCCTCCGCACAACCAAAAGGATTAACGATCGGGAGTGCTAGTTTTTGAGCGGCGTCTAACAGAGAAATAACTTCATCAGCGTCTATTTCACTGGAAGAGCTCGAAGCTTGTCCGTTTGGACAGAGGACCGCGAGTCTCTGCGTGACGGCTTCTTCACTCTTAATACGCAACGCATCGCACAACTTTTCCCCCGCAGCTCCTTCACACAGATCAGGAAAGAGCGCGATCATGGAGCTAAATATTTCAGCCAGATCGTTTATTTGAGTTGGGGAAAGAACGCCAGTTTGGTTGATGATAGATTGAACTGCGAGGACAAAATCGCTCTTAGACACAGCTCCGGCACCTCCACCGCTAAACCCTGTGAGTTCGAGGCGAAGCTGGGTGTCATCAAGTGTAAGCGCACGGTAGGAATACCCTTTTGATCCACTAAAATGAAAAGCAAGAATTTTCCCAGTTGGTTTTTTTGGAACGGTGATTCGTAGTTCTACGGGAACATTAAAGGTCAGACCACTTGGCTCGAACTTTGCTGCAGCGACAATGCCCTTCGAGAACGGGATTCCTGCAATTTCCCTTAAGGGGGTTATCGCAATGTTCGTGTCGCTCGAAAGTGCTCCTGTAGGAACAATAAGGGAGTAGATGAGGCCAGAAGGCAATGTCGCCTCAAGACTTCCACCCTGACGCCCAATTACTTTTTGAGTCTTTACGTTACTGAACTCTTTGAAAGCAACATCTTGTGAACATCCGACACGAAACATCCTGCGTCCGATGCGCTTTCCGCCTGAGAATATATTGATCTGTGAAAAGCCGCCCTTTAGCTTGGAGGGCAGCTTGAATCGCAGCATTTTGTTGGTGCGACGGAGCAGTCTGACTGACTTCCCTCGAATCGACACGGCATCGATCAGTGTAAGGTTCTTGCCCGTCAAGGAAAGCGTCGTTTTGTTACTACCACAGGTAGGGTCAATCGATTTTACTACCAGACGTGGCTTCCTCGCTTGAGCATAAGCCAGCGGCAGCGTTTGGTGCGTGGTATAGAGCAATACAAAAAGCAGCCCGACGAACTGTGCAACTCGCATGAAAGACTCCCGATTACGTCTACCTTGAATGGTTGTATCTTTTCCCGGGAAAGTAAGAAACCCCACCTCGCTCCCGACTTCTCCGCCTTTCTCTCAGGGGGGAGGGAGGACGGGGGCCAAACGCCGCGTGAGAGGGCCAGCTTTGAATAATCAAAACCAGATTGAGTTCTTGAGTGTCTTTGCCGATCTAGACCCCTCACAGATTGAAATTACTCTTCTCTTAAAGGGATATCATCATGAAAGTGCAACATTTGATCTCGGCTGTTCTCGCAAGCGTTTCAATCTGCGCCTCGGCGCACGCGCTTACTCTTGAGTTTAAAAATGACAGCAGCTGGGAGATTCATGAGCTTTATTTCTCATCCGCAGATGAAGAGGACTGGGGGCCCGATCAATTAGAAGAAGAGGTAATTGAGCATGGCACTACATTCTCTCTAAACATGATTGAGCAGGGCGTGTACGACGTAAAGATTGTCGATGAGGACGGTGATTCGTGTGAGGTCAACGATGTCGACTTTGAAGATTCAGAGCACTTTGCGCTTACCGACGAAGTCCTGATTGGCTGCCAAGTCGCTACTGCAGCAGTGAACGAAGAGGACGATGAAGCGTAGGCGCCCACAAGCTCCCTTAGGCAGCGGTTCTCTGAGTGACTTCTGCAGGGGGGAGCTGGCGGAAATCTCCCCTGAGGGAAGGGCACTTGGAGTAGAAGCCACGCGGTTAAGGCTTGAACCGAAGTTTTTGAAGAAGCTTCCGCGTGCTTCGCGAAGGCGGCTCTACCTACCTCCCAAGGTCCTACTTCCCAAGGTCACTGAGGCGAAGTTAGGAGCCGGGGGGAAGAGCTGCTATGGCTTGCGCGATTCTTTGGTGGTTGATCGCAGCTGAGTAGGCGGGACCTGCATTGGAAGAAGTAAATGTCATGGCCACCGCGAGACGACCATTTACCAGATAGAAACCAGGATGCCCGCTGTCCCCTAAGACGCCAGATTGAAAAAGAAATGAGGGCAGTAACGCATGCCTATTCGTCAGTAACATATCTCTTCCCGCTCCCATGTAGCTGCTCAGCGAGTGAATAGATATCCGGCGGAAGGACGTCGCAAGAGGATTATGTGTCATGATGAGCGGAGCGCCTATCACCGTCTGGTGGTCGCCTATCTCTGCCAAGGGATATACGGTCCAATCTGCGGGCAGACAAGGATCAAGTAGCCCTACCGCAATGTCCGCTCCCTCTGTTCGCTTGACTCGAGAAACAATCGAGCGAAACATGCGGCCATCTTTGCGATGAAATTTAATTGGCTTGTCATCGTTTCGAAGGTAATGAGCAGCAAAGACTATGTGGCATCGTGTGATGGCAGTACCCCCAGTCGACACATCCCAAGCCACTCCCGATAGATCCAGCGCACTGTTCGCCCAGTTGTTGGCCCAGTCACTCGTACCTACTGAATTGTAGCTGTCGAAGAGTCCTACATCTGCCTCGTTCCACCAGGCTGGCTGTAAGGCCGCGAACTCATTTCTAAGCATTGTTAGTGGCGTCTCATTCCGCGCTGCCGCTAATGCTTCAATGTTGACCGTCGTAAAGGAATTCAGCGCCTTAAACGGTTGTGCGGAGACCTCTGCATGCACAGGAATCACGATATGATTACTCTGAGCGCTTTCATCTAATACATCTTTGTAGATCACCGAGATCTGCGCATTCACTAATCCAGGTGCTACGGCATGGACGCGGATAAAGATAGAACAGAAGGCTCCAAGATCTCCCTCACAGGGAACCCCACCATTTCCCAACACTTCCTCTGCAGGCAAAAGCTCCACCCGCTCATCGCCGGCGATCTCTATTCGCTCAATCCGAGCTGTTCCCTGCAAGGGTTTAAGGATTACTGATGAGAGCTGATGCTCTTCAATACCGATGGTTCCAAGCTCCGCGGAAGCGCGGCTTACCCCGACTATCGCTGGCCCCTCCGGAACCACAGGATAGTGCGGCCCTTCCGGCGCCGCGGGAGAATGCGAACAGGTGTACCGAACTCGGAACTGCGGAACCTCAAGTGTGAGAGGATTATACTGCAAGCAAAAGCGTCGCAGCCTACGAAATCGACTTCTCAAGTCTTCGACTGAAAGGCGATCTTTTCCCAATTTTACTGCCCGGCGACGCTTCAGAATTCTTTCGCGCCCACTTCTGTTTATCGTGAACAGATGTCGGTCAGCGGAAAGATCACATGCAAGGCGTAACCCTTCCGGCAAAATCTTCGGCCTTCGAACCCAGTCCAGTTGACAATCTGACGCCGATGCGACGCTCGCACACATCGCAACCCAGAAGACTAGAAGTGGCAGACACTGACTCACACGCTTCAGAGTCATATTTTTGAATCTAGGACCGAACGACGAAGCAACTGCCAACAAACGAAGCTCCCTTGCCATGCTCACTCACTCCTTCAGTAAAACCAGCACCGATAAGTTTCGGCACTAAGTGAATTCTCGCCCACCGAGAATCCACGAAAAAACAATTATCTCTAAACCCTATTTAAACCCTATAAATCTGCAGTTCCACCCGTTGGCGTAAGCATGTCGTGCGGTAAATGTAGTGCCTGATAGACTTACCAGAAATTGGCTATTCTGATCAGAATACATCCTGACGAAACTATCTCCAGGCGTAACCACTGAAACACCGGACAGAAAGGAACCCGGGCTCAGACATGAGAAGATCACATATGCAGGCGCGAAGGCAAAATTGACTGTTGTAGTTGCAGTCGCATGCACTGAAGCGCTTCTGTAGTCGGACACTGCACCCGCTGCAAGTTTTGCTGAGCTAATTGCCCCGTCTTGAATATCGGGCGACGTAATCGCTCCGTTTTGAATCTTATCTGAAGTGACCGCATTCGCGCCGAGCTTTGCCGAACTAATCGCCCCGTCTTGAAGATCTATCGTTCCAATCGTTCCGTTCAAAATCTTCTCGGTAGTAACCGCGCTATTGACGAGTTGTGTGGTTCCCACGGATCCCGGTTGAGTGGTTCCTGCTGGCCCGGTCGCCCCTGCGGGACCTGTTGCTCCAGTTGGGCCTCTTAATCCGATTAATCCTTGTGCTCCAGTTGCACCCACTGGTCCGACCGGACCAGTTGCCCCGGCGGCACCGCTTGGACCCTCGGGTCCAGTTTCACCTTGCTCTCCCTGAGGTCCTTGTGCGCCTTCTGAGGCTGCTGTTCCTGGAATCCCCTGCTCACCTTGTGGGCCCGTCACTCCTTGAGGACCCACCTCGCCTTGCAGACCTTGCACTCCTGTCGGTCCAGTCATGCCGACAGGACCTGTCGGTCCTACTTGACCATCCTGCCCCGCGGGGCCTACTGGTCCAGTCGCTCCACTCGAACCCGCCCCGGGAATCACCGGCATATCACCACCTTGTGGATTGTTCGGATCAAGCTGCAAGAATGTATAAATTGCATTGAGAAGATCGTAGTTCCGAGAGGCTTCGGTAGAAAGCGTATTTACTGAACCACCAAGTGCCGCGACACTCAACTGAAGTTCCTCTACGCCTTTTGCTGCATTCGCCTGTCGCTTTCGTAAACGTCGAAGCCCAGCGCGCGCCTTCTTGTCGATGGAATAGCCAGTGGCCTGTTGAGCGAAAACTTCAGTTGAAATAGGCGGTGCAGCAAGAAACAGCGCACCGACACACGTCAATGTGAGCGTTTTGACATGCGACTGTCGAACAAAATTTGAGAATCTCGAAAACTTGCCTGCTTTAATCTCTACGATACCCATGGCTTAGTGCTCCCTCTGACCCCTCAAATTTCAACGCGACTTCCCGTATGCACACGAATGAGGCTACGCGAGTAACTTAAAAGGGTTATGGGTCGCTGACTGCTTTGTTGACTTAAAATGCTTAATATTAGGCTATCTTCTCGTCTCAGGATGTATCACTAACTAATTGTATTAATTAATTTTAACTGCCTTATATGCATCGAATCCAGATATTGATGAAGAAATATGCCGACTTTTTTAAATATCCCGGCACCCTGCCGTTGGCCTAATATTCGCGCAAGGTCGTCGCCACGCAGGCAAGAAACTGGCGCGAGATGTTGTTCCCACACTTCTCAGTGGAACTTCTCAATATTCCTGGGTGCAAGAACCCGCCCGGATCATTTTACTAGATCGAGTAGAGCGGTTCCTTACCTAGGAGTTCTCGAGCACATATTGAAAGATAAGCGGGGCAACGATGGAAGCATCGGACTCAATCACGAAGCGCGGAGTGTTCGCGCCGAGCTTACCCCAACTAATCTTCTCATTCGGAACCGCACCGCTGTATGAGCCAAACGAGGTGGTACTGTCACTAATCTGGCAGAAGTATCCCCACAGTGGACAGTCTGCCTGCTGCAAATCTTGAATGATTAGCGGAACGACACAAATCGGAAAGTCTCCCGCGATGCCACCAGCTACTTGAAAGAATCCAATCGAGCTCTTCGCTGAGTGCTCTTGATACCAGGAGACAAGCGCGGCCATCTGTTCAGTGCCGCTCTTTACCACCGTGTGCCGAGATACATCTCCCGTAATGGTGTGCGCCACAAAAATATTGGCCATGGTGGAGTCTTCCCAACCAGGTGTCCAGATCGGTAGTTTCTTCTCACAGGCCGCGATCATCCACGAATGCGCGGGATCAATTTCGTAGTACTTCTTGAGCGTGCCTTCCTCAATCAACTGATAGAAGTACTGGTAAGGAGCATAACTCTTTCCTTCCTTGTCGGCCTTCTTCCAAAGTTTAAGCATCTCGCCTTCAATGCGTCTGACCGCTTCATGCTCGGGAATACAAGTGTCAGTCACCCGATTCATGCCGCGGTCCCTAAGCGCCAGCTCTTCTTCGGCCTTAAGCGAACGATAGTCGGGAATGCGCTCATAGTGCGTGTGCGCCACGAGATTAAAAATATCTTCCTCAAGGTTGGCGCCAGTGCAGCAAATCCCATGCACCTTGCCCTTACGAATCATCTCGGCAAGAGAAATACCAAGCTCGGCGGTACTCATCGCACCAGCGAGTGTCAAAAACATCTCCCCACCCTGCTTAAGGTGAGTGACCCATGCCTTGGCAGCATCAACCACCACAGCCGCGTTAAAGTGCCGATAATGCTTCTCGATAAAGTCTGAAATTTTCATGGCCACTCACAGTAAAATGGTAGATTCCTAGACCCCATGTAATGATCTGAGACTCTGCTGTCAAATGGCACAAGCCAAAGGCGCGGAGAAAAATCCTATTTCCGGTTTTCTCCGTCTTTAGCCTATACTACATGATCATGCACCTTTGCCGTCCAAACAAGTGGCACCGCACCCTTCTCGTCGTCCTTGGACTGGTACTGTGGATTTCTGGAGTGTCTGAGGCCAGCGCCTCCCCTCGTTCGCCGTTCTCGGGCACATTGCGTCAAATCGGCGGTCTCTCCGTCGCTGAATTGCCAGCACGAGAGCCCGCTACGGTTCGCCTTGCCATTTGGTCGCCGCAGCTCGGCTCAGTCAGTGTATGGCTTCATTCAAGGCAGGGGCGCCAGGCTCCTGGCGATTCAACCCTAGCTTCTGACCCCACACTCCTTAGAGGAATCGCCCGGGTTCCCATTCGTGGGTCTTTGAGCATGCCGGGAAATTCAGGAACCCGCATCACTCGCCTCGCCACCATTCCCGTAGCAGGCGCGCTCTACCAAGACCCCCAAAGTCTAGAGACCCGCCTCTCCGTGACGCTGAAAACCAGTGGCCTCAGTCCACGTCGGGCTCTACGGATATTCAGATTTGAGACTTCCTTTACCGGAAGCAAGAAGGATAGGCCGTCACCGTCCAAACGGTCGGCACATGTGCGCACCGTAAGCACCAGAGCACTCGGTCAACGTGAGTGTCAGGCTGACCACGCCGCGCTGGCTCAACAGTCGGCGAGTGCTTCTGCCCACCAAAACTCTGGCAACCAGAACTCTGGCCACAACAGTCCACGAGTGGCTTTCGCGCAAGGCGACTCGTCAGCAGCTACTCAGCGTGCCATTGAACTAGTTACCGACTGTGACTCAGCCTGCTCTCAATCCCTTGGGGGATCTCGCGCGAACGGGCGGATCGAAGAGTTCGTAAACGAAATAAACACGATTTACCCCGAGGAACTTGGTCTGACACTTGTCCTTAAGGATCAGATGCGCCGCACTTCTGACGAGGCCTACCCCCGCAGCATCTCCGTAGCCTTTGACCTCCTCAAACGTTTTCAGACTGTTGGGGCCGATCTTCCTAGGGCTGACGTAAAGCACCTTCTCACCGGACGCAGCTTAGATTTTGATGTGCTTGGCCTGGCATTTATCGATGCAGTCTGTGACTCACGAGAGTTCTTCGCCTATGGCCTGACCGCTCACGCAAACAGTCTGCTCCTCCCCATAATTATGGCCCACGAGATCGGACACAACCTTGGTGGACGACACGATCCTTCAAATCAGGGCATCATGTCTGCACGTCTCGGACTTCCCCCACCCACCAGCTTTTCCACTTCCAGTCGTGCTGAAATTAACAGCTATGTTTCCAACAACGCTCTCTCCTGCCTTGATGAGGTACTGCCAGAACTTACTTTTCAATCTTCATTTCGCGGCACCCGCTTTCGCTCGGCAATTACTCTCCCTTCGGGGTACAGCGGCTGCACTTTGCAACTCTTTTCTGGCCTAAGCCGTTCGCGTCAGCGCAAGCTGCTCTACACGCGCGACCTTTCGAGCGGACAGTCTCAGAGCAGTATTGAGCTGTTCGAAGTCTCGAGAGTGCGCCCCCAGACGACTGGCGAGGCCATTCGAGTCTTTCTTTACCCGCGCGCTTCGTGTACTAGCGGAGGTGATTTGGCGGGCCCATTACGCTCGGTGCGAGTAAATGCCAAGCGTTCATCCCGATCGCTGCTCAAGGGAGCGCGTCGCTGGATAGGACGTTTGTCGTCCAGACTTGAATCTGAATGAGCCCCTCGGTCTCAACTTCGGTGTTACCGGCATTGAGACCTTCCTTCTTAGAAACCAGAGATTAGTAAAGCAACAACCATATGGAACAAGTCCCACATAATTTTCTTGGCATCCCTGCAGAGTTTTCGAACTACGACTCAAGCAAGTGCGTCATCCTTCCTATTCCCTTTGACGGCACCAGCACGTTCATGAAAGGCGCAGACCAGGGCCCTGCTGCCCTCATTCGAGCCTCTCAACAGGTTGAGTTCTACGATATTGAAAGTGCGCGCGAGCCCTACCGAGTTGGCATCCACACAGCTGCCCCGGTGGATGAAAAAACGGGAGTCGCGGTGAATAGAGAAGCTGAGCGACGCGTCTCGAAGTATCTCGGGGATTCGAAATTTGTCCTTGCGCTCGGTGGTGAGCACTCCGTCTCGCTTGGCCCGGTGCGTGCCCATGCGGCGCGCTACAAGAATCTCTCAATCCTCCAGCTTGATGCACACGCAGATCTGAGAGAGCAGTACCATGATGATCCGCTAAACCACGCCTGCATTATGGCGCGCTGTAAGGAGTTTATTCCTACGATTGTACAAGTGGGAATCCGCAGCATGGATGCCACCGAGGCGCAGGCCAACCGGGCAGATCACGTATTCCTTGCCGAACAACTTAACCAGGATTCTAACTGGATCGAAAGAGCAGTAAGTCTTCTCACTGATGAAGTCTACGTGACGATTGACCTCGACGTTTTCGACCCTTCGTTGATGCCTTCGACCGGCACCCCAGAACCAGGTGGCATGGGCTGGTATGAGGTGCTTCGATTGCTCAAACGAGTGTCGGAGCGAAAGCGCATTGTCGGCGCCGATATCGTTGAGCTTTGCCCAGGAGAAACACAGGGACCCGATTTTATCGCTGCCAAGTTAGCCTATAAGCTACTAAGCTACGCGACTAAACCTTAGTTTTCGTAGCTAACGTGGGACGCTCGATGCGACACGACCTTGCCTCCGCTAAAGCACCCTCTACTCGCAAAAAGTCCTCACGCTCAGCGTTTCGTACGAATCCGCGCAGCTCGTATATTTTTGCTGGCCTGGCGCTCTGGGCGTTGGTCTATCTGGGTACTGTACAGTTCTTAGAGCTCAGCCTGCTCTATGCGGTCGCCGCCTCACTCAATATCGCCACCTTTATATTAGCTGCTTTTGACAAAGCCATCTCGCCGACCAAGCTGGTGCGTGTTCCCGAATCGATTTTTTGGGGGGCGGCCGCCCTCGGGGGAAGTGTGGGGCTGCTGCTTGCTATGGAACTGTGTAGACATAAAACGTCAAAGGCGAAGTTTCAATTGATCCTCGCCATAGTAGCGCTGGCTCAAGTTGCTCTATTCTCCCACTTCTTTGGTCACGAGGCATGATCGACAACAAACCCCGCTCAACTGCTCCGCAACAAACTGCACCGCAACAAATTCACAAACCAAGTAGAGCAGGCCTCATCTCTCTAGTGGTCGGACTGATAGTGCTGGGCGTTAAGTTCTGGGGCTACGCTCTCACCAACTCTCAAGTAGTTCTCTCTGATGCGCTCGAGAGCATTGTCAACGTGATCGCTTCTGGCGTTGCACTCTTCGCGCTGCGCTATGCAGCCACACCTCCCGACCAAAAGCACCCCTACGGTCACGGCAAGGGGGAGTTTTTCTCTGCGGCATTTGAAGGCGGCCTCATCGTTTTCGCCTCGGTAATGATAATTGCTGATTCAACCCGTGCGCTGATTCTAGGGCATGAGTTACGGGCAATTGATTTCGGCATGTTGATTGTGATCGTCGCGGGGACGCTGAATCTTATGCTTGCACTATACTTGTTACGTGTAGGCCGTATGGCGGGTTCCGCTTCGCTGGAAGCGAGTGGACAGCATTTGCTGTCAGACGTGTGGACTACTGGTGCCTCACTGGTGGGGTTGCTCGTCGTTCGTGCTACAGGGGTTAGCGCTCTTGACGCCCTTCTAGGGATCGCTGCTGGCGCCTACCTGGGAATTGTTGGTGCAAAAATATTGCGCGGCTCTATCGGGGGCCTTCTTGACGAGAATAATCGAGACGTTCTCTCCTCCCTGGCACAAGCGTTTAACGTGGTGCAACACCCCGGCATTATCGGTGTGCACGGCGCCCGCATCATGCGTGCCGGAAACTACCACTACATAGATGCGCACGTGATTGTGCCCGAATTCTGGGACGTGCAGAGATCTCACGACGAGGTGAATGCCTTTGAACGCAAGGCAATTGAGCACTACCGCTACTCAGGAGAGATCCATTTTCATATCGATCCCTGTCGACGCGACTACTGTCGAAAGTGCATATTGGCGAACTGCCCCGTGCGTCAAGAAGAGTTCTCGGAGCGGATTCACCATTCGCTCGAAGAAGTTTCGGCGAAGTCGTCATCGAAAGAATAGTTTTAGGACGTCTACCAGTTAGGCAGCTTTCTTTACGTCTGAAGACGTTGAGGTTGAAGGCTTCGAGCGCGGAAGCTTTATCCATCCGAAGGCCGCACCACTCTTTCGCTGCGAAGCAGCTTGGGCGGTTACGTATGGGTTTCCTCGAATGGCAATTGCCCAAAATGCAGAGCCTACAACCGCTGTGTAGATCAGTGTAGGAATTGCCATCATGTAGACAAAGTAGAACATTCTAAAATCACTTAGTGCCGCACCAAGATTAATAGAAGGGGCGAAGTGAACGAGTAGTTCTGTCGAAGCAGCCACCATCAAAAGCGCGGAGATGCCGCACAACACGGAAGCCTTAAGGAACTGCGAACGGGACAGCAACGAATCTCTGCGAGCGACTTCAAGAACCAGCCACAAGAAGGCGAAGGTGGTCACTACCAGCGGGAGTACCATCAATCCAGTTACAAATAGGTTGCCCCCAGAGTAGGCGAGAAGCCCAAGAAGCGGGGCAATAAAGCTAATGCTGATATATCCAAATGCTAACCGTATCATTGAGCCCTCATCGATGTTCGACAGCATACCGATTACTAAAACCTCTTACAGCCTGAAATCTACACCCTCTATTCCCTCACTCTCCAGCTCCTGCTTCCACCAAACTTTATAGTGGTTTCTCGTAGGCTTCCCAAGGTATGGTTCATTCTAGTAAATTCACAGCGTTGCATCGCCTTCTATCAGTCCATCATGACCAGCAGAACAGATATATCTGGCAAAATGGCAAGCAAACAGCCCTTCGGGGCGGGCACATTCGAGGCGCTTATCGTGGTCGGGCTCTTCGCTGCGGTACTGGCGGCAACCGCCTACTATCTACGAAGCGTGCTTCCAAAGTTACAGGCCCAGGCCAAGCTTAACTTTCAGCTCGAGGTGGGAGCGATGAACAAGGCCAAGCTTGGGCTTACCGTTGGCAGCCCCCGCCCACCTTCCACCGATCCACGCGACTGGCTGATTGGCAACAGTTCATTGCCGGTGATAGGCCCGCGTTCTTGGTTTTCCTTCCCCTACACCCCTGACGGCGAGAATATTCCCAACTTCGAAGATGAACTGAATGGCCTAATCGGTATTCTCTCCGCCTCCACACCTCGCACTGAATCAGATACTCGGCATTGGTGCGTCGCACTGATTGACCCGTTCCTGGATTTGCTCGACAACGAATGTGCGATCAGCGAGAAGCACCTGCTCCCCGGCGGAGACGCGCTTAGTCCCAATGGACAATGCAACATTGGTCCCTCATTGCCCTGTCTCAGACGTCGTTCCCAGTGGATACTGCAAAGATACGGCTGTGTGAGCGCGAACAACGCAGGCGAACGACCTCTGTTAGTAGGGCTGTACCCGACTCAAGATGGAATGGAATCGCTGTCAGCCACAGATGCGTGCGTGGTAAGGGAAGTTTCCTCCGAGTGGACTTGGGATGTTCGAGATCCGTAGGAAAAGTAATGGTGATTGATTTGAATTATACACCGCAACGTCGACCGACTCGCTCGACCGCGCCCCTCACAGCGATCGTATCAGGAACAACATCAGTGACTGGATCAGAGACACAACGCGGTTCGGTTTTTCTTGAGCTACTTTGGACGCTGCCGGCGTTTGCGGCGGGCCTTGCCTTGATTCTCTTTCTTGGTGTCCAGATCAATGCTCGCTCGGCACTCCAAGATGCAGTGACGAGCGGTCTTGGTCTTGCGGTAACCCGCGCACACGGGATTGAAGGGAGACCCGGCGCACTGGAAGCAGTCGACAATTACGTAAATTTGGTGCACAGCAAAGAAGCCCCCGCGGGAAGTCAAGAACTCACTTCGCTCAGCCGCTTGATTGTTTCACGCGAACACGCCGACTGGATTTCGTCACCTGAGCTTGAAACAAATCTATCTTCAGCCTACGCCTTTACCTTTTACGATCCGGACTATAACCCTGCGAATCCTGGTGCCATTCCTCTTTTCTCCTCCCCTTCTCCTACCCAGCTCTATGCGCTTGCCTACATCTTTCAGGCGATGGAACTTCATACACTTGGAGACGTAGTGTTCCCCTGTGATCCGCGCGCTATGCGACCCGGATGTCTTAGCTGTAGATTTTTCCCCGGTGGTGATGCTGCTCGCGCCTCTGGCAATCCGAATCAGTTTTCTAATCCTGGAAACACGTCTTTTGATGAAATATTTAACAGAGCTTCTCCTAATCAACGGATTACTTTAAAGGAGCGCCGCATTTCCATCTCCTGTTTTTATCGCCCTAAACATATATTCATCGACTTGCTTGTTGCGATAGCCGAACCCCTCGGGCTTAACGTTTCAAGCTTTGGAACCGTAGGCGCGGTGGCTGCGATTGATAACCGGTAAAGGTACAATGATGTTTCCTTGTTGGTTCACACAGAGGGCATGCAGAACTCGCAGCAACACATCGCGTAGCGGTGAGCGTGGCGTGTTCGTGCCTTTGGCCTCTGTTATTCTTGCAGGCGTGGTCTCTCTTCTGTTCGCTGCAGGAGTGGACTCCACCCTAGCGCGCATCACTCGATCCTCTCTGCAGAACATTGCCAATACGGTGTGCCACTCACTCGCCTACGAGGCTGTGTCGCCCGACATCGTGGCACCTGCCTTTAGGATTGGCATGCAGGCTCATGAGGCCGATCTGCAGTTTGGGAAGTTCTCAGACGTGACGTTGATTATGGCGCTCCCGAATGAGAGCACACTCCAATCAGTCGACCTCTCAAAGATATGCTCCAACGAAGATGTTACTAGCCTCGACGATCCAGATGACCCAATCGCCGCTTCAGCCGGCGGCGCACAGTCGCCCCCATTTGGAAACTTCGAAGACTTTAGATTACCGAAGTGTACGTTTCAGGGCGACCCCGACCTCGATTGCATACTGTGGGCCTACCCCAACTTACAACTTCCGGCTGGAATTCCTGTAGCATTCAAGGAGGCCCTGATTCCTGGACGCGGCCTGGGCTGTTCGCTCTCCGCGGAGGTTCAACGTTACTCTTTCGGTGAACCGATAACCGTTTCCGCCCAAGCCATTTACTCATCTCTGCATATAGACGATCGCTCTCCGAACTCTCCCCGAGCTCCTCTGGGGCTACGTATTGCCATCTCTACCCAACTGACCACTCCATCGTTAGAATTAGGTTCGCCGACAGACGACTTTGATGTAGAGACATTTCCGCTCACTTTCGGAGCTATGGTCAGAGAAATCGGCAGCTCATCTGCACTCGATCCATGGATAGTGAACTACGATCCGTTTTGTGCACCTCCTCCTGATGACGCCAGTCCGTGGTGCAAAACTTATCGCAATGCCACAACGCCGCCTTCAATCGAAACGAGTCACCTTCGTGCCTTCACCGCGCCTCGTCCGAAAGACCCTTTGAGCAGCGATGCATTCTCTCGGGGAGGGCCCGCCTTGAGTGAGACGCAGCGTCAAGAGCTGCTGATAGGTTGTATGAACCCTCCGGTACTAATTCGAAACATCATTTCAAGCACGCTTGTTTCGCTTGCGGCACGCGACTCTGTACTTCGACGACACACTGAGATTGTGCACATCAATCCTATGGATATTCTTGTGCAGCAGGACACCTCGAAATCTTGGCTGGCAGACAATCGTCCAAGTACCGTTCTTGTTCCGATGGGTACTGACATCACTCGCCGAGAATTCCAGATTCCTTTTGTGGAATTTCGACAAGATCCCGTTTTCAAGGAGGGAAACTTGGTGCGCCTAGGCATTGGCCCGATCGACACGAAAAAAAATCGTTCTGCTGGTGAAATATTTCCATTTTATGAAACTTCTCCATCTGAACCTCATCAACTGTATACTCAAGGCAATCAGCTCGCTCACTCCGAACTCTCCAACCAACTGCGACGCTGCCTCCATCTCTATGTCGGCGCTAATGACGGGGCTCCTACCCAAACAAAGGACAGGCGCGGCATCGGGGCACTCTTTGATTCTAGACTTTCCCCGTCGCCCTACGGGCTACTTAGCGCGCTAGACAATGGGGCCTTTAGTTTCGATCCAGTGCTGTACCACGGGTCGGGTGACACCGAGAATAGCGGGCGGTACCGCGGACTACCGGGGGCAGAAACGGGGCGAATTCTTGAGGAGATAGATCCCGAACATAGCGCGGTATCAGGTCCTCTTGCTCAGGCACAAGGGCCAGAAGAGGCCTGGAATCCAGTTCCCCCATCGGAAATGAATTCTCGACGTCTTAACGCGGTGGAGCTTGTCTCAGTACTGGGAAGTTCTCAGCGTTGTCCGTATACGAGTATAAGTAACCCTGGCGGAGCATCTCTCTGCCCCCCGGAGGAATCTCGATCGGCAACTGAGTATTCAAAGGAACTTCTCTACTTTTACAACTTACACGATCTCAAACCTGATTACGCCTCTCTGCTTTTAGCAATCACCCCACCCCTCTCCACGGACCGGGCCTCAATAAACCCTCTTTCTCCAGCCGCCTCTCCACAGCCGGCATTTGGACATACCCCGCTCACGGCCTCCAATGTTCGGTGTAATGATGCTGCCTTGGTCGTCATCACTCACCAATTTTCAGTTGCGGGCTCCCCCGATTCGGTATTCAGCAACACCGATTCTGGGGAGAGTCTCTTCAGTAGGTTTCGCTCAGATCCAGATAAGAGTGGCACCCCGCTCACTATCGCCCTCGTGCCCACACGCTCCTCGTCGCCTGAAATTGAAAAACTTCGAGAGTATATCTTTCATGGCGGACTCGAAGACGATCCGATGGTAAACGTCCTTGTCTTTGCCCCAGCGGGGTGCCTCGACAAGTCCAGCCTCACCACCTGCACCGATTCCGACTACCACAAGTACTGGGGCGAGATTTTGGACCCTGATTCTCCCAATTACTTGCCAACGTTCATTCGACGATTTTTTATACAGCGCCTCAGCCGACAGGAGGCAAAGCGAGTTCTATGAGACGAATTCCCCAACGAGGCGCAGCAATGCTCGACTATGTACTTGCATCTTCAGTCCTGTTCTTTCTCGCCGCCTCTCTGGTGACCCTGATCGACAAAATGGCCGCTGGGTACTATCAAGCTGCTCGCATAGCGGCGGGAAATCCTGCGAATGCTGTTGGCCAACCAATAGAGTCGATAGGTTTTCATGGTGGATTTGCTCCCTGCGGACCACACAGCGCTCTTGGCAATCCAAATGAGGCCGGCGTGCTTCAGAACCCAGAAGAGTGCCTTTAGAAGGTAGAGAGTCGTTACCTGCATCCCGCTTGATCGAGCGGCTTCATCGGCCAGTTTCATGGGCCGGCCGCACCGCTCTCTTCAGTGCGCGGTAGCGCTGCTCTCCCCGGATCACCTAGCCTCCTCACCAGCATCTTATTGCGAACTTTGCACTCAAGAGACTTCGCGGGTACTCTAACCACCAGTTATTCGCGGGTTTTATATCGATATGGGAACAAGTTCAGATTCGGGAAACAGAGGTCCTCGAAACACGCGCTCGGATACTGCAACCTCCGGCAATAGAGCCAACGCTGCTATCCCGTCTGGCAATCGGTTTTCAAGCGCGACTCAGTCCAACAAGATACTCTCGGACGACATCCCCTCAGGTAATCGAGCTTCCGGAAACGCCACTCCTGGAAACTCTGCTCCTACAAATTTCGCCAGCAATCAACATCTCGGCGATCAATCTGCCACTACGCAGTACTTCTATGAGGTAACACCTGAACGAATTCTTCGCGCAGTTGAGGCGCTCGGGGTCGCGTGTACTGGTCGAGTTCTGCAGCTCAACAGTATGGAAAACAGAGTATATGAAGTTGAGCTCGACATTGATCCAGATTCAGTAAGCTCCCCTAGCGAGCGATTCCTTGTGGTGAAGTTCTACCGACCCGGGCGCTGGAGTCGGGAGCAAATTCTCGAAGAACATCGGTTTCTATTCGACCTAAGACAAGAAGACATCCCCGTTGTTGCACCGCTACGTTTTTCAGATGGAGAGTCGCTCCACACTGAGAAAGACAGCGGTATTCTTTACTGCTTGTTTCCCAAAGCAGGTGGTCGCTCCCCTGACGAGCTCAAGGATGATCAGCTCGATCAACTCGGTCGTCTTCTGGCTCGAGTGCACATGGTCGGCGGCCGCAGTGAGTCTCCATCCCGCTTACGTCTTACCCCCGAAACCTATGGTTTAAGGAACGCTACGTTTCTTGCACAATCCGGGGCCCTTCCTGCTGAGATCTCTGCCGCCTATCAGTCGGTTGTTCAACAGTTAGTGGATCTGTGCACCCCGTGGTTTCAAGAGGCTCGCACTCAACGCGTGCACGGTGACTGTCATTTAGGGAATGTGATTTGGGGCCGCGAGGGACTTTGCTTTGTTGATTTTGATGACATGGTGGTTGCTCCTTGCGTTCAAGACGTGTGGCTAATGCTACCGGGGAGAGATGAGGAAGCAAGGCGACAGCTCGGAAGAATATTGCGTGCTTACGAAACCATGCGGGCGTTCGATCACAGTGAAATTCGCTTGATTGAACCTTTGAGAGGGTTGCGTCTTGTTCATTACAGCGCCTGGGTTGCGCGCCGATGGGAAGACCCAGCTTTCCCGAGGTCGTTCCCGCACTTTGGCTCGAATCAGTATTGGCGGGAGCAGCTCAGCGACATTTCAGAGATTGTGCAGATTTCTCGTGCCGATCCTTACTACTTCAGCGCCCCGTAAACTAAGGACCGAAAATGCAACCTCTGAAGCATATCGAGGGAATTTTTCATGGGGCTAGGGCACAAACCCATTGAAATTAGCCAAAAAATAGTCCCGTAGTGGTTCGCGCGAAGGAGGCTACTCGTTTCGTAAGTAGTTGAATTTTATGTATCTACGGAAACGCGTAAGCAGATTCCCCGGAACTAGAGCTAAAAATTATTAGAAGCAAAACCTAGCCTCTCTGCGAATGATACCTAGATGGTTTGAGTAGCATAACCATGCATGAGAGTGTTGCGGCTCGGGTGGTCGGTTTCGCAATCGATTTCGAGTCTGTGTAGGGTGTAAGCGTTTCGAATTTAAGGGGATTATTCAAGTGAATATCAAAGACTCAACTAAATTACTCGCAGTTGCCTTGTTTTGTGCCTCGATGACTTCGGTCGTGCCCCAAGACGCTTCGGCTCTGACTGAAAAACAGTGCAAATCGCAGAACTCTATCTATAAGCGCGCCGTATCGACTGAGCGTAGAGCGATTTCTAAGTTTGACCGAGAAGTTCGCAAGCTTGATTCCGTTGTTCGCCGATATGAGCGCGATATAGAGAAAAAAGAACGCGACGATTACAAGTGTGTCGACAAGATAAATGACACTGAGTATTCAAATCAACGAAGGCTCGACAATGAGGAGCGCAAGCGTGCGGCCTACCTCTCCAAGGCTGCCGGCCTCACTGCCCAAGCTTTACAGTGTGGCTTTGGCTTTTTCAGCAGTCGTTCTTGTAACGCAGATCGTTACCAAGCCCAGGCCAATCGCTTGCTTCAGCAAGCAATTAAGGTTGAGGCGCGGATTCCTCAGATTCGTGACCAAAACGACAAGAAGCTGCAGAACGTGAAAGAAAGCTGCATCCAAAAGGCCGCTCAAGGCTCTACTAAAGTTGCCCGAGCCCTTACCCGAGTGGAAGTTCAAACTCCCCTCGTGGACAGAGCTGCGGTAGCTCGCGATGCCGCCATCGCCCTACGTGTGGCAAAGGAAAATGACTATAATCAGTGTTTAGCGACTCCTCCGCCTGCACAATAAGGAGAATGTGCATTTACGAGCTCGACTTTGTCGGTGCTCGTAGAAAATAACTACTAGAAAATCCCGACCAGTCCTTAAATGGACTTGGTCGGGATTTTTGTTTGTGGAAACCGTACGTCGGTCGGACGCCATTCGAGGTTCACCACAAGGAATCAGAGCTTATAAGCGGTGGGAACATTTTCCTATCCTCCGTAGCCGCATTCCTCTCCGCGGCCTCGGTGTTAAAATTCTTGTCGCATATCCCCCACTTCCCGACATAAGCAAGCAAGTTCACCGCTCAAGGAACTCCACTCGATCAAAAACTAAGAAAATTTCGCACGTAATTTGCCTTAAGCCCCGTGCGTAAGCTCCTCATTCTGCAATTGTGATGAATTTTCAGTGCACTAGCTGAAAGGTTTTGCTCAAGAGCGCCGTGGCTCCTGCCGACTTTCTAACATTGAGTCGGGTAGCTTAGGTCGTGTTCTTGGACGGGGGTCTTCAGGAGCACATTGAGACTTCTGTGCGTTGCAACGAGGTGCAGGCACTGCGGTCCTCAAGTCGGTCTGCATTCCTAAGCAGGTAATTTCGTTCGAAGCCTATTCCGCCTTTTTTGCGGGGAGATGTTCATGAGCAAGTTGACCATTCACCTATGTATTCTGGCAGTAGCGTCTTTTTGCTTCAGCGCGATCGCAAGTGCTCAGACTAAGTCTACTGAGCCCGTTTCCAAGGTCTCCGACCTGGCTGCGGAGAGCGGGGATTGCCTCAACTCTAACAATCACACACACGTTCTCGATATCTATGGCAATGAACTCAAACCTTGCTCGACAGGAGGCGGGGGCGGTGGAGCAGCCAACGTCTCGAGCGCTACCGCAGCTCTGAATGGCGCGCTCATGGAGACTCTTGTAGCAGTGGGGGGGAATCAGCTCACCACTCTCGCGATTATCGCGTCAGATCAAATTTCTCCTGACAGAGTGAGCTTCAACTTGATTCCTGGATGGTCTGGTCCCGCGGGTACAAGCCCAATCAGCGATATGCGCTTTGCTTTGAAGCTTTCTTCGCCGTTTGAACTTTTCAACCCTCTATCGAGTTTCGTTTCATACAGGGCTCCAGCAAACTCATCTATGGGCGAGATTAATGCTCCCCAAAGCATCGTATGTAACCTTCCGCAACAGTTGGTATGGGTTTCTGCTCCAGGACAGGAGCATCTCGAAGCTGACCACGTTGGGAATTGCGCGCAGGTACCCGGTTGTCGAAACGCCTCTCCCGCGGGCGGTGGGTCAAGCATTGAATCCTACTACACCTACTACAACTACAACTTCGGTAATGCGCTCGCGGTTCTCTCGTGTAGTGATGTCATCGTGGCAGGCGGCGGATATAAAACCTACGGGAGCCCTACGTCATACTTTTCTAAGAATGCTTTCGCGTGGCGGTCATCCAGAGCCGAGGGTGATCGAACCCGCTTCTTGAATAGAGACGTGGGGTGCCAAGTCGGTGGAAATCTGTGGACTGTTAACTCCAAACAATGCCCAGGTGGAAGTTCGGGCACCTGCGGTTCAGGCACTTGCTTGAATCACAGGGCCCGCTTCGCCGAGGCGACCGCTATCTCTGCCGATGCCTCCAATAGTTCCTTTAACATCGTTGGAGAAATGACCTGGAAGAGCTCTGGGTTAACTGAAGATGCGAGTCGTGATGGGTACTTGCGCGCTGAGCGAGCTGGATTTTTATGGCGCGGAATATTCACTTACCCTAGTAACACTGGTAACGTAAGCGAGCTATCGACCAACACCGTAGCGACGGACCGTCTCTCGGACTCCTTTCACCTACTTAGCGCACATGGTACTGGTACAAATCACTTCGCGATTGCTAACCAGGTTCTTAGAACCTCGCCAACTGGAGGAGATTCGATTGAAGTTCTTGGAGTGAATCGTGAATACTCATACATCCCCGCTCCAGATCCTCTCCCCACTCATATGTATGGCGCTCATTGGCAACTGACGTCCTATACACAAGGGCAGCCGCGCTTCTTATCCCCATTAACAAGTTTAAGAGATGCGCAGGACCCCGAGTTCTCCACGACACTTGCTGCAGCAATTCCCCAGGGTAGCGAAACCATGACCGCCCGTGGGGTCAGCGGCTATTTGGGAACTCAAGGACAATGCCAGAACCAAGGCTGCGATCACGCTGCGAGTCGCTTCTCTCTGGTTCCCGGTCAACAGGCTTCAATATCACTTCTCAATGGTGAGTTTAACTGGGGTGCAATACCGAACTCGGAAAACTATCTCTGGAACAAAGCAACAGCAATTTCAAAGGACGGTCGTTTTACTGTCGGACATGCCTACGACGCTCGCCAACCAGAAGTTGGCTTTACGAGTGGGACCACCGGCGACAGTATAAAGTACGGTTTTCATCCCGGCGTACCAACCATTTGGAGCGACGATCGACAGCCGCGCGCCATTGCTCTACCGGCCAACTACGCTGGCGGGATTGCACTTGGAGTTTCCTCTTACGGGACCTCTCAAGCAATCGTGGTCGGCACAATGGTTAGAAATGGCGTGGAACAGCTCCCTGAGGGCTTTGTGGCGGTGTGCACTCGTGGCGCAAGTACAGGGATATGCTGCAGCGATGCTACACCCACAACCTCTTACCTTGCATCAAAAAACGTTACCATCGGTGCAAATGTAAAGATGTTTAATACCACTGCGGTCGAAACGGTCGGCAATCGCGTATACTTTACCGGAACCGGACGCGAAGTCTCCTCCACAGCAAAACCATATGTGGCAAAAGTCGAGTTCTCCTCGATGTGTTCAGTGAATACTTGTCAGTAAACATAGAACCCGGAAGGGTAATGCGGGCCGAAAGCGAGCAATGAGGGAACCATTTAAAGCCGCACCCTGGAGCCCTTCCGATTAGTCTTCACTAAAAGGAAGGGCTCCAGGAGTAACGACATACCACCGAACGCCTATCACGCACGCCTCCGACGAAAGAAGCCGATCCCGAGAGTGGTCAGGACCATCGTGGCGGGTTCAGGAACAGTCAGAATTCGATCAGACTGGTACGGGTAAGTCAACGCTCCTGCGGGCAGCGGATATGGCTGCGGATCTCCCAAGCCCCAGTACCACGCAGGTTCGGTACCGACGTCTCCGAGACCACCCACCGCTGCGGGCGTCGCAATCATGTGTGGCCCCAACGGATGAAGAGGACCGGTTGGGCCCGCTTGCATGAAATGCAGAGCTCCGGGGCTCGTCTCGATATTGAACGGCCTCAGATCGAAAATAGCTCGGTAGAGATAGAACTGATTGGACGGCGGCCCGACCACGCTAATTGGCGTGTTCCAGTCGACATTGTCAGGAACGTCGAAGACCAGCCGCCGATCCAGTGCCCCCGGAGTTTCGAGCAGCGGATCGCTCATCATGCTGGCCTGGGTATTCCAGAAGCGCAGCGTGAAATCCACATTGCTCCAGTCGGCAATGCCTCCATTGAACTGATACAGGTGCACCTCGTACGAGTGCAACGAGTTGCCATCGCCGCGGAACCCCGAGATGGGAAAGGCGATCTCGGCGGTGTTCCCAGTAGGGTCCTCGAAGTTCCACAAGCCGGAGAGCCTCACAATTAGGTGTTACCGAAGGAGCCTTGATCTGAAGCCTCGTAATTGGATGTTACCGAAGCATGCTTAAGCACCTGTCTTAACTGGGAGCGAAGTTGCTTCCGAAGTTTGATGGGTTTGAGAGTAGC
>JBGSMV010000025.1:0-55395 GCA_041739995.1 Bdellovibrionota bacterium
CTCATCAAAGAGGCTTTCAAACGACATGCCCCCACAACATAATCAACGCCATACTCCAATCATCCAAGAGAAACTGTAGGCGCTCAACCAACAACGCCATACGCGCCATCACCGTAGATCCAAAGTAGGCACCAAAGCACAACATCATTAACCAGCGCCCCGATGAAGACACCCCTTTAAGAAACCGAGACTCGGAACGAATCGAGAAGAAGAAATAATACATCACCGACAACAACGTCAGCACGAACAGCACATTATTGAAGCTCGCCATCCAGTCTACTGCGAATACGCCAGCGGTACCCTCTTCAAATACTACCAGCGGTTTAAAACTACCTTCTAACTGCGGAAGCATGTAGTTGAAGAACCCTTCGAATGCCAATCCACCACTGGCTCCAAGCAACAAGCCAATCACGAGCTTGGCCATCCAGGAGCGACGCCTTGAGTAAATTGTATAGAATAAGAGCCCGAAACATGCCGGGAGTAGGTACAACAAGTACATCGGCTCGTAAGGGACCGAAGCGGTGCCATCTGGGAACCAGCGAACTTCCGCCCCTACCATCGGGTCAATTATCTTTGGCCACACAAAGTTCTTGAGCGGCAACACAACTCCAAAGCCCGCTGCAATACCGATGTAGAGATGCTCAAAAAGTCGATAGAAAGCATTCTCGCCGAATAGGAACGAGAATATGGCAAGCGTGGCGACGCCACCTATCAGCACAATCGCAAGGTTCCAGCCGTCCATCATCATGCGCTGGCACCTCCGCGCGACCACCAAGCGGCGATATTTCCAAGCAGCACTAAGGCGATCACCACCAAGTGCGCCACGCCGATACCAGTCATCATTAGGCTTGAACGATCCGGGGGGCGCCCGATGTAGGCCTCGTCAAGCATGGCAGAATATGACGCCGCGCCAGCGACTCCTTCCAGTAGTCCCAACATCTGCCCTGAGTCTAAAAAGATGTAGGCTTGAGGAATGGTGATGGAAGTACAGCCGTGAACCAGAGGCGGGCGATATTTATCAGATTTGAAAAATTGTAGCAGAGTATCCAAAGTGCCAGTGAGGCTAGAGAACTGCGCTACAAGCGAAACGCTCTGAAGGTCACCTACTCCCTTAAGCATCGAAAAGCCTTTCAAATCATTACCGCGCGCATCCTTACGCAGATAGGTCAGTAAGTTGTCGGCCTTAACGAAGCCTTGAATAAACAGACTTGATCCCACCCGGTAGCCAAGATTGACCCAGTCTTTCCCGTATTCCCAAGTCTCTCCCGGGTTCTTTTCCATCAGACGGGCCGCAACAGAAATGGGAATAGACTCAAGCAAGGGCTCAGCCTGAAGAAATTGTGAGAGCACTACAAACGGAATTCGTCGGCGCATTAAATGCTCAAGCACTACTTCCGTCTGGGGGAAGTTCTCGGCTTTCGAGTTCGGTCCGAAGTCAAAGAACACCACCACTATTTTCCCTGCCTCTGGTTGGAGTGCGTTGATGACGTTATAGAAACGTTTTGCAGAGTGCATAGGAGTAGGCGCTAGCTCCATCTTAAGAATGAGCGGAAGCATCAAGGCCAGCAGCACCAGCAGATAGATCACTCGCCGGTCAAGGTTGGCGAGCGCTTTGGAAATCGATCGGCTCATTTGAAAGACTCCGATTCAATAGAAAGCCACATACGAAAGGCCATCACGAGACCCGCAACGGAAGCGCCGATCTCAATTGCACGAGCTGCCCCGGTACTTGGCACTTGCAACAACCATAACCTTACCTCAGGCAATGAATCAGAAATCCACAAGCCAAACGGAATCTGCCCGAGCATAACGAGCAACGCCGCCATCATCATGAGTAGCGATTCCATAGAACGCACTCGAAAGGCGCGGTATGCAGCGGCACATATATAAAACCCGAGCAAAGAAAACATCGCCGCTCCGAGCGAGATGAAAAACCCGTCGAACAACACTGAATAGATCCGGCGCAGCAATGACGTGCGATAACTGGCCTCCTGCAAGCCTTGATATGCGCTCGCCACTTTACCAAGCGCCCGCCCCAACGCCAAAACCGGTTCTCCAGAAAACACCACCGGCGCGCTCTCCTGGCCCACTCCCTCAACTACTCCACCGACTACTCCACCGACTACCGGCAACTCTGACGGAATCTGCACCCTGGCACTCTGAAGCACCTGCAAGGCCTCGACATATTCCTTCTCAGCACGATCAAGTAACGCGAGCTCAGCGGTTCCACCGTGAGCCCTCACCCGTGCGACTGCTTCGTCACGCTCATGCTCAATAGTAGGTAATAAATCGTCCAGTGCGTGGCGCAAAAACTGAACTCGCACTTCAGGGGTACGAGGAGCGATAGCCAAAGCACCAAGCGCCGCAGCGTTCTCCGACACATGCGCAGCCTCATACTTCGGAACGATACCTTCGGCTGCATCGCTCACAATTCCTTCCGAGAACTGTTTAAGCACCAAAAGTCGCTCTGTATTACGATAAATGCCAGAAGTCGCCTGCCAATCGAGAAACGTCACCGTCAGCATTAAGAACAAGCCGAACAGCAACGCAGTGCTCGCACTCCAGCCGCGTCTCAAATAGAGCAAGCGCGATCCATGCACCATCAACAGGTTAATAAGGCCAAGGGCCAGAGCCATGGCGCCTACTAAAACAAAACCATCTGAAATTTGCTCATGGTATTGGGAAAATCCACTGGCTTCGGGAAGAACGAACTTCAGAAAGAAGTACAGGCCTCCGAGGAAGGTGACTAGTCGTATGAGGACAACGCGAACCCCCATCACCTACCAAGCCTCCAGACGCAAAACCTCTACGACGTTAATAATCGAACTCCATCCATAGATTGCGGCAAACGAATTATAGGTCGCAATTACTACGCCTAAGATTATCAAACAGAAGAACACCAGCTTTGCTCGGTCTTGTCCGTACAAACTACCGAGTTGCACCGGCTCTTTGGTGAGATACGCGGCCGCGCCGTAGAGCTCTTCGCCTATCAAGGTATAGTCACAAGTACAGATAAAATAAGGAACTTGCTCAGGTGAAAGACTCGCTGCTACCTGCATGGCACCCACCTGCTGCCCCGCTTCCGCCAGCATCAATGACTCAGCGGCAAAGGCACCAAACAGAAACGCGGCTCCAACGTTTTCACGTTGAATCAGCCCCATATATCCAGCAGCAAAGGCGAACTGTTCTTCGGAAAGAAACACTACATTCTTAGAGTCGAAAAAAGCAGCTTTGCCTTCAACGCGATACGCGTCACGTAAAGTGTCTTCGACCACCGCCACCACTTGGGGGTCATTCTGTGGGATAAGTAAGCGAGAGCCGTAACGAGCAGCTTTCCTCGCCACATGAAAAAGCACACCGAGACATGCGTATAGGGCCGGGGTTATAGAGAGCAGTCCAGTAGAGAACGACATCGGGCGGCCGATTTCAGCCGCACGCCCAGTCGCCTCGTCGATGGCATCAATACCGGCGATTCGTCTCACGTAAAGCGGGGCGCCAGTCCGTGCGTAGCGGATGTACCATATCACTGGCCCGATCAATGCGACCATCAAAAGAAGAATTCCTAAAGTGGCGTGGTCAACTCCCATGCGTAGGTCTCCCCATTTCACTTTGCGCGCGTTCTCTTTTTCGAAGGAGCGCCATGAAGGAGTTGAGTCGTTGGGGGTCCGACAGCACTTGCATGAAAGGGTTGATGTTGCGACCACCTACCAAGGCTCTCAAGGTGGGCTCAAGAATCAGAGCGCTGGCATGCGCAAGCCCACGGAGCGGACGATGCATCTCAAGCAGCATGAGTGCCGGCATGAGAAGTCTACGTGACTCAATCCAATCCACCATTTTAAGAAGCAAAGGGTCGCAATCACCACTAAGGATCGCAGAAGAATCAGGCGGGTCTCCTAACCCAGGCGAGCGGATCGACGCCTCGTTCTCTTGAGACGAATCAAAAGCAGCATCAATGGGTTGAAATTCTAGTGGGCGCATATCGTTTGCACCAAAGAGGATAGCGGAACCTTTTCAATCCAGAAACCCACCGAACGGAGCCATTCACGGCTTAGAGTATGCCGACGAGGCTAGTATATCGGCTTAAAAACACTGAATGGCGGTGGCCCCTGAACACTCGCCGCGACCTAAGGCGCCGTGCTCAATTCGCTCGTCAACACAGAGAATAAGGGCGGGAAATACAAACAAACCCTCTTTGATACCCGACTTATTGCAGTGAATAAGGGGGGTGAAAAAGAGGGCCTGATATTGAGCTTCCCCCGTGACCTCCTATGGAAAAAGTATCACCCAGGGTGCGCAGTACTTTAGAAGAATCCCTTAATGTATCCTCCAACCTTTCCGAGGATTTTCGCAATTTTTCCTGGCCCAACGGCTTCAAAAATGTCACCTAGAACTCCGCTAATGGAGAGGCCTTCTTCGTCACCCTCCCCTTTGCTAAACATCCCGGTCACAAAGTCATAGGCATCAGATAGAAAACCACCGATGCCGGAGGACTCTTTCTCTGCTGAGGGTGCTCCCGATACTCCGCCGGCTCCTCCACCCACTTGGCTAGACTGGCTACCAGGCAACAAGCCAGGCCCTGATGAAGCTGCCCCTGCCTGTCCACCATTGAAAAGCGACATTACCAGGCTTGAGAGTACGTTGACGACCTGCGTCAGAGTTTGAACCAGCGCAGCCACAATGCCCTCGAGCCCACCGCCCAAACCTGGCGTCACTACCCCTCCCATCTGAGGCGGGGCGAAGCCAATCGAGGGCTGAGTGGACCTCGTCGGCCAATTACCCATAGTCGGGTCGCACCCCCCTGGCATGATCGAATTTGCTTGGGTCGACGGCATCGAAAAATTCGGATTAACATTATTCATAATTCCTCCAATGTCTTTTGTTGCCTCAAGTCGCATTACCGAAACCCTCTCAACAGGAGTAGGGTCGCGACTTAGGGATTAAAAATGTAACGGCGCCCTCCTTTGTTCGGCGAAAGAGAAGAAAAGTTTCCTCTCGCAGTTTCTTTTGCCTTAGCATGGTCGTGAGAAGCTCTTTTCACGACCATGCTAGGGAGGACAGCATGTCCGACCGCGGACTGAAGCAAAGCGTAAGTACGCGAAGCGACGCGGATTTCGCGCCGCTCGTCGCGCGAAAAGAGCTTGGAGCGAGGGAAAGGTGCCAATGAGGGCACTTTTCACCAGCCTGTTAGAGGCTATATGTCGAAGGTTGTGGATCCTGCGGGGACGTCGTCGTCTGTACCTGTTGTGGGCATAGACTCTTAGCGTAGATAGTCGTCAGGGGTTTCAGCGCTCGCCCCCGGCTTCTTCAGGGGGGCGGAACCTAAAGGAGCCTCAGCGCCTTGATTGCCGCGCCTCAGTTGCTCAATTTCACTATATAATTGTTGCAGGTTGAGGCCACGCGCCCGGTCAATCACTTCCAACTTATATCTAAGCTCCTGCTCTGACTCTGCTCGCCGCAGCCCCTCAGAGCCTTCCGTCTCCTTGGCGAGCGCCACGAGTTCAGCAATCTGAGTGGTGAGCTGTCGCTCTCGGGAGGCAAAGTTTCGCGGATCGGGAAGTGCCTTCGCCCCCTTCACGAATCCTTGCAGGTTCTCCTGATCGACTTGCAAATCATCAATCAACTGCCGCGTACGCTTAAAGTCTTCTCGCACTTCAACGATTCTGGCCAAATCAGCAATAATGTCAGCGTCGGCTCGCAAGCGCCTCAATTCAGCTTCAAGCGCGTCGACCTGCAGCTGTTGTTCTCTAACCTGAGACTTCTGGAGACTCAAAGCCTCGTAAAGAGCATCAGTGCGTCCCCCAAAGAGTCTCGCATCACTTACCGAAAGTTCGCGCGGCGAGAGACTCGCGAAGCGATTTCCCTCGGCAGCAATGATAACCGCATAACTCACAGACTCGGCCCCGCGTGGGACGCGCACCTGCACCCCAGCTCTCCACACAAGCATCCCCTGAGCACCGTCAACTTTAGCGGCAACCTTAGAAACACCCTTAGAAACCTCCGATTCCTTAGCTTCGAACGGTGGCAAAAGTTGCGCTTGGTATCGCTCAAAGCGGGGAGCAGCATCGTCCCCTGACGAAACTAGCTCTGCACTAGAAACTGCAGGTGAAAAGGCTACCAGGAAAAACACTTGCTGCGGCGTAAAAGGAGTTCGGATAACTTCGTCCAGAAGCAATGTCTCGGTACGGTATTCACTCAGCGGCGTCTGAGCGACCGCAGCACCCACGTTGAAAACAAAGACGAGCAAGAAAAAGCACACTACAAGGTGGCTTGGCACCAAGACACGCAGCACTAAGAAACAACTTCGACTTGTCATTGCACGCCTCCCCTTACAGGAGACGCTCTACCGTCGGCCTTAGTCCGAGCAGCTTTACCGCCGAGAGAACCAGGCCTTAAACTACCGCGTGTTTCTGCGGACGGCTCCACCGCTTGACTGATGCCTCTTTGAGCGCGCAACTGACTTATTTCAGCTTGAAGGCTTAGCGCTTCTTGAGCGCGAATAAATTCCTGCTCAAGATCTGCGGTGGAGGTTCCGGCCTGTGCGCGCCGCATGGATTCGACAATTCGCCCTTCCCGCTCCAGCGACTCACGCGCCAAGCCCACTAGTCGGCCTTGCGGAGTCACCTTTTGTGAAACTTCAAGGGCCTCTTCAAGCGCTCGCACCTCTTTGCGCTCCTGCTCAAGTTCTCTCTGCGCCTCTTCCAACTCGCCTCGAAGTGTCGCAAATCTGCTATTGGCACGAGTTCTTAGCTCTTGGCCTTCAGACAACATGGCGCTGAGCTTTTCTATCTCTGCTCGTTGCGCAGGAAGTCGCTGCGTTAGTTGATCAAGCCTCTCGACCCCTGTTTCCAACTCAGCGCGAAGCATGAGCCATCGCCGCACCTCAGCCGCATTCGATTCAATATCAATGGGAGGAGAGCGGAGTGGCTCAAGCCGCCAGCTGCCTTCGCGGTTCGAACTAATATTTCTAGCCTGCCCCACGAATCCCTTGGCGTCACGCTCTCCGCCTATCAGCTCAAGCTGCATTTCCCCGTCAGAAAGCAAAAGCGGCAAATACGAGCGAGACGCTTGGTCTCCTGATTCATCTGCACTGAAAAGGACAGTCGATCGAATTTGCGGTTCCCATCCCGGACGGAGCACCACCACAAACATCTCATCACTCTCAGGGGCACGCTCCACATAGACAGGAACTGAGCCTTGCTTAGCGAAAACGCCCTTAATGCTTCCAATATAGCTTCCCGGCGGAAGCCATACGAAGCGCTTCCCCGTATCAAGATAAAGCCAGGCGCCAAGCCCGAAACAAGCGAATAGAAAGAGGCTCGCTAGGATGCGCAGTCCCCAGCGCTTTCCTGAATGTCCGAAAGGCGAATTTCGCCCACGCCGCGCGGCGCCCTCTCTGCTCTGATCGCCGGCAGCATCAGACCAATCCGAAGTTCGCCCTCGCGCTTCACCGCCAGAAGAAGAGGATGAACCGCCTATATCAGAATGAGATGTCACTAGAAGCTTATTCCCGTATTACTTTTGCTGGCGATCCTGCTACCACCGCTCCGGCCGGCACATCAGAACGCACCAGACTGTGAGCACCAACAATGGCCCCTTCTCCTATCGAGACCCCGTCAAGAATGGTAGTGCGCGCCCCAATCCAGGCATTCTTGCCAATAGTAACTCCACCCTTAATCTCCATCGGTCGCTCGATGAGCGGAGTTGTGTGGTCGCCTTCTTGATGATTGCCAGGCCCAATATAACAGTAGGCTGCTATCAGCACACTCTCATGAATCTCAATGCGAGACTGAGTCGCAATGCGACAATATGAGCCAATATTAACGCCTCGATGCGCCACAATCGCGCCGCCCTTGGCAGCAAGCGTAGTAAAACGCCCCACACTTACGAAATCTTCAAGGGTCAGAGATGCTCCGTTTCCACGCGCATCCAACACAGCAGAATCGTCAACCAGGACCTTTTTCCCAAAAGTAATAGAGCGAGGATTACGCAGTACCACCCCACGACCGATGGCAGGGCGCCCTCCGCATTGCCGGAACATGGTGGGATAGAGCGTCGAACGCAATGCAAATCCGAGCAATCCGGGTAAGTTCGTTCCGAGAAAAGTACAAAGCTCAAACCAGATAAGAAATGGAATTGATTGATTGCCTACTGTTATCTCCCGATAGAGCGACAGCGGGGATTCAAGTCCAGCGATTACATGTCTCTGTTGCGGAGTAATAGACGGAGCTGCATTAGGGCTGCCGACCCCCGGGCTCAACTCTTTCTCTCGGGTCTGCGTCATACCTCTCCTGCTTCCATGCGATACGGACGCACACACTGCAAGAACCGCTGCGCTCGCTCGAGAGCAATAACACTCATCGCATCTGTAATGTCGCCTCTACGAACCATCGCAACCGCATCATCTAGCGTTTCATGACGGATAGAAAGCACTTCCGTTACGTCTGGGCATGCGTCCGTTTTGGTAAGTTCCCACGCCAAAAACAGCACCGCACGCTCATTGGTAAAGGAGTTGCTCAAGTGCACCTCGGGACCAAGCTGCATGACTTGCTGAGCGACTAATCCGGCTTCCTCTCGAAGCTCTCGACGAACTGCATCAATTGCAGCCTCGTCCTTGTGGGCTGCCCCTTCGACAATCTCCCAAGAATATCCTTGGGTAGGGTAGCGATATTGCCCCACCAATACCACCTGACCCCGCTTGCCAAGCGCCACCACTCCGGTTGCAACTGCTGTTTCAACAACTCCGTATATTCCAGGCTCGCCGTTCGGACAGCGCACCTGGTCTTCACGCACCCGAATCCAGGCATTCTCGTATACACACTTAGACGAAAGAGTAGTCCAGGGATTCTCCGTGGAGGCTGGTTTCTCTGATGGAAGCTGATTCATGAACTAAACTTTTACTGGCGTGAAGCTTTTACCGGTGTGAAGTTGGCCCATTATTCTGAGCGAACTTGGTAGGCACTATACAGTGGAATATTATCCAGCAAAGGCTCACCTTGGGAGCGATCAACCACGCACACGACTCCCACCACAATAGCACCAAGGGCACGCAGCTTCGTGACCGCCTCAAGCGCACGGGACTGCGTGAACACCACATCATCGGCTATAAGCACACGTTTTCCTGAGATAGACGCACCCCACAACACGCCGTCGGTCTGTAGAATATGTACCTGCTTTCCTCCGGCGACTGCCGAGGCGAACAGAATGCCGTCATATGCAAGACCAACGACTGCATCAAAGGTGTGCTCGTCGAGATCTCCTGCCGCCTGAGCAGCAAGACGAGAAAGATCATTAGGCGACAGTCGAGAACAGTCAAAGAAGACCGGACTAGTTCTGCCATCCGGGAGCATGCGCGGCGGATCGCAGCGCACCGTGATTAGATCAATCAAAGCCCGAGTTGTTTCGTCCATGCTACAAACACCTCACCCACTAAATCGAGTGTTAGCTCGCCCGCGTACGACGGAAAAGCTCTATGCGAGCGCATATCATTTTTAGGAGGCTCCCGAAGGGAATAATAACATGCGATGAGAAGAATGGCAGGCCTAAGTCTCTGATTGGGCTTGCAAACGCTACTAATTAGCGTCGACCTGCATCTTGGGGCTTACCGCGGCCGGTTCCGCCTTGGAGCTCTTTGATTTGGAGCCTTTGCCCTCAAATCCGCCCTCTTCAACCAGCTTTACTCGAAGCCGGAGATTATTGGCACTATCCGCATTTGCGAGAGCTTCTTCAAGTGAGATTTGCCCAGAACGATAGAGGTCAAACAGCGCTTGGTCGAAGGTTTGCATACCAAGATTCGTGCTCTTCTCCATCGCCTCTTTGATCTCTGAAATCTGCGCTTTATGAATAAGATCCTTCACGCGCGGGCTATCAAGCAGCACTTCAATCGCCGCTACTCGACCGCCATCCACTCTTCGTATCAGTCGCTGACTGATAATAGCCCGGAGATTGAGGCTAAGCTGCAAGTAAATCTGGGCGTGCCGTTCAGGTGGGAAGAAGTTCATTATTCTTTCCATGGCCTGGTTGGCATTATTGCTGTGCAGTGTCGCAAGACATAAGTGTCCTGTCTCAGCAAAAGTAATGGCGGCTTCCATAGTTTCAGTGGTACGAATTTCACCGATCAGCACCACGTCGGGCGCTTGGCGCAAAGCATTCTTCAGTGCAGACTCGTAGCTTTCGGTATCAAGCCCAATTTCTCGCTGAGTCACCAGTGACTTTTTGTGCGCATGAATGAATTCGATAGGATCTTCGATAGTAATAATGTGCCCAGCGCTATGCTGATTACGATAGTCAATCATGGCGGCAAGTGAGGTGGATTTTCCGGAACCGGTAGCACCAACCAGCATCACCAAACCACGCTTGGTCATTGAAACATCTTTGACCACTTGAGGAAGTGCCAAATCGTCGATAGTGGCAATGTGGCTCTTGATCTGACGAATCACAATGCCGAGGGAACCACGCTGGCGAAATACGTTAACTCGAAAGCGCCCAAGCGCAGGATAAAAGAGTGCAAGGTTTTGTTCGTTGAACTGGTAGAACTCCTTCTGCTGCCGGTCGTTCATGATACCGTTTGCCACTGCCTCAGTATCCGTCGCCAGCAAACAGTGCGTTCCCGCGGGCCGCACCACTCCGTTGATTCGATACATAGGAGGGCTGTCCACCGTCAGATACAGATCTGAGGCATCATGCTCAACCATAACTGAGAGAAGTTTTGCGACATCAAGCATAGCGTTTTCCCCTGGGCGTCAATCCTTTAGCGCCGAGCTCCCAGTGCTCCAGATTTCGACCCGTTTTTTGACTGCGCCTGATCGAATTCCTTAAACATATCTGGATTCCCAGTTTTCTCGATGGCGGTGTCGCGAGATATCAAATTGCGATCAACCAGCTCACGAAGATGCATTTCAAGCGTTTGCATTCCGACGTTCTGAGAAGTCTGCATTACACTAGGAATCTGGTGGATCTTGCCTTCGCGGATAAGGTTACGAACGGCCGTCGTACCAATCAGAATTTCAAGGGCCGCGACGCGCCCTCCACCAATTTTCTTACACAATGTTTGGGTAATAATGGCCTGGATTGATTCAGACAACATCGCTCGCACTTGAGCTTGTTGATTGGGCGGAAACACATCAATGATACGATCCACAGTCTTTGGCGCGCTGGAAGTATGCAGGGTTCCAAACACCAAGTGGCCTGTCTCTGCCGCAGTCAACGCAAGCTGAATGGTCTCAAGATCTCTCATTTCACCGACTAGTACGATGTCGGGATCTTCGCGCAACGCAGCTCGAAGTGCGTTATTAAAGGAGTTCGTGTGCGGTCCCACTTCACGCTGATTGACTAAGCAGCGCTTTGAGCGATGTACGAATTCTATCGGATCCTCAATGGTGAGAATATGCCCCTCGAGCTCCTCATTGATAAGGTCAATCATTCCCGCCAATGTGGTAGACTTTCCTGAACCGGTCGGACCGGTCACAAGCACGAGGCCTTTTTCTTTACGCGACACGTCAGCGAGCATCGCGGGCATATGGAGTTCTTGTAGCGAAAGGATCTTCGTTGGAATTTTTCTAAAAACTCCGCCTAGGCCTCGATTCTGCCTAAATACGTTGACACGAAATCGGGCGATCTCACCAAGCTGCATGGAGAAATCGATGTCGTTGAATTCTTCGAATACTTTTCGCTGAGAATCCCCCATGATGTCATAGAGCATCGAGTGCGTTTGCTCTGGAGTGAGAGCGGGAGCCTTGATCTTCTTGACGTCCCCGTGCACACGAATCATCGGGGGCTCCCCCGCGCTGATGTGCAAATCAGATGCGTCTTGTTGATATGCGAATTGAAGTAACTGCGCGATGTCCATGCAAAGATGCGCCCTCAAGAGAACTGTTGATGACCGATACGATCTCCTGAGAGTCCTATCGGCAGGCACTCTCTAGAAATGAATGGGTAAGCGGTGGAAAACTGAGTTTGAAAGCGCGGTTATATGCTCGAGAGCCCTCAAGACTGGCTATTGGTCAATCTACCATGCTGAGCCCACACTTTTCCCCCGCAAACACCGGGTTGAATCACCAATTTAGGAGAACTTCCTAGCTTTTGGGGAGCGCTGGGACGATTCAGGCGACGCCCACGGCCCCTCCCCCTCGAGCATGGAATCACGAGACTAGGGGATTCTTCTAGACCATGTTTCTAATGTCTCTACCTTCGTGCGCTTTGTGGTCTTGGTGGTTTAATCAAATTTTGGCCAATTCTTGGAGTTTGAGCTTGGGTGCACCACCAAGGCCACTAAGAGTTAGTTTTTCAGCTGTTCGGAAGCAGGTTTGCAAAACTCTTTCTTCGTCACTTATTCCCTCAGTCGAGCATTTTCCCTACATTCACTAACTGTATGGAAGAGCCCCCAACATTTAATCAAGCCGACTCCGCTGAACCAGCGACTCGTCTCCCTGCCGTCACGCTCTACCGCGGTGCGTACGGTGCGGCGCGTAGCTGGGTAGTCGCTCAGGTTGCACGAGAAGGGCGACCCGTGCTTGTGGTATGCAAGAACCGCACTTCTGCAGAACAGATTTTGTCTGACCTGGCGTTCTTTGCCCCGGAACGTGCCGTGCGCTGGTTTCCAGGATGGGAAACTCTACCCTTTGAGCTTGTCTCTCCTACTTCCGATATCTGCGGCCAGCGCTTAAGAGTTATTCACGAACTTCAGCAAGGCGAGCCGCTCGTAGTCGTTGCTTCCGCAGATGCGCTCCTGCAAGCACTTCCACCTCGGAAGTTTTTAGACCGCCTTTCAGTTCAAGTCGCAACCGGGGCACAGGTAAGCCGTGCTGACTTCTGCGAACAACTTAAAATTGGCGGCTACCTGCCTGTCTCCTTGGTCGAGTCACCCGGTGAAATGGCGGCGCACGGCCTGGTAGTTGATGTCTTCCCGGCTGGACTTACTCACCCACTACGAGTCGAGTTCGACCAAAGCACTGTCACTTCACTGAGATCCTTCGATTCAGACACTCAGAGAACCATTGCGGATTTCCCAGAAACTACAATCCCACCCTCTCGAGAACGCATTCCACTGCATGCATTTCCTGATTGGCAAACCAACCTCTCAGACGCGCTCGATCGAACAAAGGCACGAGCCGCCGCACTGGAAACTCCCGCGCGCGAAGTGACTCGCATTCTTGATGCACTCGCAAAAGGGACTGAGTATCCAGGAATTGAAATAATTTCCGCTCTCGCACTGGGAAGCCGCGAATCTATTTTCGACGCGTTACCAGCGAACACCGCAGTAGTAACTATCGATGGTCTGGGAGTGCAGCAGGCCCTCGACACTCACTCGGACGCCATTGATGAACGGCTCGAACGCCTCTCGGCAGAACACTTTCTCGTTCCCGAAAGAAAGGACCTCTTCTTAAACGTAGAAGAAGTGTTGTCGGCACTGCAGCGTTATGACCGATCCACGGTAGATGATTTGGACGTGTTGGGGAGTCGCTCTGAGAACCGCATCATCACGGTGCCGATTCGGTCTGAGGCAAATACCGAACTCACCGCACGGTTGCGTGGAAATATCGGCTCAGGCGATGCGCTTGAACCTCTAAAGAAATATCTGACCCGCTACCGGCGAAAGGGCTATGACGTCGCTTTTGTGGTCGGGTCGTCACAGCGTGCAGAGAGATTGCAGCGCATCTTGCTTGGCATTGACATAGACGCAAAAACGCCCGCTTTTTCCGCTCCACAGTGGATTCATGCGCCGCACCGCTATCCCGTAGTCATACTCGAAGGGCATCTCTCAGACGGATTCCTTCTTCATGAACAGCAGCTACTCCTGATAGCTGAGCACGAAGTTTTCGCTGAAAAATCCTATAGGTCCTCGAGGAAAGCTCGCACAAGCCTCAAGCGCCTGCTTGGCACTTTGGCTCTTCTTAAAAATGGGGACTTCATCGTGCACACCGACTTTGGGGTCGGTCGCTACTGCGGGCTCACTCACCGCGAAGTTGAGCAAAATACTGGTGACTTTCTTCACATCGAATATGCCGACAGCGTATTGTATCTGCCGGTACAGAACATTGCGAAAATCCAAAAATTTGTGGCAAGCGAAGGTGCCACCCCTCAGCTGGACAAACTAAGCTCAACTCGCTGGACCAAGACAAAGCAGAAGGTAAAAGAACAAGTAGCCTCTCTTGCAGGTGACCTCATTCGACTTTACGCCGCAAGAAGCGTGGCAAAGGGTTGGCGCTTTGATAGTCCAGGGGCCGAGGATGACCGCTTTGCGGAGCACTTCCCCTACGACGAGACCCCTGACCAAAATAAGGCGATACAAGACACCTTGGAAGATCTTGCTTCTGAGCGACCAATGGATCGCTTGGTCTGTGGTGACGTGGGTTTCGGAAAGACAGAAGTCGCCATTCGTGCCGCGTTTAAATGCATTCAACACGCCAGGCAAGTAGCGGTGCTTGTTCCGACCACAATTTTAGCTGAACAGCATTTCTTGAGTTTTACCAGGCGCTTTGACGGTTACCCGGTTTCAATCGGCGTCATTAGTCGATTTCATTCGGCCGAAGAAAACAAACAAGTACTCGCCAAGCTTACTTCAGGCGAACTTGATATCGTGATAGGTACCCACCGACTACTTTCACGCGACGTGGCCTTTAAAGACTTAGGCTTGCTTATCATCGATGAGGAGCATCGCTTCGGCGTGCAACAAAAAGAGCGAATGAAGGCGCTAAAGAAGAGCGTCGACGTGCTCACCCTCACTGCGACACCTATCCCGCGGACTCTGCACATGTCCCTGCTTGGCATACGAGATATAAGCCTGATTAGCACACCGCCAGTTGATCGACGTGTCATTCGAACCTACGTTGCCTCACACGAAGACGCCCTGATAAGAGACGTTTTATTGAGAGAGTTGCAGCGTGGCGGACAGGCATTTTATGTGCACAACCGAGTGCAAAATATCGAGGCGGTAGTTGCATCTCTTAAGCAGTTAGTCCCCGAAGCGCGCTACGGATTCGCACACGGGCAGATGAGCGAGAAACAACTCGAGCCTGTAATGAAACGCTTCATCGATAGAGAAATTGACGTACTCATAGCCACCAGCATCATAGAATCGGGCATTGATATCCCCAACGCCAACACCATTATTATAGACCGCGCCGACACCTTTGGCCTCGCTCAGCTCTACCAGCTGCGGGGACGCGTAGGGCGATCGAGTCGCCAAGCTTTTTGCTATTTTCTAATCCCAAAGATGCGATCATTAGGCGGAGAGGCACAGCAGCGACTGAAGGCGCTACAAGCCTTAGATGATTTAGGTCTCGGATTTAATCTTGCTATGCGTGATCTCGAAATTCGTGGCGCGGGCAATCTTCTAGGGCGCGAGCAATCCGGGTCCGTTCTAGCGGTTGGTTTCGAGCTTTACTCTCGCATTCTTAAAGAAGCTATTTTGAACCTCAAAGGCGAAGAGACCGACTTTAGGGAGTCAATTGAGCCTGAGGTGAAACTGGGCATTCCCGCCTTTATTCCTGAGCACTATCTGCCCGACGTTTCAGAGCGGCTTGTTCTCTATCAGCGCTTTGCCGCAATCGCTTCCTCCGATGAAGGAGCACTACTGCTGGAGGAAGTGATAGACCGCTTCGGCCCTGCGCCTAAAGAAGCTATCAACTTGGCAGAGCTAATGAGCTTCCGTTCTCTGCTTCGTGAGTTTGGAGTGCTTAAAGCCGAATTCAAGGCGGGGAAACTTACTTTGTCGTTTAGCCCGAACGCGCCGGTTGATATAGAAAAACTCTTGTCCCTTGAAAAGGAAGATTCCAAAACATTCAAATTTGGGAAAAACCTGGCCCTGTCAGTGCGAACGTCTATTGCTGAGTTAAGAAGTCCGCAAGACCTCGCACCTCTGGTGTCTAACATTCTCCAGCGCGTCTGCACCCGCCAGCTTGCCTTACAATAAGTTTATCTAGCGCGCTGAGGCAGAAGTTCATTTAAGTATTTTTCTCACTATTCTCGCTAAGCTCATTGTGTAATTCATTAAATATATTCACCAAGAGAGCAGCGAGCTCCGCGAGAATCATTCATCGAACTTTTAACTCAGGACATTAGGGAGCCTCTGAACAACTCGTGTTTCTATCTTCGTGCGCTGTGTGGCCTTCGTGGTTTAATCAAATTTAGGCCAATTTCTTGAGTTTGTTTGCACCATTAAGACCACTGACATTTAGTTATTCAAAGTTTATCTAGATAGCGTTGGTTCGAGCCAGTTGGCGTGATGATTATCTATTCCGTCACCAAGCGGTCGCACCGAAAGTGTCAGTGTCTGCACTCCAGCCACTGACAAATCAAAGATCTTCGCCCCTGACGAAAGCGTCACTTCATCGCTATCCCAGAGCAGGCGCCCATCGCCCAGAATCTCGAATCGAAGTCTCGGGGCAGCGCCTGTCTTTTCCTTCAGGTAATCAGGCAGTCCTACTTTACCGGTAAAGCGCGAGAACTGCCCCTTTAACGGGAACTCCAGATTTGAAATAGCGTGTACCCCGATTCCCTGTGCGAACGTCTGCCCGCCAACGATCAAAGGAAGTTGCTCCACCGTTACGTTTTGCCGAGGTTCGCCCCAATCTTGAAAGCCCTTGGAAGCACGAATGCCAGAGATTGCCACATCTGGAGCTGGTTTTACCTTTGGATCACACAGCGACTTGGCGATGCCGTTCGCTGGATCGGCACCAGCAGGCCTCAAATCCCACAGCATAGCCCACGACCTTTGCCGCAGATCTTCGTCCGAGAGAGGTTGAGAGTAGGTCAGCGGGCTCATGAATGAGTAGGCCCCCCAAACCAAGGCAGAGAGACAAGTCAGGCCAACGGAAACATACCCACTATTTAACCGTCGCCCCGCAACAGACCGAACCTCTCGCAGCAACAATCCACACAGCACATAGGCAATAATCAGTGGGATAAAATAATGATAGAGATACATGACCCGCGGAAGGTTCATCATCACCACCATGTAGCCCACATACATCGCGGCAAAAGAGAAAATGAGCCCTTGATTGCGAAGCGCTGAGCGAAGCCCAAGAAACCACTGAGCACACAGAGTTCCGATGCTCGCCAAAACCACCAGCAGCGCTACGGTCCAAGACGCTGGATTCGAAACCAAATAAAGGTAGCTAGCCTTTCCGTCCTTTCGCTCCCAGCGGTAATTAATAGTTCGCCCACCAAAGGGCCAGAGGATGGCGGGGCTGCCGTTCTCGTTCTGAGCGCACAAATTCAACTTCGGCACACCTTTTTGGTAATGCGACACAAAGGCTAAAGAATCTCGTAACATCAACGGAAAAGCCCGCACGGAAAGCAGGTCACCCTTCTCTACCAATCCTTTGTATTCTGGTGAGGCCTGATACCAACCCGCATTAGGGAGTCTCGCGTCAATGTTTCTCGCCATTGAGAAATGGATTTGCCAGACAGTGACGTAAACAAGGAGACCAGCGAGTGTGAGGGATGCGAAGACTTGGGCACCAAGCCACCAATTCTTCCGAAAATGCCAAAGCATAACTGGAAACAGCAGGCACAGAATCAGGGCGTTTACCTTGGTCACCATAGCCGCGGCAAAACTGGCGCCCACCAGCGCGCCCAGCAGCAACGTCAAGGCCTTCGGTCGACGTCGATGTTTGAGAAGTAACACTACTCCTAGAATCATCAGCGCAACGAAGAACAACTGAGTTCCTTCGAGCATCGCACCCCGACCGTGCACAATCAGCGCGTTGTCGAACAGATAGAGCGCACTAAGGCACAGCGCCCACCACACCCTTCCGGTGATAAGCACAAAGATCCAATAGAGCACCGGTGCGGTGAACCAACTAAGCAGCGCAGGAAAGAAGCGATAGCCTGCGAACGAAAATCCCTTAGGCGAGTTCTTGGCGTGATCAGTACCAATAAACTGATTGCTCTCTTCATTGGCCTCAAACAGGTACTCACCGGCAGCTATTAAGAGCTTCCCTAGCGGGGGGTGCGGCTCCATGAAGAACACGCCATGCAGATACTTTTGAGCATGCGCTACGTGATAGTTTTCATCCCAAAAGAAAAACGGTGGCTCGGCATAGCCCTTAAAATGAGTGAAGTACCCTATCAGGATGCACAGCAAACAAAGTATCCAAGCAGGAACAGGCGGTCGAAAGTATGTTCTCCAGCTCCGCCCGCGTGTCATTTGCTAGTCCTCATCTTCAATTGCTCTCCGTAGGGTCCACACTATACGTCCTCCAGCGTACGACAGCACTAGGCTCATGCAAGCTCAGGCTAAAGGCAAACAAGCCCATTTCAATAGTGAAACCCTCGCAGTCGATCCGGCGCAAGGGCAGAAAGGCAAGAAGAACGTTGGCCGTGGGTCCGGCCCCTCTTTCAGTTGCTACCGTCGACCTCCTTGAGCCCACATGGTACTGATCAAGCTAATATTTCTTGAATATTGTAGCTTGTTCGTATCCGTTCACGGGGTAAAATTAACTGGTGGCGGTAGGTAGTTATTGGGCTGAAAAATACTTGAGTGGTGGCAATTCTGTGGTCGTCCCCTAATCGGGAACGACTGCATTTTGTGAACGGATAGTATTTTCACCCCCGATTTGCTTCGCAAATCGACCCCTTCGGGGTAACTCAGAATTGGGCTTTGGTTGCACTGATCTGTCAGAACCCGTGAACGGTTACGCTTGTTCAAACACTTCAGTGTCGGACCCTACTGTGAGCGATTCTTCGACAAATTCCCCCTCCATCACCGCTCCAGTCACTGGCTGGGCAACTCACCTGTTTTCAGCAGCCATCTCGCTCGTCCTATTTGGATTACTGACCAGCACAGCCCGCGTGTGGCAATCTAACGGGCCGCTTCTGATCCCGTCTGGATCCTACACCTTACTGCCAGCGCTCGTGTTGCTTGGGCTCGCCTTGTTCATTCGTCGGCGCTCTCCGCAACGACTCTCCCTTAGCCCTGAGGGTTTCTCACTCGGACTCTTACTCTTGTTCGTGAGTGATTGGTTCGATCGAAGTTATAATTTCTTTCCTAATCCTTCGGTACGAGGAGAGATTCTACTTGGTGCTCTGATCTTTGCGCTTCTACCCGCACGCTTTCGGTACAAGACGATAATCGCCGCCCTTCCGCTATCGATTCTACTTCTTGCGGGCGTTTTTCTGTCTGAGAGTCAAGGACGGCTGCTGTTCTCGGACGACCATCCTTCTTTTCTCCTGCGCCTGGCGTTACTTCGCGAACAGTTCCCAAAAATCCCTTTCTACTATCCATTTTGGAACGCTGGCCTTGATGCCAGAGACTTCTTTGCCACCGGCTCTCTTGGTGTTTTTCTTCTCTTCTCCCCCGTCATCTATCTCGCCGGACTCTCGAACCTGCTCGCAGGCCCGCTCTATAATATTCTGGTAGCCACGCTTCTGTTTGTGGTCGTGCCCATGTCCACGTTTTGGGCTGCTCGCTTCGAAGGACTTAAACCTATTGGCCAGGTCACCAGCGGCATTCTCTCATTATGTCTTGGCCTGGTGTGGTACCGCTGGGCACTCAAATACGGAACCATGGGCTTTGTACTGGCCGCTGCGCTTACTCCCTTAAACTTCTCGCTGGCCTTGAGCCTGCTTGATTTGGAGCTTAGAAAGCCGTGGCGTAAAGCTCTCCTGTTTGTAGTCACCAGCTCTCTGATGCTGTTCTGGAGTCCTTCTGGGTTAGTCTTCGTCCCAGTCATTCTGACAGCTCTGGTGGTGGTCGCACGACGCGTCCTTGCGGGGCATAGAAAACCTTTGGCAACGCCTACCCTTGTCGCGGGGGCTTTGCTTATCGCCATCAACATTCCTTGGATGAGTCTCTTCTGGTCAGTTTCAAATGTCGGGCGCTTCCTTGAGAGCTCTTCCGCTACGCCGACCACCGCTTCGTACTCCCAAGCTGCCGCCCCTGCCGACACTGCACCGCTCAGCAGCGCCTCACTAGACGCCCCTTCGCGCGAAGTCCCAGCCGCAAATGCGCATCGGGGAACACGACACCGCGAGGGCAAGATAGACTTGCAAAAGAGCATGTCACTCATTCGCGAAAAGGCTTTCTCGACTAACCCACTTTTGATTTTCCTCGCGATTCCAGGGTTCTTACTCCTCAGAAAGCGTTCCATGTACACCTTGCTCACTACTAGCGCGTGGTTGATTTTTCTCGGCGCAATACTAGTGCCACTTAAACCTCAACTAGAACTTGACAGAATGCTGGTGGTTTTAAGCATGTTGCTGTGCCTTCCTGCTGGAGCTGCTGCAAGTGAATTACTTTCAAGTCAACGCCAGGGAGCATGGGTCAAGGCTCTTGTCGCAGGCTTTCTCTTTGCTTCACCGCTGTGTACTGCCGCCGTACTCTCCAATCGCACGGTGGACCAATATCACTTCGCTGGCCCGCTCGTGCGAAATTTAGCAAATGCCATCAAAGATCTCGGGGGAGCAGGAAGAACTGTGTTTGCCGGCTGCATCGTCCATGAACTTGAAGAGGGCCACATCGCGCCGCTGACCCTTATGAGTGGCAAAGAGCTCGTCGCTTCAGCTCCTTTTCATACCCTATGGCGCTATACTCAAGTAATCCCAAAAAGCTTTATGGAACGTGGCGACGCAGGCATTGAGGACTTTTTCATTTTGATGAATGCAACCTCGGTCGTCGCGCATGAACGTGAATGGAGAGATTACTTCTCTGCTCGCCCTGAGCAGTACCGTTTGGCATGGCGCGAGGACCGCTTTTCTCTATTCGAGCGTGTTTTGGCAGTGGATCAACCCTTCGCTTCAGGCAGTGGAACTCTCGTTGAGCGCAGAACTGCCGGGCTGGAAGTGCGAGTTGCTTCAGAGAGTGCGGTGCTAAAATACAACTACTTTCCGTTCCTTGAGGCACAAGGTTGTGAAATTTTCCCTGCTCAAGTCGCTCCAGAGTTACAGTTCATTGGCCTAAGAAACTGCCCAAAAGATACGGACATTCTCATTGAGGCAGGCTCTCCCCTGAAGAGGCTTGGCGCTCCATGACGAGACTTTGGCAAACAGTCCTCGCACTACTATGCGGCTCCGTAACTACGCTATTCGGCGCTCTCGCTATCGTCCCTACGATCATCTTGCCGAACTTCCGCAGCGATTGTCTCCCCGGCAACGAGGCAACCTTGCTGCTTGGCCGCACGCTTGGCGTATGGTGCCCGGCAAGCGATCCCATCACCAACGCTTTCTACCTGTGGCGAACTTCCCCACTCACCGAGCTGCTACACCGAACCTTTTTTCAAGACTCCGCGTTTACCTCCTTCGAGTTCATGTTTGGAACCCTAGTCCTTTTCCTCGGCCTTTGGGGACTCACCAGAATATCCTTGCGCACAACCGATCAAACGGGCGCAACACTTTTTAAGACCGAAGCGACTAGTGTGCTTACTGCACTTTTTGGCGCCCTTTCTTGCGCCGTATTGTACGGTCACGATCGAACAGCATTCGCGGCCATTAGCTGGTTCCCGCTCCTTCTTACTGCAGTGCTGTCAGCACGCGCCGCGCCTTCACCGATCTTATCGCCAGCCTCATCGCCGTTCGGGCTAAAGCTCGCACTGATTGTGCTCGCTTCGATGTTCCTATCGTTCAGTGCAAATCAGCTCTCGCTTTTACTATGCGCCTCGGTTCTGCTGTTTGCCGTATGCCTGTCTCGAAATTGCTCGAAGTCTTCATACGGTTCCTTATTAATCGCCACAGCAACGCTGCTTCCTGCTTTGATTTCCCTGTGTCTGATTCCTGAAACTCCAACGCCATGGTATCCGCAGGGAAGTCAGGTCGTACCAGATGATGAAATCCCCGGAATGCTGCGCCCTTTCTTTGGTCCACTACCCCCAGTTCCATTCATTGATAGATGGGCATTGCGCGCTGACTATCTCTCATCGTTTCACGTCATCTTGATTGCGCTCTTTGCCGCACTAGCGCTTAGTCGCCGCTTTTCCGTCTCTGCTGCGCGAGTACTTCTGCTGTGTGGGACACCGGTCGCGCTGTTGTTCTTTGACCTTAGAATGCCTGAACCGGTCAGCATTATTTCCCCGCTTTTGGTGCTTCCGCGTATCATCCCCAATCTATTTTTTGTTCCTCTTGAACACACGGTGATTGGGCTTGCAGCCTTAGGGCTGCTCATCGCTACCGCTTCAGCGCATCGCACACTTGGGCTAGTCGCCGCTCCGCTTCTTGGAGTTATTTCTCTGCTAGTTCTCAGCACTCCCACCACCGAGCCCTCTTCCACTCTCGATCAGGCGCACCCAGTATCGGAGCGTCACCAGCTACTGCTGAGATCTCCTTCACAGTTCGCACTCCGTGCCCATCATTGGAACGCGCTTGGGCTAGACAGGAATTGGATTCTTGAGAGAGAAGATCTCATTCGCAATGCGCACTTTACTAGAGTTTCTAAGGACTCTGCTGAGGTTACCGCCTCTCATCACCCAGAACTCTCACGCCTCATGATTGACGGGCGCTCAAAGACACGCTGGACCGCTGGCGGTGGCAGTCAGAAGGGCGGCGAGTGGGTTTCGGTGCGCTTCTCTACTCCGCTAAAGCTTGATGGCGTTGAGCTGTTTCTCGGAGATTATGTAACCGACTTCCCTCGCGGACTAAGAGTGAGAGGCGCAGAAACCTGTGACGCGCTCGGTACGCCTGATTCTATAGAAGCTTCTGGTGTAGTGGTTGTTGAATCCCCTGCCTGGTACGGCGGATTGGACTTCACCGCTCAAGGCTATCCGTACTTTCGAGGAAGACATTCAATGCGGCTGTTCTTCCCGTCTTCAGAAGATTTCCAGTGCCTGGTGTTTGAGCAGATCGGAGAAAGTGATGGCACAGACTGGTCGATTGCTGAGTTGCGGATTCTTGAAAGCGGTAAAGCTGATATTGTTTCAGACGCTGATGCCTAGCGACATACCGTCGACTCCTACCGGGGCGGTCAGCTGATCTCAATAGTTCTATGGCCTCCGCTTCCGTGGCTAACGACCCGTGAGCGCACTATTCACCCATCAGCCCATATGCCCCTCGATTCAAAACGAAGGCGACTCCTCTCTTGGCCTCCTGCCACATTAGGACAACCCAAGAACTGCCCCTGACTTAGTGTCGATATCAACTTCCATAAAAGCTCCGCGTGGCGGAAGTCCTGGCATGGTGCGCATCTCTCCAACGAGTGGATAAATGAAGCCTGCTCCCACGGCCGCGCGCATGTCGCGAATCGGTAGTACAAATCCACTCGGCGCATTCTTAAGTTTTGGATCGGCAGAAAACGAAAGGTGGGTTTTCGCCATACAGATAGGAATTCTATCGTACCCGAGTTTTGTAAACAGTTCGATCTTTCTCTTAGCCTCTGGGGAGAACTCAACAGATGCCGCGCCGTAAGACTCAGCAATGGCACTGATCTTATCGACGATGCTGTCTTTCAAAGAGTAAAGCGGTTTAAGTTTTGATTTAATCTTGCTTGCCGCAACAACCGCATGCGCGAGTTGCTCAGCTCCCGCACCGCCTCTGGCGAAATGAAAAGTAGGGACTGCGGTGATGGCGCCTGCAGCCAGGGCATGACGTTTGACTATCTCAAACTCATTTTGTGTATCGTTTGCAAAGGCATTAATCGCCACTACTACCGGACAGCCGTAGCCAGCAGCATTCTTTACGTGTCGAACGAGATTTGGAATTCCAGCCTCCAAAAGCTCTAGATTCTCGTGGATATATGCTGAGTCTAGCGGCTTTCCTGGAGTAACTTTAGGTCCACCGCCATGCATCTTAAGTGCTCTAATGGTAGCAACGAGCACGATGCAATCCGGTGCCATACCAGAGGCCCGGCATTTTAAATTAATAAATTTTTCAAGGCCGATGTCTGCACCGAATCCAGCCTCGGTTACGACAAAATCACCAAGGGCCAGGGCGATTTGATCCGCTACAATCGAAGAGTTTCCGTGAGCGATATTCGCAAATGGTCCGGTATGTATAAATGCTGGTGTGCCCTCAAGAGTTTGCATCAGGGTGGGCTGCAAAGCGTCCTTGAGAAGCACTGCGACGGAGCCTGCCACCCCGAGGTCATCAGCGGTCAACGGCTCACCACTCCGATTAGTGGCAAAAACAACGCGGCCAATCCTGGCGCGCATATCCGCAAGCGAATGAGAGAGCCCGAGGATTGCCATAAACTCGCTGGCCACGCTGATATCGAACCCACTTTTGCGTGCATAACCAAGCTCTTCAGGCCCTAGCCCGATCTCAATTCCCCGCAGCATGCGATCATTAACATCAATGATTCGATTCCAACTTATAGACTGCGGATCGATATCAAGCCGAACTAGTCGGCTTCTTTCTTCGGCAGAGAGCTGCTCGGGATCGCGCGTCTTAATCCCAAATTTCTTCATGCGCGCAAACAGTCCGCGCGGAAACCTCCGCTTACCATCGCTCCCTCTCGGCAAGATCGCATTAAACAACTTGTCATCCGTGTCGTTGAGATGCTCGTGAATTATCCGCGCGTCGATAGCTGCAGCCATCAAATTATGCGCAGCGGTTACCGCATGAATATCGCCGGTAAGATGGAGGTTCATCTCCTCCATCGGAATAACTTGACTGTATCCCCCACCTGCCGCACCTCCCTTGATACCAAACGTCGGGCCCTGTGACGGCTGGCGGATACATGCGAAGGCCTTGTATCCAAGATGAGCTCCAAGGCTCTGAGCTAAACCAACAGTTGTTGTGGTCTTTCCCTCGCCGAGCGGAGTCGGCGTTATCGCGGTGACAACCACATACTTACCAGGTTTTCGTTTCGCCAACCGCTCTCGAACAGACAAGCTCACTTTGGCTTTGAACCTGCCGTAGTTCTCGACTTCAGTATCTCTAAGACCGATCTGATCGGCGAGCACAGACACTGGCTTCGGTTTAGCTGCCTGTGAGATCAGTATGTCTGCGGGGACTGGGCTAATCAGTTTGAGTTTTAAGTAACCAGTACTTCTGGATTTACTAGATTGCTTCTTATTCATTGGTGGCACCGTACTGCGACGCAGACGTGCGAGCAAACGACTTTAGGCGATACGACTTTTATCACCCAGACCGGACAGTTTGAACCGCTCAGAAGTGAAATCAACTACGCCCCACGAAAGGCGCACCGGTGTTTAAAGGACGGCGAAGTGGTTGTGACGGCCCAACTTTTTAACCATGGCTCGTGTGGTAAAAAACGCGCGGAACTCATAGAAATTACTGAGAAAGTTTCTATTGTTTGCGTCACTGCACTCAGAATCGCCTTCGGTTATACAGGTGGGCGTGCTTCCACGGCCCTGGCGCCGCCCAACATCGCGCGCCTCTACAAGCTCGGGGGTCTCCGGCTCTCCAATACCCTGTCTTGCACAGCGGACGGGCCTTAACTGCTCAAGGCTATCAGTATTTTAAAGGAAGGTACTCCATGCGACTGTTCTTCCCAACTGCCGAGAAGTTCCAATGCCTCGTGTTTGAGCAGATCGGAGAAGGTGATTGGGTTGTTACTTCGAAGCTCAAGGAATTGTTTGAGAGAGGAATTTAAGAAGGACCAAAAGATTTCCTTTTGAGAGACATATGCGTAAGGACGAACTAAGCTTAACAGCAAAAACGTTCTCGGCTTTTTGGCACCTATAGAATTCTTCTCTCCGCCGAGCAGACGCGAGGCCAAGCAACAAATGGTAAGCAACATGAAATGAAACAGAAAAATGGCCGCCCCGGTCCATCTTTCAAGAAACCAAAAATATGATTCTTCATACCCGCTCAGCCTCAAACTCGCTAAAGTTATGTTACACACTATACAAGGGTCAGTCGCGTGACACGTAACAACGAAGAATTTGACTGTGACGTGTTGGTCGTAGGCGCCGGCATTGCAGGACTCTATCTTGCATCATTGCTCGTGGAACGTGGTCTTACGCCGGTTGTACTTGAAGCACGCGATCGCATCGGGGGAAGAATTCATTCCGTACGGATAGGTGACGACCTCTTCGAGTACGGCGCTGAAATGGTGCATGGTCTTTCGTCGTCGGTGTGGCCGCTCGCCCGAAAAGCTGGACTTACCACCGTACTCGGACCGAATCTTCACTCCTACTGTGCAGAGGGGCGCTTTCATGGGCACGATAGCGACTTCGCAAAGGAGATAGATAATGTCTTCGAAAAACTTGGGCTACTCTACAAGGAGCCCCTTTCTCTCTACGACGCATTGGAGCGAATTGCTCCTCATCCACATACTGCAGCAATGCGCCTCATCACAAGAATGTTGATTTCGCTCGAAGGAGTGTCAGGAGAACATCCTGATGAATTATTAAGCGTGCAGGGGCTTGAGTGGAAAGGCAGTGAAGATTCATTCCTGCCCGAGAATCATTTAATAGTGGAGGGCTATCAGTCTCTCTGCACTAGCCTCCAGCGAGACCTAAACGCGCGTGGCGTGGCAGTACTTCTGAATAATGAAGTGAAACAGATCGCCTATAGTAACAACGCCTGTCAGGTTTCCACTATAGCGGCGACATATCACTCACGCACAGCAATTCTGACCATGCCGCTTGGAGTGCTTAAGGCAGGAGCGGTACGCTTCTCGCCTGAACTTCCTAAATCTCACGTTAACGCCATAGCGCATATCGGAATGAGCTCGCACGCCAAGCTCTTCCTGCGCTTCGCAAAAGTCTGCTGGCCGACAGACGGCTTCCTTGAAACGGATGGACTGATAGGCTCATGGTGGATGCGATCAGATCGCCCCATCATCACAAGTCTTACAGGCGGAAACCGCGCCGAAAAGCTTACCGCAATGTCTGCGCAGGAGCGTGAGGCGGTTGCCTTGCAAGAACTGAGCGCTGCTTTTGGTTCTGTGGTGAAACAAGAATATGTTGCGACCAGCTTCGTCGATTGGACCAGTGACCCGTTTAGTCGAGGAGGGTACTCCTATAATACAATGTCGACTGGGCATGCACGGCGTGCATTAGCGATGCCGTTGCAGAATGCTCTCTTCTTTGCGGGGGAGGCGACTTGTTTTGATGGTGACCATGGGACAGTTCATGGTGCGATTGACAGCGCCATGCGCTGTGCGGACCAAGTTCTAGAAGTGTTTGCGTAGTTTTTTTGCAGAAGACACCCGCACAGAATACCTACTGCTGTGGTAGGACTCATGATTCCTAGAAGGCCCTAACTACGTTCCTGCATTAATTAACCCTGCTCTCTAGACCATCCAGCGAAAGGCCTCAGATGATGGGTCATTAGAAAGTTCATGTCCCGCTCCAGGAAGTTCCGTCAAATTTCCCAACCCAAAGGGAAACAACTTGAATACATGTTGAATAACTGAGAGCGGCACCGTCTTGTCCTCTTTGCCATGAACCAGGTGAACTGGAGTTCGAAGCTTTAAAAGCTGCTCTGGTAAGTTCCGCGAGTCGATATCCCCAATAAGCTCAGAACTAAGGCGAACCGGAACTCCTCCTACAGGAAAGTCGAAAGCTCCTTGCTGACGCCATTGGTCGACTAGTGCGCTCGGCACCATCTTCACTACACTTTGAAAACAGTCGATTACACTAGCTCGTCCAATAATCAGGTCGGCATGGGGGCCTTCTCGGCAACTAGCAAGAATGGCTAGCTGCACTCCCGTTGAGGAACCGATGCAAACCACAGATACTTAGGATTGAAACAGAACAAATCCTCAGTTCAACTGCAGCGAGTTCAGGCTCAGGAGCGCTTCTCCCCCGTTAGTGACTCAAGCCCACCGCCGAGCAATCACTCAAGCCTATTCATTACTCGCAAGCTTCGTCTGAGCCCGCGCCGCTGCTACCTTTTTAGCAACTTGGTCAAGTACTCCATTGATGAACATAGGAGACTCATCGCTTCCAAAAGTCTTCGCCAACTCAATCGCCTCATTGATAACGACATTCGGAGGCACGTCAGCCAGAAACAGCAGCTCAAATGCGGCGATGCGTAAGATGTTTCGATCCACTCGCGACATGCGCGCCACGCTCCAATGCGCAGAAGCAGAACCGAGTAGGCGATCGATTTCTTCTAGATGACTGATCACGCCATCCATCAGGACACAGGCAAACTCTCGATTTTCAAGTTCTCCCGAATGAATTTTTGATTCTGGTGCAACTTCCTCGTCAGCCTCTATCCGAGATTCGGCACCTTCAGGAAAGAAGTCCTGCATAAAATAGTCGAGTGCTTCGTGCCTGAAGTCGCACTGTGTATCGCACTGATAGAGCGCCTGTACGGCTGCCTCACGCGCTTTGCGTCGGCTCTTCATTTACGATCCCCATTTTCCCAAAGACTTGCGGCAAAAACGCTGCCTCACGGCCCACTTCAGAATCCACCAAGTCTTCGAACCACCAAAGAGCTCCACGAACAGGAGCCCTCCTCTCCCCTATTCCGTGGGTCGTCAAAAGTTGCTTCTGAAATTATTGCACTAAAAATACGCTGTCAAAACAGGGCATTAGCTGCGCGATCGGCCTCAATTCAAGGATAACGACGCTAGATGCGTCGATAAGAACCTCAAACAGTCAGTCCTATTGAAGTGACTAGTTATAGGAGGTGCCCGAGCTTTTGTCGTTTTGTTTCGAGATAGGCTTTCGAATACTCATCAGAAGGAACGAGGAGCGGAAGGCGCTCTTTCACCACAAGCCCCCAAGCCTCAATCGCACGCACCTTCTCTGGATTATTGGTCAGTAATCTTACCTCCGACACACCAAGATGGCGCAACATCTTTGCCGCCACAGCAAAGTCTCTTAAGTCCGGCTCGAAGCCGAGAGCCAAGTTCGCTTCAACGGTATCGTGCCCTTGGTCCTGCAGGGCATAGGCCCGTAGCTTGTTGCCAAGCCCTATGCCGCGTCCCTCCTGACGAAGATAAAGAACAACACCGGCTTTATCTGCTGCAATCTGTGCCATCGCGAGCTCCAGCTGAGCGCCGCAGTCACAGCGCCTGCTGCCAAACACATCACCAGTCAAACACTCTGAGTGGATTCTCACCCGCGGGGCAGCTGCGCTCTTAATATTGCCGTATACAAGGGCTAGATGCTCGCTGCCGGTCGCGTCATCAGCAAGCACATAGGAAGAGAATGGTCCCACCTTGGTCTGTATCTCGGTGCGCGCCACTTCTCGGACAAGAACCTCTTGTTCTGTCCTGTGCCGCACAATCTCGGCGACGCTCGTAATAAGAAGATTATGCTTTCGCGCAAAGGCAATGAGCGTCTCGCCACGCGCCATGCTTCCGTCTGGATTCAAGATCTCACAAATCACCCCGGAAGCAGGCAAGCCACATAGGCGCGCCAAATCATACGAGCCTTCAGTTTGTCCACGCCGACCGAAAACACCCAGGGGAGATGCAACCAAAGGAAACACATGACCAGGACTCACAAAATCATCAGGGCTCGCGTCGGGCGCAATCAGCTTTTTGAAAGTAATGGCGCGTGCTTCGGCGGTTACCCCGCGGTCAACCACCTCACGCGCGTCCACGCTTATAGTAAAGGGGGTCTGAAAGGACGAAGTATTTGAAGAGGCCTGCGGCGGAAGCTGAAGGCGATCTGCCAGCTCAGTGCTAATCGAAGCGCAGATAAGCCCACGCGCTTCGCGCATCATGAAACTCAAAACATCTTTGGAAACATGCGCGGTGGGGATAACAAGATCCCCTTCGTTCTCTCGATCGGCATCGTCGACCATGATGATCATGCGGCCACTGCGCGCGGCCTCGAGTACATCTTTAAATGGATCCAGCATAGCGTGTCTCTAGGTCAGGCGGCTCAGCGAGACGGCGCTTTCGACGGCGCCTTCGCACCCTTTGAACGCTTACCCGCTCGCCCCACTTTGTTCAAAGACTGAAGAGTGTCGACAAACTGACTTACATCTCTGAATTCTCGATACACCGAGGCAAAGCGCACATAGGCTACCTGGTCCAGCCCTTTTAGAGCCTCCATCACGTACTCCCCCACTTTCCGACTGGGAATCTCTTTCTGGCACAGCTCATGGATTTTTCGCTCGATCTGCTCGACCGTACGGTCTATATCTTCAATCTTCACCGGTGTCTTTTCGCAGGCGCGTATCAAGCCTGCACGCGCCTTCATTCGGTCGAAGATCTCGCTGCGACCGTCCTTCTTGACCACCATCGGAAGTGTCAACTCGACTCTTTCGAAAGTGGTGAAACGGAAGCTGCAACTATCGCACTCGCGACGTCTTCGGATGGTGCCTTCATCGCTTCGTGAGTCGATTACCGACAGTTTCTCTGAGCTACATCGCGGACACTTCATCGTCCACTCACCATTAATCTGTTACTGATTGGCAGAGAGCTAGTTCTCAAAAATGAACTGCGCAACTCTTGTACCAAATCGCCCGCTCGACAATTTTCAAAGTCTATGTCGATAAAGTGGGAAACCTCTGCTCAAATTTTCCACTTCTCTGCGAATCACTGCTAACTGGGCTTCATCACCGCCAGACCTCAAAGTACGGGCAATCAGATCTGCAACCTGTACCATCTCGTCCTCTTTCATACCGCGCGTGGTAAGAGCCGGGGTTCCAAGTCGAATGCCGCTACAGATAGTCGGGGGCTGTGGATCAAAGGGAATCGTATTCTTATTGCCGGTAATGCCCACACGGTCGAGGAACGCTTGAGCTTCTTTCCCCGTCACACTCGAGGAACGCAAATCAACCACAAACAAGTGTGAATCCGTTCCACCAGAAACAATCGAAAACCCTTTTTCTGTAAGCGCCGCACAGGTCGCACGCGCATTTACGATCACTTGCCGTGCATACTCAGCAAACTCAGGCGTAGCCGCCTCATGAAATGCGACCGCTTTCGCTGCAATAGTGTGTAAGTGTGGCCCTCCCTGCAGCCCTGGGAACACCGCCTTATTAATAGCTTTGGCTAGCTCCTCTTTGGCCATCACTAAACCAGAGCGTGGGCCGCGCAACGTCTTGTGCGTCGTGGTGGTGACCACATCAGCAAAAGGCGCGGGCGAAGGATACTCACCTGCAGCTACCAGCCCCGCATAATGGGCGATGTCGGCCATCAACAGTGCACCTACATCTTTGGCAATTGCCGCAAACCGAGCAAAGTCTAGTTGGCGGGAATAGGCTGAGGCTCCGGCGATGATGAGCTTCGGGCGATGTTCGCGCGCTAACTCAGCCAACTGATCGTAGTCAATCAGGTGTGTATCCGGCTGCACTCCATACGCCACAACTTTATAGTGCTTTCCAGAAAAATTAACGGGGCTTCCGTGCGTAAGATGTCCGCCCTGGTCGAGCCGCATTCCAAGAAACGTGTCCCCCGGAGACAGTAGTGCTTCGAACACCGCCTGATTGGCCTGAGCACCTGAATGCGGCTGCACATTCGCTGTCTGGACTTTGAAAAGCGAAATCGCGCGCCTGATGGCGACTTCTTCAATTTCATCTACCACCTCGCAGCCACCGTAGTAGCGCTTGCCCGGCAGGCCTTCGGCGTACTTGTTTGTAAGAACTGAACCACAAGCAGCGAGCACCGCTTCCGATACAAAATTCTCGCTCGGGATCATCTCGAGTCCGTACTCCTGTCGTTCCGTCTCTCTCTTAATGAGCCCCGCAATTTCAGGGTCGACTTCTGACAGGGACCGAACGAATGAACGCATTCCATCAATCGAAGCTTCGCTCACTCACCCCTCACCGTTTAATATGCCTATGCCGCCGTTGAGCGAACCTCAACACAGCCGCCAACATAACCGCGGCAATCCTATCCCGGCGTTCCACTGACCTCAAGGAATGGGCAAATAAGCGCAAGGAGGGGGCTCAGCCAAAGATTGTGCCGACTTCCGAGAAGCAATTCTCTGCGATCCAAGCACACGCGCCCTTACTCAGAGTGACTCCTCGAGTAAGGGGTTTCGCGTGAAAGCTTTACAGGTTGGGGTTCAAGGTAGGGCTACAAGTCGATAATCCACCGAGACGGTGTAGATACTCAACTCGGGGACGCCACAAGCTAAGTAAATCGACTCACCGGAAGCTAATAGATTCAACGTAGCAGGCCGTGAAGCCAGCTCTGAGAACCATTTAGACTTGCTTGGTGGTGATATAGCTCAACACATCTTGAACGGTCTGAATCTTTTCAGCGTCTTCGTCAGGAATCTCCATGTCGTATTCCTCTTCGAGCGCCATGATCAGCTCAACGATATCAAGGGAATCGGCACCTAGATCTTCAATAAACGAAGCCTCAGGATTCACTTCCTCTGGGCTTACACCGAGCTGGTCAACAATGATTCCTTTGACTCTCTCAGTTATTTCTTCTGCAGATGCCATTTGGGTTCCTCCAACATTTCCTTCACTCATACTCATGAACTGCTTCCTCTCTATATCTCAGGTTTGCAGCTTTTTGAATTCACTATGACGCGAACCCTGCGCTGCACTTCTACTTAAAGGCTCGACTTCTCAGCGGAGCGTGCTTTTGGTGTAGAAAAACCACACACCCCCCACCAACTCCAGAAGCCTACATTTGACGATTTTCGGAGACGATACTCAAGATCTCCTCTACGTCACCTGCCAACCTCATCGAACTCGCGCCCCATCTTTCACCGAAGAACGCCAAGAGTCATGTAACTCCAGGCGCTCGTTGGGCAAAATTTCCGCGATGCTTTCGATATAAGCAGAGGCTCGATCGCAACCGAAATAAGCGGAGACGCTAGTTACTGATGTTTAGGGTTCTCAGTCAAGCCTTGGAGCGATCTCCCTAATGGAAAACTTACAATCAAAAACTCGCTTTTTACAACTAAAAATTCCTGTAAAAACGAGGAGATACGAGGAGGACCGGCCGCCCTATCTCTGGCAATGCGTCGTTTTAAGTCCACCAGGCGGTAAACTTACATATAGAGACCGCCATTGACCCCCACAACCTGCCCCGTCACGTAGCCTGCTGAAGTGCCTGAAAGGAATCCGACGAGAGCCGCGACCTCCTCTGCTGAACCGGTACGACCAAGCGGGATGGACGAGAGCATGGTCTCCATCACCTTAGGGTCTAGGCCCTTAGTCATGTCGGTCTCTATGTATCCTGGAGTAACCGCATTAACCGTAACGTTTCGTGATGCTAATTCGCGCGCCATAGACTTGGTCATACCAATCAGGCCCGCTTTCGCTGAGACATACGCGACTTGTCCCGGGTTGCCCATCTCACCCACTACGGAGCTAATATTAATGATGCGCCCCCAACGCGCCTTCATCATCAATTTTGCTGCGGCGCGCGCACAGAAAAAGGCTCCGTCCAGATTTATAGCCAGTGTCCTTTTCCAATCTTCATCTTTAAATCTGATGAGCAGTCCGTCATGCGAAATACCCGCATTATTCACGAGAATATCGAGGCGACCATGTCGCTCTTTGATTGAGTCGATCGCTCCGCTCACCGCCTGGCTATCGGAAACATCAAAGCCAAGCGCTTCTGCGCACGCTCCAGAGGAATCGCCTCTGGCTTCATTACAAAGACGTAGCGTCTCCTCTGCTGCGCTCGCATTGGACGCAAAATTCACTATTACCAGCGCCCCGCATCGCGAGAGTTCAACGCAGATGGCCCTACCAATTCCGCGAGAACCACCAGTAATTAGAGCAACTCGGTCTTTCAGGTCCAGCGGCTGGTTCATGGCGACTCCTCATTAATGTGACTGAAAATCTGAGTAAAAACCCCTGCGCAGCTCGCGAAGACACTCACGCATAAGTAAAGCGTGGATTCACTGCGTCACTACGATGCAAATTTCGGCGCGCTAATTGGCCAGATTACTGATGGCCAGATTACTGAGCCGCTGCCTGAGCAACTATGGCCTTGCCGCGATAATGCCCACAGGACATACAGGCACGATGTCGAAGCACAGGAGACTGGCAGTTCGTGCAGAGCACTGCGTAGGTACGGCTCAATCCATCATGTGCACGGCGAGTTCGTGAGCGGGAGTGAGACGTGCGTTTCTTTGGGACAGCCATATTTCCTCTTCATCAAAAATCAAATGTGTAAACGCTAGCAGTGATGCGCCGTTACCTCTAAGCAACGACAGTTTTTGAGCAACTGCTCGCCCCACATCCTGAGAAATGGCCCAGACCAAAGATATCGCCAACTTAAAAAGGCAAACTATCCAGAGGTACCGCTTTCAGGAGCATCCCAGGTACCATAAATAGCCCATTCGCTCAACTTTAGCGCCTTACGCCGAGTCGACATCCGAGATCCCGGGCAAACCCCCAAGAGGAAGAGTGCCGCTCTATACGCAGCAAAAAAAGCGCGAAAAACGCTGCGATTTCAATATGTTAGCAGTAGTACTTGCTCAATATGCGCCGGGCGCCGAGGTTCGCCTACCACCTATTATTGTCCTGCATCAACGGACTAGAGACCGTAACGCAAGGGTACTTCGCCAAGAAGCTGTGAATACACAGAACAAAGAACCCTAGAAAGCCCAGCGTAAACGCCAAATCAAAGAGTGATAGAGGAATATGTTCAGGAGAGATCTGCGGCATGACAATCATATACTTCTCAAGCCAAATCCCCACCAAGATGAGCGTCGCTACCGTTGTGTACGCAAGCGGCGTCTTCTTAAGATCATCACTAAGAAGCAGGATAAACGGAATAATGAAGCACATCCCGAACACAATCCACCCAAGTCCCTGCCAAGGCATTTCCCTAGTTCTAAGAATCATCCACTGGGTTTCTTCCGGCAGGTTGCCGTACCACTGTGGCAAAAACTGACTAAAAAACGTGTAGCCCCACAGCATGCAAAATCCGAAGCTCAGCTTCCCAAGATCCCACATCTGCTGACTAGTAAGAGCTTTTGAAAACAACCGATTATTTCTGGCAAGGTAGAGCACAGTGATGGCTACAAAAGCGAGTGCGGTATAGACATTCGCTAGGAAGAAATAACCTCCGAGCATGTTCGAGAACCAATACTGGTCCATCGCCATGACCATCTCAAAGGCGAATAGAGTGTAAACCACCGCATAGACAAGAATCAGCAGCGGCGCATTCCAAGAGAGCTTGCGTTGGGTGTGGATTGCCTCACACTCCGTCCCCTTCCACTCTCCCACAAGGGAATCATAGCTTGGGGTAAACCAGCGATCGAGATGCGGGTATTTCTCTCTAAGCATTCCCACATCACTGCGAACCGAGAGTTTCACAAAACGCCACATCAAGAAGAACAAAACGGCGAACACTACGGCCATACGCCCGTACACGAAGTCTGGCTGGAACCACATTTCCCTGCCAATAAACGGACCTCGGCCCCAAGGGAACAAGTACTCCTTCCCCGCATAACTGGTGAGAATGAGAATATAGGCGTACGGAAGGAAACTAGCTCCCGACTCACAAACTCTACGCAGCGGTACGGCCCATTGCGCCCTTACAATCTGAAAAATCGCGCACAGAATTACCATGCCGCAGGCGATGCCGGTCCAAAAAATGACATTCACGTGATACGTGGCCCAAAATATCGCTGGCGGTACGTAAATCACGCCATAAACAAGTGCGACAAGCCCGACCAATAGAAACGCCCACATCAACTTAACGAGCCCGATCGTTGGGCGAAGCGGCGCCTCTTTACAAAGTTCCTCTGAGTTCATGTGTGCGGTAAATGAGTGCATACTTCGCTCTATCTATTCAGGGCTGAGCAGAGGCGGTCCTCTAAAGCAGCCCTGATAAAAATTCTTTAACAAACTTCCCTAAAAGACCTTCTCTTAAAAACAAAGAAAACGTCAGAAAAACCCGATACAAACAAGCGCCGCCGTGCGGGCAACTTGGCTACAAGAGCGCGTTACTACTACATCGGATTATCGGCCTGTAATTTTCTGATGTAGGACACTAATTCCCATATCTGCTCGTTCGATAGCTTGTATCCGTAACGCGGCATAATCGCGTCAATCCCTGAAAAGATGTAGGCCCACAAAAAGCCGTCTGTCCTTTGCGGAATGAATTTCTCCTGGCTAAGCAGAAGATTAATGCTCGGAATTCCCTTCTGCATTAGGTCAGAGGGAACATGCTGCCCTGCTTGAATCGACCCATGGCAAACTACACATTGAACTTGGAAAGATCTCTTCCCGCGTTCGGCCGCACTTGCAAGCTCTTCTGCATTCTTCGCGAACGGATTTGTCCAAGTCTCTACGATAACAGATCTCTCTGGCAGCTGTCGTGGAAGGCTATGTGCAGAAATGGTTCCCGCCTCCTTCTGTCTCATGACAGAACCGGTAATCATTTGCTTGCCCACCATGTCCTGGTTAAAAGGCAACGCGACAGCGGGTTTGGGGCCGCCCAAAACAGGCCCAAAGAGATGTATAGTCGCAAGAGTTCCGACGAGGAGAAAATTTCTAACTTTATAAATCGCGTGCTGCATAGCCTATAATCCGTTTCGTACCTCGACCTCATCCGCTCCGCACTGCTTGAGCTTTTCTGAAACCTCGTCCGTTTGTGCGGCGCCACACCCTACTACCACTCCAAATTTATCCTGGGAGAAGCGCGGGTCGTAGCCAATCTTCCTAAAAATGTCCGGCACTTTACAAAAATGAAACATGGCGAGCAGTGTCGCGATCGCACCAAACAGAATCGTACACTCGTAACCGATCACCACAAATCCGGGCACTGAGATAATGTCCTTTGCACTTACACGCAGTGGATAGTCGAGGGAGCACAAAATCGCTAAAGCAAATCCAAAGGTGAGGCCCGCAACTGCCCCAGTAGCCGTGAAAAACCGCACTGGGCTCTTCTCAGGGTACGTGAGCGCTTCAAGATCATGGTTGGGAACGGGCGAGTAAACTCTATAGTCGAGCCCCTGCGCCTTGGCTGCCTTCACCGCATTCATGGCGTCGTCCATAAAGCTGAACACACCCACCACTACCTTGTTTCCACGAATGCTCGTCATATCTTCACTCTCTTCTTACCAGTCCGCACTTGCGTGCGCTCCCAAGCTCTCCTGCTCTAATGGCCATGCGCGTGTTCATTACGCATCGGAGGCGGCAGAATCTCCTTGATCTCCATAATTGCAACCGCGGGGAAGAACTTAATGAACAGCGTCATCCACATCCCAAACCAGCCAAACGCTCCAATAGTAATACCGACGTCTACCCAGGAGAAATTGTAGTAGCCCCACACGGCGGGGATGAAATCGTGAGAAAGCGACTGCACAATGATGTTGAAGCGCTCAAACCACATACCGATGTTGATGAAAATCGAAAGGACGAACAAGAATGCAATGTTGGTGCGAAGCGGCTTATACCAAAGCGCAAGTGGTGCCATGCAGTTACAGAAAGCCATTATCCAAAAAGCGATCCAATAGTCACCGAATGGACGGAACCAAAACTGGGCGCGCTCAAACGGGTTGTTGCTGTACCAAGCAGTGTAGAACTCGGTGATGTACGCATAGCTCACCACACCACTGGTAAGCATTATCAACTTACTCATGGCATCAAAGTGCTGCAGGGTAATCAATCGCTCTAGCTTGTAAACGGCGCGAATGGGGATGGCGAGTGTCATCACCATCGCGACGCCTGAAAAAATCGCCCCCGCTACGAAGTACGGCGGGAAAATCGTCGCATGCCAACCAGGCACGATACTCACCGCGAAATCCCAGGAAACCACGCTATGCACCGATACGACGAGCGGTGTGGCAAAAGCGGCAAACAAAAGGTAGGCGGAAGTGTAATGCTTCCATTGCGTGTGACTTCCAGACCAGCCCAGCGCGGTTACCGTATAGAGCACCTTTCGAAAGGTGGTCTTAGCCCGGTCACGCATGATCGCAACGTCAGGAATCAAGCCTACAATAAAGAAAGTGGCCGAGACGGTAAGGTAGGTTGAAACGGCGAACACGTCCCACAAAAGCGGAGAGCGGAAGTTTGGCCACAACGCCATCTGATTCGGATACGGCATCAACCAGTAGAAAAACCAAGGGCGACCAAGATGGATCAGAGGAAAGAGTCCTGCGGTGAGTACCGCAAACACCGTCATCGCCTCAGCCAGTCGGTAGATGGAGTTTCGAAACTTAGCTCGAAACAGATACAGCACTGCGGAAATCAAGGTGCCAGAGTGAGCAATACCAACCCAAAAAACGAAATTGGTAATGTAGGCCCCCCAGGAGATCGGATGCGATTTACCAGACTCCCCGATACCCACTAAAATCTGGCGGGTCCAGCTGGCAGCCCCGACACCGACACATAGCAGACAGGTCGCAAGCAAAATGTACCATCCAAGAGTTGGAGGCTCCATCATCTTCGCAACCGTCGAATCAACCTCTGCGTAGGTGACCGGCGCTTCTTCTTTATGTTCTTGAGTTCCGTGATGTCCCATCGTCGATCTTCTCGAATCCGCGATTCCCAAATTTAGCTTTTCGCGTACCGCAGCCGCTCTAGGTAGCCGACCGCAGGTTGCGTATTAATATAGTAGTCGAGCACCTTGTAGGCGCGATCGGTATCACGCGCCTTGTTAACCGCACTGTGCGGATCTTTTAGGTTCCCGAAAGTAAGTGCCTGCGTTGGGCAACTCTGCACACAAGCCGGCTGCACTTCGCCGTCTCGAACTGTGCGCCCCTCGTCCTTGGCAGAGTCTCGCGCCTCCGAAATTCGCTGCACACAGAAAGTGCACTTCTCCATGATACCAACGGTACGCTTGGTAACATCAGGATTAAGCTGCCAGTTCAAAGTGTCGGGGAACTCGTAGTCATACCAGTTGTAGCGGCGCACTTTGTACGTACAGTTATTCGAGCAATAACGCGTGCCTACACAACGGTTGTAAACCATTGCGTTAAGTCCCTCTTCATTGTGATAGGTCGCATACACTGGGCACACAGGTTCGCATGGCGCATTGTGACAATGCTGGCACATCATCGGAACGAAGCTAACGCTAAGTTCTTCTGGCGGGGGAATATCTTCTTTGTTGGTGAAGGTGCCGTTGTCGTAATAACGCTCAATGCGTAACCACGACATCTCGCGCCCCTCGTAGCATCGCTGCTTACCAACCACTGGAATGTTATTCTCAGCATAGCAAGCCACCACACAGGCCGAGCAACCTGTACACGCAGCAAGGTCAATAGTCATTCCCCACTCGTAGAGAGGATGCTCTCGCTGCTGATACATCTGCTTCACATCATGAGAGTGCTCCGCAGCATTGTGCCCCTTGGTCACCAAAGCTCCGTCTGTTCCCTCACTAATTAATCTGGTTCTCGCGAGATCTCGATCGTGCTGAGAATCACTGCCCTGGGTCTTTACCAACTTCGCTCTACCGGGCGCCTTAAAGGCTTTCGCTCGCGCTGAAACAAGTGCGACCGAGGGTGCAACTGACGCCGCCGCTGCGTCCTTCACCGCAGTCTTGGCAATAAGCGTAAGAACATTTCCGGTGTTCACCGACTGGGCGAACCTGCCGTAGCTTCCATGACCCTGTCCAATCGGGATTGCCACCATGCCTTCGCTGACATAAGGCGAAACAAGCACCGGAACGTTCACCTCTCCGAAATGATTGCGAACGGTGAGCACATCACCTTGAGCAACGCCAAGTTCCTTTGCAGTACTTGGATGTAGCTCTCCCCACGAATCCCATACGATTTGGGTAATTGGGTCTGGCAACTCTTGCAGCCAAGGACGATTCGCTGCTCGTCCATCGAACGACTTCACCGAAGGATAAGGGAACACCAACACTTCTTTACCAGGAACGGCGTCATGTGCGGCGGGCCCTTTATCGTCATAATGCTCGTCCTTCTTCGCCTCATGTCCAGTGGCATCAGCAGCCACAAAAGCCACGGACGCAAAAGGAAGCGAGAAGACTGAGCGGTTAACCTGCACTCGCACGCGATCTGCAGGAGCCACTTCCGCTTGAGGAAAGAATCCTCCTCTCTCTACGGACTCATTCCAGAACTTCGTAAAATCTCCGGCGACTCCATGTTTACGAGCAATCGCCTTCCAGCTTTCTTGGAGAAATTCTTTAAAATTCTGCGCGGGCGCATCACTCACCGGCTTACCAGCAGATGCCGCAAGCGAAATGAGCACATCTCCCAATCCGCGAGTATTAAACACTGGAGACATCGACGGCTGGGTCAAGCCATACGCGCCCTCGTACATACGAACATCGCCCCACGACTCAAGGCCCGTGTGCGTAGGCAGTACCAGGTTCGCATTTTGGGTAGTCTCATCGAGATGACTTGAGAAGCTCACCACCAATGGAACATTGCGCAACGCATACTCAAAACCATAGTCAGAAGGCAGGGTGAAAACGGGATTCGCTCCGTGCACGAAGGCAACGGCGACTGAGCCGTCTTTCATCGCTGAAATCGTGGACTCCATAGATTCCATCGACGTTCCAGGAATTCGCATACGGTTCAGATTCACCGTGGTGCCGACGTTCTCAAGAACTGAGTTCAGGAAGTGGCACACCACATGCAAAGAAACCGCGTCTGCGGTTGAGGCAGCCGCTCCACCGGCAATCACCAGCGATCGCTTCGCCGAGAGAAGATACTGCGCCATCGACAAAATCTTCTCTTCCGAAATACCCGCTTCCGCTGCTGCAGAACCTGGCGTGACCTTCTCGGTCATTCCAACCAAAGATTGGCGCACATCAGAAGCAAGATTGTTTCCACGACCTGAGGCAAGAACAAGCTTCAAGAGCGCAAGCGCAACTCTGACTTCAGTCCCCGGCTTATTCATCAACCAGTGATCTGCACTCGCTCCCGTGAGCGAAAGTCGCGGCTCAATATGAAACACACGCACTGGCTTAGCTGATCGACGACTGTCAGCCCACTGTCGCGCAAATTGAACTGGAGAGATCCAAGTCTCAAGGAAGTCGGCCCCGAAATTGACCACTACTTCAGCGCGGTCAAATGAGTACTCGGGAATTCCATAGACCCCGAACACAAGCTCACTTGCCTTAGCAAGTGCGGTCGGCTGAAGCACGTCATACATCGAGTGAGAAGCGCCAAATGATTTTGACCACTGAGAAACGAGATCTCCCAAGGCTCCCGACATTTCGCCGGTCACTACTGCGCGGGTTTTGCCTTCAGCCAGGGATTCTTTAAGTGCCTCGCTTACCTGTGCAAGTGCTTCATCCCATGAAATTGGCTCAAATCGAGCAGTTTCTCCTACTCCGGAGACTCTCTTGAGCGGCTCGCGAATTCGATCTGGATCATACAAGCTCTGCAAGGATGCTTGCCCAAGTGCGCACAAGCCTCCTCGGTTGATGGGATTTCTTGGATCTCCTTCGACCTTAACCGCTCGACCATCTCTGGTACGCACCTGAATACCGCACCCAGCAGTACACTCAGTGCAGGTAGACGCATACCAGGTAGCGACTCCAGGAATCTGTTCCGGCTCACCTCGAACGTATGAGTAAATATTCTGGGTTTTGTCGCTCGCGCAGGAAGCCGCGGTAACCGCAGAGGTAAGCCCGAGGCCCTTCAAAAAACTTCTTCGGTTGATAGAAACTAGAGGCTCTTGTGACATGTCTTTCCCGACTAACTAATCTGCCTGAGTTATTGACCCTAAACTGCGCCCACTAAACTGCACATCCTAAAGATGGCAAGTAGAACAATCTATGCTGGCCCCTTTCATTCTGTGGCAATCCAAGCACCACCCCATCTTCATTGAGCTTACTCGCTCAACCACTTCCATATTCGGAACCTGTCCGTGACATTCCTGACAGGTCACGCCTGCTTTCACGTGTCGCTTGTGATTGAAATGCACATAGTCTGGTTGCACGTGCACCTTCACCCAAGGAACTGGTTCTTTGCGCTCCCAATATCCTTCAAGTTTTTTAACCTCAGCGGCACCCTGCAATAGTCGCGACTTTTCGGTCGCATCCGTTGCTTGCTCGCCTCGGGACTGCAAGGAACCACTGGTCACCGCCTTGTGACAACCCATACAGGTTTCAAGTTCAGGTATTGCGGCGAATGCTGCCTTGGCAACGGAGTGATGACAGTACTGACAGTCCATCTTGTTCTGCTGCACATGGGTAATGTGACTAAATCGAATCGGTTGTTCTGGACGATGCCCGCGAGCACGCTGTGGAGGACCGAAAATTCGGTAGTAATCTATGATGTGCAGATCCCAGAGCGCCGCTTGACCATTGTTATGTACGCCGTCGCGAATACCTAGGTTTTTGTAGGTGCCCATTGGAGAAGCACCGTAAGCCTCTTCCCCGCTCTGAGCCATCACCGCGCTAGACCCAGGCGACCCCCACCACTCGGTACTACCAAATGGGAACAGCGCGACCAGCGATATGGTCAAAATAATTAGGATAAGTGTGATCGGTGATTTGAAAGGACGTGCCATGCAGTAAACCTTCAGTGCTGTCGAGATGAACAGCGCACTCGGTCTATAACGGATCTAGAAAGAAAACTAAATCCACAAACAACAGGAGTTTAAGAAGAAATATATTTTCGCCAAATGTTCCTGCCTCATACAGGCGAATTTCGCTTGGCACCTAGAGCAAGCGCTCGATGGGCGATACAGCTGTTCGACAATTACTCTCGATCTGGAGTAAGTGGAGGAGCATCGTGAATAACAAACCTCTACAAACGATTCCCCTTCTAAAACAGCTTGCTTTCGTAGGGGACAACTGGATAGCGGCGGCTTCTGGGGCTTCACTCTATGTACAAAATCCTGCTACCGCAGAGCTTGTAGGCTCTGTTCCTAACCTTTGCGAGAAAGAAACATCCCTTGCGATTTCAGCAGCAAGCGAGGCCTTTGAAGGCTGGGCTAAGACGCCGGCAGCTCAGCGCGGAAGGAAACTTCGTTCTATTCGAGACTTTCTTTTGAGAAACATTAGTGATCTTGCCAAGCTACTTACCTGTGAGCAAGGCAAACCGCTTCGCGAAGCCGAGAAGGAGATAGAGTACTCGGCCTCTTTCTTTGATTGGTTCTCCGAGGAGGCACGACGCACCTACGGCGAGGTGATTCCAAGCCCCACTAAAGACCACCGCATTCTTGTTACTAAAGAGCCCGTAGGAGTCTGCGCGGCGATTACGCCTTGGAATTTCCCCTCAGCAATGGTCGCAAGAAAAATGGCCGCCGCTCTAGCGGCGGGGTGCACTTTCATCTGCAAACCAGCTTCGGAAACGCCGTTCTCCGCTCTCGCGATTGCTCTTGCCGCTGAACACGCGGGACTCCCTGCAGGGGTCGTCAATATTATTACCGGTGACCCGGAGCCCATTGCTCATACGCTGCTGGCTGACTCGCGCGTGAGGAAGATTTCGTTCACCGGCTCCACTGAAGTGGGGAAGCTTCTCATGCAGCAGTCGGCCGCAACCTTAAAGAGACTGACACTCGAATTAGGCGGAAATGCCCCGTTTATCGTCTTTGAAGATGCCAACATCGAACAAGCTGTTCGCGGAGCAATGTTTGCAAAATATAGAAACGCTGGACAAACCTGCATCGGGATAAACCGCTTTTTCGTACATCAAGATGTCCTAGAACCATTCACTGCCGCACTCGCTGCCGCCTCGCGCAAGCTCCACGTGGGCAACGGACTTGACCATGACACCGATATCGGACCACTTATCTCCCGCGAAGCTACCAAGAAAGTAGCGGAGCTGGTCTCCGAAGCGGTGCAGCAAGGGGCATCACTTCGACTTGGTGGGCTTCCTGATCCTAAAGGGCCCTATATCTATCCGACAATTCTCACGCATGTACGGCCTGAGATGAGGATCTGCAGAGAGGAAATTTTTGGGCCGGTGTGCACCATTCAAAGCTTTGCGGACGAGTCGTCAGTTATTGGGCTCGCCAACAACACCGAATATGGCCTCGCCAGCTACTTCTATACAAAGGACCTGTCGCGTGCAGTTCGGCTCACCGAGGCGCTTCAATACGGCATGGTAGGAGTCAACAACACCGTTATTTCGTTCACTGAAGCCCCCTTCGGCGGAATAAAATCATCAGGCTTTGGTCGCGAAGGAAGCCACTTCGGAATCGATGAGTACTTGAATCTTAAATACAGCGCAGCACAGATCGAGCACTAAGCGCCCGGTGGTGGAATCTAAAGCTTGTATGGCGCGCCGCTACCCTCCTATAGGCATTCAAGAATCTAGGAGAAATACGTATCTACTGGGTAATCCATGAATAGATCGATCGACTTAATTCAGTTAATTTTCACTCAGAAGCGCTTCTCTTCCTGGGTAAGACAAGCTTACATTTCTCTCATCTTTTCTGGCCATTAATACGATATTCATCTTGGAAGCTGAAGTGGTTAGCGTTCCCCCCAATTTTTTTAAAGCGCTTAACCAAATAATCTTGGTATAGTTGAATTCAATCATGGCTGTTCATCAACCAATAAAATTTAACTCGATTATCGCTGACCCGGATGTGCAGACGCGCATGCGCTTAAAACAAGCGACCTCATCTGTGGGACAGTTTGGAGAGGTCTACCAGAGCACCACTCTCGGCGAAGCCTCAGCAAAGATCGAACAAGAGAAGCACTGGGACGTTGTTTTCATTTCCAACAAGTTTACCGAAGGCGAAGTGACGGACTTCATTCTACGCGCCAAGCAGCACAAGGGCGGACAAGATGCCGCCTTCATTCGAGTGCTCAAGAGCAAGGATCAGCAAAATAGCACCATCGCTGCAGGTATGTTGCAAGGCATCGACGGTTTCTTATTCGAGCCCTACTCTGTGGATCAGTTAGTCGACATCACCACGCTTTCGGCCAAAATCAAAAGCGAACGTTCAGACACCAGACAAAAACTCGCTATGGAGCTGATTCTCTCAGATGTCATAAAGCAGCTCGACCTCGTTGCGTTCCTTAAGAGCGCCGGATTTGAAGTTACTCGCAGCGCGACACGCCTAAAGGACATGTGCCTTTCACTCCAAGGCGCTTCCTCTGGCGAGATGCTTGAAGTCTATCACGAAATCGCCATTAAGAATTTCGGCGAAGCGCCGCTTCCAAAGCCAATGTTTCAAGCCAAACAGTACGCAGGCGTTAGTTCTCGCGTTAAAAAGAAGATGGAAGAGAAGCTCATCCAAGAAGTCGAGAAAGAGATGCGCAGCAACGTTGACCTGAAGCTTTAGGCCGAACGTTTCTCACTGATAGAGCCCTCCATTTTTTCGGCACTTCCTTCCCAAATTACATTAATACCGTTTGAACCTCGACGCCGCATCGCGGTATCGTCTATTCCGCAATTTTGAAGATTTCGCACTTAGTGCTCCGTAGCGCTCAAGACCCTAGGTCGCCACTAATCGTTCATAGTGCAATTTTTACAGGACCGTACGATGTTCGCGCTTCATTTCCCCAACCATTATTCCAAAATTTTCCGGATAGTTTCTTCACTTACGGCCTACCTCCTGCTCTTTGTTCTATCATTGTGGTCACTCGGGCACAGTCAAGCAGGTGCGGAGGAGGAACGTGACGCGAACATTCAACAGTCTTCGAGTCCGACCTCAGCAGTTCGGCAACAAGTGGAGCTTTCTCAATTCACGCCGCTCGGCGTAGCCACTGAAGTGCGACAAGTGCGCGCAGCATTCTCGACTGACGTGGTACCGTTTGCCGACCCTCGCATGAACACCGATATTTTTTCGGTACACTGCAGCGGCGACACGAAAGCACCGCAGGGCACAGCCCGCTGGGCAGACTCGCAAAACTGGGTGTATGACTTTTCCTCGGATCTAAAGGCCGGAGTTCAGTGTGAGTTTCATCTCGATCCCAATTTCATCACACCTAGTGGCAGTCCCATTAAACTCTCTCCCTCACTACCTACGGCACTCGCCTTTTCGACCGGAGGCCCCATTGTCACTCGCGTCTTCCCATGGGCTGGCGACACTATCTCTGAAGACCAAGCCTTTATTTTAAAACTCAACGGTGACTTTGATCTGCGTAGTGTGCTCAAAGAAGTCTTCCTGAGTTCAGAGTCGGTAGAAAATCGCATCTCTATTAAATTGATAGAGGGGGAGGAAAAAGATGCCTTACTCAAATCAGAAGTATTCGACCTTGAGGAAATCAAATCAAACACGTTCGCCATAGTTCAGCCCAAGCAAAAACTAGCACCTGGTAGTAAAGTAAATCTTGTATGGGGGAAGAATGTTGCCACTCCAGACGGCGTTACCTCGGAAATCGACCAGGTCTTTTCCTTTTACGTCCGAACAGGTTTTGAACTTTCAGTCATCTGCGAGCGCACTCATGCAGGCGCTGGCTGCAACCCACTTCGACCCGTTCGACTTGGATTTTCAAGCCCGGCTGAGGCGTCCAAGGTGCAACAAATTCGCCTGAAAACGAGCGCTGGGGCCACCCTGATTCCCGACACTTCAGACGATAGCAAAGAGCCCTATGTGCACTCGCTCTCCTTTGCGGGGCCATTCGAGCCAAAGACTACGCTCACCGTTGAACTACCTTCAGGAATCGAGGACGATTCTGGTCGAGACCTTGAGCCCACCACCGAGGCTCTTCTCACAGTTGATTTTGACGATTATCCGCCGCTCATTAAATTTGCGGCACCCTTTGCCCTTGTCGAATGGGATGCACAAGGGTCGACGCCAAAAGCTGCTATTCCTGTAACCGTCCGAGATGTCGAACCAGAACTACTCACGAGACTGCTGGATCAAAATGGAATCGCACGCTACATGCGTTCCGGAGTTCAGTCTATTCCGCTACGCATGGCGAGAGTTCAAGCAATTCCAGAAATGCAACGCTTGTTACAGCGAAGCCGCTGGGAGTCCCACTACGAATCTATTTTCCTTGAAGAAGACTCAGAGCAGGAGGCTAAACTTCCTTCACCAGAACTTGATATTAGCGAGCAGCGCATCCCTCGCCCTCATGCGGGAAAAGCATTCGAGGTAATGGGCATACCAGTCAACAAACCAGGCTTCTACGTAATCGAAGTTGAGAGCCCTAAGCTTGCTGATGCGTATCGCCCCAAGGGGAATCGCTTCTTTGTGCGAAGCTCCGCTCTCGTTACTAACCTGGCCGTGCACTTTCGTTGGGGCAAAGAGCGTTCGCTCGCCTGGGTTACTGCTATTAATTCTGGCACTCCAGTCCCTGGAGCCCAGCTCAGCGCCACGGATTGCAACGGAGAAGTTTTGTGGCAAGGAGTTTCAGACAAACAAGGTCTGGCCTTTCCTACCAACCTTCCTGCGCCAACCGAGTACGACTCGGAGTGCCGAAACACCAGCGGAGTTTATCTCTCCGCAACACTCGGGGAGGACTTCTCTTTCACCTCATCGACTTGGGACGATGGCATAGAGCCATGGCGCTTTGGCGTACCTGTTGATTACAGCACCTCAAGCGAAGTGGCTCACACAGTATTCTCTGAGAACCTCATTCGACGGGGGAAAACAGTTTACATGAAACATTACCTGCGGCTACGAGGTGGTGCTGGTCTTCAAGCACTGCCGGCTTCCCGCCGACCTGCCCTTGCGATCATCAAGCATCAAGGAAGCGACGAAACGGTCGAGATGCCGCTTCGATGGAATTCCAATGGCACCTCCGAAACTTCTTGGATAGTTCCCACTGGAGCAAAACTTGGCACCTACGCCGTCAGTCTTCGTCTGTCGGAGAAACCAAACATTGAGTGGCGATCAGGGAGTTTCCGCGTTGACGATTTTAAAGTTCCTCTAATGGTCGCTCGCGTCAAATCTCCGAGCGGAATCCAGGTCACACCCACTGCGCTACCCTTTGAATTCTCGCTGGGGTACTTAGCAGGCGGCTCGGCTTCAAACCTCCCGATTCTCGCGCGCTATAGTTACGACCGATTGTTCGTCTCTATGGGTGAAGACTTTCAGGGATACTCATTTCTCACTGGAGCAGTGAAAGAAGGAATTTTTAGATCAGACCAAGAAGAAGACGAGTTCTCAACCCCGCAATCATACGAGTCCGCGGAACTGCCTAAAGGCGTCACTCGTAAAGAGCTCACACTCGACTCGAATGGCACAGGAAGCCTGCTTGTCCCGCCGCTTGCTTCGCATGGAACTCCCTATCAGGCAACCACTGAGCTTGAGTACCGAGATCCGAACGGTGAAATTCAAACCAATCGGGCCTCTGCTAGCGTGTGGCCTTCAGATATTGCCCTTGGCATAAAGTCGCTCGGTTGGACCGGCAACCCCGGTCGCATCGCGATAGAAGTCATCGCTCTTTCAAAAGACGGCGCACCTTTGAAGGGCAGTGCCGTCTCTGTTTCTTTGTTTCAGTCCAAGACATTTACACATAGGAAACGTTTGGTCGGCGGTTTCTACGCCTATGAAAGCTCTACAGAAACCAAACGAATCGGCGCGCTATGTTCGGGGAACACTAACGAGCGCGGAGTGCTGTCATGCGATGAAGCGGCACCAGGCGCCGGAGAATTTCTCATTGAGGCAAGAACCGAGGATTCGCAAGGACGTGGAGCCGTCACCTCCACCTCTGCCTGGGTCACTAAGAACGAGCCTTTGTGGTTTCAGCAAGAACAAGGCGACCGCGTTGACCTCTTAGCGGAAAAACGCCTGTATGAAATTGGTGATGAGGCACACATTCAGATTCGCTCTCCCTTCGAGAAGGCTACGGCGCTTATTTCGGTAGAGCGCGAGGGAATAATCGAGTCCTTCGTAAAGGAAATTGATAGTCGTGATCCAATTATTCGCCTTCCGATCAAGGCAAACTATGCGCCAAATGTTTTCGTTTCGGCGCTGCTTACTCGTGGACGAATCGGCGACGTGCAGCCCACCGCACTGCTGGACCTTGGCAAGCCAGCGGTTCGACTAGGCGTGGTTGAGCTAAAAGTTTCTCGAATACCGCATCAGTTACACGTAAAGGTTACCACCGACCAAGATACCTACGGCGTGCGAGAAACAGCCAAGGCTAAAATAATTGTGCAGGCGTCTGATCAATCGCGGCTTGAAAGAGATGCCGAGATAGTCATAGCGGTTGTAGATGAAGCATTGCTTGAATTAGAGGCAAATAACTCCTGGGATATATTAGAAGGCATGCTAGGTCGTCGCGCGCATGGAGTGCGCACCAGTACCGCCCTTCTTCAATTGGTAGGAAAACGTCACTTCGGACTTAAAGCGCTACCAGTTGGTGGGGGCGGTGGAAAATCAAATACACGCGAACTGTTTGACACGCTGTTGTTGTGGAAGGGCGCGGTCAAGCTCTCACCTGCTGGCGTCGCCTCCATTTCTATTCCGCTAAACGATTCACTCTCGCGCTTTCGAGTGGTGGCGATTGCGTCGAGCGGCCAAGGGAAATTCGGCACAGGACATTCAAGCTTTACTACCTCACAAGATCTGATGGTCCTACCTGGCGTCCTACCATTGGCGCGCGAGGGAGACTTGACGACCGTTGAAGCAACGCTTCGCAACACTACCGAGAACGCTCTGAGCGTTAAGGCGGTCATCAACGCCGAGAGAACCTCGCGCGGCTCTGGATTAGCCATGCCCCTCGTCCTTGAAAACACATCACGCTTGGTCACATTGCAGAGCGATTCTTCTGAACGAATCACTTGGGATGTTGTTATTCCTGGGGACACTAGCTCGATAGACTATGGAATTTCGATCACCGGATCCGCGCACGGATTAGATGCTACGCAGGTAAGCGCAGAAGGAATTTCCGATGCGGTAAAACTTACACAAAAAATCGCCGGCTCGGTTCGCCCCACTTTGGTGCAAGCCAGCATGCAACAAGTCGATACGCCCATTCGCATTGCGATTGAACCCCCAAAAGACGCGGTTAAAGGATATGGAGGCATCCGAGTAACGTTTAGTCGCTCTCTCCTCAATGGCTCAACCGGAGTTCAAGAGCACATGCGCTCTTACCCTTACACCTGCCTTGAACAAAAGGTATCTCGGGCTGTGGCGCTCGGTAGCCAGGAAGAGTGGAACACCATTGTTTCGAATCTCCCGTCGCTGATAGATTCGCAGGGATTTCTCAAATACTTCCCCTCTGCAATCGACGGCAGCGTCGATCTCACTTCCTACCTTGTTTCAATTGCCCATGCCGCAGGTTTTGAACTTCCACCTGTAGTTCGCGAGCAAGTACTGCTTGCGCTTCAAAAAGTGGCCTCGGGTAAAAAAGAGCTCGAGGTTGCCAGCGGCTCTGGCCATGTCACTCAACAGAGAATTGCCGCTCTTGAAGCGCTGGCCCGGCACACACGAGCGGATCCAGTCATCGTCAACACGCTGCCCGTTGACCTCCGCACTCTTCCGACTTTCAGTCTCGTCCAATGGTGGTCCGTCTTATCCCGCGCTGCTGATGTCACCGATAAAGTTCAGCGTCTTGAAGCGGTCGTCCAAGCCCTGCATGCACGCCTCAACTATCAGGGCACCATGTTGATGCTCTCGCAATCATCCGGAGATGACGCCTGGTGGTTTATGAGCTCTGTTGACCGAGCCCTGAACCAACTCATTTTAACCGCGCTTGAGAGTGACACATGGACAAGCGACATCCCGAAACTGGTGCGGGGCTCTATCGAGCGGCAACGTGAGGGTGCGTGGGACCTCACCACTGCAAACGCTTGGGGGGCACTGATGTTGCGGCGCTATAGTGAGAAGTTCGAGAAGTCTCCAGTGAGCGGTGTGACTGAAGCTCGTCTCACTTCAGCAGACGCAACGGCACAGGCACCATTCTATAAATTTGACTGGAGCTCGGCGCAAACCGACAAACGGCAGATTGGCGTTCCTGCTCCTTTCGGACTCGCACCTTTTCCCCTAGGCCCTTCAGTACTTGAGCTCGCACATCGCAGTAGCTCCACCGCGGCGAATGGCGCGCCTTGGGCGTTCATACAGAGTATTGCAGCAATACCCTTGAAAAAAGCGCTTTCTAGCGGGTATTCCATCACCAAGACTGTGCGCGCAATCGAGCGAGCCCACCCCGACACTTGGAGCGTCGGCGACATCGTTCAAGTGCGTTTAAGCATTGATGCGCAAGCAGATCGCACCTGGGTGGTGGTTGATGATCCTATTCCTGCCGGCACAAGAATCATGGGTATGAACAATCGCTCAAATGCGCTCGTCAAACCGAACGACGACGATCAGGATAGTGACGAAGATTCCGAAACGACCTCTTGGACTTGGCCCTTGTTTATTGAATCTTCTTTCGAGTCCTACAGGGCGTACTTTGACTATGTTCCCAAGGGTACTTTCACTCTCGAGTATTTAGTCAGACTTAACTCTCCCGGGACATTTAACTTACCCGCTACTCGGGTGGAGGCCATGTATTCACCAGAGATGTTTGGAGAGCTTCCTAACCCGCCAATGAATATTCTAGCAGCGAGCAAGTGAAATGCGCCGAGCCTTTAGTGTCGGAATAGTCCTTGCGCTTAGTAGCGTCGCAGCAACATTTGCCGCAGTAGTTGTGTTCCTGACGCCTGAGATTCCGAACTATTCACAGGTTCGACTTCACTACCGCCCCTCTTATGCGCGAGTTCGCTCTCGTAATGGCGAGGTACTTCAGCAGGTCAGAATCGAGCGCTATTACCGAGCAGACCCTTGGCTAGAGCTCAAACACATTCCTAAGGACGTGGTAGAAACAATTGTTTCCAGCGAGGACAGGCGCTTTTATTCGCATGTGGGCGTTGATGCAAAAGCGCTCCTTCGCGCGGCATGGATGAGCCTGTGGCATAACAAGCGCAGCGGCGCGAGCACCCTTTCTATGCAGCTCGTGCGTCTTCTTAACGAAGGATCCACGCCGTTTAAATCTCCGTGGCCCCATGCTTCTGCACCTAGACTTTCTAAGCTGTCTCAGATCTTAGGAGCGTTGCTACTCGACTCTACCTGGAGCAAAGCTGAGATCTTAGAAGCCTATCTCAACCTTGTTCCCTTTCGAGGTGAACTAAGAGGTATCTCTGCTGCATCTCAGATTCTATTTCACACTGCACCAGAAGCACTAACTCCAGCGCATGGGCTACTGCTCGCCGCCATTCTTCCTGCTCCAAACGCAGCACATGCTTTGATTGAAACACGCGCCTGCAAGATCTCTCAAAACCTAGCGTTTCAAACCAAATTCCCTACAGGTTGCGATATATTACCGAAGCTATGGGGCGAAAGAGCTCTTGCACACCTTACACTCTACGACTCATCAGAGCCGATACTCTCCAAGGCAGCGGCTCTTCGTATACTAAAGGGTGCGGGGAAACATTCGGGAAGCAGTCCAAAACGAGTTCCACTCGAGCTCACCTCAACCATAGAGAGGGAAATTCAAACCACAGTCGCTGCGCTCACCCGAAGCCATCTCGAACCATTACGAGCACGCCGCGCACTGGACGCTGCCGTGCTTGTAGTCCACAACCAAAGTGGCGAAGTGCGGGCTTATCTACCTAACTCTGGCACTTCAGCCTCCGCTCCTCACGTCGATGGCATTCTTGCCTATCGGCAAGCGGGGTCGACTCTAAAGCCATTCATTTACGGGAGCGCCTTCGAATTAAATCTTCTCTCACCCGATTCAGTGTTAAGTGACATGCCTTTAGAGCTATCCGTTTTCAGTGGGCTCTATAAGCCAGCCAATTATGACCGACGCTTTCGCGGTCCGGTAAGTGCCAAAGTGGCACTTGCCAGCTCACTCAACATTCCTGCACTGAGAGTGCTCACTATCGTTGGATTAAAGAATGCCACGTCCACACTTTCAAAGTTACAACTCTTGAAACCCGGAGCCGACGACCGCTATGGATATTCGATCGCGTTGGGAGCCCCCGTGGTGCGTCTTTGGGATTTGGTAAATGCCTACCGCACAATTGCAAATGATGGTGAGTATAGCGATCTGACTGTACAGCCATCCCCGAAGAACAGGCCCCAAGAATCGTCGGCTTCGGAACATATCTTTTCCTCCAAAACGACAGCTGCATTAAAGGAGATTCTCTCAAGTCGAGATGCAAGGCGTGAAACGTTTGGGCTCGAGAGCCCACTCGCAACTTCCTACTGGAGCGCGGTCAAAACTGGCACCAGCAAAGACATGACCGATAATTGGTGCGTCGGATTCTCGAATGACTACACAGTGGGGGTATGGGTTGGCAATTTCTCTGGGGAACCTATGCACAATGTTTCCGGAGTTTCCGGCGCTGCACCGCTTTGGTCATCGGTTCTTGAGTGGCTGCATGAGAACCGGAGCTCAACTCTTCATGCAGCAAACATCCTTGCAATCGGAGACCCACTCCCCCTTTCGCCAATGCATACCCGGCCTTCACGCATCACCGCACCGACCTCAGGCACTTCAATCGCCATAGACCCCGGCATTCCCCTTCAACATCAATCGGTGAATTTCACCGCGCAAACAGGACTCACCAATGCTCGCTGGTCTTTGAATGGAAGCGTTTTGGGTCCAGTAGCTGCGCCGACCTGGTGGCAGCCCACCAAGGGCGCCCACACTCTTACTCTTGTTGACAACCTAGGCAACGAAGTCGACCGATCGGAATTCAGTGTTCGTTGAGATACACCTTGCCATCGACCGATGGGGAGAGAGTCTGGTCGCTACTGACGGGCTGCTAGAAATTTCTCAAGGCTGTATCGCCCCAACTGGTGATACATGAGGTGAAAGCAGACACCCAGTAAGCAGAGGTTTTTCACCAAATTACTTCTCTGAAGAATAGTCCACATCCAGGACACATCTTCGGGCAATGTCGGCTCCATGATAACACCCGGCACATGAACGACCGCGGTCACTACCACTAGAAAGACGCCGAGTGAAAATGCGGCAAGTCTCAACTGAAAACCAACCAGAATCAGCCCACCCCAGAACACTAACCACAATCCGCACAGAACAGATACTGCCCTTGGGTAGGGCATCCACAACGGCATCATTCTCTGAACCAGTGCGTCAGAAAACAAATGCTCCATGCCAAGGCCTAAAAAGATTAGGCAGAACAGTACTCTAAAAATAAACTCGGCTTCGTCTTTCCCGATGCGCATTTACTTCCTGAAAAACAGGGTGAGGAGAAATTTTTACATTGGAGACAAGAAAGAACTAGAAGTTATTCCTGCCGCTTTCACCAACGCGGTTTCGTCACGCGCTCACTATCGCCTAGCGAGCGTTCTCCAAAGGGACTTCAACAAATCTCTGGAAAGTGTTTTAGAACCTTGAATTAATAAGACAATTCGAGGAGCCCGACTTCATCTGTTGTTCTGTGGACTCAAAGTATAGCGGCTAGCCTGCGCTTGCTAGGGTCAGTTGGGAAACACCACATGCATAGTAACCCCCGATGGCTCAGCATTCTCCATCCAAATACGCCCGCCATGCATGGCCACGACACTCTTACATATAGTGAGTCCAAGCCCGTGGCCAAATTTCTGATCCCGATTGGATGCCTGTGCGAATTTATCAAATAGCGTCGCAAGACGCTCAAGCGGTAGATGCGGACCATCATTGTGAAAAGTTATTTCGGTGCCCCCCTCCGAGGAGGTCTTGATGTGGCAATTGAACACGCTTCCCTCCGGTGCATATCGCAGGGCATTGCTCATGATGTTTCGAAAAACCTGTCGGGCCTTAAAAGGGTCACACTGGAGTGGCTTTGGTGCGCTACGCTCGTCCGTGACTCGAAGGCTTAAGTCCTTGGGGTTGAGCGCAAACGAAATTTCGTCGGCCGACCTTTCGATGAGAGTCTTCACGTCGCAGGGCTCACGATTGAGGCTATAGGCCCCAGAGTCCAATTTATAGATATCCAGTAACCCAGTGAGAAGTTCGTTCAGGCTGCGCAATTGTCGTCCGACCAGTGGAATCAGTTTCGCCGTATCTTCCGCGTTTGAACTCGCTACATTATCTTCTAACAGTTCAATCGCTCGCATAGCGTTGGCTACCGGTCCGCGAATGTCGTGGGCAGCTATGTGAAGGAATTCTTCCATTTTCCGGGCCTGTGCGGTTAAGCGAGATTGCTGCATGCCGCTGACGTAGCCGAACGTCGCAAAGACCATCATGGTAGGCACCGTGAGGTAAAACAACAGGGCCGATTGGTCCGTACAAACGTAAGTCGCCCATTCCCCGAATGACCGGTGCTCAACGTTCGCGAACAGAAATCCAAAAACAAAGTATCCGACCGGGGCTCCCAAACCCAAGAGTGCTCCGACCAGGCAGGTGCGCAGTGGGTGCGAACCAATAAATTTCCCTAAGAACCCTCTCATGTGCCGCATTCCAACCTATCTTTGTTCTCTTTAGTCTAAGTAGAGCGAAGAAGGTAAAGAACAAGGAGGGACTCGTAAAGACAATTTCTACTGCCGGGCTCGTCCACCATTTTTAAAAGTTGAGCAAAGCATTCAAATTATCTTCCACCGAAAGACGATCGCTTCGAATGGCTCGGTCACCGGCGGAGCCGTCCACATAACCTAAACACAAACCAGCGAAACAAACCAGCGAAACACAAATTCCATGTGCCTACTAAGCCCCTGGTGGGAGGAAAAAAAGACCGCCCCTCCGCTGTACCGGGGCTACACCCCAGACGCCCCGAAGGGACATCAAGCGAACTAAAGGAAGCGCCAGCCCTCAGAGCATAAAGGTCCCAAGGCGCAGCGTCATCAGCGCAGCTGCACCGAACCGCAGGCACACGCCGTGCGTCTCGACCGGGGAATCGAGTGTGGTGTGATGGTGGAGGTTCGCTACCGAGCCAGTAGTGGCTCGACGAGCTTAGGAAACGACGG
>JBGSMV010000040.1:0-160210 GCA_041739995.1 Bdellovibrionota bacterium
AATGTTCATATCCACGACTATATAGAGGAAGTGGAGCTCACTTATCAGCGTCTCCCTGGCTATGAGCACCTGTCTCAGAGGGAGTATGCGCTTCTTATGGGGCAGAAGCTCGAATCTAGGCGCCAGGAAGTGGTTAAGGAGCGCTATGCCAAGGGCCTTGGATTTGCGGGCAAGGAAGCACTTCTAAAAACCAGAAGAGGTGTAGTGCCTCGGGTCACGAAGACCAGTACTGCAGAGTCGCATCGTCCACGAGTTCTGTCAGTTTGCAACAAAAGACGCGCAGAGTGCCGTCAGTGGTACTTCAACTTGTATTTTCTCTACAAGGACTGCTCTCGGCGCTACCGTCTGGGAGAATCGAACGTGGTCTTTCCCTCAGGCACCTATCCGCCAGCGCTGCCAGTGGCGGCTTAGAGATTACTCAAAACTTAATCGCTTCTGCATGCGGGACACTCAAGGTGTATTCGGTGCTCGAAATTACGGCTGCATTGCTCCGCGATGGAGCTCCCATGGATATTTAGAGTGCTCGGTACTGGCATTTTTCTCGTCAGACGAGCGGCAAGCGCTGTGTTCAACTGGGCAAGTTGACCATGCTCCGTGCTGAGCGCGTGCACCACCACAAGTTCTCTGAGAGAAAGACGGGCAGACGAGCTCGCTACGCAGCCTCTCGGGCAGGTATGGTGGCTCCCTTCTCCGCAACCTCGCGGTACAGAGGCAGCAGTCGGCGACGCAGCATTAGGCGCGAGCGGTGGAGCCGCGACTTTACTGCGGGGATGCTGAGCTTCAGCATCTTTCCGACCTGCTTGCTGGTGAGCCCATCGATATCTCGCAGGACAAACACTGGGCGGTAGTCATCCGGCAATCGTCGAATTGCATCCTCTAACGCATTCATAAGTCGTTGCCGCTCACTAATTTCATCCCCACCATTGAGCTCGTGGGTCTTGAGGAGTGCCGAATTCATGTAATCGGGAACTACATCTTCGATGTGGACGTGGCGATCATTCCGGCGCTTGCGCAGCTTCATCAGCGACGAGTTCATCGCAATTCGATAAAGCCAGCTTGAGAAAGACGATTTTCCTTGGAACGCATTAATTTTGCGATGCACCGTGGTGAACACGTCCTGCAGAACCTCCTCTGCATCTTCAGGATTTCGCGTAACACGCGTCGCCAGCCCAAACACTTTGGTGACATAACGCTGCATTAGAATTTCGAACGCATCAGAATCACCCGATTGAATCTCCGTAACGAGCTCTGCATCAGAAGCTTTCAACATACCTACAACCTCTCAACTTCAACCTTCGGCTCACCTCACGCTGACCCCCTCAGCATGAGAAGCACCGCTTTTGGTATTCAGATGAAAAGCGAGTTTCGTGCCAGGTAGGCACCTCAGAGAGATTCAAAGACAGATGAACAAGTACGGGTAGTTGCGCTCTTCAGGCCCTGATGGAGGGCGAGGAAAACCCTAGGATCTGCCAACTAATACGACAGGGTGTCAAAAAACTGGACGGATAATAAGGCCGACGCAAAGGCTCAGCATCTAGGCGCTGAACGTATTCCGATGATCAAAGGACCGACTTGGAATCAGACTTCTTTTGTCCAACCCGCACATAGCTAAGACGCAAATTGTGCAACACCTCTACCATCAACTTGTCTTCCTCTTCGGTGAGGTTCCCAGCCGTCTTCTGCTGCAAGAGCCCCAGAATATCAATGGTATGCCGCGCGCTCTCTCGATCCAGCGGCACATTCATGCCCGGAGGCGGCTTAATTTCACCAAGCTGCATGAGACTTTGAGTGGCAAGCGAAATTATGAACGAGCTAAAATTAATTTCTGGATCTTCATTCGGTACTCGATCCGCCATAGCAAAATCAGCCTGTGGCTTTGACATCTTCACCTCGCTGTCTGACGCCGCTGACTTCGCAGACACTGCCGCAACTTTAGGAGCGGTCTTCTCAGGAGCGCCCGCTTCTTTCTCAACAGCCTCTTTCTCAAAAGAAATAGAGGTGGGGTTCGTCATCGCGTCTTCACCGCGCTCATCGCCGGCACTGTCGAAACGACGGCGATCGCGAACCACGAATTTACTTCCTTGAGAATTCTCTTCATCCATAAGTGATATCCTCACAGCCGCTCTGCTTGCCCGCGAACTGCCTAAACCTTAAACCCTCGTACCCTGTTTCTTGTCTCGATAGGAACGAGACCAGCTGCCATTTGAGCTGATGCGAAGTCTACGTTTCCCGCAGCACCCGTAATGATATACTCTCCCTGCGTCCGAGGCTCAACTAGGCCCGTTACAGGCCCTTAGGCGTTGCCCTTACTGGCCACGTGGGCAATACGACGCTTGGTAAGCCGGGCTGGATAATAGGCTTTTGAAAGGGAGCCTCCCGGAAGCGCTGCCCTACGGGAAGCCCTGACCTACGGGAAACTCTATCCTACGGTTTTAGATATGCGCCTTACGATTCTTGGCTGTGGCACTTCAACTGGCGTTCCTATCCCGGGCTGCCACTGTGCCGTGTGTTCATCACCAAACCCAAGAAACAAACGCATGCGGACTTCCGCCTTCATTGAAGCTCGCCCTGGCACAAACATCCTGATTGACACCTCAACAGACCTGCGACACCAAGCACTTGCATGGGGCCTCGGGCGCGTTGACGCCGTGTTGTTCACACACTCACATGCAGATCACATTCTCGGCATCGACGACTTGCGCGCCTTTAACTTTGTTCAAAACATGGCGATTCCATGTTTTGGAACGGCTGAAACTCTGCAGGACATTCGCCAGATGTTCTCCTACGTCTTCAACCCAAACCCCCTCTATCAAGGTGGCGGTGTGCCAAAGCTCATCACACACGAAATCGACGGAGTCAGCCCGCTCGAGATTGCCGGTACCACTATCCAGCCGATCCCACTGATGCATGGGAAACTATCCGTCAGCGGCTTTCGCTGTGGCCAGCTTGCCTATCTGACCGATACGAACTCGATCCCAGAGTCGAGCATGACTCTGCTAAAAGGCGTACGCTATTTGATTCTTGACGGCCTTCGTATGGAATCGCACCCGTCTCACTTCTCGATTCCTGAAGCGGTTCAAGTCGCTGCCTTGATTGGAGCGGAGAAAACTTGGCTCACCCACATGACTCACACTGTCGACTATGCAAGCGTCAACGCCACTCTTCCAGCAGGAATTGAGCTGGCCTATGATGGGCTCTCGATAGAGTTTGAATAGTTCGACAGAACCAGCCCCGACCGCGAATCTACTACTAGGCGCACGCGCCCACGACACGAGCGCACTACAGTGGCTGCAACTTCACGCCGTCGAAGTCGTAATGAGCTCCGCAGAGAGCTCTAATTGCAGGTCGATGAGTCACAAATACCGCCGTCTTGCCCTCCAGTTGCTGGCGAAGGAATTCGACGACTTGCGCTTCAGTGTCTTGGTCAAGATGAGAGGTTGGTTCGTCAAAAAGCATAATCTGCCGATCGAGCAACAACCCTCGCGCAATATTTAGTCGCTGGCGTTGCCCTGCGGAAAGTTTCAAACCCTTTTCGCCCACAGTGGTGTCCAGGCCGTCTGGAAGCTGCTCAAACCATTCCATAAGCTTCAAGCCCTGCAACATGGCAAGAATCTTCTCATCCGAAGTCTCGCGTCCCAGGCTCAGGTTCAGTCGAACGCTCAAGTTAAAGAGCTCTGCCTCCTGCGATACAAGCGCGAAGTGAGAGGCGAGTGCCTCCGCAGAAAACTCCTCGAATGGGCGCCCATCCAAAAGGCGCCGTCCCGACTTCACTTCAAGAAAGCCTCCGAGAATGTTTAAGAGAGTAGACTTCCCAACTCCAGACTCTCCAGTGATGCACACTCTGTTTCCCTTCTGAAGACAAAACGATGAAATCTCAATGCCTCTCTGTTGCTCACGGTAAGCAAACAAAACCTCCGAAAGCTCTACCCTCTGCCAACTTCCGATACCCTCAGCTCCTGACCAAATCTTGGAACTCTCAACGATCGCTTGCAAAGCAGCAGTATAGGCGTTTAGGCCCAACAGGTCCGCTACCAGCTCCGAAAGCCTCTCAACTTGGCTTCGAATCACCCCGTAAGCGGAAATGAATAGAATCAGAATCGAAGCCGACGCCACCCCGGAGGTAATCTGATAAAGCAAAAACGATATCGTCGCTAAAAAGGCCACCCCATAGATAGAGTGCAGTAGAATCCACCGATTCGCGTGCGTTCTCTGAAGCGCCCGTATCGACGAAACATTTGCTTCGATCTGCTCTGAGATTTGCTCCTCGGCAAACTTAAACAATCCAAGTCGTTTAACCGTCGAAATGTTTGACACAAGATCCACGTAGCGTTCGACCAGGGAAGCATGCGCCAGATTCAACCTGCCAAAGAACGGCACAATTTGACGCGAGAGCAGAATGCTTACAAATAAGAAAATGAGAAGAACAACGAGATTCAGAACCGCAACGACCACAGATTCACGTGCCGTGTAGGCAAAAAACAAGGTCAAGGTTGCGAAGCTATGGGCGACGAGCCAGGCAAAAGAAAAAAGCACTTGAGAACTCTGCTCGCAGATTTTCGTGACCAACGAAAGTAAATATCCCGAGTGGTATTTTCCTAAAGTCGCGATATCTAAGCGAGCGATAATTTTGAAGTACTTAAGACGTAGGTAGTTTCCAAACTCCTTTGCCAACGCCTCCCCATCCCTTCTCAAGAACCATTGCAGCGCAAGCGAGGCGATAAAGCACCCCACCAACATCGGCACAAGCTCAGCAAACGCCGCAAAGGCAAGATCTGTCTTGGTGAACTCAGCCAAGAGAATAGGAATAAAGAATACAACCGCTCCGTCGGCACATGCGCCAAGCAGCATCAGCAAAAATCTCGGCCGATAACGATCGAGATTCTTTAAAATGAACTTAAGTGCAGCCATCGATACAAAGTTAGAACAATTGATTTGGCAGTAGAAGCGACTCGATCCTTACACCAGAATACCCGGCCACACACAGTCATCGTAACGCCTTCAGTCAAACCTCCGCGCGCCAACCCAGATTAGGGCAAGAATTCCAAAATAGATCTGAAGTCTTCAATAACATGGGTAGCGGCGGCGCGCAGTTCTGGATGTGCCTGATAGGCGAACGAGACGCCGACATGACCGGCGATTGCGACATCGTTCTTGCCGTCGCCCGCAAACGCGCACTCGTCCTTTGATACGTTACACTCACGTCGCAAGAGTTCTAGATAATCAACTTTCGCTGCGTAGTCCGAGGGCCAGATGTTGGCGTGCTCAATAAACTTGTCCTTGCCCCAGTACAACTCAACCGCGGCATAGGCATGCTGCATTTTAAGTTCTTGCTGGATCTTGCGGGCCTGATCGTAAAAACCACCAGACACTATGGCCGTTCGAATTCCACGACTGTGAAGCTCAGTCACGGTTTCTTTGACTCCAGGGTTGAGCCGTGAGTTCTGAATGCATTCCTGATAGAGCCCTTGAGTCAGCTTGTAGTGCTTTAAGAGCTTTAGACTCGACTCAACCCACTCGACAAAACAGCTCACCTCACCTCGCTCCCAACGGGCGACCGAGTCATTATCCGCAGCCAACGCCTCAGGTCCAAGTTCATGAAACAACCTGCTCCATAGACTAGTTCCCGGTGAGTTAGTTCGCCCTTCAATTTGCTGAGCAGAAGCCAGCGTGCCTTCCATATCAAGAAACATGAGCTTAATCGCCATCCGCTAACCCTCCTCCTTGGTACCCTCACGCGCTTTCAAGATTTGGCAAGCGACAGCCAAGTCAGTGCTTCTGGTAATTTTAAGATTCTCCGTACTCCCCATCACCAAGCTCACTGCTGCCAAATGTCGCACGAGCCCCGCATCATCGGTGGCTGACGTCTCGCCTCGCGCTGAAGCCGCCTGATGTGCCTTGAGCAACAGCTCTGCCCGAAACACTTGTGGCGTTTGAACGGCCCACAGCTCTTCTCTGCGAAGCGTCTGCGCAATTGCTGGAGCACTACCCCCTGCCACTGGAGCTGCCGCACGCACTATCGTGTCAGTAACGGGCACCGCAAGGGTAGCCGCACCAGAGCGAGCGGCTTCCTCAACCACCGCCGATACCTGGCTCCCAAGCACCAAACAGCGCGCGGCATCATGCACAAGTACGAGCTCACTATCCGCAAGCGACAAGACCCTAAGGGCGAATTGTAATCCAGCCTGTACGGAGAGTTGGCGGGTCTCGCCTCCCGGGATGACATGCAGCACCGCGGCGCTAGCAGCTGAGGCCGACTTCAAAAATAGGGCTTCTATGCGCCTAACTTCGGGCTCCGGACATAAAATGACTGTGGCTCGTACCAAGGGATGAGCCTGAATGGCCTGAACCGATCGGAGCAATACAGAAGCCCCGGCAACGTCAGAAAATATCTTTGAGTCACCTGAAGAAAATCGGCTGCTTCTTCCTGCTGCACATACTAGTGCCACCAGGGACGAGGGAGTTGAGGAAGGAAGATCTGAGACTCCGTCAGCGATGGACATCATGTTCACCCGGGAACATCATGTAGAAAATATACGGATTGAATGACTGTAAGTTTACCTGCAGGCGTCGGCGTGGGGTTCAAACAGACACTCCCTTTGGGAGCCCAAGAAAACCAGAGTTTCCACGCCGACGTGCAGGCATGATGAGCGATCAGACACTCACCCAATATTCGATTACCAGCACTCGACTAATTGAAAATATCCTTAAGCTCGACCATCACGCGCTCATGGGTACGTGACTTAGCGATAGCAATTTCAGATACAAGAAGTGTCTTGGCCTTGTCCAGCATCTTCTTCTCGCCGAAGGAGAGCTCTTTGTCAGCGCCAAGCACAGAAAGGTCGCGAAGTACTTCAGCGATCTCGAATACAGAACCGGTCTCGATCTTCTGAGAATACTCTCGAAAGCGGCGATTCCAGGTCTGCGTATCAATCTTAAAATTTCGATCACGAAGTATCTCGTACACACGCTCAACGGCGCGCTTATCTACCACTTTACGCAGCCCGACAGACGGGGCTTGCGCAACTGGCACCATGATCTTCATGCCCGAAGCTTGAATCGTAATTTCGTAAATTTTTTGTGCGCTGCCAAGAATGGCACGCTCAACGATCGCGTTTACCTGCCCTACGCCGTGTCCTGGATACACGACCTTATCTCCGGCTTTGAAATTTCCATTTTTTGCGTTCTTGATGCTCAAGGCTGGCTCCCAAAAAAAGAGTGACTTTTGACGTGGATGCGATCCCTACCTGCTGGACGTCATACTGTTTCGAAAAACATTGCTGATTCGACACAACGCCTTACTGCTCAAAGAACAAAGCCTCAACGTTGTCAGAGAGGCAAACACCTTGAGCAGTACACCGCATTAAGTACGCAGCATCAGTATGAGTAAAAGCTGTTGCAACGCTGAGGCCAGATACGGAGACCTGATACGGAAACCGACACGGGAGCCCACGCTGGCAAAGCCAAATCACGACCCAGAATATAGGGGACGAATAATAACCTGTGGACTACAAACCTCTTGAGAGGCTCTTAGTATAGCAAATATGACCCACTTTGGTCAAAGCGCTGGAAGTGATTTTTCCGCGCCAAATCAGCGCTGTAGCGCTTGCCTCCATCTCCCTAAGCTGCAAACAGCAAGCGAAGTCTTCCCGTTGACTACCGCAAACCTTTAGTTTTTCGCGGTTTTACTGAGCTGAAAGCCTTAAGTGCGAAGCTGCACACCGCGACACAATTTCGCGACAAGCCCAGGCCCTTCATAGACAAGACCGGTGTAGACTTGAACTAAAGTTGCGCCTGCATCAAAAAATGAATTGACATCCTCAGCGGTGCGAATTCCACCAACTCCCACAAGCGGAAAGTCTGGGCCAATCTTCGAGCGCACGTCGGCAACGACTGAGAGCGCACGCGATCGCAATGGAAGCCCACTCAATCCGCCAGTTTCTGAAGTGTGCGTGGTCAGCCCCTCCCTGCCCACCGTGGTGTTGGTTGCGATCAGTCCTTCAACGCCAGAGGTCCTACAAACGTCCACAATTTCGCCGAGTTCGCTCGAAGAAAGATCGGGCGCAATCTTTACCAACAATGGAATCGCTCTCTGACGAACCTGCGCCAGTTGATCAAACAAGGCGCGTAAGCGTTCTGGTTCTTGTAATTTGCGAAGTTCCGGCGTGTTCGGTGAAGACACATTCAATGTGACATAGTCAGCAAACGGTGACAGACGAGAAAAACAGGTCACGTAGTCCCGCGCAGCATTATCGACCGAAGTCTCCTTTTGCTTACCGATGTTGACCCCTACAATTGGAGAGGAACCAAGCGGCATCCGCTCGCGCCAACGACGCAATGTCTTAGCCACTACTAGAGAACCAGCCGAGGGGAATCCCATGCGATTGATCAAAGCGCCATCAGCAGGGTATCTGAATATTCTTGGTCTAGGATTCCCGGCTTGAGGTTCAGGGGTGACTGTTCCAACTTCAATGTGACCGAATCCAAGCGCAGAGAAGAGCGGAAGTGCTGCGGCATTTTTGTCGAAGCCCGCGGCAAGCCCAATTGGATTTCGGAAGCGCAGCCCCCACACTACTCGCTCCAGATCCGGCGCATTCACTGCACAGACGGACTGCAAGAGACGAACGAGCGGCCGGCCACGCCAGGAATTACCGAGACTGTGCAGCACGCGCTCGTGAACTTGCTCCGGGTCACTGCGCAAGGCTAAGGGAAACAGCAACGAAGAATAGCATCGATCCAGTAGCGCCCTCGACCAATCGCTCATTCGTTCTCGCTCCCCTGGCGCTCCTGGGCACGACCATTACCTACTGCGAGGTGCGCTTCTTCCTTCTTCATCTCTTGATCATCAAAGATTCCTTTTCCACTCTCAGCTCGGAGGAAGTCATGGATGTCGAGACGCATAGTGACTGCATCCTCGTCGTTGTCAGAGTAATAGCGTGGCCGAATGCCGGCATTTTTAAATCCATGCCTTGCATAGAGAGCCTGAGCAACTTCGTTACTGGCTCGCACCTCAAGTGTTACTGAGGTAACCCCTTCGCCGGCGAATAGCGTCAGCGCTTCACGAAGTAAGTCTCTGCCAACGCCTACTCCTCGAGCTGCATTTCTGACTCCAACATTAAGGATGTGCGCTTCGTCAATTATAACGTGAGCGACTAGAAACCCCACGATCTGGCCTCCGCGGCGCGCTCCATAAACACGAGAGTGCTTATGCTCGAATTCGGCCGAGATAAGTGCCGGCGACCAGGGCGGACGATTGCACTCCAGCTCAATCTCGTAGAGCTGCGGAACTGCTTCAATAGAAAGTTTGCAGACCGTACATGGTCGCGAAGAAGCACGCGTAGGACGCGAGGCTTCAGCTCGCGAAGCGTTTCGCACAAGGGTCAGCTTAGGAACAGGAGAGCCAGAGGTTGCGTTAGAGGCAGAATCTTGAGGACCGTTCTGAGAACCACTTGAGCGAGATGCTTTGGAGGACGGGACGATTTGGGAGTTGTTGTGCTCGTCTATCGGCGCCACTCGATGCCCTACTTCAAGAAGTCTTGCTCTCTAAATTTTTCAGGCCGCAAAGCTCTCGTGACGACACGAGACGCACCGCCCAAAACAACACGCACCCGCTAGGAAGACGGCCTAGCCGCCTATTGCGGTGCAGCAGCAGAGACTCCCATCGCCGCTCTGGAGCGATCGACTACCTGACGAAATGCCACTGGGTCATGAACTGCAAGCTCTGCAAGTGCCTTACGATTGAGATCGATATTTGCGCGCTTAATTCCGCACATGAACTGGCTATAGGTCATGCCCGCCTCTCGCGCTCCCGCTCCGACACGCGCAATCCAAAGCGTTCGAAACTCTCGCTTCTTTACGCGACGATCGCGGTAGGCGTACTGCAAGGCCTTTTGCATGGCGAGCTTGGCAAGTCGAAAACAATTACGTCTACGACCACGAAAACCCTCAGTAAGCTTTAAAACTTTCTTGTGTTGTCTACGGGTAACTACCCCACCTTTTACTCGCATAACCCAATCCTCTCTACATCAAACTCAGTCAGTGCCAATTGGAAGTTCCAGAGTGAATTTCCAGACTCTAATCAACAATCCGAACTATTTAGAAATCCCTGCGTAAGGAAGCTGCCGCGCAAGTCCGCTCACGCTGGTATTATCAAGACGTGTCTTACCCTTAAGCTGACGCATGCGCTTGGCCGACTTCTTCCCGGTATTGTGACTCGTCGAAGCACGGGCATGAGTAACGACTCCACGGGCATTTACCTTAAACTTCTTGGCTGCTAGCCGATTAGTCTTCATCTTTGGCATAACATTCTCTTCTTTCTAAATCTCAGCTCTATAAAGCTCTGTTTTCTAAATCTAGTTCTAAATCTAGGGCGTCTCGTTATTTACGCTATCTTTTCACTAACGCTGCCTCTTTATCGCAGCTCGAGCCTTGAAACGCGAAAGAACTCGGCTCGAAAAAATCTCACCAACTCTAGTTAAGTGAAATTCAACGGAGCAAATACTGGTAGGCACGAACAGAGTCGAACTGTTGACCTCTTGCCTGTCAAGCAAGCGCTCTAACCAACTGAGCTACGTGCCTAACGCTTCAGAACAACTACGTAAAGATGCGCCACGACGGCCGGACAGCCTAGCAGAGCCCTGAAATCGGGTCAAACTCCCCTAAAGCCGTCCGAGCCAATAGGTTGGCCATGGATATCGAAAACTCGGTGACGGGTCCCTGAGATGTGGGGCCAGAGGGGCAGTGTTCCGTGATTTGGTTGAACTAGCTACTTTTCAGAGGAGGTTTTGCCAGAATTAGCACCCCCGGTTTGGCGCCTGAGTGCCGCCAACTTGACGCCCTTAATCCATTCCCCGGGAGAATTGGGGAGGGAAGGTATAGATTTACCCCCAGGGAGCGCCCCTTCTGAGGAAAGCTGTTGAACTTGCAGTTGATCTATCAGGCGCCTTACTTCGCCCTTCCGACCGGACGCCTTAGGCTTCGTCGAAGAGAGGGTAGTATCGGTAGTTGGGACAGAACTTGACCGAACGGCGTCACCAAGTGCCGCTTTTGCCTCTACAAATTCGAGAAAGGTTCCAGACGTCTTTTTTTGGCTAGATCGCTTGCCCGAAGAGTTGCTATTCGATGCGTTCATCAGTTCCCCCAATTTCATTCACGATCGCACGAGGCTGCTCTCTATCCAGCAACGCCGCGAAGAGAGCGATACATACGCACGACTACTCCCCTAACTCGATCCCCATCGAGCTAAAGAATTTCGATGTCCCCTGACGAGACCAACTTACTAAGCAAACCCAGCAGAGCAGAGTAGTCCCTCAAAGAGTCCTAATCAAGCGAACCCCCACGGCAGTAACTCCACTACTTCAATGGGTTAGCCACCACGTAACATTGCGTAATCCGGCTCCGAAAGTCCATTCGCCGTTGAAATCCCGGAATTCAACGACTTATGAGAGCTCAACGGTATGCTCGATAATGCCTGAGAGGCCCAGACCCTGCTAAGAGGGCTGTTTATACGAAGTGCGCCGATACGGTGCTAAGAAAACCCAGGCTCATATGTCAGGCGAACGCGCCGTTTCTACAGGCACTCCTTCGGCATGCACAGAGATTTTGGGGAAAACATTGAAGCGCCGAAGCTCTTCGAACGATCGCGCCATCACCTTGTCGTATTCAAGAATCTCCGCGAGAGAGGAGGTCTCTATATTCGGTATGTTCTTTTCAAATTTGGCGCTTGACTCAACAGCCTTTGGGTCACCGTTCTTCTGATGGGAATGGGGAGCGCCCGGCGAGGAAGAAATAATTCCCGAGGGATTATCGATTGCCCCCGGAAGATCTCCTTCTCGAACTCGCAATGGCACACGACGCGTTGAACGTTCCTCCTCCTCTTCTTCCGGCGGCTGATCCTCAATCTCAATATCTGGCTTTACTCCCTGTTGCTGAATGGAGTTGCCGCTCTTAGTGAAGTAGAGCGCTGTGGTAAGGGTCACCGCTCCACCATTTCCTAAAGGCGTAATGGTTTGCACTGAGCCTTTACCAAAGGTCTGAGTGCCTACTACCAAAGCACGCCCATGATCCTTAAAAGCTCCCGCAATAATTTCTGCAGCGGAGGCTGATCCACCGTTTACCATCACTACGATCGGATAATTCGGCTGCGTGCCTTTGGTATGCGCAAAGAACTTTTGCTGCTCAGTCTTGTCCCGTCCATCGGTGTAAACAATCACGCCCTCGTTGAGAAACAGATCACCGACAAGAATTGCCTGAGTCAACAAACCACCGGGGTTATTTCTCAAATCGAGCAACAGCCCTTTGAGCTGCTTTCCCGGAGCTTGCTCAGAAAGGCTAGTCAGCGCCTTTCGAAGATCATCAGAGGTCGTCTCCATGAACTGGCTGAGACGCACATATCCATAGCCATCCTCAAGCAGGCGGCTTCTCACGCTACGTACCGTAATTCTGTCTCTTATGATCGTGTAGTCGAACAGATCAGTAGATCCTTTGCGATAAACCGAGATAGTTATGGGACTACCCTTTGGGCCACGCAAACGCTTAATTGCATCAACAAGAGAGAACTCTTTGGTGAACTTACCTTCAATCTTTACGATTGCATCACCTGCGCGAATTCCCACTTTCTCAGCGGGCGAACCTTCCATCGGTGCCACCACCAAGAGCAATCCGTCCCGAATGGTGATCTCGATACCAAGACCGCCGAACTCGCCTTTGGTCTGAACTTGAAGATCTTGATAGAAGTCAGGATCGAGATATCCGCTATGCGGATCTAGGGTCGAGAGCATGCCCTTGATAGCACCTTCCACAAGCAGCTTGCTGTCGATCTCCTTGACGTAATCGCTCTGCACAAGTGCGAGCACATCGGTGAACACCTTGAGCTGCTTGAACAGGTTGGTATCTTCCTTTTCACGCGCACTGACCTCGCCAGTGCCGGACACCTGCAACACCAGCGTTACGGTAAGAACACAGGAGACCCACAACCAAAAATTTGCACGTTTGAACATAGCTCTAAGACCATTAGCGCTGGCGTCTCTAAGAAAGAGTCGTCCAGGCGAATTTAATGAAGCATCTCTAGTAGTTAAAGTTAGCAGCTTCCCTTTGCCACGGGCAATAGACATGCTCTCTCCCTTTAAAGATTAGGAAAGAACACTCGAGGATTCACCGGAGCGCCATTCTCTCGAATCTCGAAGTACAAATTACTCCCTCGACGGTCGGTTTCTATCAGCTCAGCCACTGCTTGCCCTCGGTCCACCTCCTGCCCTGGGTCAACTAAAACAACCCCCAGGCGCCCATAAAGGCTATGCGACCGGTTCCCGTGATCGATCAGGACCACCTTCCCAAAACCTGGCAACTCACCAGAGAAGGTCACCCGTCCGGGAGCTATCGAATGGGCCTCTCGCTCATTCACCACCGCCAATTCCACCCCGCGGCGAAAGATAATATCTTTGAACTCTTCGTGCCTCTGCTTGCCAAAGGCACGAATCACCGTCCCCTTAGCGGGCTGAGCCAGCTGTTTTCTCTGGGCTCGGATGCCCACTCCAGCATAGACCCCGCTGATTCGTCCGGAACGCCCTGCTCCAACAGCCTCAGAAGTCCACCCATTTGGCTTATCGCCCGAGCTCTTCTCTTCAAAAATCTGGGGATCTTCGTTCAGCGGAACCTGCTCGGTCATGGAAGACCGTCCGACCACTCGACCCGCATCAGACTTCCAACCGCGCTGTGTTCTTCCTTGGGTCTTTCCTCGGGGTTCCCCCTCGGTTTCGCGCCGCTCAGAAATCGACATTGAGGCGCGTGCCACCTCTGAGACGCCTCCTTCTTGGTCCGCCTCTCCGGAAACTCCCCCCATCAAAGAAACCACGACGTTTTCTAGGCGGAGCGCCTCGGCTCGAAGCGCCACAAGCTGCGTCTCAATCTCATCTGTCTGCACATCAATATCTCGTCCAAGCCTTTCCTGCTCAACGCGCCTGGCATGAATCATCGCGCGACGACGTTCAAGCTCAGCCTTGACAGACTCAACCTGACGCACAGCCAGCTGGACTTCTCCTTGCAAACGAATCCGTTCTTCAACCGAGCGGCGAAGCTCCCCAAGGAGTTCGCGATCTGCCTGACTAACTTTCGAAAAAAGGTAGGTTGCTTGACCGACAGTCAGCACGCTCGAACCTTGAGATTTTTGGCTACCGCCAGTTCCCGCTACATTATCAACTCTATTGTCAAAAAGGCCCGCCACGAGCTGTGCAGGGCGATAGATATAGAGCGCACGCAATCGTTCACGGCTGCGACGTTCCAGGGCCCGCTCCTCCTCTTCGGCGACAAGCACCTCAACCTTCAGCTCTTCGACCCGGGCCAAATGTTCCTGGCGCTGCTTTTCAAGCGCCTGCTGCTCGGACTCAATCACACTAGTCTGCGAACGCATGCGCTTAAGCTCACCGCCCACCGAAGCACGCTTCTCACGTAAGCTGACAAGTTTTTCCTCTTGCAACACCACCTGTCGATCAATGTCGTCAAGCCGTGCCGCGGGTTCCAAAACCAAAACCGAGGAGCTGTCATCATTGGCCTCTATGGCAGGCGATTCAAAATCTTCGGCAAACAGCACGGTTGAGAACAGTACCGTCGAGAACAGCGCGCTTGAGAAAACCAAGGCACCAATGGTGCGCAACGCGACGGGTGAAGTTAGGGCGCGTCTCTGCCACAGCTGGAGGCTCGGGGCCTGACAGCCTCCATCAAAGTAGGTTCGGTAGATTGGCTTGAAACCTTTCACGTCATATTTCCGCTGAAAATCGCCTGAGGGTGGCACTACTGCCCGCCAAGCCGGTCAGCACACCAGCACTAATCACCGCAACACATACCCAGGGGGCGAGATCGAGACTGCCATCCCCAAGGACTCCCATCACACCTAGATCGCCAATGGCACTGCGCAAGACCTGGTGCACCAACAAAAGCAGCCCTACTCCAAGCACTCCACCAAAGAGTCCTTGTAATACTGCACCAATCAAAAATGGCGCACAGACGTAGCGGTGTCGCGCTCCCACAAGCCGCATGACTTCAATCTCTTGTCGATGACGATGCAGTGCCAACCGCACGGTGCTCGCAATAATAAAGGCCACCATGCCAAAGAGTAGCGGCACTACAATCCACGCAATGCGAGACAAGGTACGCAGTAAGTCGGTGAGAACCGAAAACACTCCTCGGTCGAACAGCACTTCTTGTACTCCCGCTGCCGCACGAATTTGGGTAGCAACCGCTTCGATAGTCTCAATGGCTTCAGGGGCAAACGAGATCTCAAAGGAAGCAGGAAGCGGATTGTTCTCCTCTAGACCCGCAAGCGCTCCGGCTTGTTCCCCTAATGCTGACTGAAAGCGCCTGAGTGCTTCGGTACGTGAGACAAACTCAACATTGGCAACCCCGGGCAAGGTACGAAGACGCAATCCAAACGAATTTCGAAACTCGTTCTGCTCAGGCTGAGAGTGCTCTGGATCAAGATACACACTGACCTGCAATGTTGCTCTCTGCATGCTCAGCAAGCCCCAGATATGATCGAGTACTGCGAGAGACAGCCCAAAGAGAGTAAGAACGAGCGCTATTGAAAGCGTCGTTAATAAAGCGTTAACCGGAGAAGAAAGCAGAGTTCTCAGCGCTTGAACAACATGCTGCACAGTTCGACCAAATGTCCCTCGCACGCTAGCGCTCTGGACATCATCCCAAAGCGCCGCAAGGCCCACCGTCCCCCGCTGAGGCATGCGCTGGCGCAGCTCTCCAAGGCGAAATTCGGCTGGTCGAGCCGATCCGGTTCGTAGCGCATCTCGTACCATCTATTCTCCTCGCGCCACTAAGCAGCGCCTGCCCTGTGTGAAGACATCACTGCTCACTGAACACCTCGCGGAGTTGAAAAATCGCCGAGAATTCCTCCGCGGTCTAGCACGATAGTGCGCAAATTCAGTTCCTCTATGACCCCAAGATTATGAGTGGCAACCACGACAGTAACCCCCGCAGCATTTGCTTCTAAAAGCAGGTCGAACACCTTAGCGCTCATTTCCGGATCAAGATTTCCAGTGGGCTCGTCCGCCAGTACCAATTTGGGTTTATGGATAAGGGCCCGCGCAATTGAAACTCTCTGCTGCTCACCACCGGAGAGCGTCGGCGGAGGCATATCGGCTCTATCCTCAAGCCCAATCGCTTTAAGTAAGCGCAAGGCGAGCGCGCGCCTTTGTTGACGAGGCACGCCCCTGACTTCGAGTGCGTAGGACACGTTATCCACGACACTCCGTTCGGGCAGTAACTTATAGTCCTGAAAAATAACTCCAATCTCACTACGCAGCTCGGCGACGGCATCTCCATCCAGCGTGGACAAATTCCGGCCAGCAATCACCACCTCACCACTCGTTGGGCGCTCGGCGGCATAGAGCAGCTTTAGCAGTGTCGACTTGCCGGCTCCGCTGGCGCCCGCAATAAACAAAAAATCTCCTTCGCGAACTCGTAAGTCTACAGCTCGAAGAGCCGTTTGATCTGGGGGGTAATATTTTGTCACTTGCTGCAATGTGATCATGGAAGGAACTTCGCGTAAAAATGGAAGGAACTTCGCGCAAAAACGGTCTTGAAAGTTGCCTTACTCTATCTAGCCTAAAACAGCGGTATTCACGAGTAAGAATTCCCTAATTCATCGTGTGGGAGCAGGTTCAAAGGCCGAAAACTCGCAACACTTCGACCTCCCCGCTTACTCTCAGGCCACAGCCTGCCTATTCCAACACTTCCTTAGGTCCCCGAGCTGTCAACACCTTGCAGTTGCTGGTTTCATCTGCCCAAAATGAGCCAGAGAGTTTGCGGTAGTCCACAGGCAAAGGCCTCCTTGCGCGTACATCCAAGAGGGAGATCGTTTGGCAAGCCTTAGCTTGCGCTCTAAGTTGGAAGTTCATTTAGATATGTTTCTCACTGCGCTCGCTGAACTCCTTGTGTAATTCATTAAATACATTCACAAAGAGATCCGCGAGCGCCGCGAGAACTATTCGTCGAGCGCTTAATTCAGGGCACTAGGAAGATAGCGAAAAGGTGCAGAAAGCGGTTCTTTCGGGATATCAAAACGTTACGATGGGGCTGTGTCAGCTCTCAGTGCCACGGGACTCCAGAGATTGAGAAAAATGTCGAACAGAACAAGAGCATTGAGTACCCGTAGGCCGAGCTCTCTCAGCTCGAACTGCAGAGCGCTGTTTGTATGCATACTCGCGTCTCTCGCCCTCGCGGGCTGCAGCATTTCAATTGATGACGGGCCAGCAGAAGTGCTTTCCCTTGACCAGACAGTGGTTCCTCCGAACGTCGCATTCACAGAATCCTCCCAGTCGAAATCTGGGCCAATCTATAGAGTGACGAGCAAGGGCTCCATACCAGAGAATTCCACCCCTATCTTTGCCACCGCCCTAAAATCCTGCACCGTGGCTGAAGGTGAAGTGGTCAGCACCATTACGCGACGCCTCTTTGTAGGACTTGAGAAAATTCGAGTGTTCGTACGCGAACAAGAAGAGCTCGAAAGTACCGAATATTTATCCGCTCCAACGCTCCTTCTTGGATTACACGCCGAGCTGGATGACGCTCAGCTCACCATTTTCACCATAAGCTCGGTCGTCGATGGCTGCGCCGTTGATCTGGCCTTGTGGGCAGTGGGAGAGTTGTCCGAAACAAGCCCCACGCCACTGGCCCCGATCGCCCGGCAGATTCAAGCCGCAAGCATTGCTTCTGACGGGAAGTTCCTATGGGAGCTCGCCCGGCAGTGAACTCAGAAGAATCGACATCGCAAGGGACATCGCAAAGATCTCACAGTCTGCATCACTCCCCTGTGCTTGCTGCTCTCCGCCACGCCACAAGCGCCGCTGGATCGTACGTACTGCTTTTAAAAAGTGTCGTGGTCGATGTCTGCAGTCACGGCATTCGCATCAATGACGTCGCGCGACACATCGTAAAAATTGGCACCATGTCCTTGCCAGTGGTGCTGCTTACCGCAGTGTTCACCGGCATGGTACTGGCACTCCAAACGGCCTACGGACTGCAACGCTTCGGTGCCAAAAACTACGTTGGTAACATTGTAAGCCTTTCAATTGTACGCGAACTTGGTCCAGTCCTCACCGCACTCATGCTCTCAGGGCGAGTCGGCGCCGGCATCGCCGCCGAGATTGCCGCCATGGTGGTAACTGAGCAAGTTGACGCCATGCGAGCACTCGGAGCTAACCCGATTCGAAAGCTCGTTTCACCCAGAATCGTTGCAGCGATTATCGTGGTCCCTCTACTTACCGTCGTAGCCAACATCGTTGGAGTGTACGGTGGCGCACTCGTGGCTGTGTACCAACTCGACATCACTGCCTTCCAGTTCTACCAATCTATTGTGAATATGATTTGGTTTAAGGACGTCTTCGACGGGCTTATCAAGAGCGTGGTGTTCGGCATTATTGTGGTCAGCGTTGCCTGTCACAAAGGGCTGCAGGCACGCGGCGGCACGGAAGGTGTGGGCATTACGACCACTGCCGCAGTGGTGACCAGCTCAATTCTCATTCTCATCTCTGATTTCTTCGTGACTCAATTTCTGATTGCCCTGGCGAGGCTTTAATGGCGACCTCAGACTCACCAATCATTCAGCTAGAACACATCAGAGTTCAGTTCGGTGATCTTGTGGTGCATAGAGACGTCAGTTTCTCTGTCCCCGAGGGTCAGGTAGTCACTATTCTAGGGCCGAGCGGCACCGGCAAGTCACTGCTGCTAAAGACCATCATTGGACTTCTTCGTCCAAACAGCGGCAATGTGCGCGTCTTCGGTGAAGAGCTCTGCGGGCTCTCCGAACTTGAGCTTCGAGAGATTCGCCAACAAATTGGCATGCTGTTTCAAGGCGCTGCACTTTTCGACTCTCTTAGCGTCCACGAGAACATCGCCTATTCACTGAGAGAGTTTGGTGAAAAGGACGAAGAAAAGATCAATTCGATCGTAATGGCACGACTAAAGGTAGTGGGGCTCGAACATGTAGCCCAAAAGCTTCCTCCTCAGCTCTCGGGCGGGCAAAAGAAACGGGTTGGTCTCGCACGAGCGCTCGCGAGTTCTCCTCGCATCGTGCTTTTCGATGAGCCGACCACCGGTCTCGATCCAACCTCGATTCGGCGCATCGATGACCTCATTCTGCAATTAAAGTCTGAGTACGGGATTACTTGTGTGGTAGTTACTCATGACATTGAGAGCGCAAAGCGCATATCGGATCGTTGGATTCTTATCAATGAAGGCGTGATCGTGGCCGAAGGGCCAAGTGACGAACTCTCCCGCACCAATCAGGACGTTATTCGATTTACGCAGGGGCAATGGCGAGAAGATGCTTGAAGATAGGCGCAGTGGGTATGGTGAGTTGCCGCTATTTTATCGTAGAATTCAAACGGACATAGACCACTCGCCTCCGTTCGTAATGGACTATGAATACCACGCTATGAATACCACGCTATGAATTTGCACTATGAAGACAGCACGTTGGGCATCGCACTATGAGCACTGAGCACCGTTACGAAATGCAAGCTGGTATCTTTCTCATCATTACTCTCGTGCTGTTTGTGCTGAGTATCTACTTTCTGGGCCGCGACCGTCAGATATTCGAGAAACAGCTCGAATTCTTCACCGAGTTTAAAGACACCAAGGGCCTCAACGAAGGTGCGCCCGTGCGCTTAGGCGGCATCTCCATCGGTCGAGTAGCGAACATTAAATTCGGGGGCAATGAGGTTGACTCTAAGGTGAGAGTTGGCCTGCTCTTGAACGAGAGCTTTGTGTCTCGCATTCGGCATGACGCCATGGCGCTAATCGACACTCAAGGGCTACTTGGAGACAGATTTGTCTCGATTCGTGGTGGAACGGCTACTGCGGAACTTGCACCGGGCAGTCTGATTCGATCGAAAGAGAGCTCTGATGTCGGACAAGCCCTCGCCAGAGCGGGTTCTTTGGTCGACTCATCCGCTGAGATTGCTGAACGCGTAAACTCCCTCATCACTAAGCTTGAAGACAAGCCACTTATGGATCTCGAAAGCGTCCTCGCCAGCACCGCGTCTCTGCTTAACGAGGTCGAAAACGGTCAAGGCATGCTGCACCGCTTAGTGTATTCAAAGAAGGACGGCGACTCTGTAATGGGTAACCTAGAGGCCGCAGCAAAGGATGTTAGAGAGATTGTTCATGAGATGAAGAGCGGAGAAGGCCTGCTTCCGGCCCTGGTGTACGGTGAGGACGGCCAAGAGACTGTTCAGGCGTTAGGAGACGCCGCTCGAGCAATCGCCACTGCTTCAGGGGAAATCTCCGAAGTCACCGCTCAAATTCGCAACGGTAAGGGCCTCGTGAACCAACTGCTGTATGCAGAGAGTCCTGACGGCGTAGAGGATATCATTGCTTCACTCTCTCGTTCCGCCGCAAATCTAGAACAAGTGTCTCGATCTCTTTCGGAGGGCAGCGGAACTCTTGGCGCTCTGCTGATTGATTCAAAGCTCTATGACAACGTGGTTGAGATCACTGACGACGCGAAACGCAGCTATATCCTGAGGCGCGCAATTCGAAAGTCTTTGGAAGCTGGCGGAGATGGAGAGAGGAATTCAGACTCAGAAGACGAGGTCGGTTAGGGTAAGCACATCTCCCGTTTGCTCCGACTGACACCTGGACGCCCGCTCAGACTTGAATCTAATTTTCGCTATAGTTTCATGGCGAAAGCTTCCGATCGCCTGGCAAGCAATATTTTTTCCTGAGAACCCTCAGACGAATCCCGGAGACACGCCCACCGGTCAGCTGGCGCGAGAACCCGCAGCCTCTAATCACCATGAGTGGTTAGCGGTTGATCGGTGCGAAGTCTTAGGGTGGCGCGTTCGTGTCCGCGGGAATTCTGAAAGGATCCGCTTCTGGCCCGCGCATCTGTGGAGACTTCCTCGCATGGCTGGTGTCGGTACTAGTTGGGGGGCGATAGCACTTACCGCAGTTGGGTCTATCGAATCGTCGACGTTTCGCCTTTGCGGTGGCGGCTTGCTCCTTCTCTCGATCATTGGTTCGATGTAGCCTGGAGGCGATCGCTGAATCACGGACGAGGATGGAAAGCTTGGGCGAAGGCCACCTTCCATTCCCTCGGGCCATTCCCTCGTGCAGCTGTGCGGTTGTTTTGCCACCTTCCCCTCCTTCGGGCTGGGACTTGAAGGCAGTGCACTCAGCGCTACGGAGCCCCAGACTTTGAGCTTTGCGAGAAGCGTTTCAAATCGACCGCTGACGCCTATCGTAGGTAGGACAACACACTGATAGCATTTGATTTTTATTCCTCTGCACTATTTTAGAAAGGCATGCGCCATCGATATTCCTCCTGTCCATAACCACTCTGTTTCCTCGTAGAGACTCCGTAGCAAGCACAGGCACTATGAACACATCCTCTACCGCCCAAGAGGCACCAACTCACTGGACTAGCACGAGCGCAAGCCCTACCCCTGCAGATCCTATCTCCCTGTCTATCCCCGAGAGCGGCTCTGCTGCACTGCCCGCGCCCCGGCAACTGCAGCTACAAGACATACTCCCACGCGATACGGACTCTGTGTGCGCCGAAACAAGCGGCAGATTCGGCGACCTCGTGATTTTCGAACACAACAAGACTCTCGTGGCGATAATTGCAGAGGATCACAGCGCAGCCTTTTCAATCGCACATCGGAAATTTAATACTCGCGAGGTTGATGCCGTTGGGTTTGGAAATGTCTCAATTGATTCCAACAATACCTTTACCATCGGCCTGCGAAGCTTAAGTTTCATTCACCAGCCGGTTAAAGTTAAGCAGCTTTTTGTCGAAGTTCTTCCGCACGGCACCCCAGTGAAGATGCAGGCACTCTAAATATTAAAATACTCATCGCCTCAAGTACTCGCCTGACTAGGCGCTCCGCACCTTTAAAGTGCCTAATGCCGCGCCCCGAAGAGCAGTCATGGTCACCCTTCCCTCTCGCAAGAAACGGGTATCTGAGCGCGGAGACGCATCAAGTTTCACTGAGTTGAGTTCGAAAATAAAACTGTCCTCATCGCGACGAAAACAACTTCCATACGAACCAGAGTCCAGTTCGGCCAGCACGGGAGTGTCATTCGTTGCGGTTGCGGGGAAATTTACATTCCAGGTGATGCTCTTATCGAGCTTACTCGCACTTCCGCTTCGGCTCCCAATCAATTCATCAAGCACGACCGGCAACAGGCGCATGGTTTGCTGCCGTAGGTGCTGCTCGATTTCTGGTTTAAGCGCGTACTCTGCTACGTAATGCTGCATAGTCTCTCGATCAAAGGCTTGAGAGAGTGCAATCGCCGGAATACCTGCGATATTGGCCTCAAAGCAGGCTCCCACCGTGCCAGAAGACAACATGAAGCACTCAGCGGCATTAAGACCTGCATTTATGCCCGAAACCACCAGATCAGGCTTGTGCCCAAGCAAATGATGAACCGCAATGTTCACGCAATCTGCAGGAGTGCCGTCCAAGGCCGAAGCGACAACTCCTCCATACACTAACTCGACCTGAGAAAGTGCCACCGATCCAAAGCGCGTCAACGCTTTGCCGCGCCAACTTTGCTCGTGCAAAGGCACCACCACGGAAACATCTCCGTAGCGCTTAAGACATTCGATTGCCCACCCCAAGAGTGGGGAGCGGTGGCTGTCGTCGTTAGTGAGTAGAATTTTCAAGCGACCGCCTTGTCCTTGAGATCGCCTCGACGCTGTACCCACAGCACAAAAGCAAAAGGCCTCCGATCGGTGTCGATCGAAGGCCTCGCTTGCAGTCTATAAAGACAAGGACACTGTGACACAGCGGTGCTCCAAGCAGTCCCCCTTCGCCTCGATCGGCCTCGGCAGTCCCGATACTCGAGATGGCTACGGCGCGACGTCGTCGTCTGTGCCTGTGGCACAGACTCCTAGTCTACTTGCTTACGAAGGAACGTAGGGATTTCGTACTTCTCTTCGTCCTCTGAGCTAGAGAGCACTGAAAGCTTCTTGAGCTTGATCACTTCCGCACCACTGTCCTTGCCCTTACGCGCGAAGGTTGGGATATCAACCCGCTCTGACTCGCGAGAGTCCTTGCTGGCGCTTAGTGGTTGATGTCCAAAGCCTGAGCCGCCGCCGGCCAAGGATGACATCGGTGAAACAGCGACGGTATTCGAATCCTCAGCATGGTCGCCGAAACCGGTTGCAATCACCGTAACGCGCACTCGATCCGACAAGGTCGGGTCGATGACCATTCCCCAAATAATATTCGCATCTTCGTGAGCTTCAGCATGCACAAGCTCAGCAGCTTCATTAACTTCTTGAAGCGTGACGTCAGAAGAAGCGGTGACATTGATCAACACACCACGAGCGCCGTGAATCGAGATGTCCTCAAGCAGTGGGCTTGAAATAGCCTTCTCTGCCGCCTCAATCGCGCGGTTTTCGCCACTCGCTTCGCCTGTGCCCATCATCGCCATGCCCATCTCGGACATAACGGCGCGAACGTCCGCGAAATCGACGTTGACCAAACCTTCGTAAATAATCAGATCACTGATGCCCTTCACTGCTTGGAAGAGAATGTCATCAGCTCTTCGGAAGGTTTCCAGCAGAGACGTATTTCTGCCTGCAATCGAGAGCAGACGTTGATTCGGGATGGTGATCAGAGTGTCCACGACACGCTTCATCTCTTCGATGCCGCGCTCAGCATTTCGCATACGGCGCTTTCCTTCAAAGAGGAAAGGCTTGGTGACCACACCAACGGTGAGACATCCGAGTTCTTTGGCAACTTCAGCTACAACTGAAGAACCTAACGTGCCAGTGCCACCGCCCATTCCGGCAGTGATGAACACCATGTCACAGCCTTCGAGACTGGCTCGAAGAGTTTCGATGCTCTCTCGCGCTGCGGCTTGACCGATATCTGGATCGGCTCCGGCTCCGAGGCCCTTGGTGATCTCATCACCAAGACGAAGCTTGTTCGGTGCAAGAGACGAAGCAAGCGCTTGCGCGTCGGTGTTCGCTGAATAGAAATCAACTCCTTCGAGCCCGCTGCGGATCATGTTGTTGACCGCATTCAAGCCCGCGCCGCCGATCCCAAAGACCTTAATCTTCGCCCGATACTCAGGCGCAATCATGACAGGCGCCGAAATAATCGGGCTCAGCTTCTCGGTGGGTTTTGAATTAGAAGAATTATCGTTCATGTCGGGGCTCTCCAAGTACGAAACAGACGCTCAATCGGAACACGCTAAAGGTTACGAAAAATCTCTCGAGGGAACAAACAATCGAAGGAGCCTAATCCGCCTTCAAACCGAAATCAAACAAGTTCTCGAAAAAAACAGGGCTCGTAAAAACATTGCTCGCAAAAACATTTCCCGCAAAAAATATCTTTGCAAAACAGCCATTAGCCATTGGCCATTAGAAGGACAACGCTCAACAATGTGGCTCTAAATAACGGACTTACGGGAAAGCACCTCCTTGAGTTAGGGAGCTGCTCCGCAAATGACGTTACCCCAACTTTAGGCTTCTTAAAGTAAGGTGTCAAAGAAGATCGGCTACTCTAAGAGATTTAAGTTACCCCTTGGGCACAGGGCCAAACGCACACATTCCACTACCTTAACCTGGAAGCTCACGCCGGGGCCATTTTCCCGCCTCAATGAAGCCCCTCCGACTTTCAAACTGAGGCACTTCTGGGAAACTAAACCTTAGTGGTCTTTGTGTGCTTAGTGGTGCAAATAAACTCTAGAAATTAACCTAAATTTAATTAAACCACGAAGACCACAAAGCGCACGAAGAATAGGAGTATGGGTTTTCAGAGGCTCCCTAAAAAGAGCGGCCCTAAAAAGAGCGGAATGACGGGCATAAAGCAGCCTGACCTCAAAATGCCCGATTAAAAATGGCCGATTAAAAATGGTCAGAGAACCAATTCCCTACTTTCTTCACCGCCCGTCGTAGAGTGGATTGATCAGACGAGAACCCAAGGCGCGATCCATACTCGGCGCCGTACATGGCAAGACCAACACAGGTCGAGTATTCAGGAAGTTGGACCAAATCCGTGAGCCCGCCGAGCCCGCCAGAAGAGTTCGAGCTTGAGCCTATGCTCTGAGGCATTGCCAGAGCCGATCCGCCCATGCCCCCACCTAAGGACTGGCCCATCGGAGTAATGGCCGCACCGACTCGCACGGGAAGATTAAATACCTGCTCTGCAGTTGACGCTAAGCCGCCGAGGCTCGCACTACCGCCAGTAAGTACTAGGCCAGAAGTGAGCAAGTCGTAGCATCCTGAACGCACCAGCTCACGCTGTGCCATCTGTAAAATTTCGCTGACTCGCGGCTCTACAATTTCCGAAAGCACAAGTTTCGAGAGCACCCGCGATGAACGCCCACCGGTCGATGCAACCTCAATGGTCTCGTCCTTACCAACCGCAACCCCTATCGCATTACCATATCGGCACTTAATATCCTCAGCCGCAGCAATGGGAGTACGAAGCCCCGCCGCGATATCATTGGTGATGTGATTTCCCCCCACAGAGATAACACTGGTGTGCTTCACTGCGCCGGCATGGAACACAATCAAGTCCGTTGTTCCACCACCAATATCAATCAGACACACGCCAAGCTCTTGCTCTTCGGGAGAGAGAACCGCACGAGCTGACGCCAAAGATGAGAACACAATATCTCTCACGGTGAGGCCACATCGATTGGCACATTTCACCACGTTCTGAGCACTTGCCACGGCACCAGTAACAATGTGAACGCGCGCCTCGAGTCGCACTCCAGAAATTCCAATCGGATCTTTTATACCATCTTGCTCATCGATGATGAATTCTTGAGGAAGAACATGCAGCACTTCTCGGTCGAGCGGTATCGCGACAGCCTTCGCCGCCTCGATAACTTTCTCAACATCAAGGTGACTGACTTCTTTGTTCTTTATGCCGACGATGCCGTGGCTATTGAAACCGGTGATGTGGCTTCCAGAAATCGAAGCGAACACAGAGCTGACCTGACAGCCCGCCATGGTTTCAGCTTGAGCAACTGCTTTAGAGATTGCTTCGACCGTGGCTTCGATATTGATCACCACGCCCTTGCGCAATCCACGCGAGGGACTACTGCCCACACCGAGGACATTCACCTTTCCATCAGGGAAAGCTTCAGTAACCACGACTTTGGTAGTCTGGGTTCCAATATCAAGTCCAACAACGTAATTCGGTCGAGCTGCCATGGGTCAAAAGTAAACGCAGTTTGCTTAGCGGGCAAGCACTTTCACAATAAATCGCAGCTGTGGAAAACTCTGTCGATAACGATGCTATCTGCCTGAAAGGAACCACTACCGCAGCTGGACCGGCGAGCTGGCATGGTTTTCGCCCTCGGGATAGCGCACCACTGCGATGCGCTCAAACGCCAAATCGACCTGCGTAGCGTCTATGAGACGCTCTGGGTACTTCTCAATCAACGCCACCAAGCGCGCCGCCTGGTCTCCTAAACGATCTTCCCACTGCTCATCGCCCCCAATGTCAAAGCGGGCACTCCACGAGGTGTCGGCAAAGCGCGCAAGAATCTCTCGCCCAGGCTCAAAGCGTAGTTCACTCACCCCACGGTTCAATGCGGAATCAAGCAGTTGAATGACCCGCACCGCTTGAGAAAATCGAATTCTCAGCGTATCGGGCGACTCGTGTTCGTCGCCTAAGCCTTCGACTACAGTCAGGTCTTTACCGGCCAAATGAGACGAATTTTTGCTGTTCACTGCGCTCGTGCTCGTTTCAGAACTAGACAGAGCTGATTTTTGCCCCTTTGCCACCACTGGTCGAGCCAACGCCGCCGAGACGCCTAGCTCATTTTTAGAGGGCCAGGTTCCAGGCAAGGGAGTCATCACTCCACCATCTTCTCCGATTACCCAGCCTCTTCTTCCGATCACGGCAATAAAAAATGCGTCTCTTTCAGTAACCTGGATTCTAAAACACCCCCACCACTGCTCGTCGCAACCTTCAACCCGAGCATCTCTGACGAGCGGGTGGCCACGCAGCAAAGCGCTCAACTGCTCACGGTGCAGCATCCAGGACAATACCGATTCTTTCTGCGGAAGGAGCGCTTCGATCTCGTGTCGGTCGACAAGCTTTGTGCCTGAGATCCAAATTTCCTTGGTGAACCAAAAGTCCGTCGCCGCGTTCATGCCGCCATCAAGCAGCGCCCGCGCTCGCGCAGGCTGATCGAGCGTCAACAGAGTACACACGACAAGAGTAGAAAAGAGTGTGAGGAGTGCGCGCATTGATCACTAACCTCTGATCATTTTTCGCTTCCTCGCCACAGTACGAAGAGGCCGTACGAATAGGTCCTGCGAAGAGGACAAAGAACAATCCCGCTCTTCGCGAGAGCCTTGCTGCTCCCGGGAAACTATCAGCCACCGTCACCGCAAGAAAGACCTCTTAAGCATTCGCACTGAAGAAGTTTAGGGAAGAAGCCTACGTCCAATGCAGGACTTCAGGTTCAAGCTCTATGGAATGAGCCTTCTGCACTGCCTGCTGACAGCGCCTGATAAGCTCTTGTACGTCTAGATCCGTCGCTTTCCGAGAGTCATTCACGATCCAATTTGCGTGCAGATCCGACACGCGCGCCTGCCCCAGGCTGACTCCCTTCATGCCGGCCTCCTCAAGCAATCGGCCAGCAGGACGGTCAGCCGAAGGGTTTTTAAAAATCGAGCCCGCTGAAGGGCTTTGTAAGGGCTGAGTCTGCTTGCGATGCGAGAGATACTTCTGGCGAAGCTCGGCACTACGCTGGGCGTTTCCTTGCACCATCTCGAATACCACTTCGTGCACTATCGCTCCGGGCGGCAGCAAGCTTCTGCGGTAAGAAAAAGATAATTCCTTCGCACGTAGCTCTAGTGTCGTGCCGTCTGGAAGTACCACTCCAACTCGCTCAATCACGTCCGCCATCTGACCATGATGCGCCCCCGCATTCATCGCCACCGCTCCGCCGATTGATGCAGGAATTCCTCCAGCAAACTCAAGACCAGACAGCCCTTCGCCCGACAGTGTTCTCGACAGCGCCATCAGTGAATACGAACCACCCACCCGCACTCGCCCTGAGCCAAGCACTTCAAACGTACGAAAGCCTCTGCCCAGACGCAGCGTAAGACCGCTCAGTCCTTGAGACGACATTAAGATATTGCTGCCCGCGCCAAGGATCCGATGCTGCAAGCCGCTGGCAGAAAGCTTTCTACGAATCTCCACAAGCTCTTCGAGATTATCGAGCTCTAAAAATCCTTCGAGCGGGCCGCCGATGGCGAGGGTGGTGAGCGAAGACCCAAGCAGGCCTCGTCGCACACGATCTCCCAGCAAAGATGAGAGAGAATCAGCTTCGCCTGAAGACGCTTGCACCTAAGCACCTCCGACCACTTTCTTGAGATGAGGGCTTTGAAGCTGCGGCAACGCAGCCATGATCTGCTCTGGAAGACTGCCGATTGAACCGGCGCCTAAACACAGCACCAAGTCCCCGGCCTGCAGCTTTGGAATTAAGAAGTCAGGAACGCCTTTCACGTCAGAAACAAAATGCTTTCGCCCATGCACTATCGCGTCGCAGAGTGCCTTTCCTGAGATTCCAGGAATAGGCTGCTCGCTTGCCGCGTAGATTTCTGTGGCGATCACGTGATCCGCATCTTGAAATGCATCTAAAAATTCAACGAAACACTCCTTGGTTCTGGAGTACCGATGCGGCTGAAATACCACATGCAGCTGCCTCATGTGATCTCTCCAGCCCTCGCGCACGGCCTGCAACGTCGCTCGAATCTCTGTGGGATGGTGCCCATAGTCACTTATCACTGTCACACCTGAGTGCTCGCCAATGACTTCGAGTCTGCGCTTTACTCCAGAAAATGAAGCTATCGCTTCTTCGATAGCCTGTACCGGAATCTCAAATTCGAGCCCAACCGCAACCGCTGCGACACAATTAAGAACAAGGTGGCGCCCCAGCATCGGTAAGTGGGTGCCCAGTAGGCGCTCGCCTCCACGCCATACTTCAAAGGTTGTGCCCGAAGGGCTCTGTTCAATAATGCGCGGTTGCAACTCCGCATCAGGAGAATAGCCGTAGGTGACCTTGCGCTTGGTGTACAAGCGCGCCAGCTCACGCACGCGATGGTCATCGACGCACAGCACTGCGAGTCCGTAGAATGGAACTGATTCAACAAAAGTTTTAAATGATTGCTCGAGGTCTGTCAGCGACGCGTAGGCGCTCAGATGTTCTGAATCAATATTGGTAACCACCGCGATGGTTGGCTTCATGAGAAGAAAACTACGATCACTCTCATCTGTCTCAGCCACCAAAAATTCGCTCTTCCCTACCCTGCTGCCTGAGTCGCGCGCTTTGAGCTGCCCACCAATAACGACAGTGGGGTCGAGCCCTCCACGCTCAAGCACTGCGGCACAAAGACTAGTAGTGGTGGTTTTACCGTGAGATCCCCCGACGGCTACGCCGTACTTCAGTCTCATTAGCTCAGCCAGCACCTCTGCACGCCGCACCACCGGGATACCGCGGCGGTGGGCCTCTACCATTTCCGGGTTGGTGGCATCTACTGCCGATGAGTACACCAACAACGATGCCCCAGCGGGTAGATTCTGGGCATCGTGCCCAATGGAAACTTCCGCACCCAAACGCTCCAGCATTCTGGTGGTCTCAGAGGCCTTCATGTCAGAGCCTGAGACCTGGAATCCGAGCGTCATGAGTATTTCTGCAATACCGGACATGCCTGAGCCGCCGATGCCGGTGAAATGAAAGTGTAATCTGGAATTGTACATGCGCCCCTCGAATATAACGCGCTTCGAACCGCCCCTCGAAGCTTTACCCCCCAGAGTTTCGCTTAAGAGCAGTCGGGAACCTATCACAGGGGCCAGACGCTGTGAAATTCGTGCTGCACGCTGCGGGCGTCCCCAATTCAGCCACACCCGCAATAAAGGAATTTCGAGTCGCTTGGCATATCCCGTCAGAAGCGCTACTCGATCGCTCATGGAATCACGTGCCGCCCCTCATCAACGCTATCAGTTTAAGCCCTTCACCGGATCGAGCCACTCCTGGGCCATCGAAAAAATGGCTTCAATCCCGAAAACCGCTCGAATTCTGGATATAGGTTGTAGTGGTGGCGCCATTGGAAAAGCGCTTCGGGAGCGGGGCTTCACCGCCCTTGAGGCTATAGAGATCGACGAAGAGACGCGCGAACGGGCCCGCCCGGTGTATAACCGCATTGAAGCTTCAATCGAGCCATTTCTCGCTTCGGTTAGTTCCTCAAAAGAAGCGCGCTTCGATGTGCTTTTGTTACTGGACGTCATTGAACACATGGCTGAGCCAGAAGCTTTTCTCACCACCGCCAGCCAAGTGCTAAACCCCGGCGGAATCATTCTTCTCTCGGTGCCGAATATTACTCATTGGAGCGTCAGGCTTCCGATGCTGTTTGGCTGCTTTAACTACACCGAGCGTGGCATCTTAGACCGCACCCATTTGCAGTTCTTTACCACTCGACGGGTGCGAGAGATCCCTGCGCAGGTTTCCAGCCTCGCACTTCAGGTTCATCAGGGCAGCATCGCTCCGGCAGAGTTCGTGCTGCCACAGTGGATTTCAAACAGTGCCTGGTTCGAAGTAGTGCGGCGCGTTCGTCGATTCGCGGCCTACGCGTGGCCAAGCATGTTTGCCTTTCAGCACCTGGCGGTGCTGCATCGCACCGCAGAAGCTACAACATCATCCATACAACCAAAGTAAGGTGCCAGAGTAACGTGCCCATGACTCGTCCCGCTGCTCCTGAAACGCTTCGAATCTTGTCATGGAACGTAAATGGGCTGCGCTCAATCCTTGCGAAGGGTTTTCGTGAAGTAATAGAGAAACGCAATCCAGATGTAGTCTGTCTGCAGGAAATAAAAATTACTGCTGACGACTTAGCGCCGATTGCTGCGCTCCTTCCCGGATATACTACGTTTGCAAGTCACGCCGCGCGACCGGGCTACTCGGGAGTGGCATTATTGCTGCGAGACAATCTGGCGAAGGATGTGCGCATCAGCGACCGCCTTTCTACGAAAACGACCTCTCCCCTTGAAGAGGCTGCGCATCAAGAAGGGCGCGTGCTCATCGCCGAGAGCTCCCAATTCTTGCTTTACAACATCTATTTTCCGTCAGGCACCTCAGGCGAGACGCGGCAGGATTTTAAATATCAGTTTTTGGATCATCTTACCGCGCACCTGAACGAACTTTCTGAGGCGCAGCGCTCGCGCGCAGTTATTTGTGGAGATTTCAATATCTGCCACAAGCCAGAAGACATTCATCACCCTGAAGTTGCCACACGTCGCCAGCTCACCGGTTTTCTGCCCGATGAGCGCGCATGGATTGATCGTCTGGTTGCAAGTGGCTTTGTTGATTCTTTCCGAGCAATTCATCCTGAAGTGCGCGATGTCTATAGCTGGTGGACTTACCGAGCCGGTGCGAGGGGGAAGAATCTCGGATGGCGCATTGATTACCAATTCGTCGCCAAAGAGCTGGCCCCCCACGTTGAAGATGCTCAAATTCTTACCGACGTTATGGGGTCAGATCACTGTCCGACTGAGCTGTTGCTGCAGATCGCTAAGACCACGGCCGCGCGCTAGCAATCAGTGTGATTTTGCCTCTGACAACCTGGCGTGGAATTCAGTGCTCTAGGCCGGCAGCGATCGGTTCAGCTCAATGCAATCCTAATCCTGGATAATCGATCCACTGCCTCGAGCTTCGCTTCGAAGCAAATTCGAGAGATTTTGAGCATTCCTCCAAGTACCTATTCAGCCGGGTGACTCGCTATTAGGAGATTCTTATCACTATATGTTTAGCGACGAAGCTCCGCCGCTTATACCCCTTCAATCTGCGCATCGACCGCCGGAAGGGCGCGGTCTCTCTCTCTGCTTCTCGCGGATTTTGATCAGCTCCGGCTTAATACCGTCTGATCGGCTATTCACTCGAAATGAGCGAAACGGGCGCGTTACCTGCGCTCGTGATACGGGGCTACTTGCCCGCTCAGCGGCTTCAGACGATGTTCACCAATAAATTTAAATGGTTAGGTCCTCGCCTTGGGTCCGGCACCGCAGTCTGAGAGAGTAGCCCCGTTCCAGAGTGAAAAACCCCGTCACAACTTTTACGTTGCAACGGGGCTCTTCAAGAATGGAACTTAGTCGTCCTTAGATAACCTAGGCGCCCTTAAGGGATTCAAAGGTCTTCAGCACCGCGTCATTCATGGCGACGCGAACTGCTTGCCCCATGGCACTCTGAACAAATTCAGTCTTAGATCCGCCGATGCCAAACAAGCTTGCGCCGTTGGTTGCCGACTTAGCGGTAAACGTACCCGCAACGTTGAAAGCACGAATAATTCGCCCCGTCTTCCCGTTCACTACTTGAACATCAAACGCAATCATTCCCGTGCGACTCGCCAGCTCGGCCTCAAAGGTTGGATTCGCCGCTGCCACGCCAGTACCGGCCCAGAACAAGCCGTTATTCCCTGTGTACGCTCCGGCGATGCCTGCGATCAGCCCCGTCCATCCAAGCGAAACGCCCGTGGAGTCGTTCGATGAAGCAACGTTCTCAGAGAATTCTGTCACGGCACCACGAATAATAAATGGTCCGCGTTCACCCTTCGCGATACGCGCCTGGTAAGTTCCATTCTTGTTGCGCTTGACCGCCTTCAGGTCGACCACCGACAGATTGCCTGCATTGGTAAGAGCGGTGATCAACTGAGAAGAGACTCCTTGCGCCACTGATTTGTTGGTAATGGTGGAACTACACTCAGCTCCTGCGCAGCGACGTCGTCCGGTCGACTCTATCTCGATGACCTGCCCTTGTGTATTCGTGAGGAAAGGCTCAACGACCACCACGTACTTAGGCAACTTCGGATCGTAGGCGATCGCAATTGGCTCAACCTGAGCATGTCCTGGAATTTGATTTGAAGCAGCGACTGAGTTCTTGTCGAGCGACACACACCCCGTAAGCGACGCCGCAGTCAGAAAAAAAGCTGCAAGAATACCAACATGAACCTTTCTCATACCCAACCACCTATAATAAACGTTCGAGCAATGCTCGAACCACCACCAATAGAACTGCTGCGAGCGAGATCCGAATTCAGTTCAGACCAGGCGCACACCCACGGCGGACAACAAAGCAAGTACTGTACCAGCTCCCTGAGCTACGAATTTTTCATAGAGTCCCCAGTAGCGGAGAGAGGCCCGCGAGGCCCTAGAGGCTTCCAACTTTCTCAGACCCTGTTCGAGTTGCTTGAGACGTTCCATAGTAATGCTCTGAGGCGGCGGCGTTGCCAGAGCACTTAAGCGCCCAGCGCTTTCGAGCCGATAGTGCCCTAATAGGTGCACTCTCCTCGCGAGCCGATGCGCCCCCCTGTGTAAGCGGCATTCATCAGGCGAACGGGTCCCCCAAGGGGCAGCGCCTATGGACATTGACCGCAAGGCGATTAAAACGGTATCCGAGCTCTATGTTTGGAATAAGTTTCACTGAGTTTTTGCTGATTGGGGTAGTCGCCCTGCTGGTCTTCGGACCAGACAAGCTTCCCGAAGTAGTGCGCTGGGTGGGGCGTATCAGTGGACAGCTCCGAAAAACCTCTGACTCTCTGAAACGAGAGCTATACAGCGCGGTGTACCAGCCAACACAAAATGAACTCGCCAATGCCAAAGGCGAAATGCACAGACTTAAAAGTGAATTCTTTAACAGCACTCAGCTCGACCCCTCGTGCCCCGATACCATTGCAAAGCGAGCAGTCACTTTGAAGGCCTCTCAGGAAACCGTCCTTCCAAAAAGTTCCCAAGACAGCCAAGGTGGCAGCGACAGCGAGCCGCCTTCGACATCGGCCAACGCACCCGCAAAATCACCTGTGGTTGATATCCCACTCCCGACCGCGCTCAGCAGCGCCACATCGCCCGCGCTGAGTCGATCTTCGGAGAAGCTCCCATGAGCACCAATACGGGAACCCTTCCGTCGGGCCAATCTCCTGCGGGCGACGCTGCTTCAACTAACGAACTTCCCGAAATGGGATTAATGGATCACTTGCGCGAACTGCGAAAACGCCTGCTTTTTTCCATCTGTGCCGTCGCCTCCATGGCGGTGTTTGGATACGTGTACGCTCAGCCGATATTTGATGTGCTCAATCAGCCCTACTTCGAAGCCTTTCAAGGCAGCGCCATGATTGGAACAGGCCCGGCTGAGGCGTTCGTTCTAAAGCTCAAAGTTGCACTCTTTGCCGGAGTGATATTGTCCTCGCCTTTCGTGTTCTACCAAGTGTGGCTGTTCATCTCTCCTGGGCTTTATTCTCATGAGAAAAAACTGGCCCTGCCCTTTTTGCTCATCAGCACGTCACTATTCGCTCTTGGAATTTATTTTGGTTACGCGATTATTTTCCCTTATGCCTTTGAATTTTTTCACGGGGAATACACCTCTGTTGGCCTTACCCCTACGATTCGCATGAGCGAACATCTTTCCGCTCTTATTACGGGGCTCTTAGGGTTTGGTGCCGTGTTTCAAATGCCCGTACTGGCCTACTTCCTCGCGCGTCTAGGAATAATTACCGACCGTCTGCTGATTGATGGATTTCGATACGCAATAGTCGGGATATTTGTGGTTGCTGCAATCTTGACTCCACCTGATGTGGTCACTCAGTGCTTGTTTGCTGCTCCATTGGCGCTGCTGTACGGAATCAGCATCTTGGTCGTGCGATATGCTCAGAGTGAACCAGATCCCACCCCGTGAACTTGCGCCGAGCACCGCAATCCACTTGCCGTTTGCCTTCATACCGCTACATCTCCACGACGACCGCTTACTTAGAGGATTTTCCTAACCATCACCGAAAAGCGAGTCCCATGCAGGGGTTCCTCTTAAGAGAAACCTGGAATTAGCTGGCATGATACAGCGTTCGATTGACGTAATCGCCCCATAGCCTGCATTGTAAGAGTAAGGAGTTCAGTGCTTAGAGGCATTACTTTCCCTCCCCATTGACTTAGCTTCCCGTCCAGTAATGTTTCCGACGCTTCGCTCTGAAAACTGGGCACCCATCTCGTAAGAGGTGGGTGCTTTTTTTCTGCCCGCTCTGGCACCTCGACATATTACGCGATCCCTCATGTGCTGGCCCCGCGAGGCCCTTCAATCTTCCTGAGCCTCCTTCCATAGCTCAGCAAGTTTTTGTACCCTCAGGCTCACTCAAAAGTGGAGATACTGTGGCCGTACTTAGAAAAGATAAGCGCTTCACTGTGGCTGATATCGCCGCGATGGTAGGTGGCACCGTCATAGGAAACACCTCGCGAGTTGTGCATGGACTTTGCTCATTCGAGGACCCGATCGAGGGCCACCTGTGCTTTGCGCGAACCACCAGCTACAAGGCCGTAGAGCGTGCCTTAAGCAATGTTGCAGTCGCCGCAGTCTTGGTTCCCGATACTACGAAGCTCCCCCCGCTTGCTGAGGAATCAGCGCCCGCTTCGCCACCAACAAATGCTTTACCCTCTTTAATCCTTGTCAAAGACCCTGCCGCCGCTCTGTTCTCTCTGGTCCCCCAGTACTACCAGCCAAGAGAAGCCTCCGAAGGGGTACACAAACTCGCAAGCATAGATCCCTCCGCCACACTGGGGCCTAAAGTGCATGTCGGCCCGTACGCCGTGGTAGGTGCGGATGTAAAGATCGGCGAGAATGCGGTCATTCATTCCCATGTCGTGCTCTATCCCGGTGTCAGCATCGGCGCCGGTTCAGTACTTCATTCTGGAGTGGTTATCCGCGAAGATTGCGAAATCGGTGAGGACTGCATCATACACAACGGTGCGATAATTGGTGCCGATGGGTTTGGGTACGTGCCAGACGCAACTCTGGGTCTGCGCAAGGTACCCCAGGTGGGGACAGTGAGAATTGGAGATAAAGTGGAGATTGGTGCGAATGCATGCATCGACCGAGCCACCCTTGGCACCACCGTCATAGACCACGGTGCCAAAATAGATAACCTCGCGCAGATAGCTCACAACGTGCACTTAGGGCGTTCGGCTATTGTCTGCGGTCAAGTCGGAATAGCCGGCAGCGTTCGAGTCGGCGCTGGCGCCATCCTCGGCGGCCAAACGGGGGTTAAGGACCACGTGAATATTGCGGCTGGTGCCCGCGTCGCCGCACGATCGGGGGTTTCTAATGACATTGAAGCAGGTGATTATGCAGGGTATCCAGTGTTACCTGCAAATGAATGGAAACGGCAGCATGCGGCACTTGCACGCCTTACAAAATTGCTCATCCCACTGCAAAAACTCCTTCGCGGCGTTGAGTAGCGGCCCTCCTCTTCACGCAGCCCGGCCGACTTTCAGGGATAGGCTCTCTGATCCATTGGCTGATCCATTGGCTGATCCTTTGGCTGATCCTTTGGGCATTCCTGAAAATTGCGCCCGAAACAATTTGCGCCTTTTGATTTGCTCTTTGATATCTATCCTCGTCTTGTCTCTTGGAAGCTGTAAGCCACCAGAGGATGCCAACGTTTCACACTCAGACCCGGCCTCGGTGCGCATTGTGCACGGACCGGAGCTGCGCGCGTTCCTTAGCTCTGCGCGCGAACAATTTATGGTGGATGCCCCTAAACTCCCCAACGGAGACCCTGTGCGCATCGAACTCATCAGCGAAATGGGCCTCGTCGCAGCTTCGCGCGTCGCGCGTGGTGAGTTGAAGGCAGAAGGTTGGATCAGCCAATCCTCTTCTCTCGTCAATTACACCAACAACACGCGAATAAACCTCGGCCCTCAGCAAGACGAATGCGTCCCTCTGTTTCGAACCAAGTACGTAGTCGCCACTCGACCCGAACATGCAGCTCTTATCGGCGCGGTAGATGAAACGTTTTCATGGACTAAACTTTTGCCTCAGGAAACAAGCTCTTCGCTCAAGAAGGATCCCAAAGGTAAAGGCGACCCTCTGTCTCAGGCCACTACACTCTCGCTGAGCCATGCACAGCCACATGCCTCAACCACAGGACTTGGTTCCCTGATACAGCTCGCGTACGCTGCCAGCGGAGGAGCGCCACTTTCTGTCGCACTGTTGAAGAAACCAGATATCGAATCAGCTCTACAGCGCTATCAAAGGGCGGTCTTCACCTACCCTCTGAGTGAAAGTCTCCTACTGTCAAAAACAGCTGCTGCTTCCGGGCTCCGTCCTCGCTTTGCCATCACCACCACTCAGCAACTGACCCAATTTAATCAACAACAAGGCAACTCAAACAACCGGCTTGTAGGCCTTACTCCGTCAGAAGGGAGTTATTACGAGGACTATCAGCTCTGCACCTCCGATGCTGACTGGGTCTCGCCTGGCCACCGCGCAGCACTCTCGCTATTCGCTGACTTCCTCTTGTCTGCGCCATCCCAGAAAGACGCCCAGCACTTAGGCTTCGAACCATCACGGCGGCCCTCAACGAAAAGCGACGCCGACCACTCTGCCGAAGTAGCCCCTCCCGCCACTTTGCCTGCAAAGACCTCGAGCTCCACTCAAACGGAACTGGCTCCAGCAACTGGCGAAGTGGTCTCTTACTTACTCGAAGCCTGGCCGCGGCTGCGCCGCCCCGCAGCCTTTATCCTAGTACTTGATGCTTCAGGCAGCATGGATGGGGACGCCCTCATGGTCGGCAAGGAGCAGTTCCGCCGCATGCTCGCCTCTACCTCAAACAATGATCTTAAAGGTCTGATTGTTTTCAACACCACCAGCTCTCTAGTCTCTCCACTTACTAAAGACAGCGCGGATGTCTTTCCTAAGCTGGACCTAGTCCAAAGCCTCGGTGGAAGCGCGGTCTATGACGGAATCCGTAATGCGCTTGAAGTCGCTCAAGACTCCTCTCTCGCACCCTACCGCAAGATGGTGGTTGTCTTTACTGACGGCAGCGACAAGAACTCAGAGATTTCTCTCACCAGTCTCATGAGCTACGCCCGGCGCATGGCTGACGAAAACGATGTCAGTCTCTTCATCGTGGGCGTTGATCGCGAAGGCTCTGACTTCTCTGACCTTGAGAAAGTAGCCCAAGAGGCGGACGGCACTTTCAGACGCTCTGCGTTAGTGACCATGGAGGCTGTCTTTCAGGAAATCAGCAAGGGGTTCTAAGAGTCTGTGTCACAGACTCCTCGCTTACCGTTCCTCACTGGAAGCGCTGCAGAAACTTCTTCATTCGACGCAACCCTGTGGTGCGTAACTGAGAGGCTCTCGCCTCCGTAACTCCGAGCATGCTTCCCACTTGCTTGAGGGTAAAGCCATCGTAAAAGGTTGCGACAACCGCATCGTACTCGCGGTCAGGAAGCCGATCGAGCGCTTGTTCAATCAAGAGCGTATTCTCGGCACTTAAGAGAACCGCCAACGGGTCCTTACCGTCAGGATCGAGGACCTCAGAGGCAATACCGCCGCTGGAGGCAACTTCCGCCATGTCCTGCGAAGGAGACATTGGCAGCGCAGACTCTCGTCGCTCATCGAGACGAGCACGCAAGGTGCGCACCATCTCTTCTCGAAGACCAAGCTCGAGTGCGAGTTCTTCTACTTCCACCGCACGCCCTAGCCGAACCTCCAACACATCTTGCGAGCGTCTCAATCTTTCGATGGCGCGCCGCTCTGCGCGCGAGAAGTGATCGAGTTGCCGAACCGTGCGAATCATGGCGGCATACACGCGCGATCGAAGAAAAGCTTTTTGTTTGGCTGGCTGCACCTGGGAGAGCTCAGGATAGGCGTCCAAAAGCCCCTCCAGCCCCGCACTCACCAGGTCCGCCTCTTCGCTCGCGCAGTCGAATTCCGAGCCGACCTGCCTTGCAAGACGCTTTGTGGCAGGAAGAAAAGAGAACAAGAGATCTTCTTGGGAGCCCGCCTGCAGGGGTGAAACAGCCGCGCTCTCGTCAGGCGACCGCGACCCATTCAATTCTCCTGCCCCGGAAAGCCCAGTAACTGAACTCAAATTCTGGTGTCTCATTGCTACTCCTGTACGCACCCTTCAGCTCCTACATTCACGTAAGACCTAGAGCACCACGTTAGAGACGCATTACAACCACCTTCTCGAGCAGCTCCCGTCCACCAAAACACCTCAGGGTGTTCGGCAACGAGCGCTTCTACTAGAGAGGAAATTCGGTGCCTACCCGCTATCGCTTGAGACTCAGCGCCAGAAATCCCTGTCCCGGCCCGAGTCGAGCAAATTTCCTAAGAGGCTTGCGTAGAATTTGCCTTTTGAGCGATTTTTTAAGAGGAAATTAGCTTTAAAAACGCACATGAGGGCGCTCATAGAGCGACATAACTAGCGCGCCATTTCCTCAAGTTTTCTTCTAGCAACTGTCACTATCACCTGCGGCACGTTGCGTGATTTCGAAAGTTTTTTGATGTCAGGCGCATTAAGATATCGCACCCATTTTAGCGCCACATCGCTGGGGGTTTTGGGATTAAACACCAAGTGGACCTTTACCATGTACGACTTAGTCCAACTTTGATTTGAGCCAATCGCTCGTAACACGTGCTCTGAAAGATTTGGATTGCGGGAAAACTCCTCAATTTCATTAAGCTGCACGCGTGGATTCTTGAGCACGAACATCTGCACCAGTTTGCTGCCGTCGCGGATTAGGTACGCCCTGGCAGCGGCATTCCCAAACATCGCAAGCTTAATTTTCTCGGGCATGGTGCATTCATCCATGCGCAAGGGCTTGGCCTGTTCATCCCCCTCGGCAGTTGGGGTCGCAACCGCCCCGTCGACATCTCCCTCCCCTGCTAATGTTGGAGCTCCACACTCGGCTGAGAGTATCACTTCAGGAGTTGAATCTTCACGCGCCAATGCGTCAGGTACTACTATGGAATCTTGCCCTTTGAGCACGGCACTAATCTGTTCTTGTTCAGCAAGTGGTACATCTTCAAGCGAAAAAAGGCTCGCAAGTTCTTCGTCGCTAAGCACCTTACCTGGATTTATGATTGTCATGAGTTCTTCGCCTGAGGTTCGCGGCGCTTTGCCTCGTCAGTGCGACTAATATTTTGAACCCCAAGTTCGGCAATAATTCGCAACCCCTGCAAGGCGAGACTAGGTTCCACTTCAGTGATGCGTCGTGCGTGCGGAGTAAATCGAGCAGCCGAATCTCCAGTCGCCACCACATGCGCTACTGGGCCGATTTCTGCCTCAATGCGAGCCACGATGCCGTCGATCATGGCCCCATACCCAAACATGAGTCCTGATTGCATGGCTCCAACCGTTGATTTTCCAATCGCCGACTGAGGCCCGACGCAATCAATTAAGGGAAGCTTCGCGGTATTATCCGCCAGCGCAGCGAGCGCTACGATAGGCCCCGGCGCAATTACGCCGCCCTCATAGGCACCTTCAGCATTCACCACATCAAACGAAAGAGCGGTGCCAAAGTCGACTACAATACACGGCGCTCCAAACATCTCACGCGCCGCCAACGCCACCACCACGCGGTCTGCGCCAAGTGCCTGGGGCTCATGAACTTTTAGAGAGAGTCCGGTTCTCACCCCTGGGCCCACCAGCAACGGCGCCACTTTCCAAAGTCGCACTGCCGCTTCAACAAAAGCGTCCGTAATCTGAGGAACCACGCTGCATATCGCCACCTTAGAAACGCGGGGCATTTCGCCAAAATGGCGCTCAGCAATCGCAACGAGAGTTGCTTCTAGTTCATCAGTAGTACGAGGAGTTCCACTGGTAAGTCGATGCTCGGAGCAGAGCTCTGGTCCCTTAAACCATCCTATCGCGGTGGTAGTGTTCCCTATGTCAATCGCTACTAGCATTGTGCACCTGAACATTGTCTACCTGAACATTGTCTACCTGATGCCCTGAGGCTATCTGCTCAACTCCGCTTTCTGTTTGCAGCGAGAGTTCGCCTGAATGGCTCACACCCACAATTATTCCAGTAACTAGTCTCTGCCCCAAATCCAGCGTGACCGTATCACCCACACCATACGCCGAACTAAGCCAGGTGTCTCGAAATGCCGGAAACCCTTCTTGAACAAATCTCCCCCAAGCGCTCCACAAATGCTTACAGACAATCGGTAACAGTTCTTGGACTGTGACCTCTCTTCCTAAGACCTCGCGCAAAGAAGTGCTGTGAGAGACTTGGCTTGGCGCAGAGCTGAGATTCATACCAATCCCAATCAGCACATAGGTTGATTCCTCACGCGTCAGCAGCTCAATCAAAACTCCAGCTATTTTCTTCCCTTCCGCAGTCAATATGTCGTTCGGCCACTTGAGCAGCACATCGCCACCCAGCTCGGCGCACACATCTCGCAACACCGTGCCGACGACTAATGAAAAGCCAGACAAACGTGCCGCCGCCAGCGGACTAGACATCACGAAAGTCGCCGCCAAAGACCCTTGCTCTGAAAACCAGGTGCGTCCCTGGCGACCACGCCCTGCAGTCTGGCGTTCCGTGCTCACCACCAACGGTGAAGCCTCTTGAACCCGCTCCAACATAGTGCGAGCAACATCCATGGTTGAGGGCACTTCCTTTCGGGTTTCGATCTGCCAGGGGTTTACTGTGAAGGGACTCACGACTGCTTCTCCGCCTTCACTCCGCTCGAACCCGCCGCAGGTTCAACGTGCGAAATTCTCATTGAAATATCCTTTGCAGGTGCTTTAGTGGTCAATGCTCCAATCGAAACACAATCCACACCGCAATCAGCAAGGCTCTTTAAGCGCTCAGAAGTGATTCCACCACTGGCTTCAATCTTTGGCTTTGCGGTGCCATCCGCGGCTCTTCGTTCACGAACCAACGCCACCGCCTCTCGAATAAGCGCATCGGACATGTTGTCTAGCATCACGACGTCAGGTGAAAACTCAAGTGCTATTCCTAGCTCCTCTAAAGTTCTTACCTCAATCTCAAGCGGAAGTGGGTCTCCCGTTCGAGCACGCACCTTCTCAAGTGCACGGCGCATTTTTATTTCAACCGAAGCCCCTTCCTGACAATCAATATGATTGTTCTTAACGAGCAGCATGTCGCCAAGATGCACTCGGTGATTTGACGCTCCTCCGACCGAGACCGCATATTTGTCCAGCATCCGCCAACCAGGGATGGTTTTCCGAGTATCGAGTACGGTTAGGCCTTCGGAAACTGCCACCATTTCTCGCGCCTGCGAAGCCACACCACTCATGCGCTGTAAAAAGTTTAACGTCGTGCGCTCAAGAGCAAGTAACGCTTTAGTCTCTCCTTGAAGCGTCGCAAGCGGAGTGTTCGTATCGACCAGAGCTCCGTCTTTTTGAAGACAGACAGGCTCATCTACCTGCATCGAAAACAACTCGCGCGCACAGCCCACGATAACGGGCACTAAAGGTATTCCACATACCACCAGCGGCTCCCGCGAAATGATGGTCGCAGTCGAGATGCTTCCTTCAGGGATACACGCCTCACTAGTCGCATCTCCTTGCGGCAAGTCTTCACTTAGGGCGAGCTCAATCAGAAGACGAACTAGAACGCTATCAAGCATAGGGCGATTATACTCACTGGTTCACCCAAAATGAAAACACGGCGTGCTTAAACGCCGGAGCTATGGGTGACGGTGAAAAATGCGCCCCCACTGGACCACTAGCTGGACTCTCTCTGAATAAAAAACGCCTCCATGCCAGGCAGTTGCGTCTTCCCAACAATCCCATAAAGGCAGGTAAAACGAGCGTAGTTATCCAGGTCCCAGCTGATGCGACAGCTCGATTCGAAGGCAGCTTGATTGTCCCTAAAGGTTATCGTTAGGACCTGAATCTTATCTGGAGTTTTAAGTTCGAATCGACCAGAACCAATCACAGTGACCCCGCCCACTTTTCGCTCGACCCGAAGCCCAGACGGAACTGGAATTAGTTTGATCGTTCCGGTGTATGTTTCGTTCGAATCGGGTTTGCGTCCGATTAAATCGTAAACACCACCAAGCGGTCCGTATTCACCTAACGGCTCTTCCGCCACCACGCTTGTCGATAAGAGCAATAGAATCAAAACTAGTCGCAACATATTCTGGCCAGCTCCTCACCAAAATCAATTCGGCATTCCCTTCTGTGGCGCTCAAATCAAAGCTTTAGAGGTAGGTCGTGAACCTTCGGTTGAGGATATCGGTTAGAGAAGATAAGTCTATAGCGCCGTTGGAGCACCCCGCCCGTCACTCAAACCGACGCGGTCGATCAGCGCGACAAGCTGTGCGGCGAGATCTCCGTGAGGGGCCTGGGATGCAGCTTCGCGGATGGCATACTTTTCCGAATGTATCATGAATGGGGTTTGTTCTTGGGTCGGTGTAGTCATTTATCCCTCCCTTCTTGAACCAAACTGTGTAACGGCAAACGCTCACCAGTTTGCGCCCACATCTTACTTCCAACTCGCCACCTAATCCGCCCGGGCGCAAAGCTGGTGGAGCGGTTTGTTATCCCGAAATTCAGGAGAGCTGGTAACTCGATCGCATCAGTTTTGACTACCCCTAAAACTCATGAGCAGACCTCCATACCTTGAGATTCTCTGCTGTCTCCTGAAACTGCATCCAAAAAATATACTTGACTGAATCCGCAATAAGGATCATCAGGGTGCCTCCAGGAGACATCTACTCGCCAAGTCCACCCTGTAGTTTTTTGAGACGCCCCTGTGGGATGTACCATCTGAAAGTGGGCATTTGCAAAATCAACATCGGGGTATTTATTCCTGAGATTTTCGAGTGCCTCTGTCTTTCCAAGTTTCGGTTCGACTATTAAAGCGCCCTGCTTTCGCGCTAAGTAACTATAGGCTTCTAGCAACTTACCCTGGGAGATTCTCACCCTTACAAAGGGCTCGGGTACTCCTAGAGTCGTAAGGGGTTTATACTGGTAATGGACAAAATAGTCCCTAGTAGAGCTGTTCGATCTCCTCTTCGTTTCACCCTCGTCGTAGGTATAGTTCCGGCTAAAATAGTCCTTTCCAACTTGGCTCTCGATAAATTTATCTGCCATGATCCTGAGGTCATTCGGAACGAAATCAGCCTGTGCAATTTCGATTAAGGGGCTAAGGAGCAAGTACAAGAAAAGCCAGCTACTCCATACACTTTTCATAGACTGTGCCTTCCTTTACTGGTCCATAATCTCCGCAGAGCCTGAGGGATAACATATTAATAAGCAGGATAGCCGGTCGACTGTACCTAGTCCCATCCTTGGTGATCAAGGAAGATGACTCCACTACCACTCCGTATAAATTTAGTTATTTCAAGCCACTACGACTTCATCCTTGGTTAAGATATTAACCAAGGTTTGCCTGATTTTCGCACTTGTTGGCAGTCCTTGATCAGCAGCCTGCCTGCCTTGAACAAGAGCCAGAAAACCCTTCCAACCGAACTCGCCCCCTACTGAAACGAAAGCACCGGCCGTCCAAACAACTGCTCGACTTCTTCACAAAGCGCTTCCGACGGCACGACACATATCGGCGCGTCGCGTTGATCTTTAAGTGAAATCTTTACCTGAGCATCATCAATAGAAAGCTGAACTTTCACCGGACAATTCCCGCTGTGCTGCTTAAACAATGCTTGCAACTTTGCCATCTCTCGGCCCAAGTCTTCCTCAGTGAGACGCAACACCCCTGTCGTCGCATTGCGGTCGCGCAAAGCTATCAGAGACTCCATCTTATCGACTATCAACGTGCGTCGCTCTTCACTCACGTCAGCCTTGCCCACAATCAACACTGGATCATCGGCGACCATAAGAGTAGCTACCTGACGATAAACGTCGGGCCAGACAATTGCTTCAATCGTGCCCAACCAGTCCTCAAGGGTAAATGTTGCGTAGCGGTCGCCCTTCTTGGTGTTCTTAAGTTTTAGCGCCGTGACCACACCAGCGATGCGCACTTCACTCGATCGCGCCCCCGCACTCGCTGGTTTGTTTTTAAGATCTTGCGTCGTTATGGCACCAAAACGCTTTAAATCTGGTAGGAACTTTTCAAGCGGATGCCCTGAAATATAAAACCCTAGAGCCTCTCGCTCAAACGCGAGCCGTTGATTGACGGGCCACTCGGGTAATTTAGTGGTGCGCCGTGTGATGGTCGGTTGCGCGGCTGCACCTGAAAACAATGACATCTGATTGGTGTCACGATCTTTACTTAAGGACTGTGCGGCTTTATGCGAATCTTCGACACGAGAAAGCTGGTCGCGTCTCGACTCTCCACTGAAATCAAATGCGCCGCACTTAATCAAACTCTCAATCACGCGCCGATTGACGCACTTCAAATCGACACGCAGCAAAAAATCTTCCAGATCAACAAAAGGCCCCGTCTTCGTGCGGGCCTCAACGATGCTCTGCACCGCTTTCTCTCCGATGCCCTTCACTGCCTCAAGGCCGTAGCGAATACTGCCCTTATGTACCGTGAAGCCAGCAAGAGACACGTTTACATCGGGTGGTAATACTGAAATCTTTTGAGTGCGACATTCGTTAAGGTTCTTAAGCGTCTTGTCGCTGTCTTCCATCTCGTTGCTCATCAGCGCCGCCATGAACTCAACTGAGTAGTGAGTTTTGAGGTAGGCGGTCTGGAACGAGATCACAGCGTAGGCCGCTGAATGACTTCGATTGAAGCCGTAACGCGCAAAGGTTTCCATTTGATCGAAAATCTCAGTGGCAGCGTTTTGGGGCACCCCGCGCTCCACTGCACCAGAAACAAAATGTTGCCTCTGCTTGGCCATTTCTTCTGGGTTCTTCTTACCCATGGCTTTTCGCAACAAATCCGCTTCGCCAAGGCTGTACCCGGCAAGCTCTCTGGCCAACTGCATGATCTGTTCTTGATACAGCATGATGCCGTACGTATCAGACAGCACGTTCTTCATCAGAGGATGCAGGTAGGTAACTGGTTCGCGTCCATGTTTGCGCGCGATGTAATGATCCACCATGCCGGCATCAAGTGGCCCCGGGCGATATAACGCGAGGATAGCGACTAGGTCATCGAAACAGTTCGGCTTCAATCGAACGGTCATGTCCGTGATGCCCGAAGACTCGAGCTGAAACACTCCAGTGGTGTTACCTGAGGAAAGCATCGAAAGCGTCTTGGCATCCTCTAAGGGGATCTGATCAAAATCCACCTCTATGCCACGGCTCTCTTTAATAATGCGCAGCGCGGTGTGAATCACCGTCAAGGTTTTTAGTCCAAGGAAGTCGAACTTCACTAACCCTGCTTTCTCGACAAAAGTCATCGAGAACTGCGTCACATCCTTGCCGTCCTTGTCGACCATCATCGGCAAAAGCTCAAGCAGTGGTCGGTCTCCAATCACCACTCCGGCGGCGTGTGTCGAAGAATGCCGAGTAAGTCCTTCAAGCCTTCGGGCCAGGTCAATCAGCTTCTTGCCTTCCCCGTTTGCATACTCGCGAAGGCGCGGCTCCATCTTGATAGCTTCGTCCAACGGATACTCAAAACCCTGCCGCGGAGCCGGCACCAACTGAGCTACTCGGTCGGTTTCCGCATAGCTTAAGCCCAGCGCGCGCCCGACGTCTTTAATGGCGGCCTTTGCTTTGAGCGTTCCAAAGGTCGCAATCTGCGCAACTCGGTCACTCCCATAGCGAGCAACCACATACTCAATCACTCGGTCGCGGCCGTTAATGCAGAAATCCACGTCGATATCAGGCAAGGAAACACGTTCTGGGTTAAGGAATCTTTCAAAGAGTAATTTGTGGCGAATGGGATCTACATCCGTAATGCGCATCGAGTAGGCCACCAGAGAGCCTGCGGCACTGCCTCGGCCTGGACCGACTGGAACTCCATTCTCTTTGGCCCACACAATGAAGTCTGAAACGACCAAGAAATATCCAGAGAAGCCCATCTTCCATATCAAGGAAATCTCAAGCTCAAGACGTTCCTTGTAGCGTCGTTCTTCGGCGTCACTCCAAGATGCCGCACGTCCCTTGATGGTCGGAAAGCGCTTCTCAAGTCCAAGCCGCGCAGACTGGGCCATAAGCTCGTTTAGCTCATCAGCTGAAGGCTCTTGCTCAGCCTTGGGGTCAGGCTTAAATGACGGCATGAAGTGGCGCTTCGAATCCAGCGACAGATCACACATGTCGGCGATCAGAAGTGAATTCTTGCAGACCTCATCAGCAAAACTCTCGCCCTCAAAACCTTTGCGAATCTCAGCTTCGGTTTTTAAGTGCAGGTGCACCCCGACGTGCTGCAAGCGATCGGGGTCTGTAATCAACTTCCCTGTTGAAACACACATCAACACTTCTTGGGCGAAATGATCTTCTTCCGATGGATAGTGGCAATCGTTTGTAGCCACAATCGGGAGCCCCATGCTCTTGGCCATCTCACCACAAAGCGCATTGAGTTTGCGCTGTTCTGGAATGGCGTGCGGTTGCACCTCAAGAAAGAACCGATCCTTAAAAGTCTTGGCATGCCACTCGATTCGAGAACGACATTCCTCAACGTTTTCGGCAAGCGCGGCCTCCGCAAGCTCTCCGTTTAAACACCCCGAAAGAACAATCAACCCCTCGCTGCACTGCTCAAGCAACTCATGGTCAACGCGCGGCTTGAAATAGAAGCCTTCCTTGTACGCCAAACTGGACAGTCGAATGAGGTTTTTGTATCCGACTTCGTTCTTTGCGATGACCGTGAGGTGATACGTTCCCGCACCGCCTTGGCTGCGCATGCGCCGATCGGAACGCGGACCTGATGTCACATAAAACTCGCAGCCAATCAGCGGCTTAATGCCAGTCTTCTTTGCGGTGTGATAAAACTCTAGGGCGCCGTGCAGATTGCCGTGATCCGTCATCGTGACCGCAGGGAATCCAAGCTTATGAGCAAGGCCAATAATGTCAGAAATTTTATTGGCCCCGTCGAGCAGGCTGTACTGTGTGTGAAGATGAAGATGGACGAATCCTTGACTCATAGCGCGCGTACTACACAGCTCTGTCTTTTCCGCTCGACGACCCTTCGCCCTCGAACACTCCCAAGTCGCTGACTATAACCGACTTAAAGCGAGGCTGTCAGCACCGCTATCGGTTCACGGGGTAAATTTATCTGGTGGTGTTAGATAGTTAATGGGCTGAATACTTGAGTGGTGGCAATTCCTTAGGTCATCCCCCGATCGGGGACGACTGCATTTTGTTAACGGATAATATTGTCACCCCCGATTTGCTGGCGCAAATCGACCCCTGAGGGGTAGCCGTACAGATTTATGTCAACATTTCGGGAGTCTGCCCCTCTTATTCACAATTTTCTCAATTTGGTCCAATATCTCCCCCTCCCCAAGAGGCCCAGCATGTCGCTTGCCTCACGGAGAACGTGCACATAGAAGTGCCCTACCCTTTTGCCTTAGTAGTTAGTTTCAGCGGAAGACCGCTCGCGAGTCCAGCATAGATGAACCAAACCGCCCGCTTCCAGAGAACGATTGAGAACTTCACCTGCGCAGTATGCGGAGCAGAGGTAGAGGGCGACGGCTTTACGAATCATTGCCCTGCTTGTCTGTGGAGCAAACACGTAGACGTCAACCCTGGTGACCGCGCTGAAAGATGCACTGGTCTTATGGAGCCGGTTCACGTCGAGATTCTATCGAGCGCACGTTTTCTCACGCATCGCTGCCTTAACTGTAAGATCGAACGCAGAATTCGCCTTCGCGACGACGATAGTATCGACGCCATCGTTGAACTTAGTCGCCAAGGAGGATAGGCGCTTCCGTGGCCCTTACCAGCACCATCTACAACTTCGATTTAGAGATCTCCGATATGGACAGAGAGGTATACACCTCCTGCTCCCTCGCGCTCGCGCGCCATCCCTCTGAGACGAGCGCGTTCATGATCACGCGCCTGCTGGCCTACTCCCTTGAGTACAGAGAGAACCTCGAATTTACCCGAGGGCTTTCTGAGTCAGAAGAACCAGCCCTTTGGGCCAAGGACCTGACCGGCAGTCTTGAGGCTTGGATAGAGATTGGGAGCCCCGCTCCAGAACGACTGCACCGTGCGCGCAAAGCTTGTGAGCACGTAGCGATTTATACCACACGCGATCATCCTCAACAGCTTGAGAGCTATCGCAGCGCAAAGATCTACCGTGCCGAAACAATCGCTTTCTATCTGGTGAGTAGCGAACTAGTGAACGGCCTTGGAACCCATCTCACAAAACGCAACAAGATTTCTCTCTCTCGCAATGAAGGCATTGTCTATTGCGACCTTGGTACGATTCAGCTGGACGGAGCAGTGTCTCGAAAGTCGCTCATTGAAGATGCAACCGATCCAATTTCGTAAACTTCGCTGCAATCCAACCATATCAACCCCGAAGAGACTGAGAGAATACCCCCCATGGCTTCTGTCTTTGCCCAAGGTTCAAGCCCAAAGTGAAGAAAGCGGCGTAAAACCGCACCGCTACGCACAATTTCGTTTACTGCATTTTCAAGCGGTGATAATATGCACAAGTCTTCAAAAACTCTTTTGGTGACGCACCTCATTGAGGCTGAACTCTTCTGACTGCCCCTTAGGCACGAAGTTGACGTTCGGTTTTTATGAGTCAAGTGAGCGCAAACAGGAATGACAGCTCCATGTACTTTATTTCAACTCGAAATACCGCAGAATGCCCAGTAAAATGGGGGTTTTTGCGCGCTGGTACTGTGGCTCCACTTTCTCGGGCCTCACTTAGAACGATTGGTACCGGAACGTGCAGAGCCCCAATCAGGGGAACGGTGAGTAACATCACCGCTGGGCATTTCGGATCTTCGACACTTGCTTCGGCCATGGGATACGCGATCAGCCAAGAGCTTATCGCAGACCCCCGGGTCTTAGATCAAAAGGTCGAAGTCCCACTGGTTAGTTAGTGCGTCGCTGGGCCGTGAAGGTATTCCAGCGATAGGCTGGAAAAACTTTCGCGATTCTGCCCTCAGAGAGCCTCAATTAACATTGATCGAAACTCTGAAAGTCCGAATCCTCCTTTAGTTTTCCTAGCTTCTAGCTTGAATATGCGCCCGCTCGTGTAGGCGTGGCGTGCAACGTATGGGAACGAATGTAGGGGAAAAGTTGAGCAAGCAAGAAACACTAAGAGCATAGCGCCACTGTCAGTTCGCTGATGGAGCCTAAGTACATGCACGTAAAGCAATCGAACGGGCACAAATGGCGCGAACGGGATTCGTGTATGCGAAAGGCCTGGTGAAGTCTTTCGAGAAGTGTACAGGAAAATTCGCGACCTCAAGGCTCGTGGGAAAGCGAAGGGATTTAGGAGAAACGTATATGGAAATAGTAAAGGCTGAGCAAATCGAATTGCGAGATTCTCAGTCATCACAAGAGGCACTGGGGGCTCGCCTTGCGGCGAGGATCTCACGCTTTAAGACCGCATGGGGAAAAGTTGCCAGGGCGCAAAACTACGTCATTGGCTTGATGTGGCGCCATGAACGCGGCGTCTTCTTTCTTTGCATCGGACTTGGCGTTGCCCAAGGCATCAGTGTGCCATTGTTTAGCTATGCATTGGGTGAATCGCTAGAAGTTGCCACCGCGAATCAAAGCATGTGGAGCCAAGCGATTATCCTGTTGTGCGTAGCCGTTGCTCTGATGGGCGTGGTGCCGATGCTGATTCAGCTACTCAATCGCGAACTTGTTGAGTGGTTGTTTGGGCTTGTGCAAGGAACCCTCGTAGAGAAGGTGGCCTCGCTTGATGCGGAGAGATTCGCCGATCCAAAGCTGCGCGGAATGTTCCAGAGGCTCTCAATGCGGTTGGTGTGGAAGTTGATTGAGTTCAGCTTCTCACTCTACCCGCTGATTAAGGGCCTGGTGGGAGCCAGCATCGCATCCATAATTTTGTGGCATGGCGCTCCTGAGCTCCTACTCCTGGTTGGTGTAAGCGTCATTCCGGCGATGCTGATGGAGGCCAGGTTTGCGCGTCGCTACTGCCAGATGGACGAAGGTTGTACCACAAAGATTCGAAGTTTCTGGGATGGGTTTCATCTTGGGACCACGAGTCAGTCGGTACACTTTCGTCAGTCCGTTGGCTCCGCCAAGCGCATGGCCAAGGACTTTGCTGCTCAAGCTCTTGCACTGGTTGGTGTGTATCGAAGCTGCAACCAAACCTATGCGTGGTTACGGGTAAGCGCAGCAATGTTGTCGCAGATATGCGTGGCTTATGCATTGCTGAACCTGGTGTCCCGCTTTTCAAGCGGGGCAATAGGAATTTCAGAGTCTGTGCTGCTGATTGGCGGCGTGTCGCTGCTTGGCTCCTCACTTTCTGAGGCTGCAGGTGCGATCGGCCAGCAGGTTGGACTGTCGCTGTACGTCGAAGACTGGTTGGTGTTCCTTGACACTAAACCTTGGATTGTCCGCACGACTCAGAAGTCAGCGATGCCTGAAGTATCGCGTGGAATCTCGGTCGAGCTCCGTGGCGTTAAGTTTGCGTATGGAGCGCGCGGAAAGCCGAAAGGCTTTCTGAAAGACGATCGCATGGTGATCAAGGGCATCACCCTGGAGATCGCCGCGGGGGAAAAGTGTGCGCTACTTGCTCCAAACGGTGCCGGTAAGACCACACTGTCTAACCTGCTAGCGGGACTGATGGAGCCGACAGAAGGAAGCGTGTCGCTTGGGGGCGTGTCGGTACAAGACTTCGATGAGGAGACCCTTCGAAACCTTGTAGCGTACTTACCGCAGGACTTTGCGCGCTACACCATGACGGTCGAGCAGTACATTGCGCTTAGTTCCACCGGAGAGTCGGTGGATCATGAGCGTGTGCGACGGGCGGCAGAACGCAGTGGTGCGAACATCTTCATTGAGAAGTGGTCAAAAGGGTACCAGACCCTACTCGGCCATGATTATGAAGGTGGGGAGAGTCCATCAGGTGGTCAGCTTCAGAAGCTGGTGCTGGCGATGATGTTCTACAAGAACGCACCTCTGATGCTGTTGGACGAGCCGACCGCGGCGGTGGACCCTGAAAGTGCACGCGACTTTTGGGATCACCTGTTGCATCAGTGTCCTGGCCACACGGTTATCTTTTCGACTCACTATCTGGGCGCGGTCCGGAGAGCAGACAAGATAATCCTGCTTGCTGAGGGGAGAATTGCTGACGTAGGGACGCATGCGGAGCTGATACTGCGCAATGCTACCTACCAACGCATTTTCCGCTCACAGGCGGACGACTTTAGGTAACGGGCACCTAGTCTGAACAAGCCCGCAGGCGAGCCGGGGGGAAAGAAGCCTTTTCTTACCCCCGCTCACCTCTTTTTATTGCCTGGGGCCCCGTTCCCCCAGCCGAGGCCACTTCGGCGGAACATTGCCGTATCTTACTGAAATTACTGAGAGTGCTGCCGACGCCCCTCATTCTCACTCCCTCGGACCCCCTGAGTTATCACAAAGTTACGTGCCCCACGGTAACATCCATAACATCTATAGTTGGCACATCGGTTATCGGGTTGGCAGGTTTTTTGAAGGTCGAAGTTAATGACATCTTTTCTTTCACTCTTAGCTGAGTCCACAGAGAGCCCCGCGGCTACTTCAATGCGTGAAATCACCCACGCAGTCTCGACCTCAGGGGGAGAACTGCTTAAGAAATTTCATGGCGCTGGCACCGACATGCAGGTTGCCTTCGCCATCGGCGCCATCATTGTGGCCGCCTTCATTGCAATAATTCTACTCATCGCTCTCAGGCGCCATCCAAACGATTCAGGCCCCATCGATACGCTCATCGAAAGACTAGATCGCCTTGAAGTTTCTCAACGCGAAAGCGGGCACCCAGCTCATCTCGCATCAGAGTTAAAAGGAATGGTGGGGTATTTTAAACAAGAGCTACACGAGCTACGACAGCTCTGCCTCGCAATCCATCACCAGCAGGTTAATGCCAGCAATACCCACGATCGAGATCTCTATGCCTCGCGTGCAGGAACCGGGGGAATCGAACGTCGAAGAAATTCGCACGATCTTAATAGCACCGACACCCGAGTAGTAGACGAAAATCAATCGGCGAACACCCTCACTCCTGAAAAACACATAGAGGAGATCTCTCCGCGTCAGCCCCACAGCGCGCGAGTGCGAGTAGGCGAAATCCCTTCTCGCGTCGTTGCAGAAGCCCGAGCCGCCTATTCTCCAAGCGTCAGCGGACGAGGGGGATTCTTTAATGCGCCAAGAGCAAAGCTATAATTCGGCTCCAATCCTTTAAGAGGAATCTTTCAACTCGTGCTCCAAAGCGCCTTGCTCCAAAACGACTTAGAGTGACAGTCCGTCGGACCTGTAATTGTAATTTTTTCAGGTCATTCAAGCTTCGAAGCTGAATTGGTACGTAGTAGCTGCTCGACTGAACTCTCCACTAGTAAACCTCTTACCGCATTTGAAGAGCTATCTAACAGCCACTCAAGCCTGAGCTGTGAACGAGACTCGGTGTGGTGGCAAAGCGACTGGAAATGCCGACGCAGGCACTCCACTACCAAGCGTAGAAGAGGCAAGCGTAAAGGAGGGACAAGAACCACTTCTACAGTCCCTCTATGAAGCTAACCATCCCCAAGAGCACATAAATGCCGGCGAACAAGGTAGCCAAAAAGAGTGCAGTCAAGAGTAAGCCAATTAAGATGGTGCTTGTGACCACGCGCCCCACGGCTCCGTCAGCAGGATGCACAGCTCGCGCCTCGTCTAGAAGGGCCACGTTGCGCTCATTCGCCTTGAAAACGAAATCGAATAGGTCACCCACCAGCGGAATGAGGCCAACTAAGGACTCAATTGCAATGTTACCGACCATCCGAAACAGAACCCAGCGGGAGGCGCCACTGCGAGCCGCCGTGATCACGATGACCGAGGAAAGTATCGCACCAATGGAGTCCCCCACTCCAGGAATCAGACCTAAAAGTGGGTCGAGGCCAACGCGCCACCCTGTCGTTCCCACCGGAATCGACGAATCGAGTAGACGCGCAAGCCACCGTATTTTCTTATCAACGCGAATGTCCATTATTACGCAGCCATGTCCTCCATAGGAATGGATTTCATTATATGCTTCTCGCTTATCTCCGTAAGTAACTCATTCGTTTCGCTCTCCTCATCGAGCGTTTCCTGAAGAATTGCCACAGTTTCTTGGCACCCCAGCCTTTCAGCCATAGCACGAGCGGTGCCATAGGAAGAGATTTCATAGTGCTCCACACGCTGCGCTACTGCGATAAGTGCAGCGTCGAGAACTGCCTCGTCCCCCTCTTCCTCCAAAACCTCCTTCCCTTCTTCTACTAATCCCTCCATTGCCTTGCATTTTTTTCCCTTCGGGCTGAACTCCCACATTTTAGCAATTTTCTCCAGGCGTTCGACCTGGGTCTTAGTTTGCTTGAGATGGTGTTCAAAGCCCGAGGCCAATTTGGCATTGGAGGCTTTCTTCGCCATCTTTGGCAAAGCCTTCATGAGTTGCACTTCAGCCGAGTAGAGATCCTTGATTTGATCTTCAAACAGTTCATTTAGTGTATCCATATGTTCTCCGTGTATTTTATTATGTGAATGAACGCTACTTCGGGTCGCTGGTCTTTACGAAAAAAAGTCCTTCCTTGGTACCTTTGCCCCCGCAGCGATGGAACGTCCACGAGGTGCTTAACTATCAAACTTGAGCACCTCGATCGCATGATCAAGCTCATGCATCATGGGTTGCTACGCTTTGATCACACGCATCTCTTCTTAGAGATAAAATGCAACAAGGGGGCCTGCGTCCATCGACCGTTGTATCTGGGAAATCAGTTTTATGGGTGACTATCAGGGTCGTGAAAAACTCTATTCACGATCCTGATAGGGAGGACAAGATGTCCGACCGCGGACTGGAGCAAAGCGTAAGTAAGCAAAGCGACGCGGATTTCGAGATCGATATCGAAGCAGAAAGTGCCTACGATGTGCGCCATATTCAGCAGGCGCTGGACTCCGCTACAGGAGGCGCAATTTCCGAAATGCGAATATTGTCGGAACTTGAGGATTACAAGTTCTCTTTCTATCCTATGCGGGTTTGGTGACTAAAGTGCCGAAGCACCCTCTTCTTCTACCGTTCTTGAGGGGCGCAAGATTCATGACCTGCTGTCGCGGCCAGGCTGCTTTGCTACCCACTAAATATGCTTTTTATTAAAACACGCTCCGACGAATCTCGTTGCAGCTTTGAAGTAGCTCCGCTCGCAGGGGCCCTTGCCAATAGGCGCCCAACGTTGCAGCCTGTGAGCTGCTGGATGCTCCAGCGCTAACTCTACGATGCATCATGACCAAACCTTATATCTCCCGAGAAAGTAGTTACGAGAACGGACCTCTTTTCTCCTCAAAACGATACTCCGCTCCTCATGATTCCAACGCTGAAACTTCCACGCCTGAAGAGCATGACGACGCGCTTGTCCGCACTCGCTTTCGGCTTCAGGAACTCTATAAAACTTTAGAGGACCCATCGATTCTAAGAGACGTCGAAGCCGCCATCTCACTCGCTTCCAGTTTTCAGTCCTCGTTCCAAGGAAAGCTCAATCAGAAGCTTGGGGCAGCACTCACTGCTCTTGCCGAGATTCACACCCAGATCTCCCGCCCGATGCTGTATTTGCACCTTTCTTTGTCCTGTGACTCTGCCAACGAAAAAGCGCGTCAGGTCGCCAGCATCGTTCGGGAACGCTGGGCCGTTGCTAACGCAAACCACCTTACTTTTTTTGAGCAAGAAGTAGGGCACGACATGTCTGAGGAACGCTATCAGGCCTTACTTCAGTCCGACGATATAGTCCTTCATCACCGTGGATATGTTGACCATGTGCGTAAACTTGCCGCTCATCGCCTTGGCTCTGATGTTGAGCGCGCCCTCACGCTGCGCTCACCATTTGGCCCAGAAGAATGGCGTGATTACTTTGATGAGACCGAGGTAAGCCTGCGCTTCCGCGTGCAGCATCCCGACGCACCGCGCACACAGCTGGCTCTGTCTGAGACGTTGAACCTCTGCTACCACCACCAGAATGGAGATTTGCGTTTCGCCGCTCTGAAAAGCCTGAATCGTGGCTTAAAGAAGTCCCTCGCTTCTATCTCGACCAGGACCCTTAACGCCGTGCTCGGCTCCCATGGTCTCGAAACTAAAGAGCGCGACTTTCCCCACTCTATGGCATCTCGAAACCTCGAGAACATGATTTCTGACTCCGTCGTAGACGCTTTGCATCATGCAGTGCGAAGCGAAGGAGCAAATCAGGCAAAGCGTTACTACCGACTTTTGGCTAAGCAACTAAAGCAAAAGACCTTGCGCTGGTCTGACCGCACCGCGAAGTGCGATTCGTCGACCACTAAGATCGCCTGGGAAGATGGCATTGAGATTGTTCGCGCAGCGTGGAGTAAATTTAGTCCTACGCTCGCAAGCTTTGCCACAAAGTTCGTTGATGAGGGTTGGGTTGATGCCCCTCCATATCGCGGCAAACAGTCAGGCGCTTTTAACTACTCGGTCATCCTTCCTGCGCCTCACGGCATTCGCTCTTATACCTTCATGAATTACCACGGCACCGAACGTGATGTGATGACGCTTGCGCACGAGTTCGGCCATGGAGTGCACGGCATGTTGGCCGCCCAGGCCCAAGGCCCTCTACTCCACCAAGCACCACTCGCTTACGCTGAGACCGCGTCTATTTTTGGGGAGATGCTGGTGTTCGAGCACTTGCGCGCCCAAGAGCCTGCAAGAGAATTCTCACTACTCATGGATAAGTGCTCCGATGTTATTAATACCGTAGTACGCCAGATTAGCTTTAGTTTCTTCGAGCAAAGAGCACATGCGCTCAGAAACCAGTCAAAGCTGACTGCCGCTGACTTTACGAAACTTTGGCACGACGTCACGGTCGAGTTGTACGGCCCAGAGGGAGAACTATTCACGTACGCCGAAACCGACTACCTGTGGACCTACGTGTCGCACTTCATGAGTCCGTTCTACGTGTATGCCTATGCGTTTGGCGAGCTTTTGACACAGTCACTTTTTGCACTTCGCACTGAGTTGGGCGATCGCTTTGAGCCTCTCTACCTAGACCTGCTTCGCGCGGGCGGAAGCAAAGACGCGGTGGCGCTGCTGAAACCCTTTGGGCTGAATCCCAATGACCCGGATTTTTGGATGCGTGGTATTCGATGCAGCCTTGGGGCCTGGCTCGATCGCGCCGAAGAGCTTTCTCGCGACACTCCGTAACCCACTCAGTCGATCCTTTTTCTGTGTATCTTTGCTCTAGAATGCCTGGATTCAAAGTGCTTAGCCCTCAGAGAGTTCTGTGGCGATCGGGCCATGCTGTGATAGGATCCTCTCCCAAGCGCTCAACTAGCGTCCGCTGACGTCATGTATCGCACTCAGCCCTTTGGAGGTTTTTGAGCGGTTTTTTAAGCGAGGGAGCACCCCAGTCTTATGACACTTGTAGAAGCACCACACACGCCCATTCACTGCATGAACCTAGTTCGAGCCGGCTGGCACAGCCCGCCAGGCGCTCGTCATCTCACCATTCACTCGCCGCATACCGGAGACATAATCGGCGACGTTCCGATGTCAGGGCCGGATGAAGTTAATGATGCTATTGTTCAAGCCTCTGGTGCGTTCGGCAAATGGCGAGACACACCGATAAAAGAACGTGCTCAAGTGGCGTTTCGCTTTCGACAAAATGTCCTAACCAATATCGACAAAATTGCTAATACCGCGGCACTCGAATCAGGGAAGACGTTCGCGGAAGCACACGCTGAAGTGCTCAAAGGTTTGGAAGTTGTCGAGTTCGCGTTGAGCCTTCAAAACATGAGCCAAGGGAGCCTACTAGAAGTTAGTCGCGGCGTATGGTGCAGAAGCACGCGCGAGCCGCTTGGAGTTGTGGTCGGAATCGCTCCTTTCAATTTCCCCGCTATGGTGCCGATGTGGATGCATCCAATCGCCATCATGCTAGGTAACTGCTTCGTTCTTAAACCAAGTGAAAAGGTGCCTCTCACCTCTCAACTTATCGGCGACTGTTGGCTGGACGCCGGGCTTCCTCCAGGAGTGTTCAGCATCGTCAATGGTGACAGAACCACCGTGGAAGCACTGATCACTCATCCATTCGTCCAAGCAGTTGGATTCGTCGGCTCTACCGACGCAGCGCGCACGGTTTATGCCATGGCTACCAGTCTAGGGAAGCGAGCACTTTGTCTCGGGGGCGCTAAGAACTGCATGATTTTAGCACCTGACGCGGACGAGCGGGTTGCGGTGTCAGGGATTGTCGCCTCGTTTTCTGGATGCGCCGGGCAACGCTGCATGGCGGGAAGCCTGCTTCTGGCAGTCGGCGATGTAGACCATATCGTCCAAAGAATCGTCGCTCGAGCATCAGAGGTATGTCCAGGCGAAGCACTTGGCGCAATCATTGATACGAGTTCACTGAATCGAATCTCGTCGAAAATTGCAGAAGCACAGACCCAAGGAGCCGCGCTTAAACTCGACGGTCGCACGCCGCAAGCTCCCCGTGGCTATGAAGGCGGCAATTGGATGGGCCCCACAATTTTAGACCACGTCACCATGGACATGAGCTGCGCGCGCAGTGAGATCTTCGGTCCGGTGCTCTCCATCGTCCGAGTTGGTTCGATCTCAGAGGCGCTCCAAATAGAAGCGCAGCTTGAGTATGGAAACGCGACGTCGGTTTTCACCACCAGCGGAGCAGTAGCCGATCTGGTCGCACAGCGAAGCTCAAGCGGCATGATAGGAGTCAACGTTGGTGTGCCTGTGCCACGGGAACCCTTTTCTTTCGGCGGCACCAAACAGTCAAAGTTTGGCGCGGGCGACATTACGGGGATGAGTTCCCTGGAACTGTGGTCGTCTCTCAAGAAAATTACCTCTCGGTTTGAGTCACACCCGAACGGAAAAAATCGACATACCGCAGAGAGTGACAGTCAAGGTAGCGATGCCCACCGAAAAGCTGCTGACTGGATGAGCTAGAAGCTCCTCCCTTCACCCTCTCTCAGGAGAGAAACGGGCGCTCCATAAAGGATCTGTGCTACTATTCTAGGTTCCTGTTTAATTGAGGTTTATATGAGTGATTCTGGCCTTCCCCCCAAAGGACTTCCCAAAGATACGACTGATGCCTCGGCGCTAGGCGAAGCTGCAGCACCAAGCACCCGCAAGCGACATATCCGTCTGACTTCCCACCCCACTCCCGGCCTCTCTTCAGGTCCTGAAATTAACTGGGGCGCAGCCGATCCTATGGTACGTGGCCCTATCGTCGGCTCACTCACTAATGCGGCTCAGCGCAACTGTATCGGTACACATTCCGGCTCCTATTCAGTTTACCGGGCCTTGGCGATTTCTGCCGGAGCGCTTAACGCTTCACATAAGCCAGATCTTACCAATACAGCTCCCGTCGAAGATCTTCGTCCCTTCCCTAGTTGGTCAGACCCGGCAGCCATTGTGTCCCTCGATCCCTGGGGTGCGAGCGTGTCTCGAGTTTTCTCGTCTTACTTTGATCAAGGCTATGACATTCGCCCGACTATCGCCGTCACGCGCGCGCACCTGAACATGCCAGAGCTCGTGCAAGAAATTGAGGATGGTCGACTTAAGCCAGATGGCGACATTCTTACTGCTGCTGGCGACTGTCGCGTTACCAAAGCGGCAGTTGAACCAGTGTGGTACCTGCCGGGACTTGCGGCGCGATTCAAGATTCCCGAGTCCGATCTTCGACGCGGACTGTTCGAGCATACCGGCGGCATGTTTCCAGAGTTAGTCACTCGCCCCGACCTAAAAGTGTTTCTGCCGCCGATCGGGGGACAGACCGTTTATCTTTTTGGTTCCTGGTCAGACCTTACTGATCCAAAGAAGCCCGTGGCCGTACGCGTGCATGACGAGTGCAATGGCTCAGACGTTTTCGGGTCTGACATCTGCACTTGCAGGCCGTACTTAGTGCACGGCATTCAAGTTTGCATTCAAACTGCTCAAGAAGGCGGCATTGGTATAATTGTATACAACCGCAAAGAGGGCCGCGCGCTTGGCGAGGTCACTAAGTTCTTGGTGTACAATGCTAGAAAACGCCAAGAAGGTGGCGACCGAGCGGATGCCTATTTTCTGAGAACTGAATGCGTCGCGGGCGTGCAAGACATGCGCTTTCAAGAAATCATGCCAGACATTTTGCTTTGGCTTGGAGTAACACGTATCGATCGCCTGGTTTCCATGAGTAACCTAAAATATGACGCCATGACTCAAGCCGGAATTGAAGTGAAAGAACGCATCCCGATTCCCGATGAATTCATTCCTGCCGATGCGCGAGTTGAGATGGATGCCAAGCGTGCCGCAGGATATTTCACTCCTGAGGGCGCGCCGTCGACAGAGGAACTTTCTCGCAAGAAAGGACGAGACCTGTGACGCTTACTCCTCCTACATCGGTGCAGCAGTTACTTTCGTCGCAGAGCGTTCGCCAACGCTGCCGGGAGATTTATAACTTCGTGCGAGACGGTGGCAGTTCCCACTTCTCGCTTGACCTTGAGCGACTGCCAGAAATCGCAGCTACAGTTGCCGATATTACCCGCAAGAATTATCCGACGCTTGAGATTCCCTATCACAGCCGTTGGGGGCACTTGTCGCCCAGTCCAGCGGCAAAAGGCTCGGGCGCGACTGATTTTCTTGCCGCACTTTCAAAAGCATTAAAGCTGTTTGAGGTGAAAGAACGCCTGCGTCGGCAAATTGACTTCGTTACGGTGAGCGTACTACTTGATGCGGGGGCAGGCCCGGACTGGCGCTTTCGCGACCCTGCTTCTTCCGATACCCAAGCCGTTGGTCGAAGTGAAGGGCTCGCCCTAGCCTCTTGTGCTGCTTTTCTGTCGGGCGCCTTCAGTTCCGACGCAAACGACCCACTGAGAATTGATGGCACCAAATTGAGACAGCTCTCGCTCGGAGATTTAGAGCAAGTATTTCAGGTAAGCGCCTCCAACCCACTCGCTGGACTGCCCGGACGCGTGCAGCTTATGAATCGGCTGGGTGAAATTTTGTGCGAGACCTTTCCGAAGGATTCTCGCCCCTCTGCATTGTTTCAGCATCAGATAGAGGGTTCTTCCAAGCAGGTCCGTGCCAGCGATTTACTTGAGCAAATGCTGATCGGCTACTCTACCCTTTGGCCAAGTAGACTTTCGCTTGAAGGCTGGAGCTTAGGGGACACTTGGAGGCATTCCGCCATAACACGTACCGATTCGACTTCAGGCCTAGTCCCGTTCCATAAGCTTTCGCAGTGGCTCACCTACTCACTGCTAGAGCCTTTTGAGTGGGCTTCTTACAAGATTACTGGTCTAGATGAATTGACCGGCCTCGCAGAGTATCGAAATGGCGGACTCTTCTTGGACGGCAATGCTCTCGTTGCAAAAGATGCGGCCGCCATGGCACAGAGCTGGAAACCGTCAGACGAGTTTGTTGTTGAATGGCGAGCACTCACCGTTAGCTTACTCGACGACCTTCGACCTCTAGTGGCAAAGCAGATTGGACTTTCGGACTCGAATTTTCCACTCGCGAAGCTGCTGCAAGGCGGCACATGGAGCGCAGGGCGTGCGCTCGCTCTCATCCGCAGCGCTGACGGCAGCCCGCCGCTTCGCATTGAGAGCGACGGGACGGTCTTTTAGGGAGCCTCTGAAAAAAAACCATATTTTTACCTCCGTGTTCTTTGTGGTCCTCGTGGTTTAGTTTAAGCCTGCGTCAATTTCTAGAGTTTTTTTGCGCCACTAAGCGCACGAAGACCACAAAGAATTAGTTTTTCAAAGGTTCTTTCGTTTATCCATAATATAGGGGTTTGTTGGCAGTACGGCTTGAGCTATCAGTCAAACTACGAGTTGCGATCTCGCCCACTTGCAGCTTTGATCGTAGGCAACAGCCACTAATACGATTAGTGAGTCCTTAGGAAATATATGCAAAAATCAGTGCACGTCTTCGAACATCCACTTATTCGCCACAAGCTCACTAAACTGAGAAGCGTCGATACCCCTCCTAGTGATTTTCGAAGACTGGTCAAAGAAATCAGCCTGCTGCTTGTGTACGAAACTACTAGAGATCTTCCGGTTCAAGACATCGAAGTACAGACTCCGCTTGAGAAAACGCGCGGATATCACTTCGAAGGTGAGAAGCTTATCTTTGTCCCGATTCTGAGAGCCGGGCTCGGCATTCTGGAAGGCATGTCAGAAGTTATTCCTTCAGCGCGCATTGGCCATATCGGAATTTACAGAGAGCCTAAGACACTAGAGAGTGTCGAGTACTACGCCAAGATGCCAGACAATGTTCCCGCGTCTCAGGTCTTTATACTCGACCCAATGCTGGCTACAGGAAATTCTGCAGTTGCGGCAATTCAGCGCATTAAGGAATTCAACCCTATCTCTGTGAAATTTGTTTGCATTCTCGCTTCACCCGAAGGCATCAAGGCACTGCACGACGAACATCCTGATGTGGCGATTTATACCGCCGCAATTGATCGCGGACTTAATGAGAAGGGCTACATTCTCCCGGGACTTGGAGACGCCGGAGACCGGCTGTTTGGCACTAAGTAATTAACGATCACCGCTAAACAAATCGGACTAATCGAGCCAATCCTTCAAATTGGCCCGGAAGGTCATGGTGTGAGTTCTCGGGTCAATCGAAGCCTTAAGGTGAAGGAGCTGCTTAAGGAGCAGCGCCCCCCTGCCCGTTGGCAGCTCAATGCGGTCATCATCGGTAGCCTGCTCAGCGCAATCCCACCACGCTATGAAAGCCTGCTGCTCTTGAGCCTGGGGATCTCCAATAACGGATCCTTGAGTTGCTGACGCTACACCATCACTTAGCGGTGAATTGAAGCGAAAGGGCTCAGGCTGAAACGCACGAATGATTACCTCATCTCCGCTCAGCTCAAATTCAAGCGCAATCTGTCCCGATCGCTCTCCACTCAAAATCTCTAAAAGCCTGCCCTTCACCTGCGCGTCGGAATCTCGCAACTCAGTGAGTCGCCGGCCAAAAATGTTATGCCCAAAAATATTTAGATAAAGCTCCTCAAAGGCCATGTGCAGCTTGAAATTCAAACGTCCCTTCACCGTATCAGACATTTCTCCCTGCCGTTGCTCTATCTCAACTGCAAGGATGTGGCTGATGAAATAGTCAGCGGCTTGCGGGCTCATCACCTTGGCAATAAATCTGCTCTTAATAAGCAGCGCCTCCACAGATTCCTCTGGGAGCGGTGCCATCGAAAACCCGACACGCACCCCAGTGTCACTATAATCGATGGTGATACCATCTTTGGGTCCGTATTCAGTCGGTTGCAAAAGGATAACATTCTGGCCCGAAGCTCTAACGATGCTATCTGACTTAGCTCCGACCGGCGCCGGTTCAGCGTTTTGAGCAAAGAGGTCTATCAGATCCTGCTCTGTCCTGAGACGAAAATCGACCAGGTCTTCCGGGGAGAGCTCCCTCAGATCGTAGCGCTCATAGGGCACATGAAAAACTCCGTCTAAAACCTCAAGCGGAAAAGTACGTTTGCGTTGCTCAACTTTCAATATTCCGTCAGCAACCACCAACACTTTATCGAAGCCCCGTCTGGAAGAGTCGGACTTCTGGGAAAGATCACAGACCGTTTGATATTCAGAACCACGCGCCCGCTCTCGAACAGTCTGCAGGCAATCTATGAGGGTAGTGCTCTCTGCCCCGATGCGGTGGGAAACTGCACCGCCTGCACCATTGACACGCTTCATTATAGTAGGATCAGTGGCCGCCTGAATCGTAGCGAGCAATTGCTCGGCCAGCTCCGCATCGGAAAGCGTAGGCCGCTCCGAAGGCGAGACTCCATCGGGGGTCGACGGGGACACCGGCTTCGACCTTTCATCACGACTCAGCGCGCTCATGCTCGACTGCTCTCACGGTTAAGATCTACGGTGGGCATAGAGCCCACAAACTGCCTCACTGCGCCATTTTGCTCCCGGACCTAAATCTAAGCAAAAGCATTCTAATCCACTGAAATTCGGCCTCAAATTCAATGCCTCGGCCGGGATGAGGCTTCCGATTGGAAGAACGGGCAGGAAAGGAACGCCTAAGAAGGAAGACCGAATTCATTCGGAAGATCCGCAAGGGCAACCATTCCACCGACGACTCTCGGCATGTCAGCAAAATCTTCCGCAAAGAAACCAGAAGTGCCGAGACCACAAGGAGAAATAGGCTGCGGCAAACAAGCCGCCGCGTGGAATCCGGTAGTGGTCCCAATCGCGCTCTCAAGACTGCCGGTCAGAGTCACCGGGATGCCTCTCGATTCTGCAAGCGCAGCAACTCGCAACACCTCATCAGGACCCCCGACCCGCTGAGGCTTGAGCACCAACACATCCGCCGCTGAAAGCCGTAGAATTTCTTGGGCCGCCGCTCGATCTCTACATGGCGCGTCCAGTGCGATGCGGATAGGACTCTTAGGTCTAAGCGTCGCATAGTCCTCAAGCGAAGCTGCAAGAGGAAGCGGATCTTCTACATACTCAATATTCAACTCGCTGTACCTGTTAAGTAACTCGCTGCATTGATGAGCACCCCAACAACCGTTCGGATCCAATCGGATTTTCATTGTAGGATATTCACGACGAATCGCCAGGACTCGTTCGAAGTCAGCAACTTCTTCCCCTAATAGCTTCACTTTCACTGTTTCGATACCGCACGCTTGAGCCGTTCTCGATTTCTCAAGAGCCGCGGCCAGATCCTGTTCTGCCACCAGCGCGTTAATGGGAATGTTCTTAGAATAATCCGCACGCCCTAACGAGGACAGTACTTGCGCAAGATCTACTCCTTGAGACCGCGCCTGGGCGCTCGCAAAGGCTGAGATCATTCCACAGCGCACTCGTAGTCCGACGGGACTGAGTGGCTGAATGTTTACGTGTAGATCCACTAGCTCCGCGCTGAGCTTTGCTTCAGGGTCACCGCCGCTTGACCAAGTCTCCGCGAGCAGGCCCATTTGTCGTTCGACCTCCACTCGATCCAGCTTCTGTCCTGGAGGGAATGCAATCTCACCCAATCCGAGTGTTCCTGACGACAGCGTGGCGCGAACAATCGCAAGCTCTCTGACAAAAACTTTTCCCGGCGCCCAATGATAAGGATTTCTGAGTGGCAAAGAAGCCCAATGCAGAGAGTAAGGTCCGATCTGAAAGTCGCCGCTATTCACCGTCTTAAGAGAACCACTCATTCGATGGGGCGCGTTCCCCAAACGGAGGCTGGCCGTCCTGGGCCATACCGTCTCTGGTAATACGTCGAAGGGCGATACTCCTGATATGGTGCGGCATCTTAGGGCTGTAGGCTATTTGGCGAATACCTTCCTCACGACCTGCCTGGTGCAAGGCCGAGATTGCAAACTCCGCCAAGCGCGGAGAAACCGACCCAAATCCTCCATGCAGCACGCGCAAACAGGTAGGAATACCTTCAGAAAAATGGGGAGACGCTGCGGCATACACTTCGGCAGCCGCCTCCTGCACCGCAGGCCATTCAGAACGCATTAACTCACAGACTGCTTCGACATGGACAGGATAAAAATGACGAAGATTTTTTTTCAATCCAGAGACACACGCGGCGAGACGCCCGGAGTCATGCGGTTCTGTAGTAGCCTCGAGCTCCCCCAGCAACACAGGCACTACGATAGCATCATCGAGTTGCTGCAGGATTCGTACCCCTACCAAGGGAGCTCGCACTCCGCCTGAGAGCCCCTGCACTCCATTCGAGATGGCGTGTCCGCCAGAAGAGACCTTCGCGGCATCCATCCAGCGAAGCAAAGGAACGGTAATCTCCGTACCACGCCGATTGGCCTCCACTAAACTTTGAGCGACTCTTTCTCGAAAACTAACATTCTGATGGCCTAGCGCATCAACCACAAAACCAACACGCCTGGCGCTATACTGAGAGAGCAATGCCCGAACCGCCTCACCACCAAGCGCAAATGCCTCAGGGTAGCGCTGCGGATCTTGCATACTGTTTCGTGCAGGCACGCTCGCAATTACTTTCTTTAGATACTCACAGGCCAGGGGCTCACCATCACCTGAGGAAACAACCCCAAGGACAGCCACGGCTATAGTTCGCACTGCAGAAGTATTTTCTCTTTCCGAAATGGCAATTTTTCCAAAATAATGGACCGCCTCTATCCCTTGTCGAGCTTCGAGCGCCTGAAACGCTATCGCACAGCGGTCAAGACTAGGCGGGCCGTCGCTCTTCTCGGGGTGAAGGGCTACTTGAGCCAGTAGTCGCCGAATGCGCTTGCCGTCGACTCCAAGCGCATCAGCCAGACGTATAGAAGCGGACACTCCATCAGGATTCGCACTCCCCGCTATCCCTCCGCGATGGGAAAGAAAGTCCTCAATCAGCCGCTCGGGACGAACCCCCTGGGCACGAACCGCAGCATGAACGTTCGCTTTCTCTGAAGGTTGCAGCGCATATTCTGCCAGGGCATCAACAGCCAGCGCGCGAACTGAAGCCGACTTATCCCGAATTGCTGCAGAGGCCAAAGCTCCAATGAGCTCTGCAGCCACGGAAGACGCAGGCACCACTCCCTGCATCGCTGCATCTCGGGTGGCTCGGACCATGGCACTTCGAGCCACGTCGTTCGAATTCCCGCGAATGATATTTGCTGAGAATGATGAGGGTCCCAGGCTGGGCAGAACTACCTCAGTAAGTTCTTCACTGAGACTACTCGGCACCCCAGGAGGCGCGACAAGTTCCTCTAAGGGGCCATAGAATCCCGCGCCACCTCGCAGCAGCTCCTGCGTCAACACTCCCCCGCCCTCCTTGCCCAGCGGCCTGGACTCACTTCGGCCGGCAAGATAGGCAAGCGTGCTCGGTTTGAGATCTGCTGCATTTCCACTCTCGAGCCTAGCTTCATTAAGAAACCTAGTGTTGGCAGACAGCTCACCTTTCGACGGATGAGAGTCACCTTCACGAGAATTCCTGAACTGGAAGAAGTTGGCGATCATAGCTCGCTCAAGTACCGTCTAAGCATTAGAAGTTCTAATGCGTTGAAATAGAGAGGGAATTAATGATACTTCCGCACGGCGGCGTTTCTCAAGGGTAGAATCAGGCCACTCCCCAGACCGATCTCCAGAGCACTATTTCACAGTATCTACAGTGGGTTGGGGCTGGGAAAAAGGGCACCAGTGCAACGGCAACTTACGGCACAAGGCGGTCTGACCCTCTCGTTTGAGCCCTTCGCAAGTTCCCCTTCGCAAGTTCTCTGAGTAATGGGGCTGGGTCTAAAGACAGAGGACACTACTCCCGATATTCGTCATCTAGAAAGATCCAGCGGGCCACTTCCAGCCGATGACTATGCAGGGCCAGCGCATACTCCTGCTTACGCACCAGGCTATCCGGTCCATTCATCACCATTTGAATTTTTCGATCGGGGACATGCTGCACTACCAGAGACATCGCCGCATCGTAGTCGCGGGAATCATAGGGCAGCCCAAGTCGTCGGTACGTCTCATCAGATGAATCTGCAACCGCCCTCTCCCTAAACATGCGGTCAGTAGCATGCGCGCCGAACCCGGCTCCACGTCCGTCATTATACAAAAGTACAATGACCCCATAGCCGTGGCGCATAATCATTTTAGCCGAAGCTTTTAACTTATCTCGGTTCTCTACGTCGTTGAGAGGAAAGCGATCGAAAATGGACTCACTATGGATGCGTACAATTGGAATTCGAGGCGTCTTAAAAGATTCTCGATACCCGTGCGTGAGCACCACAAAATCTTGTCCCGTTGCAATGTCGTAGTACGCATGCACTTTGAACCAATAAGGCGAGGTCACAAAACGAACGATTTCGGCATGCTCTGGATTGTCTCTATACTCAGCAAAATTTCGCCGATCCATGCGAACAAGCATGCGCTGATCGTCAAGCTCCGCAATGTCCTTTATCAACGGTTTCGCGCCGCGCTGAAAGCTCGGAAGATCCACGAGCGCTCTGACCCGATCATATTCAGCGCGCGAGACAATCACCTCCCCGTCCACTGGCTTCATGGGTAAGAAGTAACTTGCGCAGTAAATGAATCGATACGCACCTGGCAGAGCATAGGGATGAAAGACCGTCACCGGCTCTGGTGGGATCGCACTTCGAATCACGGACTCTGAACTTCTCTCAAGCGCATGCCCGCTCTGAGCTTTGGACTTTAGATAAGCTAAGTTATAGGGACCCGGATCAAACTCAATCGTCTCAGTCCCATCAATCGACACCCCAAGCGCACGAAGCGCGCTCACCTTATCTGGGTTGTTGGTCAAAACGCGAAAAGAAGCCTTCACTCCGAGCAAATGGATAATCGAAGCTATGCCCTCATAGTTTCGATAATCCTTCTTGAGACCCATCGCTGCATAGGCTTCAAAGGTAGAGATTTCATCACGCCCCGCCTGCACCAACATGCGGTCCCGCGCCTTGGCCACGTACCCTACGCCACGACCTTCTTGAATCAGATAGAAAAGTACCCCGGCTCCCTTCTCGGCAATGCGACGCAAGGCCCCTTCGAGCTGCTTAGAGCAGTCACAATCACAACCACGGAGCGTCTCGCTGGTGACGCACGACGAGTGTAGCCGTGTGTAGAGCACTTTCGCGCTATGAATATCTCCGTGAGTCAGGGCAAGAATGTAGCCCTTATGAATGAGGTCCTGAAAAACATAGGCGTGGAATTTCCCCATGCGCATTTCCAACGAGCAACTCGCGATGAAGAGCGTCGTTCCGTAATGCGGCCGTTGGTTCAAGTCGGGTTCAGTCTGCACTGAGCCACCACTCGTCATCGAAGCAAGCGCCTCCCGAATAGCAGCTTGAACTTCCAAACCTGAAGATCCCCCTGCCTCAACTCCATTAGCCTTAGATTGCTCGGACTCCGTGGCGTTCTCTCTAGAGTCAGCGCTCGCTTTCTTCACCTTCTTTTCCACCTTCTCGCTCTACTATTCGGTCCAAACGTTTTATCTGAGTCCACCCTACTCCGAGTGTCGCGACTCCGCAGGAGTGCCCCTGGCCCAACATGCAGAGAACACTCTACCTCCAAATCATTGAAGAACCCAGCCATGCGGTCGCGAGAACTCTTGGTGAATCGCATGCGCCGATTGCCGAGACAGCCCCAGCTCCTTCCCGTTGCTCTTAACTAATGGGACTAGAATAGCTCGGCTTGGGGGGAGAGGTTTGAGGCCTAAGAATCGATTAGCGCCTGTCGGCTAACCACCTGCCTGATTCCATCGAACCCCGGTATCGGCATCTTAATTTTAGCAATTCGGCTTCCGACCTGGGCAAGCGCGTTCGCATTGGAGAAACTAAAGAGCTGGAATTTTTCTTTTGGCCAGCGGCGTTTAAAGAATCGCAGCGAATCAGCATACGCCAAGTCAAAGGCTCTAAATCCGTATTGCTCCACAAGCATAGGTATCGCAGCGAGGCGATAAGGAGTCTTATCCATGCGACTGGGCATCGCGACTGCCTGATGCGCATCGACCACACGCAAAATTTCTTGTAACGACACAGTCACGCAGAAGGAGCGGCTACCAAAAGCACTCTCAGGTACTTTAATTTCCTTCAAGAAGTCTTCAATGCGCGCACCGCTGTAACATTCAGGGAACAGACAGGTCAGGATTATATCATTACAGCTGGGAATCGCTGCGCGAATCACCACTCCGGGGACTACTGTAAGCGCAGTGCCTCTGGCTGCATCAACTACTCGATCAATGAACTTGCCACTATAGAAATCAGTAACTCCAATGACGTCCAGGCCCTTCACTTTCGCGAGGCGCACCAGCGCAGGCGCCGTATCCAGGCCCTCCACGCCTAGGTATCCCAGAGAAGCGGGACTGTGGATCCTGAGATCCATTACATAGCTCTTTTGGCGAGTTTTGGTCTTCAGCGCTTGCGCGCTGTCACCTACGTCGGCGCCCACTTCAGCAGCCGCATTTTCTTGCCCGATCTCACCCGGCTCAAGCACCGAAGTTTCAACTTGATCGCTAAGACCGGAACGCTTTGCTGTCATAATTTGCCTTAAAAAGTGTCGGATAGCGGCCCAGTGACCGTCTTCCTTAGAGCTATTCTGCCGCTGGCGGTTCAGGATGTGCTGCCGGTTCGGGGGTCGGCGCTGGAGCTGGCTCAGGAGCTGCTTTGGGTGCCGCCTCCTTTGCTGGCGCTGGGGCTTTACTAGGCACACCAGAAAGCGCCTCACGAATAGAAGTGCGAAGCGCTCCGATTTGGACATCAATACGTTCCAAATCTGCTCCACTTGCCAAACTTCCCACCGCAGTAAGCGTTTTCTCTACTCGGACCTGCATGAGATTTAGTTTGTTGATAAGTAAATCAACCTTGCCTTCGACTAACGTCAAATCTGTCTGCGTCGCCACGCCAAGTAAGCGTGCAACCGCGGAGACCGGCATATCTGTTCTGTTGCCTTCAGCTGATTTGCCACTTCGCTGATCACTGGTCACCACCTCGGTTTCCTTCTTGGCCACTGTGGCCTCGGATTCCGCTGTTTGACCTTTTTCGTCTGATGCGTTTGTTGCCGTCATACAAAAATCACAGTGATGCTGTGCCCTTTCACCTAAAGTCCCCTAAGAACCAACGCCACTACAGTTTCAAATTAGAGTCAGCGCCGGTGAGGTCTCAACTTCGGCCATATCAACCACGCGATATAACCGCTCGACTGGTCTATTGTTTGGCACACGAGCGAACAAACTCGCCTACCAACGACTGCCTCGAGCAGAGATTGGGCCTCATGAAGTAGATGAAGTTATGGTCATTCTGGATTCAGAATGAGAACCAAAGAGAGGCCCGCAGACTAGTCGCAACGGACTTAAGCTGCGGTTAAAATTTAATTAAATCAAGGCGTTAGGAAAAGCGTGTCGACTTAGTGCGCCACTGACTAGGAGTTAGCACCATCTTTAGGAGAGGCGCTGACTGGGTCGCCCGTGTGAACCACGCCTTCGACAGCACCTGGTCCCACCGGGACTCGATCTGGCAGCGAAGTCGATCTGCCTACCAGGCTAATTCGAATACTGGTGATTCGATTCTGTCGGACTTCCTCGACCTTTATCTGGTATCCATCCCATCGCATCGTTTCTCCGATCTTTGGAATGCGCCCGAGCGTACTGATGACAAACCCAGCTATCGTATCGTAGTGCCCTTTGGGGATGCCGATTCCATGTTGAGAATTCAGATCATCAATCATGGTACTCCCGTCAACGAGCAACTCCCCGGATTTGGTTCTCTGAATATCCACATCATCGATGGGACTATCGAACTCATCAAAGATCTCACCCACGATCTCCTCGACAAGGTCTTCAATAGTGATCACCCCATCGACTCCTCCGTGCTCATCGAGCACCACGGCGAAGTGTACGGCCTCCCGTCGAAGCTCGGCGAGCAGATCGTCAACCTTCTTGGTGTTGGGAACAAATAAAGCCGGCCGAACAAATTGCTTCAAGTCAAAATTTGGATCTTCTCGCCCCACTAAGAACATTAAATCCTTGGCCAAAAGCACGCCCTTTACGTCATCAAGGTCGCTGCCTGTAACAAGCACTCGCGAAATTCTCTCTTTCACGAAAGTCTGGACTACTGATGCAAGTGATGTGGCCTCAGAAACCGCGATAATATCCTTGCGGGGCGTCATCACTTCTCGAGTAATCGTATCCGAGAAAGTAAAGACGTGCTGAATCATCTCGCGCTCGTCTTCGTCAATCTGACCAGCCTTACTACTCATCTCAACAATTTCGTTAATCTCTTCAGAAGAGACTGCCATCTCGCGCTCAATAGGGATGCTCAAGCCCAAAGTCTTCAGCACTCGCCCGATTGTCGATTTAAGCAACCACACTACGGGCCACAATGCCCGCGTACTGCCCACCAAGGGAAGTGCCACGAGACACAGAGTGCGGTTGGGACGCGCGAAAGCGACTGCCTTGGCTACCTGAACAAACGAAAGCCCGACAATCGCCACGGCCGCCACGACTCCGAGAGAGATAACGAATTCCTGAAACTCTCCTTGAAGCGACAGCTTCGCACCTACCAGCGAGATGAATGACGCATCAAGCAACGCATCCGTCAGCAAGCCAGCGAAAAGCGCCGAGAGAAATGCACCGGTTTGCGACGCGAGCAAGTGCGCCTCTGCTTGAGAGAGCACAAGACGAGCATAGGTGGTTCCGGGATAGCCGTTGCGAGCTAGTTCCCTAACGCGCGTCGAGCGACTGCGAGTGATGGCGGTAAACGCCAGGATAAAAAAAGCATAGACCACCAGCGCCAGCAGCAGCGCGAGGATAAATCCAATAATTGAAGAGGCTCTGAGGTCAGGCACTAGGATATGCCCCACAAATTACCGAGCGCCCTCGGCGCCGTATGGAAATGTACGAGTAACATCATTGTTCGAATAGGATTGATATCTGACTACCTAAAAGTCGCTCCCCGCTCACCGCGGACGACAATCCTCAGGCTGCAACGCTTGAATGCCGTTGGCAAGCACCGAAGAGCCCATCCTAGCGCGACAAGGGGCCGGCGTCACCGCCAAGCGGCAATCAAGCTGGTGGGAGAGCCTCAAACCGGCTCCAAGCCCAGTCCAGGGCACGCTTAAAGCCAGAAAGGCTCTCGCACTAACTAGCCGGAAGCGCCCGCGCCAACCAATAACCACTACAAAACTTTTCGCCAAACTGCACCCTACCCATCGAGCGATTAATCTACTGGGCGCAGTCGACCCCGGTGAGTTAAGCTAAAGTACCCTTGAAAGGCGCGCCGCAAGCGGCGTCAAATTCGATCGGAGCTCGACTGCGTTATGCCGGCAAATGCCCCCCTCAACACTCTGCCACCCATGAATTGGCCCTCTGAAACACTTACTAGCTTGAGCTCTTCGATCCCTCCAGGCACCGCCACGAGAGAGATTCTTTGGAATCTTCCCCCAGGCATTACGATGCTGCTCGTGTACGGTCTATTTTCTCTATCACTTCTCATATGTGCCGTTGGAATTTTTCGACATGTAGAGCTTTGGATTTCTGGTAAGCCGCTGCAGTACTCCTCCCTGCCCTGGCATACGCGCATATGGAATCTAATCGTATGGTCATTCCTTCAAAAGCGCGTGGCGCGCACGCGCCCTGCCGGTTTCGCCCACACACTCGTGTACCTCGGGTTTCTTGCACTGCTCGCTGCCACTACCATGGTGGCTCTGCAGTATGATTTCGGACTGCCAGTGTTCCAAGGTAAGCCTTACCTTATCGTTACCGTCCTAAGCGACGTTCTAGGTTTTGGCCTAATCCTTGGCTGTCTCATCTTCGCGCATCGTCGCTATCTGTCGAACAGCGATCTTCCTCACAACCGATTGGCTGACAGTTCCTTCTTGCTTGTCCTTATTTTGCTTTGCCTTCAAGGTTTTATTCTAGAAGGACTTCGCATTCATGTAACCAATGATGTGTGGGCAAACTATTCACCCGTCGGGCTAGGCTTTGCAAAACTATTTTGGGCCCTTTCAGATCAAGCCGCCGGTCGTGTTCATTTTGCGATGTGGTGGTTTCACACCATTACCGTGCTGGGAGTGATCGCGATTGTTCCGTACACCAAGGCCTTCCACATCTTCGCCAGCTCAGTGAACTTATTCTTTAGAAACTCGCATCGACCGAAGGGCTCACTTGAGCCAGTCGGAGATTTAGCTGAAAAAATGGAGTCCGGTGAAGAATTCACGATTGGGCTCGGCGACATCAAAGACTACAACTGGAAACAACTGCTTGATTTAGATGCCTGCACTAGTTGCGGGCGCTGTCAGGATGCCTGTCCAGCGTATAATTCCGGCAAACCACTCTCGCCTAAGTGGGTAGTACTCGACACCAGAAACCATGCGTTGCTGCTTCAACATAAAGGACAGCTTGCCACTTCAAGGCTCCCTACTCCGCTGGTGAAACTAGACCAAGCGCTTCAGTCCTCAATTTTCTTTCCTATGCAGGGCGTCTCCGACGATGCTCCGCATTATGACGATGGCGGTCACTTCAGAGCTCATAACCCCGCTGTCCAAAATGCGGCTCGCGCTATCGGCCAAGATGTTACGCACCGCATCGCTGAAGAAGTAATGGACCCTGCGGTATTTTGGAGTTGTACCACTTGCTATGCCTGCGTGGAGGCCTGCCCTGTTGGCATCAACCATGTAGACCAGATTATCGGGAATCGCAGAAATCTGGCACTCATGCATGGAGAAATTCCTCAGGAAGCTCAAGCGACATTGCGGGCCCTTGAGAACCGCAGCAATCCTTATGGCGACCCCGCTGACCGAGTCAATTGGCTCGATGGGCTGGACGTTAAGATCCTTAGCCCCGGAGACAAGGTCGACTATCTATACTGGGTCGGCTGCGTATCGGCCTATGATCCACGCAAGCAAAAAATTGCTCGCTCTCTAGCTAAGATAATGAAACACGCCAATCTCTCGTTTGGCATTCTTGGCACTGCCGAAGGTTGTACAGGAGATCCAGCCCGCAGACTGGGCGAAGAGAATCTCTTTCAGACCATGGCGAAGCAGAACATCGCAACTCTGCAAAGCGTGCAGTTCAAAGTGCTCGTGGCAAACTGCCCACACTGCTTCAATACCATCAAGAATGAGTACCCCGAGTTTGGAAACCTCGGCGCAGGACGTAGCCCTGAAATCATTCACCACTCTCAGCTTCTACGTAGACTGCTCGCCGATGGTACCTTAGATCTTGGTCAAGGTTCGGAGGGCAATGAATCTTTCACCTTCCATGATCCTTGTTACCTCGGACGCTATAACGATGAGTACGAGGCACCGCGCGAGAGCCTACGCAAGGTTAAGGGACTCAACATCCTCGAGATGGATAAGAATAAAGAAAAAGGCATGTGTTGCGGGGCCGGCGGCGGGCACTTCTGGATGGATTTAAAAGTAGGCGAGCGCATCAACACCCTTCGCGTGGATCAAGCCGCGGCGACAGGCGCTTCGAATATTGCCACTGCCTGCCCCTTTTGCATGCAGATGCTGGAAGACGGAGTAAAGCTTACCGATCGCGATACGAGCTTAAAGGTCAAAGACATTGCGGAAGTGATTGCGGAAAAACTTCCTTGATTTGATCACGAGGGGGCCGAGCTTGATCTTTTACTCACGCGGGGGACGCGGAGGTCTCGGAGGAGAAGCGGGATAGATTTTCTCTCCGTGTCCACCGCGACCCCGCGTTAAAAATGCGCCACAATGAGAAGTCGTAGTCTCGACCATCCGATGACGGCATAGGTGAAGTGCCATACCCTCCAGCAAACAAAAAAAAGGGACCCGAGATGCCAAAACATCTCGAGCCCCTTTCTACTTCGAACCAGGACGCTTTCCGCTTCAATTGCTCGAAACAACTAACGCCCGGTTCTCGGCAGCCTTACAGCACTCTCTCTTTAAGAGACTTCGACGCTGAGAAACGAACACGTCGACGAGCTGGAATCTGCACTGGCTCTCCAGTTTGCGGATTACGACCAACACGAGCCTTTGACTGACGTACGTATAGTTTTCCAAGGCCCATAAGTGGCAGCTTGAAGCCCTTACGTAGTGACTCAGTGATAAACGCTGCAATATCTTCCACTACTTCCTTCGCTTGTGAGCGCTTTGGAAGTCCGCAGAAAGCACGAATGTTCTCGAGGAACTCTGACTGGGTGTAGCTCAAAGTGCCAGTATTGCGAGGTTTGGAAACCTGGCGAACCTTTGACTGCAGTACGATTCCGGATGGCTTCGCAACCATCGTCTTCTTAGCTGCTGCTGGCTTCTTAGCTGAACGAGCTGGTTTGCTTGATTTTTTGGCGGCTTTTTTCATTGGCTTTTTAGCCATAAGAACAATCTCCAATAGACAAATAAATACTATCAAAATTTCAAAAAAGCCCCAAAATTCGTGGCTTTCTGGAGAGTTCGAGTCCTCTCATTGGCGAATATAGGAACAACTCGCGACTTCGATCAACAAGAAAAACAAGGCTAAACGCAACATTTCATAGCTCTCGAGCGTGTGCCCGCAGCGGGCGGTCGAGGCCCTTTGGGTGGGAAACTAAGCTAAAAATGCGGGATTCTTGGTCATTTCGCTCCTTTTGGCATGCCATCTATCCCCACTCCCTCATCTGGCGCTGCTCATTGCTGAGACGCAAAGTAGCTAAAACAAGCCAATTTGAAGGCGCTAAGCCTGCAAGTAAGACCAAAGTGGCGCACTGCAGAGCGGAATGACTAGAATATGCAATGCAGCCCCTTGCTCGATGACGTAACGAATCGATACAGAAGTCCCAGATTGGCCGAAACGAAAAACCCAATATGCTTAAACAAGTTCTTGGTCTTCTAGTTGGTTCTCAGCTTCTATTCGCTCCTCTACTGAGAGCTGACTCAGGTAGTGTTCCGGTATTCCTTCAGGAACTATCACTGCAAATCCCGCGCGACCTTGTGTTGGTATCGAGCGGCAAGCAGCCAGGAGAAGAACAGCTCGGTGTAGGCTCCCAAAGCGCACCTCATTCGCCTGCCCCATCATCGTTCGCTCCGGGCCCGATCCTAGTGGCCCGTAGCTCCGCTCGCGATTCAGGCTTCCCCACCTTCAATATAGTGAAAGCTCCCGGTGCGTTTCCTGCACCCCCCAAAGACCTTGCGAAACTCTCACAAGTGTTAGCCGCCAGCTACCAATCAGTTGGCATGTTCGAGGCGAAAAGCACCGCCGCCATTTTTGTGCCGTCCACCGTCGAGGACCTTCCACTCATTTCGCTCACATATCGAAACGGTCCGCATGAGATGCGGGCAGCCGTAAGCGTACTCTCGTTTTCGGACAGGCATTATGTATTCACTTGGACTGACCAAGTCGCTGAGGCTAAAGATCCGTCCGCACTGAGTCTGCAGGCGACCGGAGTGCTTGCGACTCTTTCGTGGAAACCAGAATCTGCCGTCGCTCGCATGAAAGAACCCGTTGCGTCACTCAGCCCGGCTTCAATGGCACTTCTGGTTCTCTGCTTCATTTGCTTCGCTGGGGTTGCGTATTTACTCAGAAGGACGCGCTTTTCAAAGTAGCCAGACCCACATCCTTCCTGAAGATCGCCGTCACGCATCTCTTCGCATAACAACCAAGCAACTTCGCTGGCAAGTTCTCATTCGCCGAACACCCGATACTCTAGCTTCGCTCTCTCGGTGGCTATTTCGAAAAATCATACGACGATGGAAGGGAAGGTTCTTCTCGTGGTTTTGGTACGGGTCTTTCGACCCAGAAAGGCGGTAGTTATGAGTGTTGAGTTTCCGAAACCTGATTTCGAGGCGGCCAAGAGGGCGTGGCTCTCGGGCACGGATCAGGGCCACTGGGCATGGGCCCTGGGGGATCTGATCTCCATGGGCGCGCCCATCCTGGAAACCTTCCGGGTCTGCGCAGAGGCCTTCCCGCATCCGCGTCTGAAGCTCCTCAACTTTGAGGTGCACAACACGGTGCGAGAGGGTGGCTCGATGGTCGATGGGCTGAACGTGGCCGGTCTGCTCGGTGCGCTCGACCCGCATCTGATCGATCTGGTGAACATCGGCGAGGAGACTGGAGAGCTCGACACGATGCTGCACCGCTACGCGCGGTGGGCAATCGGCGGCTCTCCCAAGACTCTGGCCCAGGCGCTTGGCCGCGACCAGCGCTTGATCAGTTTCACCGAGCAGCTCAGCATGCTGCAAGACGCAGGGCTTCCGTTGCTGCGTTCCCTGCAGATGCTGGCGGATCACCCGACGTTGGCGGGTGCCAAAGTCGCTCTGGGCAAGCTGCAGGAGCAGATCGAGGGCGGCTCAAGCCTCTCTGAGGCGATCGCTTCTCTCGGTTCGCCGTCCCTTGGTTCGCCGTCCCTTGGTTCGCCTGGCCTCCCTGTCGACCCGGTCCTGCTCGCAATCCTGCGCGCAGGTGAAGTCGGCGGAGTCCTCGATCTCGCGCTCGTGCGTCTGGCACAGCAGAACAAGGCCCTGCTTCCCTAGCGAACGAGAGACAACACACTAAAAGGTTCTACCCAATTGGGAGCCCCTCGGCTCCCATTTCTTTGTCCGAGGTTTAAGTCAGGAAAAAAGGAGGCACTCGAGAGCAGCGCCGAATCCATCGCACCAGATACCCAGCGGACCAGTGGTCGCAAGCACTCCGACCTTATTAATCAGCAAAATCAAAGTCTCTTCGAGATGCCATAAGCGAGCGCGCTCATTTTACTCAAAAATGCAGTTTTTCTGCGACGACCAGTTTGGCCGAATTCAAAAACAAAGATTTTGAATTCGGCCGAGGGACAACACATAGCCTAAAGAACTCGCGTCCCCTATCTCAGCAACACGCCACCCCTCTTCGCAATGAAACTATCAACTTTGCCCGGCTCTTTGCCGCCACCGTCAGCGAATGCCACCGATATCATTTCGGTATTGAAACTATAGGCTGGCGAACCAAATGGTGGCACCACTACCATGCCACCGCCTCGTTTGCCTGATTTTCGAGAGAGCTCACTAAATTCACTCTGAAGAATTGCATCCAGCTTTTCGGGATGCTCGCGAAAAACTGTCGGATGTTCTCGAACAGAGGTGCTCATTCGAGACAGCACGAACCCTGAGACAAGCCCCGAGAGCAATGATTCCCCATGACCAGTGGTAGAGAGCGCGCCAATCTCATTGTCAGCGAACACTCCTGAGCCGATGATGGGAGTATCTCCAATTCTACCATTGTCCTTAGAATTCACTCCTCCGGTTGAAGTCCCCGCGCAAAGATTGCCTTCCATATCTCGCACCACACACCCCACTGTTCCCCCGGAAGTCTCTCCTGAAACAGTAAATTCAACGCCTTCGTCTTTAAGCCATTCCACAACCACAGGGGAAAGTAACTCTTCGTGAGTTTTGACCCAACCGTATCTATCTTTGATAAAGCGCGGCGCACCGTCGACCTCATTCATTAATTCATGGGTCCAAACCGTCATCAATGTGCGATTAGGTTTAAGCATGTCGAGCGCGATTGCCGAGGGCATTTTTACGCGTCGAACATTCAGCAAAGAAACAAAGTCTCTGTTGCCACGCATCAACCCCACGTCAAGAAGTACGATGCCATGCACGTTGGGATATCCCCCAAAGCCGGCATTAAAATAGCTGGAAGCCTCCATCTCGCGCAGTGCTGCGGCGACTCCAAATTCAGCTGGCTTTCCTTTTTGAAGCTCATCCCACGCAGCGCGCACCGCTTGGCGCATCACGGGAACTTTCAATAATGCCCGTTCGTCGGGTAATTTTCCCGCGCCGCCATGCACTATCACGCACGGCTTACCCTTCTCGACCGCCATCAAACGCTTATCATTATCGCTCATAGATCTTGTTCTAGTTGCTGCAGCTGGTAGTCCAAAACGATCGCTCCCAAACGAGACACACGTCACTCTGCACAGGCAGTTCATCGATTTTCAATATTTACTTTGGTGCGTTAGGCTCTCTATTGCAAGAGCGTTACTCTCTCTTCCGATAAGGAACTGATTGAACTGTTACCCTGGCCGGACGGACGCCTTTCTCGTTAAAAGATACACCGGTGGCACTTGAACTCTGTCCCCGAGCCCCTGTCCCCTAGCCCCTTTCCTCCAGTCCGACTTGCCAAGCGCCCATAATTAGCAAAGAGTTAGCCTCAGATAAGCGTTTTGTTACTACAGAATAGGAATCTTGCTTTTCGAGGCTTCGGCTATGAAGATGGAATTATCGACCCTACGACACTGCGTTATTTCAGACGAGAAGCAGCGCATTCTCTTCGCCACCGACGTACTCTCTCAGCCAGCCAGCGAGGTCATGCTCAAAAATGACAAGCTGCTACACCACCAGTGCAGCCGCGCGCTTCCGATCGCCACCGAACGAGATATCGTCGTGCTCCAGGGAACGTTGGACGAGGCCTATCATCGCTGGCTCCGCAGCTTCGGCCTCAGCACGGACAATATTGTCGAATACGGTGAGAAGCAGGCCAGTGGCCCGCTTTCCAATGTAATTCGAAACAATCCAGGTCCGGTGCTTTCTGCCGTTGGCAAGGATGCCCACACGGTCTATCTCGCCTTTTATCTCGCCAAGAACGACATCGCCTGCGCAAAAGAACTTGGGGTGCACCCCTTTGGCTGTGACGAAGAAATTACCAGTAAGTACTTCGACAAGTTAAGTTTCAAACAAGAATGCCAAAAACTTGGCATTCCTACCATCGAGGGACATCACCACAAAATCGACGTTACCAGTCCGCTGAACCGCGACGAGATGGCCGAGCTCATCCATCGCCTGCTTTCAAATTATGGCAAGGTGATTGTACGTGGGACTGACGGGTCCGCCGGTCGCTCGCTTTACACCATCGATCAACCAGACGTTCGAGAGCTTTATGAAGCAATTGTTTCAAATCGTGACAAGACAGTCTTGATCGAGCCGTTTCTGAATGTGGTCTCCTCTCCAAACGACCAATGGATGATCGGGCAGTCAGGCGAAATTCGTCACTTCGGACTATCCGCCCAGTTGTTTCAAGGACTCAAGCACGCCGGCAATTTCTTTGGGCAGTACTACTCACCACGCGTCGCTCAGTACATAGAGGAAACCTCATCGAAAATTGTGCAAGCGATGGCCGAGGGCGGATATCGTGGAGTGCTTGGCGTAGACTATATCGTCTGCGAAGAAGGGATTTTCCCGATTGAGAATAATGCACGTCTCAACGGTTCGTCTTTTGCGCTTGAACTGTTTCATATTATCTCAAAACAAATCAAAGACGTTCGCTGCTGGAAATTCTTCAAAGCCAAGTGCGACAAGATGTCATTCACTGAATTCAAAGAGAAAGTCGGGAGACTCCTATTTGACGGGAAGCGAGTAAACTCAGTGTTCCCGTTTGTGACGGGACTGATTCCTGAAAAGGGTGAGTTTATTGCGCTGCTTCTGGCTGAAGACACCTACCACATAGACTATTTGCAAGATGCGCTGACTTACGCCGGAATTCATCGGGCATGAGACGAACGAGCTGCCGTTCCCTCGATTAGAATTCTGATGGTCGCTCTGCTGCCACCTTTCCACCCCCCTTTCCGGTGGAACACTTTCAGCCGTAATAAAATACACTATAATCAGCTAGTTATAGAGGCGCCAGTACACCCTCTACTACCCATAACAGAATGGTGAGCACGGGCTATAACACGGCTCCAGAGGAATTTAATTTTCGAGCTCCCACCAAGAGAGTTTCACTAACCGATTCATGCTGCCCAGTCGCCATGCAAACACCTCACCAACAATCTCACGCGAATGCTTTTCCAATTCCGGCTCAATCGGGTGTCAGCCCTGATCGATCAAAACTGACGCTGCTGCTCGCACAGAGCGGAGCTTCCAATCTTCAGCTTTCTGGCCCAGCTGAAGCGGCCATCTTATCCCTGCTTGGCCCTCTTGTACGCGGCACCGCGGTGCGGTTCCAGCTTGAACGACCCTCGATGCCTGCCCCTCAGCAATTAGACTTAGAAGTCACTTCCCATAGGGGCGCGCCGTCGTTCCGTGTGCTTACGGGCTCCCATGAAGACGCACAGGAGTCCCGCATTCTCTCTATCGCAAGGGACGGACTCCCTGCGATTCAACGTCGAGACTGCGCCGCATGGTTCAATCCAATGATTGAGATTTGGAAAAGACCTCTCTCAATTAGCTCCGGCTGGGATGCGTTTAGATCTAGTATCGGAGGATTAGTAACAATTACCTCTCGCTTCGAAGGAACCGAAAGCACCGTCGTGGGTACCCTTTCGAGTAGCGAACCTGGAAACGATCGTTTCGCTGTGCAGCGCGACGATGGCAAGGTTAGCACTTACTCTCCAAAGTCCGGCGTTGAACTCCTAAGTGTAAGTACCTGCATACGAGGACTGCTGTGGCAGCGACCTAAAGGCGTCTCAGACTCGATTGGCGATGTGCATGAGTTGCGTCAACTCCTCCCCGATGGAGCGACAGTGGAGGCCACACTTCATGATGGATACCGTATTTCAGGTACCTGGCGTGGGGTCGACGATCGATACCTACCACTAATCGCCGTTGAAAGTGGCGCAGCGAAGCATCGCGGGGATGGAATTTTTGCTGCACGCTTGCAGGACATAGCGAGCCTTCGCACGGTGGGGATCGAGTCAGGGGGCGTTCAGCCCTACAAAGTTCTGTGGAAGGCCGACTCTTCACCTACTAAATAAGATGCCTTCTATGGTCCCGCAAAACCTAGCATAACCGCCGCCGCACTATCATGCAGCAGTCCTGGGAAAAGCCCGAACAGCACCACGCCGAGAGAACATACGCCAAGCACGCTCAGCAAGGCCGGGGTCAAGGCCGGCAATGCCTCGACAGGCTCTGCCTTATCCCCTGCTTCTGACTTCATAAAATACATGGCTACAATCACGCGCAAGTAATAGTAGCAAGACACCGCCGAGTTAAGCACCGCGATGATAACAAGGCCTACATAGTCGGCTCTAATTGCAGCTCCAAAAATGTAGAACTTACCAAGTAGGCCTGCCAGTCCTGGAGGAATTCCTGCAAGAGAAAGCATAAAGAGCGCCATGAGAGCAGCCAGTAGCGGAGCTCGCTCGGACAATCCATAGAATTTAGAAATGTGGTCGTGATCTCGCTCGCTCTCGCCCTCTGAGGTCACCCCAAGAATGACCGCAAAGGCACCCATCGTCATGAGTGTGTAACCAATCAGATAGTAAAGAATTGCGGCTCCGCCACCATTGGTGTCACCAGGCGCCAGAAAGGCAATCATCATGTACCCCGCATGCGCGATGCTCGAATACGCCAGCATTCTCTTCACACTGCGCTGACGCAGCGCTATCAGATTCCCACCACACATGGTCAAGACTGCTAAAGTCCATACCGCACCGATCCAGAACTGCTGCACGTCTTCGAAAGCCACCCACAACACACGCAGCGTTACCGCAACCGCTGCGGCCTTAATCACACAGGCCATGTAGGCAGTGACTGAAGTCGGAGCGCCCTGATAAACGTCGGGAGCCCAAAAGTGAAAAGGCACCGCACCAATTTTAAATACCAAACCGACCAACATGAGACCGAGCGATAACATCAAGATTGGCGATGCGTTCCCCGCAATTTCCCTCGAAACCGCAGAGATAAAAGTCGTGCCCGTTACTCCGTAGAGCAGCGCAATTCCGTACAGTAAAAATGCACTACTAAACGAGCCCAGTAGAAAGTATTTCAGCGCCGACTCGGCTGAGCGACGCAGTCTAAGTGCGGAGCCGCACAGCGCGTAAAGTGCCAGAGACATTATTTCTAGACTCACGAACAAGGTCACCAGCTCTGCGGCGGCAACAAACATGAGCGCCCCTGCGGTGGCAAACAGCACCAAGGCATAGAACTCGCTCTTCGCCTCTATTCCTTGGGCGCTCAGCTTGCCCATACCGAGCAGTACGGCCAGCATTGAACCAAATAGCAGCACTACACCCATAAAAGTCGAAAATGGGTCGACGTATACAAAGCCGCTAAAGGCAGTCTGCCCTGGGCCCGCAAGTCCACCGGTGGCTGCCCCGAAAAATGCAGCAACTACTAAGATGCCGACGGTCATCCATCCGGCACAGTCTTGGCCAACACACTCACCTGTCTGAGAAACGGTCGCTTTTGCTCGCGAGGAAAAGGCCTCCCAAAGAAGCAGCAAGAGCGCGCCTAAGACCACTACTATGAGCGGAGAAACCAGAAACATCTGAAGTCCAAGACTAGTATTCATATTCCCCTGCTCAAAATTCTCTGCCTAAGGACTGCCGATCGCTCCGTGCCGCAGGCTGATAGTCCAAGAGCTTCACACTCCCCGAGTCGAGCTGCTCCAAAGCGGCGAGTTTTACTTCGTGAGAATCGAGCTCTTTGGCAAAACGCTGAGCGCTCCCACGAGACGCGAGAAGACTATCGGCTCTCATCTGCACGGCACCCTTCCAAGCCGCAACCGAAGGCTCAATTGCGCGCAAGAACGGCTGCGGGAAAAGCCCGATGACGAAGACTAGAACCAACAGCGGCACCAGAGCGGCAAGCTCGTGGCGATTTACATCCTTAAGATTTCCATTCCTCGCAGTATCAAGCTCTCCGAACATAGTTCGAAGATACAGCGTCAGCATGTACACCGCCCCAAGAATGACGCCTAAAGTAGAGATAGCGGTCAACACCGGGAATACCTGGAAGCTTCCGGTAAGAATTAAAAACTCTCCGATGAAACCATTGGTAAGCGGCAGTGCGATAGAGCTAAGCGTGAATACCAAGAACAGGAACGCGAACACAGGAACCTGCGCGGCCAAGCCACCATACTCAGAGATCTCCCTGGTATGTCGTCGGTCATAGAGCACACCCACGAGCAAGAACAATGCGCCAGTAGAGATGCCGTGATTAATCATCTGTAGCACTGCGCCGCTGGTGGCTATGACATTAAAAGCCACCACCCCCAACACACAAAACCCAAGATGCGCGACTGAGGAGTACGCAACCAGCTTCTTGATGTCGTGCTGTGCCCAGGCGACCAGGGATCCGTACACGATTCCAATTACCGCCAACCCCGCCAGGTAGGGCGCGAAGAGTTCAGCGGCCAATGGAAACAGCGGATAGGCGAAGCGAATAAACCCGTAGAGCCCCATTTTTAAGAGAATCCCGGCAAGCACCACTGAGCCCCCGGTAGGAGCTTCGACGTGCGCGTCTGGCAACCAGGTATGAAAAGGGAATATCGGAACTTTAATTCCAAACGCCAGGGCGAATGCAGCAAAGAGCCAAAACTCTTCGGTGAAGCTCAGATTGGTTCCAAGCAGTAACTGCTGCAACGCGAAGGTAATCTCTCCATCATGCTGCTGGGCGTGCTGCCACACTACGTACAGTATGGCGACCAACATGAGCACTGAACCAACCACGGTGTAGAGCACGAACTTCAAGGTGGCGTAGATGCTCCGCTTGCCACCCCAAATACCGATGATGAAATACATCGGGGCCAGCATCAGTTCCCAAAAGACGTAGAATAGAAACAAGTCCAGGGCCACCAAAGTACCGAGCATGGCGGTCTCAAGCACGAGCATCGCGGCCAAATACCCGCGGAGCTTGGTGGTGACCGAGCGCGACGCCACTACTATAATCGGCATGAGAAACGTGGTGAGCATCACCAACCACAAGCTAATGCCGTCCACGCCCAGTTGATAACGCACCCCAAAACTTGGGATCCAAGCAACGTTCTCTACGAACTGATAGGCGCTGATTGAGGAGTCAAAGCCCAGCAACATCATCAAGGAGATGCCGAACGTTACCAGGGAAGCCCCCAGTGCCGCCGAGCGCACCGTTTCGACCTTGGAAGATGGGAACAGATACAACAGCGCCGCTCCGATCAACGGGAGGAACACTATCGTACTCAAAAATGGAAAATTTGCAGCGACGGTTGTATCCATGATCACATCACCAGGTAACATCCAATAACCAACACCGTGGCGAGAAACATTCCAAGCGCATAGTGTCGAAGGTTTCCAGTCTGTGTGTGGCGCGCGATTTCGCCTGTCATATCCACCACCGCTGCGGTTCCGTTTACCGAGCCATCAATGATGACCTGGTCAACGCCGCGCCATAAAAAGCGTGCCATACCCTCAAGCGGGCGAATAATAGCCGTGGCATACACTTCGTCGAAGAACCACTTACCCTGAGACAATCGCGTTAACGGCTTCAAAGCGGCAGCAATCAAGACTGGGAATCGGGTCAGGTTGGTATAAAACAGAATGCCTACCGCAACTCCCAGTACTCCCACCCAAGAATGCATCAGCGCCTGCACAAATGACTCATGATGATGCCCCATTTCGCTAGGGACCACCGCAACCAAGTAATGCTGAATAGAGAACGCGCCGTCTGCTACCGCACCACCCAGAGTGACACCACCAATCAGAGCAAGCGCTGCCAGCACCATCAACGGTATCGTCATCAAGTATGGCGACTCATGTGGTTCGTGCGCCGCATGACTGCCGTGATCATGAGCAGCATGTGCATCATGATGGTCATGCGAATGTCCTCCGCGGTAATGCCCCATAAAGGTCATGGCAAATGAGCGCGCCATATAGAATGCGGTGAGGAAAGCCGTGAAAGTCAGGAGGAGCCCCAGGTACTCAGCAATTGGCCCCACCAGACGAGGATTGGTGGTATGTGCCAGTGCATCGACAATGGCATGCTTTGAATAGTACCCAGCGAACGGTGCGATGCCGGCTATGGCCAGAGTGGAAATCAGATAGGTCCACGCCGTGATTGGCATCTTAGACCAAAGCCCGCCCATCTTGCGCATGTCTTGTTCATGGTGGCAGCCATGAATGACCGAACCAGCGCCTAGGAACAAGCAGGCTTTAAAGAATGCATGGGTAACCACATGAAAAATGGCGACCCAGTATGCACCGACCGAGGCAGCTACAAACATGAAGCCAAGCTGGCTCACCGTTGAGTAAGCCAGCACCTTCTTAATATCGTTCTGGGTAAGTGCCGTGGTTGCCGCAACAAAAGCGGTAAGGCCTGCGATAACCGCCACGACTAACATCGCATCCGGTGACGCATCAAAAGCAAGATGCATTCTCGCCATCAGGTACACACCGGCGGTCACCATGGTGGCAGCATGAATCAATGCAGAGACTGGGGTAGGACCAGCCATGGCGTCAGGCAGCCACACAAAGAGCGGAATCTGTGCAGACTTACCGGTCGCACCGACGAAGAAGCAAAGCGCAACCAATGTGGCTAAATCTGCAGAAAGCGGCTGAGCAGTAAACGCTGCATTCAAAGCTCCAAACTCAAGTGTCCCGTACTGACGAAACAACAAGAACATGCCCAACAAAAATCCTGCATCTCCAATTCGATTCACCACGAAGGCTTTTCGACCAGCCGAGGCGTAGTCCACGTTTTTGAACCAAAATCCGATCAGCAGATAGGAACAAAGCCCTACCCCTTCCCAGCCCACAAAGAGGACTGGAAGATTCCCTGCGAGAACAAGGATGAGCATGCAAAACATGAAAAGATTGAGGTACGAGAAAAAGCGATGTCGCGCCTCTTCTTCTGCCATGTAGGCGATTGAGTAGAGATGGATCAGACTGCCCACGCCCGTAACCACTAAACACATTACTGCGGTGAGTGCGTCAAAGCGGAAAAGAAAATCGATATCGAGCCCGCCTACCGCTATCCAGGTGCCAAGCGATCCGACAAACGCTGCATCCGGCGCAAGGTTCGAGAACAGAACCACAGTCCACACGAAAGATAACCCGGCAGACGCAGTCGCTATCCAACCAGCGAGGTCGCGAGCTTTTCGCCCAATCAGAAACGCCAACACCGCCCCAATCGCCGGGAAAGCGGGAATCAACCACAACATTGCTTGACTACTTTCCATATACTCCCGTCAATCTAGCTTCGGTCAGGATTTCTTGAACCCTGCTCAATCCAACCCCGAACACCTCGACTTCAAAGGCACCGGTCACTTAAAGTCTCAGGTCGCCTAAAGCCGCAGGTCAGAAGTGTCCGTCGTCTCAATCGAGTTCATCGATCTAAACACCGAAATAATAATCGCCAATCCAACCGCAGCCTCGGCAGCGGCCACCACCATCACAAAAAAAACTGATATCTGACCATCAAGCTCACCGTGCATCTGCGACAATGCGACGAAACTAAGGTTCACCGCGTTCAGCATCAGCTCGATACACATGAACACCACGATGGCGTTCCGTCTGACAACGACACCGATCACTCCGATAGTGAAGATCACGGCAGAGAGTGTCAGGTAAAGACTTACTGGAACCATAATCTCGCCTTCCTTATGACTCTCCGTGCACCAGTTCACGCGGCTGAGGTTTTGATTCTCGCTTAGCCAACATCACTGCGCCCACAATGGCTGCCATCAGAAGCACTCCTGATGCTTGAAACAAAAAGACGTACTCGGTGAAAAGGCGTCGGCCGATCGCTTCTACAGTGCCCTCTACCGCCACCATGTCAGCACCAGTCCCGCCCGCACCAGCCGAGCCCGAAACTAACAGCGAGTCCATCGCTTCTCTAACCACAGGAACCGCCACTAGAAGAAAAACTCCTCCTGCGATTATCGCCAGTACCGAAAGAACATTCTCGCCCTTAGTTCGGCTCTCAACCTTGAGATTAAGAAGCATCAGCATAAACACCACCAACACCACGATGGCGCCGGCGTACACAATGATTTGAACCGCCGCCAGAAAGTGGGCATCCATCATGGCGAAGAATGCGGAAATGGCGAGCAGGTGCGCCACGAGTCCAAGCGCACTGTGAATGGGGTTTTTAAGCGCCACCACTGAGACGGCAGAAACAATCGCCAACAAAGCGGTGACCGCAAACAAGCCTATCATGAAGCGTAACCCCCTCTCCGTGTCTGTATTTCAATCCAAAGCACTTAGAACCATCCTGCGAGACGAAGTGCTCCCAGCACCATCAAATTAATGAACGCGATTTCCAGCAGCCACTTCCAGCCCAAATCCATCAACTGATCGTAGCGAAAGCGCGGCAAAGTCCAGCGAATCACAATCTGCAACACGCAGAAGAACACTACCTTACCCATCAGAATCATGTGGCCAATCAGGCTAGAAGCCCAGTGATTCTGAGGAAATTGAACGAAGTCGCCAAGGAACGGCAGCGGATGCCAGCCCCCAAAGAATACCAGTGCAAGCACAATGGCGAATAAGGCAATTTCGGTAAACTCCCCCATCCAGAACAACAAGAACTTCATGCCCGAGTACTCAGTGAAATATCCGGCTACTAATTCCGATTCACTTTCAGGCAAATCAAACGGCCCTCGCTTGGTCTCCGCCATTCCCGCGACAAAGAAAATTATCATGGCGATGAACATGCAAGGATTCTGCAAGGCCCCCCAAGTGTTGCCCTGCATTTCGACCATGGCGTACAAGTCCAAGCTTCCGTACATCAGAATCGCCGTGGCAAGCGCAACTCCTAGCGCCAACTCATAGGAAATCATCTGCGCGGCCGCGCGAAGACTGCCCAACAGAGCAAACTTGTTGTTACTGCTCCAACCCGCTAACGCAACGCCATAGACCGCCATGGAGCCCATCGCCAAGAAGAACAATATCCCTGCGTTTAATTCTGCAATCTGTGGGCGAATCTGATAACCGAACAATGCAAACTCTGGTGCCAACGGGATAATGGCGAATGCGAGGAAGATCGGAAGTGCCGCCAGCACGGGAGCTAGACTGTGAATTATCGGAGAAACCCCGTTGGGAATAAAATCCTCTTTGGTCAATGCCTTCACCGCGTCGCACACCAGCGTGTTGATCACACCGAGAATGCCCAAGCCTCTTATCACGAAAGGCACCATCGAGAGCCCAAACAACAAGATGCCGACAATCAGCACTCCGCCGAGCACTTCCTGTGGAGGGAGAATGCCTGAAAGACTCACGACCCCAAATTGCAGGATCAACAAACTAAGCCCTAAGAGAACAAAGAGAATTCCGAACACTCTTGCGGTCAGCAGACCTTTGGCTAGAAATGGATTCTCAATCTCAAAGAACGCACCCGCCCTGTTCGCGCCAATTCGATCCTGAATCAGCGCCGAGCCCTTGCGCTCTACCCATGTGCAAAACGCTGACATGCTCATCGCCAAATTAAAGACGACAAACACCTCAATGAACAAAATCAGATACTCTATGCCCATACGCTGATATACGTCCTTAACTATACCGCCGGCTGACTACCCGCAGAGTCTGCAGCTACCGTTCGTTGCCGAGGCTGATAAGACTTCAAATCAATTCCCTTCGAAGCACCCACCAAACTTAGCAGGCTGCCCTTCACGTCGGCGATCGAAAGCCCGACAAGTCGAGTGTCCTTGCCAAGAATCCGCAGGCTCAAATCTCTATCGTTAGTGGCGTCACACAACGCGGCACCGCATTCTTTGGAAATTCGGTTCAACAGGCGCCACTCTGGCTCTGCGCCAAGCGGTGCATCAATTACTCGCTCACTCCACTGCAGACGACTTTGGCGATTCACCATGAGTCCAGACTTCTCAAGAATGCTTCTGCCAGGAAGAGCGACTTTGAGCACCGACGCCAAGCCTGAAGCCGCATCAGTAAGCATGCCGACGCTCACTCCAACTGCCTGAATACCGGCAAGCAGTGCTGCGTCGCAGTCTTCGGGCAAAATCGCTCGCTGTCCCACCAACAACACATGCGAGACGCTTCCCGCGCGCAGTTGCTTCAACGCGCTCTCGTATGCGTCACCAGAAACAGACTGCACCAGCCCACTGAATTCAGCCGCTCTAAAGTTCGCCGCATAGTCCGGACTTACAAGAACCTTCTCCACTTCGGTAAGTGTTCGTTCTCTGTAGGCCAGCACCACTCGCGCCTTAGGCATGTGTCGAGTAAGGAACTCTTTTAGAATGTCATACTCTTCAAGCAAAAGATCAGGAGACACCATCACGAGCGCCTCGCTACCTACCAGCCGCTTGGACTCGCGCAGAGCCATCTCCCAGGAAGTGCCAGCTCCACCCAACAGCGGACTTGCAAGACGCTTCTGCGGAAGAAAGCGCATGAACCCATAGCGCCCTTCGTCGCACATCCACTCCTTATTCACTGCGGAGTTAAGACGCCCTTTGACCTGCACCACTTGCTGGTCTCGAATGGCAACTTTTACGTTACAGCCAGTCGAACAACCTGGACATATCGAGTCAGTTTCTTTGGTAAACCAGATACGGGTGTTAAAGCGCCAATTGCGATGGGTAAGCGCACCGACCGGACATAGATCCACAACGGTGCCTGAAAGCGCATTGTTTAATTCTTTGCCCTCGTTGACCGCGATGACCGAGCGGTCGCCACGGTTTAGCATGCCAAGCTCTGAAGTCTTGGTGACTTCATCACAAAAACGTACACAGCGCGTGCACATGATGCAACGCTCACCATCAAGCACCACCGTGGGTCCTAGCGGAAGTGCTTTAACCTTGTGCTCTTTCTGTTCGAGAAAGCGACTGGGCCTGGCATTGTAGTCAAAGTGGTAGTCCTGCAACTTGCAGTGCCCGGCTTGATCACAAACAGTGCAATCCAGAGGATGATTAATCAGTATAAATTCTAGAGTTGCCGCCTGAGCATCATCTACTTCAGGTGAGGTGTGATGCGTGGACACCTCCATGCCTTCACGCACCATAGTATTGCATGCGATATCAAGCTTCGGCGCGCCCTTTACTCGCACCTGACACATACGGCAGTTGCCAGCGATAGAAAGGTGGGGATGATAACAATAAAAAGGAACGTCGACGCCAACTGACTTAGCAGCCTCGATTAGATTTGTGCCCTTGGGAACTTTGGCAGCTTTGCCGTCAATCGTGAGATTGACCAACTCTACTGCTCCGGCTCCTTGCGCTCCCAGTTCTGTACCCATTCGATCACCGACGTCTTCTTAATCTCTCCGAATCACCCAGCCTGGTTTCAGGCTCGCTACTTCCTAAGTCTTCAATGAGAACCACCCACATCCGCGTTCATGGACTCTCTTGAAATCACTCGCCCTTCCCTGGCCTCAGAAATTCGGCCGCGGAACTCTTCGGGAAATTTTCGGATGAAGCTCTGTGCGGGCCACGCCAAGGCTTCACCGAAAGCACAGATAGTGTGCCCGGCGACTTGCCCGCAGATGCTTTCAACGAGCTGCACGTCACCGGGCAATCCTCCGCCCTTCGAAATGCGCCCAAAGATTTTCTCGATCCAATGACCGCCCTCGCGACAAGGAGTGCACTGACCACAAGACTCATGCGCATAGAAGTGTGCGACATTAAGCGCTGCTTCAACCATGTCGGTGTGATCGTCCATCACCATGAAACCGCCGGAGCCCACGTGAGAACCAGCCTTTGAGAGTGACTCATAGTCAATATTCACGCCTGCAAGCTCATCGGCGCGCAGAATCGGGAATGAAGAGCCGCCAGGCATGACGCCTTTAAGGTTTCGCCCTTTCCAAATGCCCCCGCACTCCTCTTCGATAAACTGCAGTAGCGGGTAGCCCATTTCAATTTCATAGATTCCAGGCTTATTGATATGCCCTGAAGCACTAATAAGTTTTGTTCCGGTGGATTTTTCAGTTCCAATAGCGGCATACCACTCGCCGCCGTTTTCTAGAATGGCTACGCACGCAGCCAGCGTTTCGGTGTTGTTAACCACCGTGGGGCAGTCATACAGACCAATCGCCGCAGGGTAATACGGAGGTTTTAGGCGCGGCTGTCCTTTCTTACCTTCTAGAGAATTGAGCAGGGCCGTCTCTTCTCCGCAGATATACGCACCTGCGCCACGATGCACGATCATGTGATGCGTGAATCCGCTGCCAAAAATGTTCTCGCCTAGGTAGCCCTTAGCATAGGCTTCATCAATGGCGCGTTGAATACGAATGTATGGGTACCCGTACTCACCACGAATATAGATGACGGAGAAATTGCTCTGCACCGCCCAAGCGCAGATAAGTTGTCCTTCAATAACTAAGTGCGGATCTCTCTCAAGCAAAAGCCGGTCTTTGAAAGTACCCGGCCCAGACTCATCCGCATTTTGCACAATATAAATAGGCTTTCCGGAGTTGCGAGGAATAAAACTCCACTTCTGCCCGGTACCGAAACCAGCGCCGCCACGTCCGCGTAATCCAGACTTCTTGACCTCTTCAAGCACCGCAAGCGGGTCCAGGCCCATGGCCTTCTTGATGACCGAATATCCACCACGGCTCTCATACCCCGCCACAGTGTGCTGATCGGGATGATCGATGTTTTTTAAAAGAATCTGTCGATGATTGCCCATAATCCCTTAAATCTTGCTCAACGCCTTACGTTCAAAGAGCGCTCTACAAACCGCCTAACGCAAACCAATCAACGAACCTCTGACTTAGGCTGTCCTTGCAAACCGTCGCCAAGCGAATCAGTGAGAGTAGAGAGCCTCAACTCAGGCTTCTCTTTCTCAATTCTCTGAATAATAGCTTCCAGTTTCTCTGGAGTAAGATTCTCAAAGTACGTGTCGTTAATCTCACACATTGGTGCAGTTCCGCAGGAGCCTAGACATTCAACCTCTTCGTAGCTCCATTTGCCGTCTGCACTCACTTCGTTTGGCTTAATGTGGAATCTCTTCTTCAGGTGCTCAGTCAAATGTTTAGAGCCTCTGAGCGCGCACGACAGAGTGCGACATACTTGGAAGTGATAGGCACCAACCGGCTGCTTGTAATACATGGTGTAAAACGTAGCGACCTCTTGAACGTGCACGGGCGCCATTTCAAGCTGCTCTGACACCCACTGAATACCGCGCTGATCAATCACTCCAAGTTCTTCTTGCGCAAGATACAGCGCCGACATCACCGCCGAGTGCGGGTGCGGGTAGCGCTTCTTGATCTCAGTGAGTCGCTGAGCGGCCGCTGCTGACATCGATTTTTGATTCGCCGAAGAGTTACTAGCCGACGAATTTAAAGAATTACCGATCACACTCGCCCCCAATCATGTTGACCATGCCAAATATCGGCACCACATCAGCAAGGGAATGTCCCAGCAACATTTTCCGCATCACTCCCATGTGAATAAAAGATGGTGCCCTGACGTGCACACGATAGGGCCGACCACTGCCATCCGACACCGTGTAATACGCAAGCTCTCCGTTTCCGCCCTCAACCGGCAGATACACTTCTCCGACTGGTGGTTGGACGCCCTTAATCACCACTTCAAAGTGGTTAATCATGCCGTCGATAGACCCATACACCTCGTCCTTCGGTGCGAGCATTATTTTTGGGTCGTCTACACAGATGGGGCCTTCGGGCAGCCGCTTCAACGCCTGCTCACAAATCCTCAAAGACTGCTCAATCTCAAGCAAACGCACTTGGAATCGGTCGTAGTTGTCACCCTTGGTGCCAAGCGGCACTTCGAACTCGAAGTCTTGGTATGACGAATAAGGGAAAGTTTTCCTGACGTCATAATTAACGCCAGAGGCACGGGCAATTGGACCCGTGAGGCTGTAATCAAGAGCTTCCTCACGGGTAATCACTCCGATATCACACATGCGATCAATGAAGATTCTATTCCTACTGAGCAGCCGGTCGCTGTTCCCCACGTGCAAGCGCACGCCCTCAAACGCCTTCTTGGCTCTTCCAGCAAATCCAGGCGTGAGGTCCGCGCGGAGTCCACCGACTCGCGCATAAGATATAGTCAATCGCGCCCCAGTCACCTCTTCAATCAGTTCCCAGAGATACTCACGTGCCTGCATGCAATAGAGCATGACGGTGAATGCGCCGAGTTCCATGGCGGAAGCCCCGCAACAGGTCAGGTGATCAGAGATTCTAGAAATCTCTGACATGATTACCCGAATGTATTGGCAACGCTTAGGGACTTCGATTCCCAGTAGTTTTTCTACCGTGAGGCACCAGCCCACATTGTTAATGATTGGGGATACGTAGTTGAGGCGATCGGTGTACGGCATGACCTGATTGTAGTCCACCGTCTCGCACATCTTCTCGAAACCGCGGTGCAAGTAGCCCACCTCGACATCCGCATCGAGAATGCGCTCTCCGTCAAGCTCTGCGACGATTCGAGAAGTCCCGTGAGTCGCTGGATGAGCCGGTCCGAGGTTCAGAATCATGGTCTCAGTGTGCAGGTCGTCTCCGATGTCACGCGAACGAAGATGGGTAGTAATACCGCCCTCTCCGTAGTCGACGTTCAGAAGATTCGGTGAAGGAATTGCACTACTCGAAGCGACCTTGGCGTGCGGGTGACTTCCGCCATTTTGACTACCATTTTTATTCGCGTCCTTACTCATGGCCGTGCCTTTCTTGAGACTGCCCAGATGTTGCAGGAGATGAGTTGCTTTTCACCGCGTCGCCTTTCACCGCGTCGCTACGCCGATTAATCGCAAAGAGAGGAGGTCGAATCATATCGCGTGCCGTGTTCTGAACCTCAGGCGATCGCATTGGAATGCGCGGCTGCTTGCCCTGGACGGGATAATCTTTACGGAGCGGGTGTCCGACGAATTCATCGTACATCAATATGCGTCGCAAATCGGGGTGACCGCGGAAAGTGATGCCGAGCAAGTCCCACGCTTCTCGCTCCATGAAATTTGCGCCTGAGTACAGAGAGCACAGACTGTCTATGGAAGGGTCTTTCTCAGGCAGTGACACGCGCACTCGGATGCGATGTCCATGTGCAGTACTTAGGAAATGATAGACCGCTTCGAAGCGATCTGCGCGCGCATCGACCCAGTCCGTTCCCGTCACGCTTAAAAGCATATTGAACTGCAATTCGCTGTCCAGCTTTAGGATACGCACAAAATCGAGCAATCGATCTCTGCTCACCACCGCGACCACATCGCCAAGATCGAGGAGCAATTCCTGAAGATTTGACCCGAACTTAGATTTCACCAAGGCATGAAGCTGTTCATGACGTTGGAGCTCTAACGGAGAAGTTCCCGGCGGTGGAGGCTTACCAGAGCTAATATGAGGAGGAGTCGTATGGGGATCGGTCACAAACAAAACCACATTAAATAAATGTCTGAAAAACAGGTCGAAGTTTGCCGCGAGCTTGAATTACACCACGCAACCAATGAAAGCGTGAGTAGCATATTTATCGAGCCTACTTGCCAATCGTTCTAGACAAAAATAGAGAGTGCTGCAATCGGAGGGATGCAAGCACGCGCAAAACACCCGGATCCGAAAGACCTAGGGTAGCCGGTATAGATGGTACGATATTGATAACGACCGCACGTCATACCATGCAGTCGATAGGCCCCATCAATGCAAATGCGGGGCGGAGCACACCTTTGATTTCAAACCGAACTTCAGGTACGAAACACCCTCGTTAAAATCTAATCTTGAGTATAGTGGTCAAGAATGTCCTCACCTCTATCAGCCAAAGAGAAAGAGATTATAGCAGCGGAGGAGAGCCTCCTGGCGGAAGTACTGTCGTCGCTCACTCAGCAGCTGTCTCGCGCCCTAGAACGCCTTTCTATTGAGAGCGCCCGCGCCCGAGACCTTACCGCCGAGCTCGTATCCTATACCCGAGACGAAGACAAACAGATGATTGCATCGGACGAGGCCGTGGCTCACGGCCTCAGAGACCGCAAGGCCGCCGAAGTCGCGGTACTCGAGAAGCTAATCAAGAAACCCTACTTCGCTCGCCTCGTCCTCGAGGAGGACATGTCCGACGGTATTAAGCAGCTCGAATACAGGATGGGCTTCGCCGAGAACTCGGAATGTCGAATCATCGACTGGCGCAAGGCTCCGGTAGCAAAGCTCTACTATGAATACAAAACAGGCGACGAATACAGCGAAGAGATACTAGGCAGAGAACGACTTGGCACAATCAGAGCGCGCGTTCAGGTAGAGATTGAAAAATCCCGGCTCTTAAGAGTTTCCTGCGCTGACGGAGTCTTTGAATTGCGCGCTGGCGCATGGGTCAAGCGTAGCGAACCGCTTAGAAGTCGCAGCGGTCTCTCAGCCGAAAACAACGGTGACCGCACTAACGGTGACAGCACTAACGGTGACAGCGGCTCAAGACATCTTCCTGAAATCGCGTCCATGCTCACTCCTGAGCAATTCCAGCTGGTGGCCGAAAGTGGTGACGCCGCTCTGATGATTCAAGGCATAGCCGGGTCAGGTAAAACCACTGTGGCCCTACACCGCCTGGCCTGGATGCTGGGCAAAGGCCCGATAGTCGACGGCGAAACTCTCAGCACAGAGCGATGCGCCGTCGTAGTCGCAAGCGTGCCGCTGAGAGAGTACGTCTCCCGCACCCTTCCGAACCTTGGAGTGTCAGGAGTATCGACCACTACCTTAAGAGAGTGGCTGGGGCTCACCGTAGCCAGAGTATACCCTGCCCTACTGCGCCCGGTCGCCGAATTCCGCGAAGGCACTTCGCTTGCTGATCGCATTGGTCGACCAAAAGGCGGCACACCACTTGGAATCGAGCGCGTAAAACGCTCGCTCGCTATGCTGAAAGCGCTTGAGCGCAAGGTGTTAATGCTTTCCGAAGCACAGCGCGCGTCTGCGAATGCACGTAACTTGATTCTTGAGACTTTAAAAGATCCCGCTCAACTTCTGCCGGAAGATGAAACCAAGCTCATCGACAAAGAAACGCTTGCTCGCGCGCATGCCCACACCTCTCAAAATGAAGCTGCTGGCGTATTGGACTATGCAGATGACGCGCTGATAGTCCGAGTCGAGCAGTTACTACACGGACGAGTATTCTTTAAGGAAGGCAAAGCAGGCCGTTACCAACACGTAGTAGCAGACGAAGTACAAGACTATAGCCCCATAGATCTGGCCTGCATCATCGGCTCGGTAGCCGACGCGCGCGGGCTGACCCTAATAGGTGACACCAACCAAAAGCTTGACGAGAGCTCGTCTTTTGCCGGCTGGGAAAAGCTACGCAAATTCTGGGCGTTCAAAGATTCCATGTCGACGTTCATGAGTCTGAACTTGAGTCAGCGCTCAACGCTGCAAATTCTAAAACTTGCAGACTACGTGCAGAACCGCCACGGCAGTCAGGCCAGTCAAGCAGTTGAGGGTCGCGTCGGACGTAAGCCAATTTGGTTTAAGTGCGGAAACGAAGAAGACGGAGTGATGTCTACGATCGACTGGATCACCCGCGGCGCTCAGAAATACCCTGGAGGCCTAAGTGCCGTGGTGTGCCGCAGTGTTGAATCTGCACGTTACGTATACCAATTACTGCAACCGACCTTTGGACCACAACTGCGGCTTGGCGACGATCAATCTTTCTCGTTCAACGAAGGAATCATTGTCACCAGCGTCAATCAGGTTAAAGGCTTAGAATTCACCAACGTTTTGCTGTGGAACCCTTCCAGCAAGGACTACCCGCGCGACGATACCCATCGCAACATGCTCTACACTGTCATTACCCGCGCAGAAGAAAACCTGTGCATCGTCTCGTGGACCAAACCCTCAGACATACTCCCCTCTTTTGGATCACCTATCGTGCGCGGGCACGACTTGACCGTCACCGAGCCAGAGAACCCGCCGGAGAGAGACTCGCTACGCGCCGACGATTAGGAAGCATCTTGGCAGCCCCGCAAGGCGCTCATATCCTACATCATAGGTGAGGACATCTTTCTTTGTGTTCTGAGTAGTCTCCGTGGTGAATCAGGCCGCTTATTCCACCACTAAGACCACCAAGACCACTAAGGGGTTCGGGCGAGAGGCCTAAGTTTTCAGCCCGATCTTCCGATACTCCATATAGCCGCAAGCGTCGCTTCGAGGAGCACTTGGTCTGATGTCTTTCTTACCAGATCTTAATTCCCTACTCGTCACCATAGTCGTGAACGCCCTGCGCCTGCTACCCGTCGTCCTGCTGCTGGTGGTGGTCGAGCGCATCGTCAATAGAAAGCGCCATGCACCTCCTCATCATGCACAGCGTAACTACTCACACTTAAGCGCACGCACTGATTTCGGGTACCTGGCACTTACCTTGTTCTACGCGCCACTCGCCAGACACTTTGGCACCTTGGTTTTCGGAAGCTTACTTGTGTACTGGAACGCCCTGCCGGCTTGGACTTCAGGCTTAGCCGCACTTCCAGTACTGGCTCAAGTCCTGGTTCTTCTGTTCTTTAGAGATGTTCTAATCTACGTGCGCCACAGACTTTTTCATGGGCGGCGCCTCTGGCCCTTTCACGCCGTTCATCATAGCTCAACTCAAGTGAACTGGCTTTCCACCGTGCGCTTTCACCCCGGAGAAGCACTGATAGAAGTTTCTATCAACCTACTGCTGTTTGCCGCGCTGATGCCCTCTCAGGATGCGATTCTAATTAGCGCCACAGTGATGGGCTTCTACGACTACTTCATTCATTCCGATATTCCGTTGTCTTACGGATTTTTGAACTATGTGCTGGTGAGCCCGACATTCCACCGCTGGCACCACTCAACCGACAGCAAAGCACGCGACAAGAACTTTGCCGCAATGTTCTCTTGTCTGGATCTATTAGGCGGCACTTATTACATGCCAAAAGATTGTGTACCTACCGAAACAGGGATTAAATCGCGTTCGGATATAGTGCCCGAATCACTTTGGGGACAGATGAAATACCCTTTCCTTCGACATTCGGCCAAGCGGACGCCCACCCCTGCTAAGGAAACTTTAAAAAACTAGCCCTTCATCGCCACCGTAGCTGCGTGTGGTGCTAGGTTTCCAGAATGCCGGCGTATTGCGGAAAGCCTTGGTTGTCGTTGCTGATCATTTAATAACGCGGAGGACGCCGAGGTCTCGGAGAAGAGTCAATAGATCTTCTCTCCGTGACCCCCGTGTTAAAAATTCCAAGCCAGAGAGCACGCTCATCCAGGTAAGCATCGCGTGCCCATGACCTGAGTTCTCAGACCCTTCACGCCATCTGGTTAATTTTCGTTTGCGGTAACCAGAAACCAGAAGGACAAAGAAGCTGGAACCATGGAGGTTCCCTAAGTAGCGAGCTTCTTGAATTTGATTCGTTTCGGTTCAACGGCTTCGGCCCCAAGGCGCAGCTTCTTATCCTCCTCGTAATCTTGGAAGTTGCCTTCCACCATTACCACCTTACTGTCCCCCTCAAAGGCTAGAATATGGGTACAGATTCTGTCTAAGAACCAACGATCATGGCTAATGACCAACACACAGCCCACGAAACGCATTAGCGCATCCTCAAGCGCTCGCAGAGTGTTCACATCCAAATCATTGGACGGCTCATCCAAGAGCAGCACGTTCCCTTCGGACTTAAGCAGCTTGGCAAGCTGCAAACGATTGCGCTCTCCGCCCGACAAGACAGAAACTTTCTTCTGCTGATCCGATCCCGTAAAAGTAAAGCGCGCCAAATACGTTCTCGCGTTCACTTCACGTTTGCCGATTGCAATCATTTCGCTCTGATTACCGTCGCATACTTCCTCGACCACCGTTCGGCTGCCGTCCAGCGTCTCGCGGTTTTGGTCTACGTAGGCCAGCTTCACCGTGTCTCCAAGACGCAGTTCTCCACTGTCTGGCTTTTCAGCACCCACAAGCATTTTAAACAACGTTGATTTACCTGCGCCGTTGGGGCCGATAAGACCCACAATCGCACCGCGTGGAATATTGAAGGAAAAATCGTCTATCAAAACGCGATCGCCAAAGCCCTTGGTGAGACCCTTTCCTGTAATAACCACCTCGCCAAGACGAGGGCCTGGAGGAATGTAGATTTCAACCTCTTCCATCTTCTCGGGCTGATCATCGGCGATTAACTGTTCATATGCATTGATACGCGCCTTTCCTTTGGCCTGTCTGGCACGCGGACTCATGCGAATCCACTCAAGCTCTCGCTCAAGGGTTTTTTGGCGCTTCGTTTCCGAGCGCTCTTCTTGGGCAAGTCGCTTTTGTTTCTGCTCAAGCCACGAGGAGTAATTCCCTTCCCAAGGAATGCCATGTCCTCGGTCGAGTTCTAAAATCCAGCCGGCAATATTATCCAGAAAGTATCGATCATGGGTTACGGCCACGACGGTACCGGTAAACTGTTTAAGAAATTGCTCAAGCCACAGTACCGATTCAGCATCGAGATGGTTCGTAGGCTCGTCGAGCAACAGCATGTCTGGCTTTTGCAGCAGCAACTTACAGAGCGCCACACGCCTACGCTCTCCACCCGAAAGATGCTTCACTGCAGCGTCACCCGGTGGCAAGCGCAAGGATTCAGAAGCAAGCTCAATGGTGCGATCAAGATCCCACCCATTTTGTACGTCAATGTGTTCTTGCACTTCCGCTTGGCGCTCAAGCAGCTTTTCCATTTTATCTGGGTCAAGGCTTGGGTCTCCAAGTGCCGTTGAAATATCCTCAAACTCTTTGAGGTACCCGACTATCTCTCCGAGACCTTCGAGCACATTACCGCGCACATCCTTTTCCTCATTCAACACTGGCTCCTGAGGAAGATACCCGATGGTGACGCCGTCGGCGGGCCTGGCTTCTCCTGAGAAGTCAGATTCGAGGCCGGCCATAATCTTGAGCAAGGTAGATTTTCCGGACCCGTTAAGTCCCAGTACCCCGATTTTGGCTCCATGAAAGAACGAAAGGCTGATATCACGAAGCACCTGCTTACTCGGCGGGTAGGTCTTCGATACTTTGTGCATTGAGAAAATGTACTTCTCGGTCATAAAAATCTCCCTTAGCGTGGAACGCCGAGCCTAGCAGAAGGCGAGACGAACTGCGAGAAGGCCTGATATTTTGGCCGACTCAGCCGCACTTGACACCGGCAGCTCCGAAGAATTCGTTATTTTTTAGGGGAAGCTAAGACACAGGAACCAACCTTCGAACCGTGGCGATGAGGTGCGCACGATCAAAGGGCTTAGATATATATTCCGTCATTCCCGCTTCAAGACAGCGCTCACGATCCCCTTCCATGGCATGCGCGGTAAGCGCGATAATTGGAAGTGTGGCCACCTTCGAGTTCTCGCTGTCACGGATTCGGCGTGATGCCTCATATCCATCCAAGCACGGCATCTGACAATCCATAAGAATGATATCAACCGGAACCTGAGCAAGCAGGGACAGCGCGCGCAGGCCATTCTCGGCAAGCACCACTTCGAAGCCTTCTTTCTCAAGTACGCGCTGCACGATTTTTTGGTTGATGGGATTATCTTCCGCCACCAGCACCCGCAGCACCCTATCGGGGGCCGAGGGCCTGCGAATCAATCGAACACCAGACTCACTGCGCGGGAGCGCGCCTTGCAGCTTAGCTTTTGCGACCTCAGCTTCCGAGGCAACAGACAACGGAAGCTTCAAACAGAAAGTACTGCCCTGTCCGACCTTGCTCTCCAGGGAGATTAATCCTCCCATTAAGGCCGCCAGGTTGGCCGAAATCGTCAACCCGAGACCTGTTCCCCCGTAGGTTCGCGTAACGGAGCTATCAGCCTGCACAAAAGCGTCAAAAATTCTTAGCTGCTGATCCCCAGGAATGCCGACGCCTGAATCAACCACTTCAAAAGAAAACATAGCGATATTTTGCTGCGGCATGTCGCTGGAGATCTTCAAGCTTATCCTTCCGCCCTCAGGGGTAAACTTGAGAGCATTGCTGATGAGATTATTGAGAATCTGCCCAAGGCGATGGACATCTCCCACCACAAATCGTGGCGCCCTTTCGTCGATCTCAATCGACAACTTCACACCACGCTGTTGAGCACTGGCTCCGAACAGACGAAAGAGCTTCTCGCAGGCCTCTTGGTTATCAAAGCACCCGTATTCTAGAATAATCTTGCCGGCTTCCATTTTTGAATGGTCAAGAATGTCGTTCACTAAATGTAACAGATGCTCGGCAGATTCTTTGACTGTAGATAATGCCTCTCGTTGCTCACTATCCATCACCTGATCAAGTGCCAGCGTAGTCATTCCAATAATTCCGTTCACCGGAGTTCGAACCTCGTGACTCATTTTTGCCAAGAACTCGCCCTTAGCGACTGTGGCTCTTTGCGCATCAGCCAGGGCAGCATCAAGCTCGTTATTCTTCGCGGCAAGCGCCACCTGCTGCTTGGATAGCTGCGTAGTAAGCGCTTCGCGACTCAAGCGGAACCGAATCGACTCGCGAAAAAGTGCGTGGATATTGCAGCCTGCACGGCTTAAGAACATCAAATAGACTAGAACGATCACCGAAGTTTCAACCCAACCAGTTGGCTGAGCGATCAACAAGACAGACGCCACTGATAGGAGAATCGGTGCGGCTACGAGAAAGAAAGAACTTAGAACATATGCGGTAGTTCCTAGGGCGCCCGCAGGAATTCCCGCGAGCAGAAACGCTAGATATAACTGACTGCCATCTGCCGGTTCCCACATTACGACGATCGGAAATGCTCCCCATAACAAACCAGAGAGCGACGAGAACAGCACCGCACGCCGCAACAATTCCCCAAATAGCCCCCATGCTTCCTCAGAGGGAGCACCCGGGGACGACATGCTCGCAAGGGCCTGGCTCTCCGCCGCGGTACGGCTAACGGCCAGGCGAAATAGGCATGTCGCGTACATCAGGGAAGCCCAAACGATAAACGGAAATCTCTGTGGTCCGGCCAGAGCAATCGGAGCTACCAATGTGGCGAGGACGAGATTGCCAAGAATCGAGAGTGGAATATTTGCCAGCAAGCTGCGGCACAGTTCGAAATAAACTGCCGCCTCCCGTTCAGGAAGTACGCGGAAACCAAACCGCAATAATTTGAACTCCTCACGGAGCGTAGTGCGCACAGAAGCCATCACCGATTGGTATCGGCGAAACTCGCAGAAGAATTGACCTCTGATTAATGGCGAATAACGCCTGGCGATTCAATCTGTTAGGTGCCCGAAGCAGCGAAGAGGCCGCCGAGCGGGAGTTCTATCGATCCTTGTCGCCTTCTTGAGACTCGAGAAGAAGTCTGCCGCGTTCGAAGTGCTGCCAAATTGCGCCCGCCAAAGCGATCACTCCAATGCCACTAATGAAAACAGAGAAAGCGATCAGCAGATAGTATAACGCTGCGGCTGAGGTGCCGTACTGAGTGGCTACAAGGCCAACAACGCCAAACCCAAGCGCACATCCTAGGACCCATGCGAGTGCCAGGGTGAAGGAGCGCCGTACCCAGATAAAAGTCAGCGACAATAAGAACAACGCTACGCACAAGACCTGCCCAAGGAACGGAACAAACAAACCTACGCACAATGCAAAGGGCGCCACCAGTGCGGCCCCGCCTCCGAACAAAAACAAGTCACGCCAAGGGGACACTTGAGCGGCACTGGCCGCCGAGGCCTTTCGGACCTCCTTTCGCCAGCTACGTTCAATATCGTTGAGCGAAATTCCCATGGTAGTTCCCAAAGTATGCTCCAATTAGTTTCAGTTTTAAGTCTTCCATTTCAATTTACTGAGACTGTGACGTCGCCCAGGCTGCTCTATCGTCCAATTCTAATGGGCCACAAGCAAGGGCGACCCCCTTCACCCTAGTCAGAGCATCCCACTTCGTGCGACACAATGGTGAAGGAATAGCCCTCTCTCCACAGACCTCTAGCCCACTAGCTTGCTGAGTCAGGAGCCCATTTAAGTATTTTTCTCGCTGTTCTCGCTGAACTCGTTGTGTAATTCATTAAATATATTCACAAAGAGGGCGGCGAGCGGGGCGAGGATTATTCATCGAACTATTACCTGAGAATACTAGAACGCGAAATGAAATCTTCAGGTACTAAACACATTGAAGCCTCTGAGGGCTCAGCAAGCCGCTCACTTTTCATCGCGTTCTTAGTGCCTCTACTTGTTTGCACTTTTTACCTCACACTCAACTGGTCGGCATTGCTCACTTCCTGCGAAAAAGGCGCGGACCATGAACTCATGGGTATCTCCATAGAGCTGGCCAAACGCGGTGAAGCATTGACGGGAGCATACAGCCGCTTTGGCTTCAGACACCCCGGCCCGGTCATGTCTTACTACTACGCACTGAGTGAGAGCGCCTGGAGCACATTAGCACCCGGAACCAGCACTCCGATGGGCATGCACTTGGTTGCTCAGGTGCTATTTAATATCGCCTGCCTGCTCGTGGTCGCTTATTGGTTCACGACCAATTTTCCAATTCTCCGTAGAGCAGGACTCTCATGCGCAGTCGTTCCAATTTCTTTTCTTGCCTGGTGGGGTGCAGGACGCACGTTTCTACACGACTACTGGAATCCCACCGTCACCATAGCTCCAATGATGGTGTTTCTTCTTTCAGGAGCAAGCTTGCTCGCCGGAAAACTCCGCTGGTTACCTTTCTTTTGTCTTTCAGGCGTGGTTCTGGTGCATAGCCATCTGAGCGCAGCGCCACTCGCACTCATGGCCTGGGCAATCGTAATAGTTGGCAGCACTTTAAGAATTCGCGCCGAACACCGCAGTATACTTTCTGCACTTCGAAAATATAAGTTCTCTTGTTTGAGCGCTCTCGCTATCCTCTCACTCGGCCTAACTCCACCGTTGATTGAAGCACTTACGGTCCCTCAATTTGGGAATGTCGGAGCGATTGTCGCCTCACTCTCGAATGGAGTACCTTCGGGAAGCCTTAGTGCGGCGTTTCACTGGATCGGTGGATATTTTACTTTTCAACTTCCGATTCCGAAAGTTCTTGCCCTTCTTCTCTCATCCTTACTACTAGTACTCATCGCTGTTCGAACGCGCAACGAGTCGCGCTACGCAGCCATATTGTGCTTGTCCGTCATTATCGCCGCCCTACTCTCGGCTTCTCAGGTTCGTGGCCAGTGGGACCCCTACATTCTTCGAAGTATGCTGGGCGTCTCGGCAGTCTCATTGCTACTAGTATTTTTCTCGACCTGCACCGCTGTTTTCCGCCAAATCGAGGCATGTCCAAGTGGTCGAATCGGGATATTGACGCTCCTCTTTTCCGTCGCTTGCGGCTATGCACTTCTTCCAAAGCCATTTACTCCGCGCGCGCAAAAGTGCGGGCGCATCGCAAAGCCATTCATCGATGCGCTGCAACCAAAGGCCACCGACTACTTCCGTTTGGAAATCAGCGACCACGCGGCCTGGCCCTTCGCTGCTCCGTTTGGCCTATCATTGCTCCGCCATGGCGCAAGCTTTTGCGTCTCCGAAGAATGGCGTTATCTGTTTGATTCAGCACTGGTGTGCCGCTCGTCATCAGATCAGCCTCGCCTACTAGTTGTTTATAGAGCGTTTCCGGATCCTCTTCCTGAGCGCCTACAGCAAATGCAATCGTTCACTGGGCCAATCAATACTTTATTTTGGGAGTAAGTTATCCGCTGGATTTCTTAACGGCTTTCCCAAGGCCGTTCGTGCAATACTCGGGACCACCTGAACGCGCCGAATTCTTCCCGCACCAGAAACTCTCTCGTTGAAAACTGCGGCAAGTTGCTCACCGGTAGTTCTATCAACTGCAAGAAGCTCCACTGCGGCCCCGAGTCTTTCGTCGTCCACTATTTGCAGGCTCGCCTCAGTCACATAGGGCACCGCGAGCTGTGCCGCCACCAACTCCGCTTCAAGTTGTTGGCGTTCGACCAGTTCTCCACCAATTTTAAAAGCTTCTCCTACCCGACCATGCACCACCAAGCTCGCCACAATAGAACCTTCCATGGTCAGAGAGGCTCGGTCGCTACTGGTGAACCAGCCGTCCTGTTTAGGATCCGAAAATTGATATTTTCCGCTCGCACCTGCTTCAAGATAACCCTCGAACATCGATGCCGCCCGCGCTTGAAGAATCTGGTCCACCCCGGTCCTCACCTCAACTTGATCAAGGGGCCGCATCACAGGAAAAACATCGTGTGTGAGAGATTCCAGTGATGCGGTGGCAATTTGAGAACCAGTCTCTGTCATTCCGTAGCTCGTCAGTACAGGCCACCCCAGAGCTCTTGCCGCGACAAAAAGCAGCGGGGCAAGCGCTTGGCCACCGATTACTAAAACTCTCAAATTCTTTGGCGCAGCGAACTTAGCTCGAACCAAATCAAACAACTGAGCGGGCACGAGAGAGCACAGAGTGGCCTGTGACGCATTCAAATCGTCGACAAAGATGCGCGGATCCCATGCCGCTTGATTTCCCACCGTACGCACCATGCGCAACCCCGCTTCACGCGCACGGTACTGAATTCCGAGACCCCCTACGTGGAAATCCGGCAGAGCGCTTAACCACGCGTCTTCTGGCTGAACCTGCAAATGCTTGTTCACCGCGCACGCTGAGCGCCGCATACTGCTATCCGAGTGCACGACGATTTTTGGCAAAGCACCTACCGCTCTGGTGGTGCCCGAACTGGCTATCCAAACCTTGTCGGTCCCCCCTTGCCTCTGCGTCATTTCGTGCAGCTTTGCCTGCACTTCTGAAGGGAGCCTTGGATCACACAAAAGCGCACTTCGTTGAGCGCCCGGCAAAATCGGCAAGGATCCGTGCGGCCCATCGTTAAAGACGAAAGTCATGTGACGCTCATTAATGAGTTAGAGGTGAGAGCACTGACTACAAGAGCGCAAGCCAGCAGGAATCCAAACATCAAATGCAGCAACGCCGCACGCATTAGGATCACATTGTACTCACGACTCGGCTCGGTGCGATAAACTTTGAGAACCACCCCGATCGCTAAGGGAAGTGCGAGCAAAGGCAGAAAGCGGACGATCGTAGCCTCCCACCACCACAATCCCAAAATGAAGGGCGACACTGCCGCCACTGCAATTTCAACCCGCGCGCCTGAACGCCCGAGCATCACGGCTAGGGTTTTCTTTCCGACTGCGCGATCGCCTTGGATGTCGCGCAAGTTGTTTATTGCTATGAGCACCACCGCCGGAAGGCCGACCTGAATTCCGGCAATCAGGCCATTGACGGGCACCGCTCCCACGAGAAGAAACGCAGTGCCAAGCACTGCGATGACTCCAAAAAAAATCAGCACAAACAAGTCCCCAAGCCCATGATACGCGAGCGGATAGGGTCCTCCGGTATAGCAATATCCAAACAGCAAAGAGGCTATTCCAATGACTAGAATCGGCAGCCCTCCTGCCCACACCAGCACTGCTCCCGAAACCAGCGCGATGCCAAAAGATAGATATGCGGCACGAAACACCTGGCTTGGAGAGAGTAGTCCCTGAGCGGTAACTCGCACGGGACCCAAACGGTCCGTGGTGTCGGCCCCCTTCTTGAAGTCAATCGCATCATTGAAAAAATTAGTACCAATTTGAATCGCGAGGGCGCTCACTAGCACCACACCAACTAGCCACCAATGTAGGTCGGTAGTCTCTAAAGAATTGGCACCATGAAGCATCGCTACTGCTGCGCCAACTAGCACAGGAATCGCCGCCGCAGTTAATGTCTTTGGACGCGCCGCAAGAATATAAGCCCTCAAATCGCTCTGCCGAGACGCGAGCGCTTTCGATTCGACTATGTTCTGTATTGTCTGTGTTGCCATCTAAATCGCATCAGATCTTAGAGCGGAAGAAATCTTAGGAAGAAACTAAGGCAGTCGCTTGAACTTTCCAAAATCTGGCCGCCGCTTCTGCACGTATGCATCTCGACCCTCCTGGGCTTCCTCACTCATATAGTAGAGCAGGGTCGCATTACCAGCGAGGTCAAGTAGTCCCATCTGGCCATCACAGTCGGCGTTCAGCGCCGACTTTAAGCAGCGCAGCGCCAGCGGTGAGAGCTCTAGCATTTCACGACAAACTTTTAATGTTTCTGCTTCAAGCTGAGCGAGTGGCACCACCCAATTCACTAAACCCATTTTAAGCGCCTCGGCGGCATCATACTGTCGACACAAGAACCAAATTTCTCTGGCTTTCTTCTGCCCTACGATGCGAGCGAGATAAGAACTTCCCAGTCCTCCGTCAAACGAGCCCACGCGCGGGCCAGTCTGCCCAAATCGCGCATTATCGGCCGCCACAGTGAGATCGCACACCACATGCAGCACGTGTCCCCCACCTATCGCATAGCCTGCCACCATCGCGACGACGGGCTTCGGCAAAGAGCGAATTTGCTTCTGAAGGTCTAAAACATTTAGGCGTGGCACTCCGTGCGGGTCAGTGTAGCCAGCATTTCCTCGAATACGCTGATCGCCTCCGGAACAAAACGCTTCGTTGCCGGCGCCGGTTAACACCACTACCCCAATGGACTCGTCGTCACGCGCCAAGTTGAAGGCGTCCAGCATCTCCGTCACGGTTTGTGGGCGGAACGCATTGCGCACTTCTGGGCGATTGATGGTTACTTTTGCCACACCATCTTCGGTGCACTCGAACTTGATATCTTCGTAGTCTTTAAGGGACTTCCACATAACGGCATTCCTCACGGGCAAATTACTAAGGTCGCTTGAGGCAGCCATTGTGCTCAACTCCTGGCTTAGTTTCAAATCCGTGCGCAGGTATGCGGTACGCCTCTATTGGGGCGTCAAGTGCATGGATGTACTTGGAAATTTCTGATGCTCGGAGCGCGCCGGGCTGCACTGGCTGTAACAAACCGTCGCCCCCTAAGGCGAAAGCTGCCGGGAAAGCACCTATCAGATTACAGTTAGAGAACCTACTGAAAAACAACCCTTAGTGGTTTTCGTGGTCTTAGTGGTGCAAATAAACTTTGGAAATGGGCCGAAGTTTGATTAGACCACGAGGGTAAAGCGCGGTTCAGATTCCAAAGATTAACGCCCGAAGCTCTCGAACTCGTTCCAAAACGCGGCTGTAGCTTCAGGGTCTGGGCGAGCCTCTACTACTAGACGCGACGTATCGCGGCTGAACTCGCCTTTCCCGCTCCAAGTCTCAAAACTCATGCCCCACATTTGCGCCCAACCGGCGAATGACGTGTCGTGCTGGTTAAGAAACGACGGAGACTTGAACATGCGAGAGAATATCTGGCCGCCACCGTTGTGGATCACCACGATACGAATCGGGGCAGCGGTCACAAGACGCAGCGCCCATGGGGCACTCAAGTCATAAAGTGCGGTGAGGTCCCCAAGTATCGCCCAGCGCTCGCGCTCATCTCTTCTCTCTGCGGGAGAGTCTTCTCCGGCGCATAACCCAAGAAAAGTAGAGAGCTGCCCGTCGATTCCATTCGCACCTCGACTGACCGAAAACGCTCGTGGCGGGGGATCTAATTGCCGCGCCAAATCCCATTCTCGTACCGGAAGGCTATTTCCAAGATAGATCAACGCGTCGCTCGGGATACGCCGATCGAGTTGCCGCAACAACCCTGGCTCGCTCTGAGGATAACGCGACAGCAAAGCATCAATGCCCTGTGCCTGTTCTCTATCACGAGCAAGCAACAACTCAAGCGCACCTTCATCCCGCGCTGCAAGGCTTGGCGCAAAGGACCTCAGGCACTCACCCACAGACGCTACCACCATCTCCCCTCGGCCCATCCCTACGAATGGTCGATCCGCAACTACGCACACCGGAATATGCCGATACTTCTCATCCAAATCACGCCACACCCTCGGCGCAGGCACCCCACCGATTCGTAAGACCGCGTCTATTTGATCGCGCGCCATCAGTCGCGCAACCGAGCTGTTTCCGGCTCTCAACATTAGGTGCGAGATACGCGAAGAACTCTGCAACTGAGAACCAGCTTCAGCAAAAACCGGTGCGCGCAGGCGCAATAGAAACTCTTCAACTGCGGCTCGGTCAGGCAACGACAAAGGACCAACAATTACCAAGGGAGAGCGGCTCCCTCTCAAAAAACGAGCAAGTCGCTCGTGCGCACCTTGCAGCGCCTCACCGCTAAGAGGATTAAAAAGGACTTGGGGTTCCTGCCCGACCAACCTCTCTACCGACACAGGCAGTGCGGGATTTGACCGTAACCAATCGTCAATCGCTTTCGATTCTGAAAACGTCGCCGGAAGAACCGGTTCATCAAAACAAATATTCAGGTGACACGGAGCATTGGTAAAGGAAAACGAATCGGGAATCTCCTCCTTCTCCTCAATGTCGAATCGCGAGGCCACGTATGGACCGTACAAAAACTCTTGTTCAATCGCCTGCGGTGCCCCACTGCCGCGTAGTCGTTTCGGACGATCGCTGGTTACTAACACCAGGGCATCGCCGCTATACCAAGCCTCTACCGCTGCCGGTAAAAGCTCAGCACAAGCGGTGCCTGATGTGGTGCACACCGCCACAGGCGCGGCTTTTCCAGAAGCACGCAGCTCGCGGCACCTTCCAATAGCAAAAAACCCAGCAGAGCGTTCGTCGAAAAACGAATGTACGCGAAGCTGAGGAAAACGCTTCGCCGCAGCTTCTAGCAGCACCACGAAAGGCGCGTTTCGTCGTCCAGGACAAACACAGAATTCACGTACGCCCTGTGTTATCAGCGCTTCACAAACACTCGATGCAAGTGCGAGAGAGGTGTCGGCATTCCTTTCAGTATCCGTCTTCATCTCAGTAATTTTTTAAACGCCTAGCATGTGGTGCACCGAGTCACGCTTTGCCGCAAGTTCAGCCCATTCGGTTTCAAGTACGCTTTCTGAAACTACGCCACAACCTGACCCTAGCAATAATTCAAGATTTCCCTGTTGGTCTGCACGCCATTGCACGCCACGAATGGCGATGCAGCTCTCTGCTGCGCCGTCTGGAAACTGCACCCCAAAGGGAGCACCAAATGATCCGCGCGGCATTTCCTTATCCATATCACGCAGCCACTCCCATCCGAGGTGCCGCGGGCTGACGCCTAGCGCAGGAGTAGGATGAAGAAGACGCGAGAGTTCGAACACGCCAACCTCGTCCCGTGCGATTACCTTTATCGGGGTCTTTAGATGCAGTAGCCGAGGCAGCACCTGTACAGTGGTCTGTTCCACTAACGGCTCACCAATCGACGACAATCGTTCACGCAAATAATCAACCACCAATTGATGCTCGTGAATCTGTTTTGGATCTCTGGTGAGTGCTTCGTTTCCTTCGTCACGCTCGACTGTCCCGGCAAGAGCACAGGCGCTAATGGCGCGCCGCTCGCGCACTGAAACCAGCAGCTCTGGAGAAGCGCCAATGATTCCCCATTGCCCCGTCCACAATCCGTAAGGAATCAGAGGTTCGGGTACTCGCAAAGAACCTAAGAGCATTTGAGCAAGGTGGGCGGTATGTAGTGGACCAGAAGACCGTTCGAAAGCTACAGGGACGGCCTTGTTCCATCGACCAGAGCGAATTTCTCTTTGCACCTGAAGGAATCGTCTTCGAAAGGCATGAAAATCAGGAGATTGCCATTCTAGTGGCTGAACTTCGTCGCTCATTTCCATGGCCGATTCGAGCGCATCAATAACACTGGCGCGAGTTACGTGTAGGAGTTCCGTCGGGCAAGCCCAGGAACCAGCGCCGGTCGGTCCGCCAGACGAGAGAAAGAAATCGGGGGTATAGAAGGATGCTTGTTCGGCGCTCGGCGACGAACTCCATTTGAACTCTCCGAGTCCAATTAGGACGCTCTCAGGCGTGACCCCGTACATCACTCCGTGGGAGAGAAGTGCAGATACCAGCGCAACATCAAATTCTTGAACTTTAGAAAACATAACCTCTACAAGCCGCTCAGTACGTCACTACCAGGAGCGAAGGCATTAATAATACGGCAGCGCTATTCTCTCCGAAGGGCCTCGCGTGCTACCTAGCAGATGATAGCGAGACTGGTACGCAAATGAAATCTCTTGGGACCGTATGACCGAGGCGCTTGGCACAAATACCCCTGACCACCATTCCCCTGGTTCCGATTCCTCATGTCCGCAAACATCGGGCGCCACGCCCGCCAGTCGAGACCCGCGCTCGATCCAGGCCATGTTCGACTCTATCGCCAAGCGCTATGACCTAGCCAACACAGTGCTTTCCTTTGGAATTCATCATTGGTGGCGTCGCTCCCTGGTAAAGGCCAGTGGCGTTACCGCAGGGGCTTCAGTGCTTGACGCGGCCACTGGCACCGGAGATCTGGCCTTCGCTTTTGCCAGGACTCTCGGTGCCACTGGAAGGGTCATTGGCGGAGATTTTTCTGAGCAAATGCTTGAGTGTGCACGGGAAAAACAACAAGGCCGATGGCCATGGCTCTCCTTCCAATCCGCCGATGTGATGTCACTGCCCTTCGCCGACTGCTCCTTCGATGCGGTATCAATCTCATTTGGCATCAGAAATGTAGCAGATCCAGAGCGTGGTCTTTCTGAACTTGCGCGGGTTCTTAAGCCAGGAGGTCGACTTATGGTGCTCGAGTTCGGCACCGGGTCCAACAATCTTTGGGGAACGCTATTTCGTTGGTACTCGACTAAAGTTCTGCCCGTGATTGGCGGCCTCGTTACTGGCAAGCCCGATGCCTATCGTTACTTAGAGAAAAGTTCAGCAGGATTCCCCAGTCGGGACGAATTCGCCGCTCTGATCAAACGCTCTGCGAATTGGACATCGGTCAACTGGCGCAGTCTTAGTGGCGGCATTGCCTTTCTCTATACCGCTCAAAAATAGTCCGGTTCGCTGCAACCGAACCTACCCGCCTCAAGGCGATAGTTCGGCAAACTTCGCCCGCGCCTCTTCTTCCACTGCAGGAACGCCTTCTCCGTCCTAGGAGTCTGTGCCACAGGTACAAACGACGTCCCGCCGACTTGTCCCCCGAAGCTTTCCTATCCTCCGTAGCCTTCGCGAGCGAGGAAGCAAAAGGGGAAGCCTGCTCGAATTAAATGGCAGCACAGGCACAAGATAGCGAAGGCGGATCCTCATATACAGGGCTGTATTACAGACTCCTAGGAAGAGCACGGAGACTCTGGGGCAAGAACTTCAGCATTTTTGGGAATTATCAAGGCCTTTGGCAGGCGCTGCTCCAGAAGTCCTCGTTTCAGTGTATAATTAAGGAGTAACATCAAGGATCCGATGCTCCGACACCTCGCCTTCGTTTTTAGCATTCTCTTTGGGGTCGCTTCAGTTTCTCCAGAAAACTTACGCGCTGATTCTGAGCCTTGTAGTGACTATCGCTACAGTCAGCATTTTGAAGATCGAACTGGCTCTTCGTCGATCATCTCCAACATGTTTGGCTCAGACGATTCGATCAAGGCACAGCTGAGATCTATGCTCGAAGCTGCCGGATTAGCCCTGAAGCAGATGAAGCCCCCCACAGATCTGTGTCCCGTTCACTGTCAAGCACGCCCAAGTCCACAATTAGAATTTGCTGCTACCCCGCGAAAATTTCTCTCACGCTACAGCGACCAGCCGCGCTGCGATCAACACTTCGAAAAGACTTCGATCTTGCCAATAGTATTCAAAGGCGAAGTATTTTCCAGTTTCCAAGACCTTTCAAAATCATTCTCTAGTGTGGCGCGCGGTTCGGGTGAAATGGGCGAGAAACTTTATGAACAATGTGACGGCTCCTGCAGTCCGCGCTACCGCATCTATGTGACTCCACAACCCGGAGGGCTGTTCCTCAGTCATTTAGAAGTTGTGTGCGGCCCCGCACGCGACAAAAGCACTTCGGAGTATAGGCTCTCTACCGCGATCACTTGGGGCTGTGAAGATCCCTCAAACTGAAGGGGTAATAAGGGCTGACCACAATCAAGTTTTATGGCGAGCGAGGAACTGGCGGTGATCCGCTCAGTTGAGCTACTGGAGGAGAGAAGGCCTAAGAAAAAGGTTCACTACAGTGAAGAGTGGAAACCTTTTGGTTAGCAATTTGGTATTCGCAGGCGATGGTGGTCTCGTGCAACGTCCACAAAGACGTTGCTTCGCTCACGATCCTTAACTGCTTCCCAGTCTAGTTATTCCGAATGATCTAGTCCTTGGGGACAACAATCGCTACGCCAGTACTGAGGGGCTCTCCACCTCTCTTGTACTGTGCGCTAACCATCATGGCACATGCTTCGAACCCTCCGTCAACGCGCTGCCGAAGCAACGGGGCTCCAGAAAATCCCTCCCGGAGATTCTTGCCCGTGACAGTTCGAAACCAGACATGGTGGCCAGCATCGATCTCTCGATGCACTTCTGGAACGTCGATGATTTCGATCGGCGTCCAGTAACGAACCACTTGATTGTCCTCTCGGGTGTACCCGACGATCACCAGTTGCTCTCCAACCCGTGGGGGTTGATCGCTCCATGTGATCGTCAAAGGATCGGTGAAAAAGGAACCTTGGGTCAGGGGCAGGGTGAGCCTCATTTTGGCCCAATCCTGCCCCTGCCCCAAGCGAGCGATCGTGGAATCCCAGAGGGCCCACTCACGCTCAAGTCCGTCACCAGACGCGGTAACTGTGTAGATGACCGACGTCCATGACACTTCCGCAGGCCCACTGGATTGTCCACGAGGGATCGCGTGCGAGACAGTGACAAGGGACAAATCCCCGTCAAGCCAGGCCGTAGAAACCCCAAGAACGGTAACCAGTGGAACCACCGGAATCGAATCAAGCACCGAAGCCTCGATTGAGAGCTTCGGTTCTTGACATGCGCATCCGGCCAGCAAAAGCAGGCCGAACACGGCGACAAGCCGTGCCCTCATTGAGAACTCCTTTCCTTATCTGTCACTCGCCACGCCAGGGGAGCATCCCCCCCATTTCAGGCATGTACACGCCATCGACACGCACGATCACATTGGCACCCGTCGCCTCGGTATGGACGACGTCGAGCTGGATGAGGTTGCCGAAGTCGGTGACCGCCGACAAGCTGCCGGCACCAAAGTTCCAGAAGAGCAGATCGGCCATGCCGATGTTGTCGCCCTTGATGGAGACCTCAGTACCCGCCGGGAATTGCATGCGTCCCGTCGACATCGCGACTTCCGCCTCAACACCACCGATGACCATCTTGGCGGTTGCGCCCTTCAGATTCTTCGCTTCGAGGGTGAAGTCGTCCTCCACCGTGAAGGAGATCGTCGACCCGTCGGGCGAGAGATTGCCGTTGAGGTTGCTCAGCGGCTTAGTGGCTGGCGGGTTCGAGCGCTGCCCGGGATTCGGGTTGCGCTGGCCCGGACGGTAGTTGCCGCTGCAGTCCTGTTGGACATAAACCTCACGGTTGTTCGGATTAGTCGAGCAGAACACGCAGATCCTGACGTTGACGGTCGTCCCGTCGTCGAGCTTCACTTCCGCCACATAGTCACCGCACGGCTTGAAGCCGTCCGGCAAACTGGGCAGCCCAGGCGTGGGCGGAAACACCGGCTTGATGGCCGGCGTCGTTCCCCACGGTTGGGTCGTGGGCCCGATCTCGACCGGCGTAGCGCAGCCGGCGAGGAACGCCGTGAGACCAGCGAGCGAGAGAGTCGAACCAACGACCAAGGCGAGACAGAGCGAATTTCGCTTGAACATGAAACACCATCCTTCCCGGAAAAAAGGACACAAGAAATGAGACCACCGTGTTTAGGTCCGTAAACCCAACCACGGTGGCCTCAAATTCATTCGGAAATAAAACAGGAAAAACGCTTTTCTTCACTGCAGCGACCTAGCAATCCCAGTAGGCCAGTGCCAATAGGCCAAGTGCCAATAGGCCAGTGCCGATAGGATTGAGAGGTCCGCTGAAGTTCTCAGCCTTCTACTGTACTGATGGGGGATGAAAGAGCGTGTTGGCGCCACGGTCTTACCTCCGGTCAGATTGAAAATCAAACACTGAATCGGAAATTAAGTTTTAAAATTGTCTCTTATTTGACCAAGGGGTCTTTGAGAGTGCGGAAGACTTAACTCTTTAAGCTTATTAGATAAAAATTGCTATTTGGGGCAACTTTTCCACCTCTCGCCAAAAATTAGCAGCTCCATCGAGCTTTAGGTGCCTATGTCGAAACATTGAAGGGGTCCACTACTCTGCAAAAAGCACCTTTCTACGACCTAGCGCGTTTGAGGAGAGGCAAAAAAAGGTTAACAACCCTTCGTAGGACCCGCTCTGCGCAACCGCGCTTTCTCACGAACGAAACCACCTGAAAGAATCGGAAACCGATAGTAGCTGCGCGGATCAAGGTTGTACCCATCCATATGAAAGCTCGGAGCATAGCGCTCACGCTTCCACTGATTACGGGAAAAGAGCGTGCAGAAACGATCCACCCAGATTTGAAGATCCTCACTGGAGTATTTGTTTCCCTGCTCTTGCTTCAGATTTTCAAGAATCTCGCTTGGCGAATACCCGCGCTGAACAAGGCCCAGTTCAATTAGATTAAGCACTTCGTACGGCATGAGATCTGCCTCGTCGGTCTGCTTTGCCCCAGGCGGCCGCAGCTCGGCAGTAGGAGACTGTTCCGTCACCACTTTGAGCGCAGGAATTGGGGCGAACCCTTCAAGCCCCGAAACACAAAGCCACTCAAGCCAGCGCCGGATGAATGCCTTATCGATTCCCCCTAAAGGAGCAAGCCCCCCCGCGGTATCTCCATCCATAGTGGCATACCCCACTGCAACCTCGGAACGATTGCTGGTCGATAGCAACAGCGCTTGACGCACATTGGCGAGCAACCACACTCCAGGAGAACGCGCTCTTGCTTGAATATTCTGCAATGCAACATCGTCCTTTTCCCAAGTTAGAGCAGACCCAAGAGCTTTTTCAGCAATGGCGCGATAGGTACTCACCGAGTCCTGAACACTCCATTCAACGTGCATAGATCCAACAGCCTCTGCAACTTTAAGCGCCGCATCTCGGGTGATCTCGGAACTATTTTCGGTAGATTGATACACCGTCATCAGCAACGCCTTCATGGCAGCAGGAATATCGGCAGAGGCAGCAAGCTCCGTCCAATTTCCTAGGCGCTGCTTCATGGCCTCAAAACCCAACGCCGACTCTGAAAGCTCCACCATCAGGCGTAGCAAACAGACGACTACTGAAGAATCAGCTCCACCACTAAGGGACACCACCGCCCCGCGAGACGAACTCTTTCGGATATAATCGAAAAGGCCTAGCGCCTGGGCACGCGCAAACTCTTCAAAGCGAATCTCTGCGGCTGATTCCCAAGCAGGGATCGGTGCATTTGAGCTCTTAGCTTTCGCCAGTTGCCAGGGCGCAGGAACCTGCACTATCGCCGGCACCCGAGTCGTATTCGGCGACGGCACACCTTCGAGCACCGAGGCATCCGCGCTACGTTGCCGACTCACAATGCTCAAATCGAGATCTACAGTGGCAGTCGTAAAAGTATGATCACCAAACCCAAAACGCTCTCCTTGCGCCGCAAGCTGCCCACCAGAAGCTATGAAACAGCTGCCGTCATAAATGACTCGCCCCGCTTCGTTGCCAAGCAGATTGGCATACAGGTAGGCCACTCCAAAGGCACGCGAACCTTCCAGCACGAAGCGCTTTCGAATATTAAACCTATCAAATGCAAAATGGCTCGCACTCGGATTTAAGACAATTTGTGCTCCTCGTGCAGCGAGCCTGCTTCCTGGACGACTGGCAGACCATGCATCTTCACAAATCTCGAAACCAAGAGCACAAGATTTTCCCTCGTCATTCACCAATTGGAAAACTAGATCTCCCACCGGAAATTCCTTGGCTCCTATCCGCACCGAGGCCTGCTCCCCTGCCGGCCACGCACGGAACCAGCGCGTCTCATAATACAGTCCGTCACGCGCTAAGAACTGCTTAAGAGCAAATCCGTGCAGAACTCCGTTTGCTACAAGTGCGACCGCATCATAGCAATCGTTGTTGACGTATAGGGGAAGCCCGAACCCGACCACTAACCCTTTGGTGTATGGCAACAATTCGTCAAGCACCTCAAGCGCCGTGCGCTGAACATCCGGGGAAAGGAAAAGATCTTCACAGCCGTAGCCAGAGATTACGAGCTCAGGCAGGCACAACACCTGCACACCCTCCGTGTGCGCACACTCAAGCACCGCCACAATTCGATCGCGATTCCCCTCCCAATCAAGCGGGGTTTGGTTAAGCGCTGCGCATCCAACTTTTAGAAGTCTCATTTGCACTACCGATATTTAACGGACTCGTGAAAAAGTCCATGCCATGGGATTTTCTCTCAACGTCCAAGCCTTGCATCCTTTAGTGAGAGTAGTGCCCTGAGTTAAGAGGTCGATGATTATTTCTCGTTGTGAATATATTTAAATAACCCTTCCACCCAACACACGAGGCTCTGCTCCAATCAGCCATTCGCCCGGGCGCGACCAGAGTCTACTGAACCATGTCATCAAGTTCCAATCCGCTCCCCGAGGGGGAGTAGGGGCGCACCAAGCCAGGGGCCCGCGAAGGGACGTTCCCTATAGCGCCGGGAGAAGGGAAAGACCCTTCAGAGGCAGAGTCTGGATTTGAAGGAATTTCACGTAAGATTTCACTCAGAACTCTCTCAGCTTCACGTGAAATACGCTCAGGACGTGGCTCCGAGACTGCTCCTGTACCATGAGGAACACGGGAGATAGTGGAATACGCTTCAGAGTCCAGAACTCCCCTACTATCTCTCAACGCACCAGATACTGCTCGTGACGGCGGAGGATCGGCACGACGCAGCAGTCGTCCCTGCTCAAAGAGTAAGTCGGAGGAAGCATAGCGCCACAAAGTCCAACGCTTGCTTTCATACTCAACCTTCTCAGCAGCAGGACCCATTCGCTTTGTTATATCTCGAAAACTCATTCCGGGACCAAGCTCGAGATGTGTCTCAAAAACCTGAACACCGAGTCCTCCACTGCCAGGAACTTTGTCGAAAGCGGCATCATCAGAATCCCACGCAAACGCTCCCGTAGAGAACGACGCCAGGAGTAAGAGCGACAAAGCAAGAACTCGAATCACGCTAGTCATAGAGTCAGCAGCCACCACAAAAGCTCCAAGGCTTACTCTGCCCGCCCAAGAGACCCCCCATGTTACGAGTGTTCGCGAATGCTGTGCAAGAACGGACTTTTATGGAATGTTGGGGTCCATGGCTATAGATAATCAATTACTGAAGATTCTAGTCTGCCCAGAGACCAAATTGCCCGTTCGCCTGGCCCCCGACGCACTCGTGGATCAGCTCAATATACAGGTTGAAGCTGGCACGCTCATGAACAAGGCTGGCAAAGCGGTGGTTTCCCGACTCGACGGCGGATTACTGAGAGAGGACGGCTCCCGACTATATCCGATCATTGACGAGATACCGGTCATGTTGGTTGAAGAGAGTATTGAGCTCAGCGCGCTATAAACTGTGGCTCTAACTTCGCCTCCGCAGTGTCGCCTAATCTACAGTGTCGCCTAAGCTTAATTGCGAGAGGCCCACTGCATACCGGCAGAAGCTCGCTCCCCCCCTTGGCTCCGTTCCGCTTTGCATTATCATTCAGAAGCCGGAAGGCCTATTCCGTTTGCACAGCCCGCACCTGAACAAGGCCGACGCGATCGCGGAACGAGCACAACGGGTTCTCCGGAAGAGGTCAAGGCGAGGATCCCTCCTATGTCTGAAATATGGTGGGCCTGGCTAAGATGTTGCTGAGATCGCACATCTCCCCGCCACCGCGGCTTGGTCGGCAAATTTCTGATATCACTTTAGCGCGAGGAAAAATTCCGAAGAATTAGCGATGGGAGCTCGGAGTCTTTCGTACTTCCTGTAATGCTCCGCTATGGAGATGCTCAGAGACGGGCGCGAGAGCGCTCTCATTCTGTAATAAAAACTGGTGCCCATTCGTTTGTTCACGCTGCCGACGCTGCTCTTCTACCATGACAGGCGATGGCAATCGGAGCCAGGAGCAGAAGCGCTCCCTATAGTTGACAGTCTAGTCGCGAAAATTAGTGAACTGAAGCTCTAGATCGCTCACTGCCTCGCGCAGACCCTGTATCACCTGCTGCAAATCATCACGTTTTTTGCCCGTTACCCGGAGCTGATCGCCTTGAATCTGGGAGGAAACTTTCAGGCCAAGTCCTTTGATCTGTTTGTTTAGGCGCTTAAGGTCCTCTTCCTTGAGTCCCTGCTTGATGATCACCTCTTGGCGCAAAGTATCACTGCCCGCTGGCTGAGGATCTTTAAATTCCACCGATCGAATGCTTACGCCACGTTTTGCAAGTTTTTGTCTAAGCAGATCCTGAAGTGCTTGTAGCTTTAATTGATCATCCGCTACCACTACTATCAAAGCCTCTTCTTGGAATTCAATCGAGGACTTGGATCCTTTAAAGTCGTAGCGTGTCTTTATTTCTCTTTGAACCTGATCCACGGCGTTTCGCACTTCCTGGACGCTTACCTCAGAGACAACATCGAACGACGGCATAGATTCCCCTCTTTTTCACGAACACGCGCACAGTCAGCGCGTTACTGAGATATTACTACCCGACTCGCAACTTTAATCAACGCGAACTGAAGGATCGCGAATGACATAACTAAGGCAACTTCCACCTCGCAGCTGTACTTCGAGCTGAATCGATCCGTATGTCGAACGATAGGCTGCGCCGGTAAGCTGGTAATCCTGCCAGGCGGTACGTCCGCCATTGCCCACGCCCTTGTAGCGTAGCTCCTTAATTTCCTCTCCATTGAGGCGCTTCACAGTTACGCGCGTAGCCACTCCGGTATATCGAGGAGCAAGCACCACCACCGCAAAAAACTGCGTATCAGAGTTCGGCTTCCAGACGAACCCTTCACTCCCATCGAAAGGGCTGGCGTTCTCGCAAGAAGTTACTGCCGAACCATCGTTCGTTGAAGCTTGAAACCCGGAAATTTGGTACTCGTCCACAAGTTCCGAAGAAGCTCCTACAGAGAACTTAGAAACGGTGCGCGTGTCCACATTCACTACCCGGACTCTTCCGCGCTTGAGGAAAGCCAAATCCTCTCCAGGGATAGAGTCGAATTCCCCCACCGCGAAACTTTCCAAGTCCTTAACTACAAGGCGACGCACTCGCCTACCGTCTAGCGTGGTCACGATAATTTGAGTCGCAGTTCCGGCCTTGATGGGAAATACCAATCGATCGGCACCCTCACCGGCAGGACCTTTCAATGGCACGGGCCGCGGTCGACTTCCACCCGATAAACTTCGCGGAAACCGTCGCTGCGTAACGCGCTGATTGGTGAAGACATCCCGCATGCGTACAATCGTTCTACCACTTGCGGAACGCCGGACTATGCCGATCCAGTCGGCTTGGCCATCCGGCGCAGCAAAGAATACCCGGTCACCGTTCGCCCCGAAAACCAGAGATCGCTCCGAGATTGCCTCAGCATCTCCGCCAAACGAATTCATCTGCATTCGCCACCGCGCACTGCCATTGACCAATTTTACCACAGCGAGGTCATCGACTCCCGAGCCGTCAAAATCCGCTCCGGCAACCACGAGATCTCCTTCTCCTCCGAAGGACACCAACTCAAGGCGCCCCTCTGGTGTAAGAACCCTCCAAGAGATCTCCTCGCGGTCCTTTTCGAACACCGCGATTCCAGGGGAGGCAGCGCCAAGCTGCGGCGAAGCGTCGCTTAAATCCGAAGGAAACCATCGCGCCATCAAAGGCACATCACCGCGTCGCCCAAAGGATGCCACCTCGGCACGCTCAGATACTTCGTCATAGGACCACCATTGCCAGGTCTCCTTGCCACGCGCCTGAATGCCTGAAAGCGCGGTGGAGCCCCCTCCGATCGCCTGCGCTTCAACATTGGCCACCGATTCCAGCCAAAGAAATAGGCAAATAAGGCTAATGGCGAAAAAACTCTTCATATTTAAAGCCGTTTAGGCACAACATTTTCGTTCAAGTCTTTCCCAAAACAGCCGACTAAATTCATTGGGGAAGCTTACATGGCCGACGTTAACGGTTTAGAAACAAAGACTTTCTACGAAGTTCTTGGGGTACCCGAGGATGCTTCAACCGAGCAGATACGAGACGTGTATCGAGAGATCGCTCGAATCTACCACCCCGACTCAAACTTCTACAGTGAGATTGTCCCCCAAAAGGCATCAAACGACCAGGTTCAAATCTTCAAAATAATCACGGCAGCTTACAATACTCTCACCGATCCATCGAAGCGAGCCGAGTACGACAAAAGCGTTGCGCCACTGCTCAACCTCAAGCGTCGGGTCAAAGACTGGGAAACTGAAACCGAGGCATTCACCCCTTCCCGCCCACTCGAACAGGTAGTGCCAAGTTCACGACCTCGAAGAATGACCGCAACATTTGGTCGACGTGACTTTTTAGATGCAGAAGAGCCGCTGGTAGAATCACCTAGAAATTTCCCACGCAGGAATAGAAGCGGTCTGGCATGGGTTGCAATCGTGCTCGGCATAATCTGCGGGGCAGCGGTTGGCGCAGTCGCTTATGCCGTTCTGGTTGGATAGCGTTCTAGTAGAGCAGAACACCCGAGTCCGCTCGGACCCCCAGCTACTGGCAGCTCACAATTCCACTTACACTCTTGCGTCCACTTACACTGTTGCGCTACGGCAAAAAGACGCTCGCGACGAGGCTAGGGTTCCCGTACCAGCTTGAAAATGACTTCCTTACCAGACTCATCCATTGAGATTCGCCCTTCGGCAATCAACTCCTTCAGGACGTCGAGAATTTCAACCTCATCAGCAAGCACCTGGGTGCGCTCGTCCTCTTCATGAAGATGCCAAAGATTTCTAAAATAGAGTCCTTCTGCAGCCTCAGCATGTCCCAATGCTTCCAGAATCTGCGCCTTTGTCTCCGCCTTCATTTCCACCCCTCTTCAAACACACCTTCTCTGAGTTCTCTCTCCAGGCCCGACACAGTTTACGCAAGCAGCGCCTTCTCGCTATCCCCTAACACCAAAGCAGCCGCCTTGCGCCTGGCCATAAGCCGCCTGATAGCCCTCCTGCCTATCAGCGCCATCATTCCTGGCCCTAAGCTTGAGCTGCGCCAGTATTTTATATAGTAGCACGCTGCGGAAAGAATGCGGACGTATTTTGCTCTGAACATACAAGGGAACTCATGTCATTCGTAGAAGCATTCTACAGCTTTAATCTACACATCTCCAACAGTGACTCCGGCACAAATGTCTCCACTCGCGTGAAAACTGGCAAACACCCGTTTGAAACTTTGCAATTCTTCTATGCGCGCATGTTGGCCTTCGCACACGCCTACGTTCCTGAACTACGCTTTTCTCAAGGACTACACGCGCCGACTGAACCAACAATTTGGCGAATAAATGAACTGCAAACGGTCACCGATTGGATTGAAGTAGGAGAGCTCGACGCCAAGAAACTCAAGAAAGCACTTAAAACCGCGGAGCGTGAGCAATCACAGGCTCAATCACCGGCTCGATTTGCAAGCTATATGTTTTCAAAAGAACATGTGCAGAGTTTTTGTGCTGCGCTGCGTGGAAGTAAGCAAAATTGGATTGCTTCCACTTCCTTCTCGCTCTTAGACCCCGCAGCGCTCGACGCTTTGTGCAACACTCACCGCTCAAGCGCCACTTGGTCAGTAACCGTGGTAGATTCCACGCTCTACCTCGATTGCGACGGCACCGAGATAATCACCCAGATCACCCCCTTGAACATGTGGCACGAGTTCCAGCACTCGATAGACAACCTTGGCCATCTCTCTAACGACCTAGATCTATAGCGTTTTTTACCTAAAGACTCCTCGCGATCGACCTTCAGGGATCTGCGTTTAATGCCGATTCACTCTAAGAAGATACCGTACGGGAGCCACTACAACTCATGACCTCGAACAGTAAAGCGACTCAGATCATGAGCAGATCTGCGCTTTTGGGCAGCGATGATCCTGCACGAAGCGTGATGAAGCTTATCGAACAAGGCGAAGAGCCGCGCCGAATATTCGCGCATATCACCGAGTGTGCGCGGCAACTTACCGACGCCCGTTCGTGCGCCATTCTTCTTCCTGTAGAGCGCGGACCCGCTCAACGAGAGGTGGTGGCGCTGTCCGGAGATTTCGAAGAACAAGCACTGGAGATGATCGAAGATTCTCCCGGCGGAGGCGTGGGAGGCAACTATCAAGTCTACGGATCGTACCACTACTATGACGTGGTGTGCCTTGGCGCCCCAATAGGATCCTTGGCACTTATTGATCCGCAAAAAATTGGCGCTGCCGAGCTGATCATTCTTGGCGACCTGGCACATCACACTGGCGTAGCCTTCGAACGTCAACGCCTCTCCAGTCACCTACAGATATTTCTAGATCGACTTGAGACACTCAATGAACTCAATCAGCTGATCGCAAGCAATGCCGGCTTAAAGAGAATCGTTAAGAATTTGGCTCGAGAGAGCGCGTTTCGATTTGCCGCCGACGTGTCGATTGCCTTTATTCTGAACGAAGAGAGAAACGTATTAGAGCCTCGTGGCGGCTACGGATACCCCCCCGCAATGCTTCCGCCAGAGTTCCCACTGACACTAGGCACTTTGGCGCAGGTAATGCGTGTGGGTGGTCACATTTCAATTCCTAACTTGCAATCACAGACTGGGCACGCATTGGATAAGCTCGAAGAAGCTGGCATCAAGTCAGTCGACGTGTGTTGTCTTGAGGTCCGAGGAGAACCGCTTGGCGCTCTCTTGATTGGCTACCGCCGAGAGACGGCCCTCTCCCACGATGATTTCATGAGATTCGAAGAATTCTGTCAGGGAGCTGCCGTCGCGATCGCGAACGCCAGAACTCAGGAACGCATTCAGTCTTATACTGAGCGTCTCGAAGAACTCGTAGAGCAACGCACTACAGAACTCGCGATCCAAACCTCAAAAGCTCAAGACGCCAATCAGGCCAAGTCAAGATTTCTGGCCAATATGAGTCACGAGTTGCGTACTCCGTTAACGGCGATAGTGGGCTATTCGAGCGTGCTTGCCGACGGCATTTTTGGTGAAATGACCGAAAAGCAAAAGGATGCTCTCGGCGCCATTACTCGTTCAAGTGAGCATCTTAAAAACCTAATTGATGATGTGCTGAATCTGGCGAGAATTGAGTCAGGAAAAGAAGATCCAGAGCCAACGCGCGTCGCTATTAAGGACCTCCTCCCCCACGCGCATAAGCTCATGATGCAGACCGCGATCGGAAAGGGCGTCACCTTACAACCAATTCAGGTACTCGAAGACATTGCTTCAAAGGCACTGTGGGTCGATCAAAAACATATTCATCAGATCATCATCAACATGATGTCGAATGCGGTAAAATATACCCCGCGCGGCGGAAAGGTTTGGATTTCTGTCGATGAACTGGGAGACAAATTGCGCATCAGCGTCCACGATAGCGGCGTTGGGATTCCCCCAAGCAAGCTCGCCAAACTGTTCGAGCGCTTTGAGCGTGGCGAAGATGCTTACAGCAAATCGCAAGAAGGCACTGGCATCGGACTCAACCTCACCCGCCATCTTGTAGATATCAATGGCGGCCGAATCGGCGTCGAAAGCACTGAAGGCAAAGGCTCTACTTTTTGGATTCTCATGCCGTTGGCCGACGAGCAGAATACGAGCGTAGTCACGAAGTCGGATGTGCAACCAGGACTTCGCGCTCGACTGGACGGCCTTACTACGTTGGTAGTAGACGACAACAAAGACACCTGCGAAGTACTACGACACGTGCTTCTCGCTGCTGGAGCTACGGTACAAACCGCCAACAGCGTGCGCGAAGGAATAGCGGCGGTCCAAGACCAGGTGCCGGACATCATCCTCACCGACCTCGCAATGCCCGGCGAAAGCGGTCTGATCCTGATAGAGCATATCCGCAATGCCCAAGGCACACTCGCACACTTGCCCATCATGGTCTTAAGCGCCTGCGCGTTTGAGAGTGACCGTGAAGCCGCCCTTAACGCTGGTGCGTCAGTCTTTATGCCAAAGCCTTTTAAGCCCGCAGACGTGGTGAAAAGCGTGCGAGAATTGACATTAAGCTATGCCATGCGCGGCTCAGGCCACCTTTCCTAAACACGCGTGAGCTATACCCCCGCATAGACAATGGCCCGTAGGGACCAGGAGGATCTCGGCTCGACAATATTGTCAGGGCGTTAGAGAATGGGAGGAGTATCTTGGTAAACGGTCATGGTTGATTCAAAGACAGGCGACACCCGCTCGATCTCGCGAGACGCGCTTCAGGCGGGCGGAGCGCTCTCGCCCGAAGAACTCGTCGCTAAACTTCGCTCTGCCTTGGCGCGCGATGGCGACTTTCCGGCCAGCGCAAAAGTAGTATCCGAGCTACGACAGCTGTGCAACGATCCTAAAACGACAGCAAACCAAATCACCGAAGTAATTCTTCGTGAGCCTTCTCTCGGTACTCGCGTATTGCATTTGGTAAACAGCAGCTTCTACCGTAGAGCGAAACCAATTATGACGGTGAGCCAAGCAGTCGTGCAGATCGGCATGCGCCCGCTCGCCGAGATGTGCTCAGGCCTTGTCCTGCTACAGAAGTTTGTGCCGACCGCTCGTCAGGGCGGAGTTTTTGCAAATTGCTTGCGCAAAACAGTGCTGACCTCGTTGCTGGCGAGTTCAGTAAGTTCAGCCACGCATTCAGCCGCGGCAGCTAGCGGAGTCCCCGGCAGAACTTCGCCACGCCTAGGCTCATCGGGAAGCAAGACAGACGAATTCGGTTACCTGGCAGGCTCATTCGCTGAGCTCGGTACGCTATTGCTCGCCTTCTACTTTCCTCAGCTCTATGAAGCTGCGGTACGTAGGGCCGACTCAAAAAAAGTTCCTGTGTCTCAAGGAATAAAGGACCTTACCGGCCTTAGCCCCATACAGCTGAGCCTTGAAGTCATAGACGCACTAAACCTTCCTAGTTTCTACAAGGATGTCCTGACTAGCGCTGAACAGGTCAGCGACGGCGCCTTCCTTGGTGTTGACAAAGGCCCTCCCCCGTCTATTTCAAACGTCGCGTTATCGGTAAGCGCCGCCTCAGGTATTTCTCAAGCATTGGTCTCAGGCAAGACTCGCCAAGAGCTCGATGCGGTATTGGCTAAGGTCAAGGCTTCCACTGGGATTGACCCAAAAGTACTTGGGAAAGTCGTGGGAGATTTGCCGACCATTTTCAAAGATCACTGTATTTCGCTCGATCTTCAGCTACCTGCGCTTCCTGAATTTGTAGCGTCTTTTGCTAGCGATCAAAAGTCGGCGGAAGGGGGCGGCACTGGGAAGGTAGAGTCTGATGAAGAGCAAGTCTTCAACCAATTCGTGAGTGAAATTCGTCAGGCAGTAGAAGGACGAGAACCCACGTCCTCTGTCATTACCAGCGTCATGGAGACTTTCGTTTTCGGCCTGCGCTTCGATCGTGCAATTTTACTACTCATGACTCCGAACAAAACAAAGCTGATCGGCAGGCTAGCGCTGGGAAGCACCGAAGGAATTGATCCAAAGTCTCTGTCCCGCCCTTTGGGGCACGAAGCCGCATCCTCGGCACCAGACGCCCGCGCGGTTAAAGAATCGCGACCAGTGTTCTTAGGAGATCCTCTACTCGAAGGCGGATGGCCGATTTCCGTCGTCCCGATTGGCTTTGGTCCCCGTTGCGTTGGCGTTGTATACGCCGACAGAACAGGGGCCGCAGCCGGAGATTCCAAGGAACTGAGCGCTAAGGAACAAGCTTCAATAGGCATTCTTGCCGAGCTTCTGGATCGCTCTATTTCATTACATGCCTAGCTTCCTCAGTTATAGGTTCATTGGAGTATCTTTCTCGCTGTGCTCACTTAATGACTCGGCACTCAATTCACTCAGTTTGATCCTGCAACCGCGACTTCGTGCCCGTTCTTTGCTGAATAATACTGCAGGAGAAGCTCTGGAGCGCCTCAACCAGAAGGGTTATGCTTGCCTCATAACCGTAAGCGCGGCATGAATAGCGCTGACCGAAGAAGGCTGGAAATCGAAACAGGGGGATCTCTCTGGCAGCCTTAGAAAGATCAGGCGCAGCATTTAGGTACTCGGCGCTGCTATTGTAGGAAGTTCATCATGAGTAATCGCGTCCTAATCGTTGACGATGACCCCGCGGTACGAAATCTAGTGCGGGCAATCCTTGAAGACCTAAAATACGAGGTAATCGCTGCCGAGGATGGAGAGCAAGCACTTCAACTTCTGGAGGCCGAGCCAACTCCACTCAACTTTAAATTTTTCGTCCTTGATGTGGTAATGCCCGGGATGAATGGGCTAGACCTCCTCACGCGTCTTCGCTTGCAACCGAAAACTCAATCCACCCCGGTGCTCATGCTTACTGGCGAAGACAAAGCCGAGGACATTCTGGGCGGATACAACGTGGGCGCCGATTACTACATCACCAAGCCTTTTACCCGACAGCAGTTAATGTTTGGCATTGACCTGGTCTGCGGCAAGGGGTCCTAGGCGCTAGAAACATAGGTGCCCTCCCCGGGCGACAGATGCCATTATGGCCGATTGGCTGCTCTTACAAGACGGACTGTTCTTATACGTCGCATTGTTTCTGATGTTGCTCGGTGGGGCGATTGGTCTGCCCATCCCCGAGGACCTTCCGCTCATTCTCGCGGGAGTATTGGTTCATCTAGACAAAGTAACACTCGAGCTAGTGGTACCCGTTTGCTACGCGGGTGTGTTACTCGGCGACATCATAATTTTCATGATTGGACGAGCAGTCGGGCCAGCGCTATTTCAAAAGCGCTGGTTCCGGAAACGATTTCCCCCGTCGAAGATTCGACGAGTACGCCTGAACTTAGAAAAACGCAGCCTACTGATGATTTTGATAGCCCGGCACTTATTCTACTTACGCACCGCGACTTTTCTCACCTGCGGTGCCGTACGCATGAGCGCCTACCGCTTCATTGCCGCCGATGCGCTCGCCGCCCTCTTGAGCTTGCCGATCATGATTGGCCTCGGCTATATCGCCGCCGAGAACCTCAATTCATTTCTCGACGGAGTTCATAAGACCAAAGACATCGTCGCATTGGTCAGCATAGTGCTAATCGCAGTGTTCATATGGTTCCGCTTTCGAAAAGCCGAGCAGGAGGTTTCCTCTGACGCAGGGAATGGGTCGAAATCTGATGAGGAATCGACGACTACTGCTGCTGCACCGACCGTATCCCCCGACTAAGGAGCCTCTGAGAGATTCCTCGATGGGAACACTAAGTTTTAGTTCTTCAATGGTTCCATAGCAACCCGCTCCTCGCGCAAAACGGGAGCGCCAAGAATGAGCGTCAGGGTAAGCTTAGTTCACCGCCTCAGGACAAACATCGAGCAAAAGATTTCGCAACGCGAAGCCCATTGAAAGTCGCAGGGAAGTTGCTTTAGATTCAATCGCTCCGCTCGGAGCAACCAACACGGTACGATAGAAAAAGTTCTGCTCATCGAGCTCCAGACCGGCGTGCTTCAGCACTGTCTGTCGCACTTCAAATTGAAGCACCATCTGTTCAACAGTGGGGAGCCAAAGGTAGGTCGAACGAAGTTCGTCAGGGCTCATTCCGTCTGAATCAACAAGTATCTGTATTCGATCGCGCTCGCGGCGGCGCGCGATCTCATCTCCGATTTCTGGCTGCCATATTAGACCGGCCAGCTCTAAATCTTCTGCAAGTTCAAGAAAATGGGTGTTCATTCTCCTCCCGGCAAATGTTCACGTCGACTCTTTTACGCCGCTCATTCCACAAAAGTAGCTCCACTCCTCAGGGGTGGGTTTGCGCCAGCAAACCCGAGGTCAAAATACTATCCGCTCACAAAAATCGACGGCCCCGTTAGGGGGTCGACCGTAAGAACTCCCGAAAACCGAAAAATCTTGCCGTCGCACCTCTCGATCATCCAAACAACTTTTAGACCCGTGAACGGATACTCGGCCCGCTCCCTCGTTCAAATTCAAAGGGTATTGGTTAAGCAAAGCCGCCACACTCCAAGAGCCGACCCTTTCAGAGAAATACTCCTCAGAGCGTCTACATCAAGAGTATCGGCAGCTTACCTCCCCGACTAAATCCCCAGCCGCTCTCCTGAACCACCGGGAAGTCCCTCAATAGCGCCCTACTTATGAATAAGATGCCGAATTTCAGATATTTGCACGAGAGACTACTCGCTTTTGAGAATGGTCGTTCAGGTCTAAAAAACCTGCGGGCGCTCCCCTCCCCTCAGTCGTTCTTTTCGGTAGTTGTTCCTGAACCCGGCAACGCGACGGTCCATACTATGAAGCCGCCCAGCACCACGACAGCGCCAAGAAAAAGTATCAATTTATAAAAGAAGGGGACGAGAAATCCAACGGCGAGAAAAACTAAAGCAGCGCGCTCTGCATGTTCTTGCACCCAAATACGTACGTCCGTGATCGCGGCGAAAACTACCTCTTCGTAGTCCCCCCTCGATCGCTTGCGTATACTAGAAACAATTGAATCAAACATACGTGCACACGAGAATACTCGCCCAATATTTTATGCCGTCGGCATTGCGTTCAGTACTTAGGACATCGCACTGCAACCTTCTCTATCTGTCCACCGAGCTCACCAATACTTCTCTAAATGCAGATTACCAGGATTTTTCTTGGAGTGCACGGTGAATCCAGAAGCGAGCAAAAGACGCTCCATATCATCAATCATTGCAGGATTCCCACACAAAAACACATGATCGCGCTGGGCATCCAATTCTACTTCTCCGCCGTGCTTAAAAAAAGTCTGAACGTGCCCACGCGGACCTCCCCAGTCGGCACCAGCACGACTCGCAATTGCGAGATACTTAAATCCCGGACACTGCGAAAATTTCTCAAGCTCGTCACGGTAAGCAAGATCTTGTGGGTAGCGGACTCCGTGTATGACTGTAATCGCCCTTCCCTCCTGCCAGGTGCTCGGCGTGCGAAGCATCGACATGTAGGGGGCCAGCCCGGTCCCTGTCGAAATTAAAATAAGGGAGGCGCTAGGCGGAACTCCGTCCAGTGTAAACGTGCCTGTAATCTTTGGCGCGATGAATAGTCGGTCACCGTTTTTCAACGCAGCGAGCCGCGCCGTAAGGGCTCCCTGTGGTAAAAGCGCCACATAAAACTCGAGCTCTTCAGGATTCTGCGGCGATGAGCCAATCGAATAGGCTCTCTTCACTAACTTTTCTGGTGCCTGAGGCACTTCCTCATCAGGGTACTGATCCCAGCGTGGCGCGCTGCCAGGTAGCCCAAGGGCAACATATTGACCAGGATGAAAACTTTCAGCAGGTCGATCGGGGCGCACAAAAAAGCGTGCGAGTTCCGGCGTCACCTCCTCTCGCCGAACGAGCGTCGCATTCAAATGTTCATCTCTCGTCACTACAAGTCTCCCTAACCGCACCTACGCATGCTTTACCACTATCCGCGGCTGTCTATCGCCGCGGGACCATTGGAGTGTCGTCCAGCCGTTTCTTACGATCAAGCCGCATCCGGGAGAAATCTGTTGGATACACGGTGCCTGAGCTCCTTCGCCCTGAAAAAGTTGGTCGGGACAAGCGAGCTGCCCCCTTGACGGCGAGGCGAGGACACCTCACTGAGGTGAACCGATACGCTTAGGAATGCGAAAACAAGACGCCTTAAGGATTTCGAGATAGAGTCCGAGCTATGCAGGTAGTCCTAGTAAAACCTCAAATCCCTCAAAACACCGGGTCTATCGGTAGAACCTGCGCTGCTACCCAAACCCCTTTGCATTTAGTGGGGCCGCTCGGATTTGATATTTCAGAAAAAGCGGTGCGTCGCGCGGGACTCGATTATTGGCCCTACGTTCCCTTGCATCGTCATGAGTCATGGGGCGACTACCAGAATGCAGCCAAGCCCGGACGTATATGGCTATTCACAAAGTTCGCTACACGCCTGTACCATCAGGTCGTCTTTAGCCCTGATGATGCGCTCGTCTTTGGGAGCGAAACCCTGGGTCTCGGCTCTGAGTTTCTTGCCAAGTTCCCCCAAGAACAGTGGCTCAAGATCCCGATGCCCTGCCCCGAGGTACGCAGCTTAAATCTAAGTAATGCGGTAGCAGTTGCTCTGTACGAAGCGCGCCGTCAGCTTGGCATGGACGTTTAAACCGCCGCGGCGCTCGCCAGGCCTAGCTTCTCGACGAGCAGGGCGGCTGCAATAGTACGATGCGTTTGTGGCTCAATCCCGTGTTGTTTAAGCTCAGCTAGTGTTTTCCCCGTATTCCCAACTTCAAACATAGGGTCATATCCGAAACCTCCCGAGCCACGATCTTCGAGATGGATAGCTCCTTCAAGCAGTCCCCGCACGATGATTTCACTGCCATGAGACTGAATGAGCACCAACAAACACACGAATCTGGCCGGAAAGCGCACTGAGGCCGCGCTGACTTGCTTGGGTGACAGCGCGCTCCGCAGCGCAGCGCGATTGTCTGCCGCCGAAGCGTTCACACCGCCAAATCGGGCCGAGAGAACTCCTGGCGCGCCCCCAAGCGCATCGACCTCTAAGCCACTGTCGTCCGCAAGCACGCTTACTTTAATGCCTCGCGCAGCGCAGTGCCGCGCTGCAGAGCGCGCCTTCTTTAATGCGTTACCCTCGTAATCAGGGGAGTCTTCATCAACCTCAGGCAAAGCTTGCCCAGCCCCAAGCACCTCCTCAGGTCCAAGTATCTCAATGTGGTAAGGCTCGAGTGCGACTTTAAGCTCCAACAACTTCCCGCGATTGCTCGATGCGAACAGGACTCTCATCTGATTGCTCCCTTGTATTCTCACAGCGGAACGCCACGATTCCAGGACCGGGACGTTCAAGCAGTTCGTCCACACGCGTGCGCAAGTTGCGCATCACCCGAAGTCGCCTGCTCGCCGGACCTTGGCGCATAAAATCTTCAAAATATTCTGTACGAGCCAGTATCGTTACTTCCGGATCGCAGCGCTCAGGCGAAAGGTCGGGAGGCTGAATTTCCACGCGCCGACCGAGATAAAACAAGACCGGGTCAAAAAATTCATCGGCCTTACTTCGCACCACTACCACTCGCCCCTCACCGGCTACCGCTCGCACCTGAGCAGCTAGTTCAGGAAAGCTTTTGAGGGTGTTCTTCAGCGTATTTCCGAAAGTGATGATGAACGCCATCACCGCAATCGTGGTCGTCACAAAAATGGCGAACTGATGTTTTCGCTCCCTTCCGATTAACTGCAGCACCACCATGCTAAGTCCTGCAAGTGCGCTTGAGCAGAAGAATAAACTTGAATCCTTTAGCACCACTCGCGCCAACATCAGGCGCTGCGCAACTTTAGCATCCGAAGGAAGCACAAGCTGAGCATTTGGATCTATCAGCCACACGCTCGCCAACAGTCCAAGCATCAACGCCAAAATGACGGCAAACACTAAAAGCACAATGCCTTGCAGCTTTCGAATTCTCGCGCGCGTCACGTCACTACGCGCACTGAACCAATCGTAAAGCCTCACCGCAAGATACACGCTTAAGATCGGAAAGATTGGTAAGAGATAAGAATGCCGCTTGCCAGAGGCCATGGAGAAAAACGCAAAGCCGAAGACAAATGCCCACATGAATCCGCTACGTAGCTTTCTCAGCCGCTGCCCACTGCTGTCGGGCGCTCCGATGTTCATCACAGATTTCGGCGCACCACTAAGAAGTACGAACACGAAGAGTATCGACCAAGGAGCTGCCACGCGGGCGAAGGAGCCAAAGTAAAACCACGGAGCCTGAGAGTTCACCGCCTCTCCGCCGATGAATCGGTCCAGGTTTTCAAAGATCAACTGGCGACCAAGCAGGTCGTCTGCTCCCCCCGCAGAGGCCACCATGGCGCCGGCCACATACCAGGGCACCGCCAAACATAAGAATACTATCCAGCCCCAGGCAGGGCGCGCCCAAAGTTTAAACGTCTCCACAAAACCCGCACACGACAGGCACAGAGCACTTACCATCAGCACGGGAAGCACCAAAGCAAGCGGCCCTTTGGCGAGAACGCCAAGCCCACACCAGAAGAAAAACCAAAAGAGATCTTCCTGCCGAATGACCACAGACAGTGGCCTTGGCCGACTTACCCAACCACTCAGACGTCTGGCCACCACGAAAAAGGCGGCGACAATGAAAACGGTACACAACATGTCCACGCGCGTGTCGGTCGCCATGTAGGTAAACCCATAGGTGGTACCGAGAATGAGCATGGCGAAGAGCCCTACCGAGCGCTGCTTCTGAATCTGCCTCAGAACATTCTCACTAGAACCCGCCAGCATGGAGCCAAGCAAAGCAGTCAGCCAAAGCACCAATGCCGCCGAGACAGCGGAAGGGATTCGAGCGACAAATTCACTTGCGCCAAGTCCGGTAAAGAGTGCAATTGAGGCACCAATCCAGTGATGCAATGGAGGCTTCGACGGGAGAAGTCCATTTCGCGTAGGGAGAATCCACTGCCCTTCGCTCACTATATTCTGAACAACATGCGCTTCACGCGCTTCTGAAGAGGTGCCAATCGGCGCGACTGTGCTTAGCGTTAAGAACAGCGCAAGGAGAATCAGAGCAAGGGCCAAGAATTCACGCGTTGGCGACTGGTTCGACTCGACTTCCACGCTCCCCACTCAGACACCCACTCCACTAACAGGCTTGTGAAGAGTGCCCTGCTTGGCACTTTTTCACCCGCCCCAAGCCTCTTTCACACGACGAGCGACGCGGAATCCGCGTCGCTTCGCGTACTTCCACATTGCACCAGTAGGCCATGCTCCAGTCCGCGGTCGGACATCCCGTTCTGCCTAGCCTGCATATTTCATGAAAATGAAATGTGCAGGCTAGTAAGTGCATGGATGCACTTACAAATCCGGAGCCTTGGCGACGGATTTGGTTAAGACGTTTTGTAGGGGAGCGTCGGGGTCCCCAACAAAATGTCTTAACGGAGAAAACCGGCATGGATTGACGGTTTTCGACCTTATTTCATGGCGAGCGAAGCGAGCTTCATGAAATATTGGGGCTAGTGCCCTGAGTTAATAGTTCGATGAATAATTCTCGCCGTGCTCGCTGCTCTCTTTGTGAATATATTTAAGGAATTACACAATGAGCTCAGCGAGAACAGCGAGAAAAATACTTAAATGAACTTCTGACTCAGCACACTAGCAGGGTTATGAAAGAAGTTTTCAACCCCGCTAAGAGGTCCAGACTATCGTCGCAAGCGCTCGCCCCCATGGCTCGCTACCCCGCGGTTCATGCTTTAGCACAGGAAACGGGTTTTCGTCATGGACGAGTGTCGTAGAGGTAACCAGGACCGATAAGCTGAGGCCTGCCTAAGCATCGAATGAAGAAGAAATCGGGCCAAGAAGAGAAAAAGCCAAGAAGAAAAAAAACGGCAGGAGAATGCAACAACCCATGAGGAGGCATCACCCCAGTGGATGCTACCAAGTGAAAGCTTAAGACCAGCCACCAAAGACGATACTCAGTACCATCAGGCCAGCTACAAAAAAAGCAATGAACTCAAAACCAGTCATAACTTGTACAAAAAACGCCCTACAACTCCCGGCCCCAAGAAGCTCGAGGCTAACTGGACCTGCTAGAAGGCGCTACCTCGCGAAGAAGTTACGCCCACAACAGGCTAACGATATAGGAGAAGGTACAAGTAAAGTAAAGTAAAGGGGAAGCCCCTAATCCTCGCTTCTTAGGGCATGCGCTCGCCTCCTGCAGTGGTCACCCCAACCTGCAGTGGCAAAGCAGCTGAAAACTTGGAATTAAAGGCTCGGCGCTGAGGCCTCAAGAATCGCGATTCGTCCTGCGGTAAGCGACTGCTGCCTTCCTGCACGGGGACGACGACGCTGCACTGAGCGACTACCGGTAGGCCGACGAACTTCCTCGACTTCGTCCTCCATGGCAGGGCAATCGCTATACTCTTCAGTAATATCCTCAGCTCCCGCGCCGGCTCGTAGCTCTCGGTGGAGAGTCTCCAACGCCTTACGTTTCACACGGGAAATGTGACAGCGGCTGTAGCCTAGAGTTTGCGCGACATCCATCAGTTGCTCTTCATCACCAAACACACGGGCGATGACTTCTCGCTCGAGGGAATCGAGCTTCTCACACGCCCGCGCGCTTAGCGCCGCGATCTGTTTTCTTTGCAGCACTTCATCAGGCATTGGTGCCTCGTGCCCGCACAACGCTGCGGCGATTTCAATCGCGTTACCGCCGCGTGATGCGCCTACTCTCTCGTCATTGTGGTGTGCGCGGTCCCCGAGGTCAGCCTCAGGAAGCGGCACACTGTTTGCATTCGCTGCGGCACTTACCGCACGAATTAGATTCCCCCGCAAATGATAGAAAAAGAACGTCATGAAAGAAGCGCCTTTGTTCGGATTGAAGCGTTGCACCGCTTCGCAAAGGGACAGATCAACAACACTATCTACTTCTTCAAGATCTAATCGCGCGTGCCACTTTCGAAGAATGCTACGGGCGAGCTTTCGAGCCTTTGGGCGGTACTCAAGCACCAGCGCTTCACGCTTGGCGGGAGAGAGTGTACGCGCTCTCTTAGGCTGCTTAATCGTTATGACCTTGGCGCTGGCACCAGCCTTACGGCTACGCACCGACTCCCCAAACTGAGGAAGATCATTATTAGAAATTTTTAGAGCAGGCATCGCATTCATGAGCATCACCAACACACTACAAACAGTGGGAAATCCTTTTTAAATTCAGCGAGTTTCGAAGTACTTCAGCAGACCTTCAGAGGTGCCGAAGTGATCTTCTAAAGACCTATCCGCAAGGTCCGTACGGCTGCTTCAGCAATTTTGTAAGTGGCTGGTTCTGCAGAGGAAAAATAGCTAGTCTGTAGGGGATACTCGTAGCGAGGCGGGGAGAAAAGGCACTCATGGCGAACGTTTTACCGGTTGAGGAAGCAGATCAGCTCGCTTTAGAGCACCAGGGCTGGGCCGAAAGCATCGCCCGCTCCGTTGCGCGGGCCTGGAATATGGACTGGCGCCTAGATGGGCTCGATGGCGCAGCAATGGAAGCACTTCTGTTTTGCGCGCGTCGATTTGATCCTTCGCGCGGAATTCCGTTTCGTGGCTATGCCAGGAAACGAATTCACGAAGCCTCGACCGATGCGGCGAGAAAATCTCGTGGATGGAGACGCGGAGCTCAGAATCCCACTTCGGAAGAACAACGCGCACGCGAGCTGTCTAGCGAGTTGTTTAATGTCTTCCCTGAACTTCGCAGTGGAGAACTTCCGCTCGTCGAAGAGGGTTCAGACGGTGGTGAAGTACGTGGTGCGATTCGTCAATTGTTGGTTGGTGCCAGCATCATCGCTGCGAAACAAAGCTCCATCGAGCAACCAGACACTCTGCTAGATTACAAGCGTCTCGTAGAATTGATGGCCACCCTAGAACCTGTGCATCAAATATTGATGTGGCGCGTGTATTGGGAAGGCGAGTCGATGCGTACCGTGGCCTCAGAATGGGGCATTGATGAACTAAACGTGATCCGAGAGCACAAGGTGCTCTTAAGCTATCTGATGAAGGGCATTCAAAGCGGCAAGCCTGCGCCCACGCCAAAGATTCGGCCTGGCTTACGGACCACATCGGTGAAAATCAAAAAAGATAAGCTGCTAGGGAATTTCTCTGAACTTGTGGGGCAGCATGTTTCTGGCCAGCAATCAGGCGGCGCACAGGCGGCGAAAGGAAGGGGCTTATGACAAACAACGGCGACAAGAAGATTGGTGGAGTTTCTGGAACCAAGCAGCTTAAAGAGGTGCATAAGACTGAGTCGATCGGTGACGTTAAAGGCGTTGAGGCTACCACTGGCGTTTCAGGTGTCGGACAGGCTGGATCCGTCAACAAGCGTCGAGCCACTCACCTCATGACTCCCGGCGAACGAGAAGCCTTGATGAAGATGATCTCCGAAGAGGCTGACAAACTTTTTACTGAAGGAGCACTTCCCGCCTCAAAGAAGGCGCTAGTGACGAGCGCAGTGAAGATGGCCGTTGATGCAGGAATACTGCCACCGGAAGACGAGAAATAGAGCCCCTCTCATTCTCTGACTACGAATCTGTGACACAGCCCTGTCGATTAGATTCCGCCTTCGCTCACAAATGCCTGTACTGCCAATTATTTCGAGTAGGCTTGGGGGGGCCGGACGTCGTCGTCTGCGCCTGCGTCACAGACTCCTAGCTTCAGAGCACCGGAGGGGCGTACCCCTGACAGGCCGGAACGAGACTTGCGAGTAGCGCCGCAGTAAGAGATCTGCCAACCACACACTCACTAACCGCACTATCACACGCAAATACTGGCTCATAAAACGTTTGGCATGATGCGACGTTAAAGCAGCAAGTTCTTGGGTCGAGATGGTCACGAACAAGCGCGGCGTATGGTGAGAGAATCGGATCGGGCTCAAAGTTTGCTATCGAGTAGTCTCGAAAAATTGCGCATTGCTGCGGGCTGCTAAGACTCGGCACGGCGAACCCCGAAGGGCAGCTCGAACCAGAGTCCGGTGGAGCATCTTGACACAGCTCTCTTAAGCCCTCCTCACCGAGCTTTGCTATCTGGTTCTCACATGCCTTTGGACTACTACACGCGACACCACAGTAAGAAGCAGCAGCGTTGCGAGAAGATAACGGAGAGGTCTCGGGCCAACTGTAGGCCACGCTCACCTGTGCACGAACCACATTGATGCCGCCTACTCTCATCCGTCTTAGCTTAAGAACTTGCCTATGCCTCTCCCCAACTAGAATCGAGCTGTTCTCTGTCGAAGAATCATAGTTAAGCGTGAGCTCAGTCTTGGGAACTTGGCAATGCTTGCTTCCATCCGAATCAGTGCTGCAGAATTGCTGAACGAGCTGCTTACGCTGATTTGGGAAGAAGTAGCTTTCACTACTTACCTTTTTTTTCCCAATTCTAAGCCGAATCTTGCGACAAAATCCTGGGTCAAAGAGCTCTTCTCCTTCAGTCCAGGCCCTATTATTCGGATCTTGGACAAGCAGCCGAGGAGGAAGCTCCGTGCTCAATGCAAGATTCTCATACATCGGCATTTTGCGCATGCGCTTCCGCTTGAGATTCACCTTGCTTAAACAAGCAGCGGGAAGCCTGGGCGAAGCGTAATCTAATGGGACATTATACTGTGCCACCGCAGAGCCGCCCCGTCCTTCTGCTGGAAGAATAATGTACTTCAAATTTCCGAAATTTCTCTTCAGGACTGTGAGGTTTTTATTACTGCGGTTTTTCTGCTGGCTATGCGATACCCCTGGCACAGTCGCAAGAAAGAGAAGCAACGCCCCAATCGAAACAATAGTTCTGCCAAGTGACAATCTCTTTTTCATAATTGCGCCTTATTTTTCTTTGTGAGCAACAACATACAAATTCTCTGCCTCAACCGATTGAGCGGTGTCTGCCAACCAGCCTCATTAGTTCCAGATAAAAGCTCGCCAAGCGCTGGCAACAATCATGAATGCATCAGCACCAAACTGACCCAATCCGTCACCTCAGCCCGATTCCAGCCCACCAGAACAAGGCGGGCGCGACCTTCCTAAAACACCGCACTCTTAGTTAGGTGTATTTTACACCTACCACTCTACATCCGCTGACTAGAAGGAAGTGCTTCCGAGAATATTACCAAAACTAAATAGTTAGTAATTACTACTAGTTAAATCACATATCTTTACCTATGGCAAATCTACTCCGATGCTAAATATTATAATGGGTAACTTACACTTATATGAAATCTCATACTTCCTTTAAGCGAATACTAGGGCCAGCGATTCGCTTTGCTGTTCGTCGTGCTTTACCTATTCAAGAGTTCATTGAGCTCGTTAAACAGCTGTATGTCCAAGAGACTTGCAGACAAATGGACCCTAGTGTTTCTGCGACGGTGACTCAGATCTCAATCACCACAGGGCTACATCGCAGGGAGGTCAACAGGTTACTCAAACGAGAGCCCCCGTCTAACCCGGAGGAACCCAGCAACCTGCTCATGAAGATTATTGGCACCTGGGAACAATCCACGAAGTTCTGTGACCGTGAAGGGAAGCCTCGTTCACTCTCTTTCGAAGGTAACTCGAGCGAATTTGCTGACCTCGTAAGCTCACTGAGCACCGATGTAAGTCCAAGAGCTATACGTGAAGCACTACTGAGACTTGGCATCGTCGAAGAGCAACACGGCACACTAAAACTAATTGGGCAGGCAGAACTACATCTTCTTGGGGATATAGAAGGCTTCTCTCAACTTGCGAGCGACGTAGAAACTATTGGTGACGCAACCTTTGAGAATCTGTTTTGCCGAGGCGATAGGCCCAATCTGCATGCAAGAACAGAGTATGACAACATCTACGAAGATAGCTTACCAGTCGTAAGACAGTGGCTGATCGATCTGGGTACTGAGATCCATCAGCGAACCAGGCACTTTCTGAGCCTTCACGACAAAGATATCAGCCCTGATCCAAAGCGAAAAGCGGGCGCAACGGTTACGCTTTGCACCTTCTCTCTCACGACCACCCGTGACGATCTAAAACATTGAACCTTAGGGCGGGCCGGCGGGGATAGCATTCGAAGAAAGACAGTTAGCATGGCGAGGATTATCGGCGCAAAAATCGGTGCCTCCTGTTCTGGTTGTTCCACCAGCGGAGAACGCCATTTCAACTGAAAGCAAAGACTGAGTGATATAGCCTGTAAGCAGAGGAACTGCGCTCAGGGCAAAAAGAAGAATAAAAAAATTGAGCAGGAGAGCTTCTACGAGGCTCGCCCCACACTCTGAATTATCGGTTCGCAAAGTCTTGTCACACATCTTAGCACGGCTCTCTAACACTCAACCCTCTCATCCAGCCAAGCGCCCCTCCTGCTTCACCTCTCCTGCTCCGCTCAAATGCAAACCAAAAGAATCATCACCCTCAGCGAGATGCGCCTCCCAATACTTCCTAGCAACTGCGTTGATTGGCCTACTTTCTCTCAGAGAATTTACCAGACCAGGACCGCGCCAACTCCAGTGAAGCAAGTGCTTTGATGATAGAGGGGAATACTTAAGGGCCGGGCTCACCGCTCCGAATCTCCTTCTGTAGACTAAGGTTAGGACTATCTCATTTAAAACGCCAAGGACATGGCACTAACAATCGGATCTAATCTCGCTTCATTGCAAGCCCGTGACGTCCCCCCGATCTATGTACCAGTCCTGAGTAATTTTTCCCCTGCGTTTTTTAGTACGCGGCGACCTTAGTTCCGCTGCTCGGCGCTCTCAAGGGCGTGTTTTTGCAGCATGGCATCGTACGCCGCATATTTATACAACTCACCCAAGGTCGGATAATTGAAGCAGACCCTGCTAAATAACTGAGCGTCTCCCCCACAATGAAGCGCGATCAGACCGATATGCACGAGCTCGGTCGCCTGTTCTCCAACGGCATGGACACCCAGCAACTTCATATCGCTGCGATTGAACACGAGCTTTAAAAAGCCGCCATCGTCACCAATAATTCGACCGCGGGGATTGTTGGCGTAGGGCGCTAGTCCCACGATAAAATCAACTTTTGCTTCCCTCAGCGCAGCTTCTGTCTGTCCCGCCATGCTCGCCTCCGGGATGGTATAAATCCCGGTGGGAAGAATAGATGAGGTCTCCTTATTAAGTAATTGAAAGGCGTGGCAAGCCGCGACTCTGGCCTGCTCCATGCCGGTAGCGGCAAGTGCCGGAAATCCTATGACGTCACCTACCGCATAAATATGGGCAACATTTGTGCGATATGAGGAATCAACACTCAACAATCCGCGTTTTCCCGCAACAAGCCCGGCAGCAGCAAGATTGAGATGCTCAGTATTGCTGGAGCGTCCTGCGGCCACCAAGATGTCAGCGGCCTTGACCTTCTGCCCTGAGGTGAGAGTCAACACTGTGTGGGAATCTAGTCCTTCGCACTTTTCGACGCGCTCCCGCCAATGAAAGCGCACTCCAAGAGATTGCATGCCCTTGGAAATTGCTTGAGAAACATCAGTGTCTAGAAACGGCAATAACGTGTCCCGCCCATCAATGAGATGAACTTCAACTCCCAATGCGGCAAAAGTACTTGCATATTCTGCACCGATCACGCCTGCGCCAACGACGGCTAGTGACGTTGGCAGTTCTGAAATCTTAAGAATTTCATCTGAGTCATGCACGTGCGGATGTTCAAAGGGGAATTCCGGCGGACGAACGGGGGAAGAACCCGTGGCTATAAGGATGACATCACCGCTTACGGTGGAGACCTTCCCCGCGGATTCAGAGATAGAAATAGTATGAGCATCCTTAAAAGTTCCGCGACCACAAAATCGCGTAACCTTGGTCTCTTTTATCCGCAGTTCCATGCGCGCACGCTCCGCGGCACTCACTTGGCCAGCGTGATGGGTGAACTCGGCTAGTTTCGCTTTAGGTTTGAGAGCCACTTGGATGCCCAAGAGTTTTCTCGCGCGAGCGCCCGAGATCATGAGCGCGCTCTCGCGCAGTGTCTTGCTGGGAAGAGTTCCAGTATTAATACCAGCGCCGCCGACTAACTGCTCTTGTTCAATCAGAGCGACTTTTTTACCAAAGGCACCTGCGGCTAACGCTCCCGAGAGTCCTGCCGGTCCTCCCCCAATCACCACCAGGTCGAATTTAGTTGTGTCCATGAAATCCCTCCCACGGCGCAGAGCTGCACCTCACGCTACTTACTCCTTTTAGGTGCGTTTGTATGCAGATCGCCGCTATTGAAACGCAGCAACCAAGCGAGTGCCGAGACGCTGCGATGCGGGTCTACGCAGCGCTTCTGCGGTTCGATGGCTTGCAGCGCGAGAAGCGAGCGAATCAGTCGAGCGAACGGGATTTAGACCGCCTTAGAGCACTCGATTCACTGTTCGATAAATTGATTTTGCACGGTCGTAAAGGTGCTCCTGTATCGTTGAAATTAGCTGCAGGGTCCGTTCAGAGGTTAGGTTTCCTCTCTTTCGGCGCTCGCTTTTCAGAGGATCGCGACCTGTCGTGCCTCAATCGTGAAGGCGCAAAGAAAGTTGGGAATTTTCGGAAAAGAGTGAGGAATTGAACTATGCGATGCGCTGGATATCCAAAAACCTAATGCGGAAGCGACCTCTCAATGAGCTCCTTGGGGGGCATAGCCTCAGCCCCCGCTTCCATATAAGAATTTACGTGGTAGGCGCGAGTGGGATCGAACCACCGACCTCATGCGTGTGAAGCATGCGCTCTAACCAGCTGAGCTACGCGCCTGAACGGTCACTCATGAGTATGCTGGCTGAACAGCAACCGCGATGTTCAGCCTCTAACTGTCTGACTCACAAGTTCTACTGAACGCGCAGCATAGAAACAAGGACATCAAATTTCAATTGGAGTCGCCGAGCGGCACTAGAAAGGCGGGCATCACCATAGTCCAGTCGAAAAGGCCCAGACTCGGGTGAGCCTGGGCCATACACGGAATTGTCTAGCAAGGACAAAACATGCGCCCTCTTAAGACCGCTTCGATGAGGTCTAGGTTTTCGAAGGCCAATACAACGACCTTCTTAAGCCCTAAGCCCAACACCCTACGGATGACTCAAGATTGCTCAAAACCTGCACGGTTGAGATGCAGAGCTCGGTCGTCCGTTGCGCCCGCACCAACGAAAACTAGCAGGAAGGGCAAGTGAGATCGGGCCGCGCGGTTAGATCAATAAGATCAAAGTTTTATACCGGGAAGTTGCTCAGCCAGAAATTTTCAGAAAATTTTCGCTCAAACCGAGAAAGGCGACCGCAGTTTAGGATAGGCTTCGCACGAAGCTTTTCTCATTGAGCCGCAGAGCGCGGCATCATGCATAAGGTACCGGGCGGTATGAGCGGTATTTCAGGACCTGGATCGGATCCCTCCTCACGATTCAGAACTCAAAGCACCGGGGTTCCCTTGTCCCGGGATTCGACGACTCATTCGTCCGAATTCATCAAGTTCGCGCGTGGACTACTGGTCGCTCGCAGACAGACGGACTGGGCTCGCGTGCGCGAATTCCATGACAAAATTCTCACTGCGGCCAGAATCAAAAGAGCTGACGTCGATTCGCTTTCCGCTGAACAAGTAGTAGCAAGCTCAAGTTCACTTCCCATGTTAGGGAAAGCGACTCTCGCACTCGCCTTTTGGTCGATCGCGCTCAATCGCTCTGCCTATGACGACAACCACGAGGGAGCTCAGGCTTTCGACTCAGCAGCGAAATCAGTCGCACTCAACCCGCACAACCCTGAATTTGTGAGATCGCTATGGCAGCTTCTTCGAAGAAACCAAAAAGACCCCTATTTCTCAGAGGGCGTCTTGGAGATCGATCGAGAGTTGGTGGCCACTCTGAGTGCGTTGTCAAATTATCTTGAAGGGGGTGCAAAGCTTCGACTGCCGGATTTTCAGCTCCCAAAAAATTGGGTAAGCGACACTCAAACCTGGCAAAAGCACGTGGGATGGGCTCTTGAAAACTACGCTACTATTCTCGAAGTGCGCGCACGCGAACTCAAGAAGCGGCCAGGAACAGGCATTGGCGTGGTAACGCAAACGCAAGATCTAGCCGAACAATCCGCACTTCGCGCGTTAGAGGTTTCGGGTGTCCCTGCGCTTTTGTCGGATATGAGGGGCATGGGCTTAGATAGAAATCATCCTGGGTGGAAATCGATTGACGCTTCACAAATGGCTCGGGTAGGCAGAGCCTTTCGCGTACTCAAAAAACTCGCTTCGGAACCCAGGCGAAAGGCAGTTTATTCAGATGGTGGAACGGCAGTGCGCTTCGATCTTGCCGAACAGATCGCCGAGCGCTTTGCGAACGAGTCGAAGGGGTCCCTTCGCAGAGACGAGCCCGCTCTCGAACAAATGCTGAGTCAGCATTTCCTCCTAAGACCCATTGAACTGGCGGAACTGGAGAAGACGGCCCTTCTACCTCCCAGACCTTCCGCGGTCTCTAAGAACAGTGGGGCTTATGAAGCTGCAACAACCTGGGAAGAGCACTTCAGTCAGCATAGACGCGCTGCAGAAGACAGAATCACAATGGATGATCTTACCCGCTTAAATACGCGAGTAGGCGCTCTCTCGTTGCCCGTATGCCTTCCTCAGAGCATGCTTCTCAAGTCCCTTGCCACTGCGTCGGCCTATGCGGCGGCCTCTTCTTTTGGAGAACCGACTCGAGTTGCTGATTTCGTAACGGCATATGCGAAAACGGCCCTCATCAATGCGGACGATAAAATCAACCTAACCTCCATGCTCGAATTATATTGCGTTCAGTGCGCGCTGCGCGCACTAAAGGAAAGAAAAGCGGGCAACTTCAACAATCGAATCACCAAGCTTGAAGTAGATCGCCTCCTTCCTCTGCTCAGTGGTAAAGCTCAGGAAATCGCGGAGGTTCTTGGCACCGATGCGGAGACTCGCGGGATAGACAGAGTCAGCAAAGCGATAGAGCAGGTTTTTGAGCAGATAAAAGTACGCTGACCTAAACGCAGGGCTCTCGGGCTACGAGACGTGAGACTCCTAGTTTGTAGGCTATTAGCTCTGGCGTCTAAGCGCTTGGACTTTTCGACGAAGGCGCTTCACTCTCTTGGAGGCGTCATCGAGAGACTCGCGGCAGCTGTTGCTGCTTTCATTAAGATTGTTGGCAAGCGCCGATAGACATTGAGAACGATACATCGGGGCGCACAAGCCAGTGTCGAAAGGGGCTTGAACGGTGCCATCTGAATTACACGGCATCACGGCTGCGCAAACAAAGCCTTCAGATTCATCGGCCTGCGCCATAGAGGGACCAGAGAAGAGGCATCCAAGAGCTACAAGCACCGCTACCGTTACTACCTGCACCTTAATCATACTCCGACCTCTTCAAAGAACATTCCCAGAATCCCTTCCTGAAACCACAACGTGGCTGCCGAGGATCCTAGCCAGATACAAACTAAGATCAAGGGCAGAGGCAATATTGCTTCACCCGAGCTACATTACTTCGTATTTTCAAACAGTTAGCCACAAGGCTACCTCAGAGATTTCACGGAAAACATGCCTAGAATGTTGAAACGAGACGAGTTTTATGGGTAAAGTCGCCCCTCGTTGTGAATTCACACACAGATTTCTGAAAAGCGGAGAAGCGTCAGGTGGCAGTTAAAATTAAGCTCGCACGATTTGGAACCAAGAGTAAGCCCTTCTATAGAATAGTGGTTTCCGAGAATGGCACTAAGCGAGATGGACGATTTATCGAGCGCGTCGGTTCATATGATCCGATGGTGGCGCCATCTGTAGTAACCTTCAATGAGCCACGCGTACAGCGCTGGCTTTCAGAAGGTGCGCAGCCAACCGAAGTAGTGCGTCGCTTAATTCAGAAGTCATTCCCCGGCTTGATTGAAAAGCGAGAAGAGCATCAGCGCGCCAAGATTGTTGCTTCAAGAAAGAAGCGCAAGCAACGCAGTGCGGCAGCCGCAAAATAGTTTCCTGATTGATTCGTGATAGACTCCCTCTAAGACTGCCATTAATTAGGTGGGGGTTGTGTCGTGCCCACTGTGTACTTAGCTACTGTGTTCTGACCTACTGTGCTCTGGCCCGCTGTGCTCTGAAATTCTGCGTGAGTGTCTCTGCATGATATCCAAAACAGCCGAGCTAAATAAGCTCTCCATTGATCTTCTTTCGATTTTTCCGAAATTCTTCGACAGCTTTCTCGCATCGAGCTTGGTAGCGAAAGCGGTTGAGCGCTCACTTCTGAGTGTCAATGTCCGCGATATTCGCGCATCTGCGGAACCTCCACATTTCTCAGTAGATGACTCCCCGTATGGTGGTGGCGCTGGCATGGTCATGCGGCCCGATGTGCTAGTGCGCAGCATTGAGGCTTCTCGCCTGCATTTTCCTGAAACCCACGTAGTTCTGCTCAGCGCCTCAGGAACTCCATTCACTCAATCTAAGGCACTCGAACTGAGTGCTAAACCGGCCCTGACTCTGGTGTGTGGTCGCTATGAGGGCGTCGACCAGCGAGCCATTGATCTGGCCGTGGATGAAGAGATTTCCATCGGTGATTACGTGGTGATGGGCGGAGAAGTTCCCGCGATGGTACTTATCGAAGCGGTGCTGCGTTTGCGTCCGGAAGTACTGGGCAACGAGGCTTCTTCTATGAACGAGTCCTACCAGTCAGATGCCGCACATGGCCAACTACTTGAAGGCCCACAGTTCACCCGTCCACCCATTTTCAGAGATCTGGCCGTACCTGAAACACTCCTGTCCGGCAATCACAAACAAATCGAAGACTGGCGGAAAACCAAGGCATTGGAGAGAACTCTCGCTCGTCGACCGGACCTCGCACGAGCACTTCAAAAGTCTAAGCGCGAGGCCTAACCCCCAACTGAAGAGAGACCCGCAGCGGTGGATACCCCCTCATCGAATAACACGAACACCTCGCCCTCCTCGCCAGACCTTAGCGTAATCCTGCTGCATGCCGATCAACTCGATAAGCAGGGTAAGATTGTTACCACTTCGCTTACCATGATTGATGTTCACGACATCGCGCGCAGCTCTTGCACGTTCGGCGCTCACTCTTTTTTTGTTGCTCACCCCTCCCCGCTTTTAAGACGCCTCGCGCGCACTTTACGCTCTCATTGGGAAGATGGATTTGGGCTTACCTATAACCCCAACCGCAGCGAAGCACTCACCAGAACGCGCATAGTTTCCAGTCTTGATGAGGCGATCGCAGAAATCGATTTGAGAACGGGCAAGCTTCCTACGTTGGTCGCAACATCGGCTCATCGAACGACCTCGGATCAAAAGCCCCGAGCGACTTTTGCTTCGTTCCGTGAGGAACTTTCGCAATCAAGTCGTCCCTACCTCCTCATGCTCGGCACTGGCTGGGGCATGCGACCGGAACTGGTAGGAAAGGCTGACGTATTTCTTGAGCCAGTCTGTGGCCCTGGGGACTACAACCACCTCTCGGTGCGTGCCGCGGCCGCAATTATGTTGGATCGCCTATTCGGACAGGGTCGGTAAGCATCAGTCCCCTGGGGCAACTTTTCTGCTGACCTCTTGGTAAATGATGCTGATATCCCGCCATTTTCTCAAGCTGGGCGAGTGAAAGCAAAACGTCGAATGAGTGTATCTCCTTGATCTTACAACGTAATGCTGTCTTTGAGGCCCAGCGAAGAAACATAGTTCACGAAATCGTCCTATACTTATGAGGAGGAACAGCCGTCAAAACGTATATCCAACTTGGTTTTTGGTGTGCTTTGTACGCTGCTCGGTTTGAAAAGGATGACAAAAAAAATCTTCAAAACTCGCTCTCGATTCCGCCTGGCATCGACCCAGCATGCTGAGCGCGGCTCGGTGTTCATGGAAGCAGTCCTCGCAGTTCCGGTGCTGCTACTGATAGCTGGCGGTATTATCGATTATGGCCTCGTGCTTCGCGAGAATGCAGTCATTGTCTCGGCGGCTCGCGCAGGTGCTCGCGCCGCGGCCGGTGCCACTATCACCGACGGACAAAACTACAGCGATGGTCCCAACGTCTTTCTGTGTGTGCTCGCGAAGCAGGCATCCAAGAAATTTCTCTCAGAGTCAGGACTCTCTTCAGATGATTTCCGTATCGAGGCAACCGCCGAACTCATCGATGCAGGATTGGACGAAGGAGGATCCCTCATAGAGCTCCCTGGAATTCGCGTTACTGTCGGACATGAACAGCCGCGCTGGTTCTTCATGTGGCGAAACGCCACTCAGGTCTCCTCATCCAACATATTTGCTACCGAATCGGGAAGCACACCAGATTGTGGAGGAGGACCCCCGTGATCAGCACTAGACGCTCAGAAGCCGGCGCGACATTTCTTGAAGCAGTGCTGGTCGTTCCGCTTCTCTTTCTCGCGTTCATCACTACCATCACCTTCGGGCTTGGACTGTCCCAGCACGCCTTCTTCACTGACGGAGTACGAGCGGCAAGCCGTGCCGCGGTGGCCACCCTTGGTAGCTGTGACGCGAAAAAGGACAAGGCCGAACAGGTCTTGTCAGATCTTCTAGAAGGTCAACGTTTGCACTTCGAGAATATTGGAGTTGAGAATAGTTCAACCGAAGATGCCGAAGAGGGCGCTGGCTTTGGTAAACGCGGTATCAAAGTCAAAGTTCGAGGTAAGTTGATGGGATTCTTTGCGGTTGAGTATAGAGCATTTTCTGGATTCGAGGGTGGTGATGATTGTGAAGTCTAAATTTATGACCCCACAACAAATGGTTAGAAGCAGTGTTTACTTTCCTGCGCCTTGCCCACGCCACCGTACTACTCCAAATCGCGGAGAGCGCGGTGTCGTTCTCACCTGGCTCGTCGTAGTCCTCCCCGTTCTGCTGCTCCTTGCGTACTTTGTACTTAATACGGTGCAGGTCCCCCTGATCAAGGCGCGCGTCCAATCAGCTTCTGATGCCGCAGCTCACGGGGCCACTTTGATTTTAGACCCGAACGATCCAGATAGCTGGGAGCGCTCCATCGTGGTGGCCAAATCGATTCTCATGGCGCATGAAGCTGAGCTTGGCGGGTTTGGTAATGCATTAGAAGGCGACGGTCCCGTGTATGAGGACTTAGAAGGTCGAGCGACTATTACCATCGAGCGCGGCAGGTATATCCCTGCAGGGCTGAGTGGAGACTCTTTTCAATCTCTCGAAGATGACTCTCTCGAAGATAATGGCCTCTTGCCTTTGGCCCCTATCAAAAAATCATTAGCAAATGCGGTTAATGTTCGTCTCGAGCTTTCAGCCGGATCAGGCATCGGCTCAGTCTTCGCGCCCACTTGGGGAGACGGGGGCTTTTCGTTGAGCGGTGTCACCATTGCATCGGAATCAACTGTAACGTTTGGCAAGACGGAGGAGTTCGTCCCCCCATTTGCAATTCCGCTTTGTTCCCTGCTTGACGGGGCGACTAGCTTTGATCCCAACACCATTTGCCAAAGCGACCGCCTTTTCACCACGCTTGAGTGGGAAGAGAAGTTCTCCGGAGCAGTCCCCGATTTTCTGTACGACGTCTGGTCAGATACTGAAGTTCAAACGAACAAGTGTCACTACGATAGTCCTAGCTACCCAGAGGCAGACAATAACTATGGTGTGCTTGGCTTCCCCGGCGGCAGCGACTCTTTCGACGCCAGCAACTTGCTCGACGCACTCGACAACGAGGATGACCATCCTGGACTTACCAGCGCGATGGTCGGACAGAGATTTATACCGCTTTCACACGTAGTCGGAGCGGCCGACATCCCCACCGAGATTGCCGACGACATAGGAAGCCGCATATGGGATCTGATTACCAACACTGCCGGGTCCTCCGACTCTTCCGTGTGGCCCTCATTCTCTGACGGCTTAAATGAAATGGTCGGAAACGTTCCAGCTAAAATAAAACCAAACTGGCTTCCCTATCCCCAAGGCTCCCAAGATGCGCCGGACAACTCTGGCTGGGATCAACGCTGTGGCCAAGCGTTTCGTCCTCAGGACCAGAACATTTGCGGATCGCGACGATTTAGCTGGAAGTGTGACTCTTCAAATCCAGGATCCGTATGCGAAACCCCTGCTTTGGGACCAACACAAGACACCGCGTGGAAAGTCAAAGTGCCTCTGATAGCAAAGATTGTTGAGGGAAGAATTTCTGAATGCAGCGCAAATGAGGGACCTCTTGATACCGAAGATGAGTACCGCATCATTGGATTCGTCTCGATGATCGTATATGACACAGACATTGGCCTCGCACGACCTACTAATGACGTTTTGAATGTCACTATGACCCAAGGCCTGCAAGGCGCGGTCAACTGCGGAGGCGGCGGAGGAACATTCCCGCTAAGCTTACCGCCTCTTGATCTTGACCCCGATATCGTTCCACCTCAAGTCGGAGAAGCCTGGGGACCTAGCTGCAACACCTCAACGCTTATGTATTTAGATGCCATTACAACGCGCCCCCCGTGCAACGTGGTCCGCGCACGAATCGACTGCAACACCGCCTTCGAAGCAACGAAGCAGGCGGCCGATGGCACGTTCAGCTTGCGCCTGGTGCGCTGAGGCCCCACTCCAGAAACGGAGTTCCTACGCGGCCCCGCTCTATTGAAACGCCCCGATTCAATCCATACTGGCTCCTAGGTCCATTAAAATGGCTCTGGCCCACTACGCTTCCAGAATTTCAGCAGATTCGCTAAGGTCGCTCTCGTCGCTGTATTCGCAACGGCCACTTCAACTCGAATGAGTTTTTGGGGATGGTTGTTCGAATCGTCGCCTGCTGTTTTTAAGCCAGTATTTATTCGGAGTACGTGATGGAATCTTCAACCACTGAGTCCACTAGTTCAACACCCCCTCCAATCTCAGGGCAGTACGGCTCAGGTGGCACCACTTCAGTTCCCCCTTCAAACTCGTCGCAGTCAGGAGACTTTATGAAGCAACTCACCAACGCGCTAAATCGCGCAAAGTTCGTGTTTCTGAACCCTCACACCTGCTGGGACACGATCGCGGCTGAACCCACCACCGTAAAAGACCTCTATCTTAAATACGCCATTTTCCTCGCGGCCATTCCGGCAATTTGCGGGTTAATTGGGCTTTCGATCATTGGAATTTCGCTCCCCATGGTCGGCACCTGGCACGCGCCGTTTTTTGGAACCCTGATCGCACAGGTGGTGAGCTATGGCGTAGGGCTGGCAGCTCTCTATGTCAGCGCCCTAGTAATTCAGAACATCTCTCCGCGCTTTGGAGGCTCTTCCGATCTTACCAGTGCATTTAAGCTGGCGATGTATTCGCTCACCCCCATTTGGCTCTCGGGAGTATTCCAGCTCATCCCTGTGCTTTCGATACTTGGTATATTTCTCTTAGCGTACGGAATTTACCTTTTTGCTCAGGGTCCTACGAAAGTGCTTGCGATTCCTGAAGCCAAGCGTCTGAACTTCACCGTCATATCGATCCTCGCAATGTTAGTCGTGCAGATAGTGCTCGGAGTAATCATCATGGTTGTGTCGCCAACTCCGAATATCGGCATGCCAAACTCCCCTTCTTCGCTTGGTACGGTTTCATAACTTTTAAAGGCTCTCGACATCAGTAGCGCTTTACATCCCCTCGTTCATCGATATGAGCCTAAGCGGGAGACCCAAGCGGCTGCGCACCTCAGCTCCGCCTTGTAGGCACCTCAAGCCCAAGACAGACGACCTCTCATAAATCGCGCCTACACGCCCAAGAATCTGCTCCCCAGCAAACGCTTTCCCCCGGGTTCATCCAAAACAATACTATGAATTCAAGTAGTTAGTCGTCAGAAAATACTGCATTCTAAAGTTCGAAAAACGCTGAAGCATTCTCCCTGTTCCTGCCGAATACCCTAGTTAAGAACAGGGAACGGGTAGAAGACGCATCTTTAGCAGCGCTTCAAAGACTTAAAAGTAAGGTCTTTGAAGTGCTGGAAACGATTGACCTCGTTATTTTTGGTTTTAAGCAGGTTTTATTGTTGAGCGTAAGCTCACAGGTTTTTGCATGTCACGTGTGTCGCATCAGAGCACTTTAGTGCTTTTGATCTTAGTCGCTGGGTTTCTAGTTTGCCGGTTTATAGTTTTGTGCTGAGTGCGGTTAAAGCGCTTGCAGCACTTGAGGTTTCCAACTGGTTCATTAAGGTTTTTTGGCTACCAAGAACCACCGTACTAAACACATCGGAGTTACGCCCTAATTACCTCCGCCGCAATCTTGCTGAGGTGCTTAAGGCGTTTCTCCGTAACCATGCTCGAATCGTTTCCGGCCTTCCCTATTACAGGCAGTAGCCTTATTCCGCAGGAGCACTGGCCTGCCATCGCGGCTCCGCTCCCTCCCTGTCTCGGCGCAAAAAAAATCCCTAACCAAAAAGTGCGCCCACCCGCTAAGGCATCGCAATTCCATCGACTAGGTTCTCAGGCGATTAACGCACTCTGAATAAACTTCATCTGCGCGGGAACTCGGGGAGTGCCAAGGGAACGGTGTTTTTGGTCTAAGAGCACGGCCTGCACTAGAACGCTACCAGCACCACTATTCCCACAATGACGCGATAGACCGCGAACGGGCGAAGAGACATTGAGCCGAGCAAGGCGATAAAGCCTTTCACCGCGAATAGCGCCACCACGAAAGACACCCCAAATCCAATCGCAAACGTTTGCACATGTTCGGCGCCAAGCACATGAAGATTCTTCAATAGATCTACCATGGTCGCCACACACATGACCGGCACCGCGACAAGAAACGAAAACTCCGCGGCCACGCGCCGCTCAATCCCCACCAACATGCCGCCCACAATAGTGCTCGCCGATCGAGACATGCCAGGCCATAACGCGAAGCACTGACACACTCCCACCATGAACGCAGTTCTTAAGGAGAGATCCTCGATGCGCCCAACCGTTGCCGGTTGGGAACGTCCCTCTACCCACCACATCGCAATCCCACCAACAATCAAAGCTACTGCGACTGTCTGAGAATTGAATAGAAACTCCTTAATAGTGCTGCCAAACAGCGCGCCCAGAACGAAAATGGGCAGAGCTGCCGCCGCGAGGCGCGCAAGACCATGCAGTCCCTCAAAGGACGCGACGCTCGGACGACTCGCGAAGCGCAGCTCACTCCACTGCCCACGACTTACATTTAGAAGCCCCGCAAAGCGCCCAAAGTACAGGCACAACACCGCGAGGATTGCTCCCAGCTGTATGAAAATCTCAAACGTTTCGACCGCCTCACCCTTAAGCCCAAGGAGATAGCTCGTAAGAATAAGATGCCCAGTGCTAGAGACCGGTACAAATTCGGTCAATCCCTCAACAATGCCAAGAACGAGGGCACTTCCCTCGGTTAAGTCAGTCATTTAACTGGTCCCCTTTCCATCCCACAGCCTGTGAGGATTCGCTTTTGCGCGCAAGGCTCTTTTGCTAGCGTGCTCTCCATGGCAACCAATCGATTTCATCTAGAGGTTCAGACTACTACCCTGTCTGTAGATCCGAGCCTGTCTATGGATTCTGGGCCTCTCGAATCTAAGTCGCGTGACTCCAACGCCCCTGCCTCAGACGCCTCAGGGCTTCTTAATATTCAAAGCGTGGATCACATCGAGCTTTGGGTCGGAAACGCGAGACAGTCTGCAATCTTCTATCAAGAACGATTTGGATTCCAACCTCTGGGCTATCGTGGACCAGAGACCGGCTCCCGAGAAGTTTCTAGCTATGTCCTTCAACAAGGACAAGTAACGTTAGTGTTAAGCACTGCGCTTCAGCCCAAGCACGCCGTCGCCCAGCAAGTCAGCACCCATGGCGATTTTGCTAAGCATATCGCGTTTCGTGTTGCAGATTGCCTGAGCTTCTACACAGAAACTCTGCGCAGAGGGGCAAAAGGCTGCCTGGCACCCACCGAGCACCGAGACTCGTCTGGTGCGGTACGAATCGCCGGCATCAAAACCTATGGTGACGTACAACACCTCATCGTTGAGCGCGACAAGTTCTCTGGCACATTCCTTCCTGGCTTCATCCCCGCCGACCGTATCTTTCCTGAGTGGACAAGTGTTGCGAAAAAGTCCGGGGACGTCTCAATCGAAGCCTGTGACCATATCGTCGGGAATGTCGAGCTTGGCAAAATGGACGAATGGGTCGGCTTCTACGAACGCGCACTGGGATTCACTCAGATGCGGCATTTTAGCGATGATGAGATTTCGACTGAATATTCAGCCCTCATGTCAAAGGTCTTAAGTGACGGGTCTGGGAAGATTAAATTTCCCATAAATGAACCAGCCCAAGGACGCCGCAAATCCCAAATTGATGAGTATTTGGAAGCCAACCTTGGGCCAGGAGTTCAGCATATCGCGCTCAGAACGAGCGACATTATTAAGACGGTGAGTGCACTAAGAAACCGTGGCGTTCAGTTTTTGAGAGTCCCCGCGTCCTACTATGAGGAAGCGCCAAAGCGCGTAGGCAAAATAAAAGAAGACCTCGCTCGCCTAGCGGAATTAGGAATTCTGATAGACCGCGATGACGACGGATATCTGTTACAGATCTTCACTAAACCGGTGCAGGACCGCCCGACTCTTTTCTTTGAAGTAATTCAACGCGCCGGGTCTCAAGGCTTTGGTGCTGGAAACTTCAAAGCGCTCTTTGAAGCCATTGAACGAGAACAGGCCGAACGAGGAAATCTATAGTGAAACTTGGCTCAATCTCTCTTTCACGAAGTGGCCTGGCGGGCCCCATGGTTCTATCGGGCTCTACTCACGAGCCCGATGGACACTTAGTAATTGTCGACAACATCGCTGGCAAATGCGCTCTGGTGTCTGACTCGCCTTCCTCACGCTGGCCTTCGATGAGAGCGGCACTCGAGGATTGGGCCCAAGCCGAACCTTATTTAAGAGAGTTAGATAAAACACTGCGCTCAGGAGCTCTTACCAAGAATGTCTTCGCGCTCTCCAAAATGTATTTTATGGCACCTTTGCCGCGCGCGTTTGGACTGATTGATGCCAGTGCTTTTCTCTCGCATATCACCCTGGTGCGTCGGGCTCGCGGCGCAGAACCGCCGGCCCGCATGCACGAAGTGCCGTTACTCTACCAGTCTTTGAGCCATGGGCTTGTGGGTCCGGAAGAGCCCATCTCTCTGCTCGATGAATCTCAGGGATTAGATTTCGAAGCCGAGATTGCGGTAATCCTGGGAGACATTCCCCAAGGCGCAAGTCCGACCGAGGCTGCGACCTCAGTGAGACTGATAGCTCTCATGAACGACTTAACCTTGAGAAATCTAATCCCTGAAGATTTGGCCTCAGGATTTGGTTTCTTTCACTCAAAGCCCGCCTCCTCCTTCGCGCCCTTTGCGGTTACTCCAGACGAACTGGGGACCGCATGGTCTGACGGACGGCTGCATCTGCCCGTCACCTGCAAAGTTAATGGCGCCTTAGTCGGGGAGATAGACGCATCAGAAATGCACTTCTCTTTTCCAGACCTACTTACCCATGCCACGAGAACTCGCTCGCTATGTGCGGGCACTATTCTTGGAAGTGGCACCGTCTCAAATCAGGATCCTCCAACTACACCTGCAGGGCCCGGAGTTGCGTGCCTTGCAGAGCGGCGCGCCAGAGAGCAAATTGATTTTGGAGAAGCACGCACTCGCTACCTAAGAGCCACGGACAGCCTGGAAATTGAAGTATGGAATGGCCAGCAAAGCGTGTTCGGTGCTATTCGGCAAAAAGTAGTTTGAGAAGGCGTAAATGGTGCCCTAAAGTGCCGTGCTTACTCCCTTGCCTATTCCTTTGCGCGAAACGGCGGCTTTAGACTATAGTTCGACGGTTTGTATCAATGGAGAATATTTTCATGTTCATTAAGAAAGCTTTTGCACTCCCCGCCGCCCTCGCCATGACACTTATGATTTCCAGTAGTGTCTGCTTGGCTGAAGACGCCTATGAGCAAGATGTTGAAAACACCGCAGAGCGCCAGGACAGAATCGACGCTGAAGAGGCCGTGACTCACAACGAAAATCTCGAACGACGACGGGAAGCTGCGGTCGACGTTGACGGCGCTGATTCCGTCGAAGCTGCTGGTATCGAAGCCGAGCGAGAGAGAGTTCGTCGAGAATAACTATCCTCTCTTAGCGGCCTGGCCTTTCGGGTAGCCATCTTCGATGGCCTTCGGTCCGGCCGCACCTCCCCGCCTTGTTGCCCCGCCTTCTCGTGAACAGCTCTTCACGCCACGCCCTTCGAACCCCTTTCTAGGAGTCTGTGACGCAGCCATGTTTATGAGAGTCCGCCTTCGCTCCCATGTTCCTGTCCTGCCATTTAATTCGAGCGGGCTTCGGCGGGACGTCGTCGTCTGTGCCTGTGTCACAGACTCCTAGCAAAATGTCCTAGGGGCTCTTCCTAGACATCACCCCGGCCCAACTCAAAGTCGCCCAGTGCCGCCAACTAGCATAGGAATTTGACTGAGATCGAGTGAACTTAACATTTCAGCTCTATTTTTCGTGCGTTTAGGTCGAATTTTACAACGTAGGGTACCTTCTCTCGTCCATGTGCCACAAAGGAACGTGCGGGAGAGAGACCGCCCTACACGCAGTGGAAGGTGTGTGATTTGTGACCGTTCGAATCGGAAGTAACATTGCGGCGCTTCAAGCGCAGCGACAGCTTGGACTGAGCTCCGGGAACCTATCCCGTATCTTTGAGCGTCTCTCAAGTGGAAGTCGCATCAATCGTGCCTCAGACGATGCCGCTGGACTTGCGGTCTCTTCGGGCCTCAATGCGCGCCAGAGAGTCTATTCTCAAGGCATTAGAAATCTTAGCGACGGCATCTCTGCACTCTCCATCGCCGACCAAGCCATCTCAGGGCTTTCTTCCATTGTGACTCGGCAGCGAGAACTCGCCGCGCAATCTGCCAACGGTGTTTTTCAGGAACCCAAAGAATTTCCCTTAATCGTGAAGCGCAAGAACTGGCAGCTGAGTACCAACGAGTCTTGGAGACCACAACATTCAATGGCCTGAACCTATTAGATGGAACAAACCCTCTCATCACCCTGCAAGCGGGTCTCGGAACGGACGCCGTTCTTTCGATTGAAACGCTGCAAAGACTTGTCAGCACAGTCTTCGAAACAACGAACAACCCCACACAACAAGTAATCAGCGGGACTACATTCGGACAAGGTGACGGCTCGCCGAATGTGGGAAACCTCTCCCGAGACATGAACATGTTCGTATTTGACTACGACAGTGATGGCTATGATGACCTGCTCACCGTCGGCCTTCAAAGCGCAGGACCAAACATGAACTATGCGGTCACACTTTTTCAGGGTGGAGCGGGAGGCCTTACCGAAGTGGCAGAGATGTCAGATTTCGTCGAATATGGTGGTGGCCTCTTCAACTTCTCACAAGCCTTTGTCAGCTTTAGCGGAAACACCCTATCCATCGGTGTGGGGGATGGTTCGGACTACAACTTGGATCAATTCACTGTGCCAGCAAACGGAGTACTCCCCAATTCCGTCGCGACCCAAATCGGGATCGGCCCCATCCCGTTTCCGGACGTGACCCCAGTTCCCACGGTATCTGGTGACTTCAACAATGATGGCGTGAATGACTCTGCAACCTTCAGTACGGGAGTATTAGGCGCAAATTTGAAATCCATCACCGTCGATCTAAGCAACCTAGTCACCACTAGCTCCGAGCAATCGGGTTACGAAAGCCTATCCCTGACAAGTTTCGACCTCCTCACAAGAGAGAACGCCCTGCTCGCCCTAGACAGCCTAGCCAGCATGTTTCAGATTCTGGCTGGTGCCCGCGGACGCATCGGGGTCTCACTAAGCCGGGTTGGCACTGCCAGCCAAGTACTGACCGACACGCGAGAACAACTCGCCGCCGCGGAAAGCCGCATTATCGACACGGATATTGGTTCTGATTCCTCAGAACTGGTCCGACAAAACATTCTGCAACGAGCAGGCGCGGCAATCCTCGCTCAAGCGAATCTTCAGCCACAAATCGCTCTGACCCTGCTGCAAGTTGTGTAATTTCGTGAGGACTCCTTGGGCTCAGCTAGTGAAGCAAGTCCCACTCCTCCGAATCTTGCTGGATTTTGAACTCACCCTCCATGGCAGGGTGAGTAAGTTTATCGTTACGTCGCACTTTCATAAGCACCACATAGTCGCCCGGCTTAGTCAGCGGCGAACTCGATCGCATCAGCTCTTTGCCTTCATAGCCCGCCGCTTGAAGAAGCTTTTGATCATCTAAGCTCACCAACACGAGGCGCTCTTCGCCCCGAGGCAACGCCACCTTCCCAAGGTATTCAATACGACGATTCATGTAAAAACTAAGGCCATAAAATGCAGTACCAAATGAATAGAGCTTCTCCGAGGCAGGAATCTGGGAGACAAGCACCTGCGCGAAGGAGCGCGAGCTCAACGAATTTGCAACTACAGGAAAGATAATTGAATTGCCGATGAACAACATCACTATCCAGAGCGAGGCAAGCGAAGGCCAGCAAAGCGCGGAGTCTCCCTTTCTCTCAATCCATGGCAGAGATCCACGCCCAAGCACCACAAGAGAGATTAAAGTGGCAAACAGGCAACAGCTCAGTACAATTGGGTGAATGTCAGCAAAAAATCTGTGCCCAATATCGAGGTAAAAGATAGCGTGATTGCGCGCTCGCTCACTCTCTATCATTGACGGAATAACGTCGCGCAGCCACCCAGCCGCGCAAAATACTGTCGCAACCAACACCCCCAATGCGCCTAGCAGACGACTGGACCACTGCCTAGGCGCCTCCCACGCAGCAATCACGCTACTCAGCAGAAATGCAACAAAGGGATATGCCGGGAGCAGATAGACACTGCGCTTACTCCCTGGAATTGCAAAGAAGACAAGGAAAGCACTCAGCACTATCCAAGAGAACTTGGTGAAAGAATCGGCCGCATGCCAGTAGCTTCTACCCTCTCGCAAAGGACTGCAAATGAACTTCTTCCAAGTTGCTAATCCAGAAAAAAAACAAAGACTCCAAGGAAGAAGGCCCACAAACATCGTGGCATACAACGCCAGAGCACTTCCGCGATGAGGCTCATCCTCTTGGCTGCCTAAAAATCTCGCTACGTTTTCGTACCAAATCTTGTCGAGGAAGGCCTCAGGCCGCTCGAGAAAAGCAGCGAGATACCACAGCCCAGCAATGCATACTGTCGGCACAAAAAGAATCGCCGTGGCGCGAGTCGTTGCTCGGAGCGAGACCCCCTGTAAACACAACCAGGCAATCAGAATTCCTGCGGGTAGCACAATGCTGACGGGGCCCTTGGTAAGAGTGGCCAATCCAAAAAATACCAGGCAGGTCCACGGCAGCCCCTCACACTTGCGCTCGGTCCACTCAAACATGCACAACAGCCCACCGAGAAGAGAGGCGGCAAGTAGCATATCTACTCTGGCGGTAATACTGCTACGAAACCATTCAATCGACGTGAGCAATATCAGAGCGGTGAGCACGCCGCGCGTTAAGCCGTAACGTAGTGAGACGAAGCGCAGCAGAAAAATCAACGCAAAGATAGCGGCAACGGCTGAAGGCAGTCTTGCGGAAGTAGCAGTCACCTCGCCCATCGGTAGAGAGGACAGCACTCCTAACCAGTGCAAGAGTGGAGGTTTTGATGGAACGTCTCCACCGTAGCCGCTCCCCAGAACTACCTCTCCTTTGGTGAGCATGCTTTGGGCTACCAGAGCTTCTCTTGGCTCTCCGCGCGTAGAAAAATCGCGATTTGCGATTCCGGGCAGGATTAGAACACTACAAAGACAGAGCAACCACAAACTTACGACCCGAACTGAGCTCATAGTTATCTCGGTATATCGCACCTCAGAAGCTCTCGCACCCCGACACAGAAAGTGCTCTGCGAGCCCTCTATTGACGAACTCTGCGCCTGCATCGACCTTCCCCCGCACACCATATTAGCCTGGTGAGACTGGTTGTTTTCCGGTACGAACACATATGGCGCCTTTTCCGGTCGACGTAGTAGCAAGCAACATTAACCTCACTCCGCCAGAGGGAGCCAAGATTCCCTATAGCGTCATCATTCCTGCGCGTAACGAAGAGACATTGCTGCCTCGCTGCCTTGCGGCACTCGCCCAGGCTTTGCACAGTGCTGAAACGACGGCCGAGGTAATAGTCGTATTAAACCGCTGTTCAGACAGCACCGGGCAAATCGCTGCCCAGACTGGCTGCACGGTCATAGAGAACAACGCCAAG
>JBGSMV010000057.1:0-2794 GCA_041739995.1 Bdellovibrionota bacterium
TCTCCCACGTTAAAGCTCAAGCTTCCATCGATGCCGAAGCCGGCTTGAATTCTGAGGCGATCAAAACCGGGCCCCAAAAGACTATTGCTGTTGAACGTAGTGGTGCCGACGATGCGATTGTACTCAGCCGTGAGTGCGTCAGCGGCAGCACCCAGTGCGACGCGCTGAGTTCGTGAGAGCGAGCCATTTGCTGCTTGTATTGCAAGTTCTCGTTGGCTAGTTAGAATGTTAGACAGGCTTTCTAGTGAGGCGTCAGCAATATTGAGAGCGCTTATTCCGTCGTTGATATTGCGTACGCCCTGATTAAAGACGCGCGCTTTTGCACCAAGGCTTGTAGCTACGGATAAACCCGCGGCATCGTCTGAAGCTCGATTTATTCTTTGTCCGGAGGAAAGTTGTTCAAAAAGACTTCCCAGGCGCGCAGATCCGAGCGCGAGATTGCGCTGTGCTCCGAGGGCCATGAGATTTGTAGCTAGTGAAATCACCACGCGACGGTCTTCCTTGAGTCCAAGTACGCTATTTGGGGTTGCTTACGTGCACACCCGCATTTGAAAGGTCGACCTATGTCTCCGTAGTGCTTAGAGAAGGGAGCGCAATTTCTCTACGAGGAGTTCGCGTTCGTTGCACTAAGTGCCTGAAACTGCCCACTTCATTCAGATTATAAGTAAATCTATTAGGTATTTGAGCTCTCAAGACTCACCTTTGTCAGCGAAATCGAGGGGAGGTGGTGGTGGGTTAGTCCTGCTGACTTTTAAGCCATTCAGCTGAGTTCGGGAGCGAGGCGAGCTTCGTCTCGAAGTCCGTTGCTTTTAACAGGAAGTTGTCAAAGACCACAGCGGCGCTCTTTCTCAGAACTCACCAATATTATCGGGAAAGATTGATTTGCTTAGACACAACTTGGCATTGAGCTTGCGGATCACGTGACGAATGTGATTGTGGCGTTACAAGCGCATGCCGCCGAGTTGGGACTTCAAGGTGTCCCCTAGGGATTGCCCGACGGCTCTGAGCCTTGCCCCATTTCCGATAACCTAAAGATATCGCTGCATAAGCGCGTAAGGTGACCGTTACCAAATGCATTAAAAACGCATATTGGCACGGCGATTGCCTTCCTTGGAGAAGCGTCGGTGGTCGACGTCTACACGGGGGAAGAGTATGAGGTGGTTATTCTTTAGGGTGCTTGGTGTGCTGGTGCTAGTGAATGTGTTGAGCATTTCCGAAGCGAATGCTCAGACATTCATGCCGCCGTTTGGTGATGAAAATAGAACTTCCGTTTTTGAGGACGGCCAAGAGCAGTTTCTTCTAAGTATCCAAGGGGAGCATCGGGGTCGTCGCGCAGATCTTAGGGCGAGCCCGGAGGAGGATCGTGAATCACTTAAAAAGTTTTGCCTCGGTCTTGATCTCGCTATTGCAGTATTTAAGCAGGAGATGGTTCAACAATGTAACGAACATGGTTGGTGGAGTTGGATATGCCTAAGGCGACATGCGGAGCTTTTGGTGCTAGAGGAGACCCGCTATCAACTGTGTTCAACAGTACCGGGTGGTTCTTGATTCTTACATCCACACTACCCAGATACCTTTACGACATTTACAAGCTTTGGCACGTTCGATACCGATTCCCCGCTGAATTAACTAGTAGTCTACGTACCACCCCAAACAAGATTATACAGGGGGTGTGTAAGTTTGGTGCCCCTCGCTCACCCGCCTTGCCGCATAAGGGTAGGAATTTATGGCCTCACTACCCCATTTCCAAATTTTACCGAAAACTTTTCCCCTAGCCGCTCATCGAAACCCAGATCCATAATGACAGCGAAACCGAGCTCTGCTGCCCTAGTTTAATAAGGCTTATCAACATCGTTAGAGATTTAGGTATGAATTCTATCTACGCATCAAAAACTTCTTTTTGCTCTACCGTTTCATTTATTTTAGCTCTTTTTTGGCGGCACCCCTGCAAGCTCAGCCACTGACCACCGTTCAGGTTTCCGATAGTATGGTGGCAGGTAACATCATTTCACAGGCAAACACATCAAGAAATCTCGCTGTTGGTACAGACGGGACTATTTTCGTCCTCTATCGAAATCCTACCGAGGGAATTGTCCTCAAGCGTAGTACTGACCGCGGGGCGACATTCGGCGCACCTGTGGTGATTGCGCCGAACAATATAGAAGCTGAGGTAGCGACATCATCAAACGGCAACGTATACGTTGTATGGCACAGCACCGATGTATTGCTGCGCCGCAGCACGGATGGAGGTGCAACTTTTGGAGCCCCAATTACCGTCGCAAATATTGGATCCACCAGCTTACACATGGCCACTGACGGTCCTAACCTCTATATTATCCCGAGGAATGGCCAAAATATTTATGTCAGCAACGATTCGGGCGATACCTTCGATACTGTCGCACTGGGTGGTTCTTTTGCTTTCTCCGATGTGCTTGCGCGGAAATGTTGGCATGTACCAATGAGGTTCACCCCCTGCCCAGCTCTCAATCGCCTCTTTGAAAACTCTACGGGCTGAAAACTTAGGCATTACTCAGATTCGTTACACAATTAGGCAATGACTCCGGCCCGATAACTACCCATACTTCAAGCTCGATAAACCAAATCCACAGCAAGTCGAACTAACTCACTGATGTCATTAAACATGATTGATTTACCTGCCATGAGAAATATCAAGGCAAAGATAAAAGAATATTCCTCGATCTGAAGAATCGACATAACCTAAGAATCAGCACAGCCCTAGTGAGCAATTGCCGATAAAACCTTTCGCGTAACAACCTGCCATTCGTGGTCACCC
>JBGSMV010000075.1:0-37988 GCA_041739995.1 Bdellovibrionota bacterium
GCCTCCTCAAGCCTTCGGTTATTCACAAACCACAGCTCACTATTCCTGGCTCTAGTGGTCAGGAACGATGCGTACTCAGAACTCTCTATGCGTGGATGATAGCCCATACTGGGCTATCTATTCGGTATTCGCCTAGAGAAGTTTCCTCCCAAGGTCTCTGAGGGAATGGGGTCAGCGGGCGACTACAGTCAGGCTCGGGGTCGCTGATCTCACGGAGACTGTTGCAGCGGAACCGTGTAAATAAACCGCCTCGCCAGGAAGCAGGGGGCAAGATTCGCTCTCGATGCAAACCTCGGCATCACCATCAATGCTGAGCAGAATCATAGGTCCGGTCGCTTGGATCGACGCTTGCTCGTCAATTAGCCCAAGCTGAAACTCATCACAGAGTCTTGGATACCAAGCGACACCGCTCGATGACGCAGTAACATCAGCTCCTTCCTTAGACCCGGCCTTAAGAATATTCGGATACTCACTCTTAAAATCTAACATACCAAGCAAGGTCTCTCGGTCCTGATGCTTGGACGTTAAACCCGCTCGAACCACGTTATCCGAGTTCGCCATGCACTCCACCAACTGCCCAGAAAGATACGCATGCGGAACATTCGCACGAATAAACACTCCCTCAAAACGCTGCAATTCTACTTGGTTCAAGAGCAATGCGATAAGAAGGCCCACATCGTGATGTGGATGATCAGTCCACAATTTCATAAAGAGCGCTTCGTTCGCGTCCAGATCTGTTCGCTTCGAGATACTCTTGTAAAGAATGCTGTTGAGCGTTTCTACCTGTAAAGAGGTTAGAGAATAGAAAGTTCGAACTAGCCTTTCTATATACCCAATGCGGGCTCCCGAATCTGAACTGACTAGCTCCTGCACTGCCTTTTCAAAGTCGGGATGCAGCTGAATGAACGCCTGCATTTCCGCTTCCTTCTTAAATCCATACAGCAGTCTGGTGGTTGAAAGCGCAATCCCAATCTCCGGTTTATGATTGTCATCGGGAAAATTATTGGGGTCCTGCCGATGTAGCTTCCTTGCAAGTTCACGGTTCGGATGCGCCTGAATTGAGAGTACCGAGTTGATATCGAGCACTTTCAACAGAAACGGGAGTGCTTCTTGCGTAGACTTCTTTTGGGAATCTCCGACCAAGTCTGTGGATAACAACTGCGCCAACGTTCGCTGAGAATCGATAACCAGCGGAGAAGGAGCGTTCGGATGCGCCCCAAACCACAACTCCGCACAGGGAGTCTCTTCAGAAACTCCTGTCGTCCCCAACAATCCACCAAGCTTAGCGACAAGCGAATCACGTGCAGGAGATCCCCACGAATAGAACTGCGGTACTCCCCTTATTTTCCAAAGGCGTGTCATGCCACTTACTCTTAATGTAACCGTTCACGGGTTGTTACAGGTCACTGCAACCAAAACCCAATTCTGCGTTACCCCGAAGACGACCACAGAATGGTCTCCATTCAAGTATTTTTCAGCCCAATAGCTTACTAACACCACCAGTTAACTCTAACTCGCGAACGGACCTCGTAATTTGATGTCTGGCTGGCACACCGAAACGTTTGGGCTCTGTACGATCTGCTAGCATGCTGAGTCAGAAGTTCATTTAAGTATTTTTCTCGTTGTTCTCGTTGAACTCATTGTGTAATTCATTAAATATATTCACAACGAGAACAGCGAGCTCGGCGACAATTATTCATCGAACTCTTAACTAAGGACACCAGAGAACCTCTGAATTATCCGTGTTTCTATCTTCGTGCACTTTGTGGTCTTCGTGGTTCGATTAAATTTAGTCCAATTTCTGGGGTTTTTTTGCACCACTAAGACCGCCAAGACCACTAAGATTTAGTTTTTCAGAGTCTAAGTACCTCGCGCACACGCGAGCACCTCTTGAGCCTTACTGTCCCGCTCCTCTGAACCCTTAAAGACTGCGGTCACATGCCCCACCTTTCTCCCTTCCCTTGGCGCCTTGCCATACCAATGAAAATGCACCTGAGGCATTGCCAACAATTTCTTGGCGTCAGGTCGCACACCGATTAGATTCACCATCAGCGAACTTCCCTTGGGCCTAGTACTTCCAAGAGGCATTCCCATCACTGCGCGAATATGATTCTCGAATTGACTTGTTTCAGAGCCCTCAATAGAGAAGTGCCCAGAATTATGAACCCGCGGCGCCATCTCGTTCGCCACTAGCTTACCATTTACCTCAAAGAGCTCTATGGTCAGCACTCCCACATAGGAAAAGTGTGCAAGCACCCGCGTGGCGAAGTCCTCTGCTTCTTGCTGAAGACTTTCCCCAACTCTATTTGCTGGACAACGCGAGGTACGCAAAATACCTTGATGATGAACGTTCTCAATCAAGGGATAGAACTTAGGATCTCCCGAGCGGCCTCTCACCGCTATGATTGATAACTCTCTTGTGAATTCAACTAAGCGCTCAACAATGACGTCTTGTCCTTTCAATGTGGAGAGCGCTTCGAGTATTTTATCTTCCGAACGAACCACCGCCTGGCCTTTGCCGTCGTAGCCAAGCCTTCGTGCTTTAAGCACACATGGTACGCCGAACTTCGAGACAATGCCCTTATGGGACTCATTCGCTTGAACCGCTGGCAACTCAATCGAGTCAACTACGGGAATACCTAATTTACGAAAGCATTCTCGTTCTGCGAATCGATCTTGCGCCACTCGCAGCGCTTCAATACCAGGCTGCAGCGCTACGCGTGAAGCCACATACTCTGCCGCCTCTACCGGCACGTTCTCGAACTCATAAGTGACCGCATCGAGTCCTTTGATAAAGCTATCGAGGGCTTCGGTATTGGAATAATGCTCGCACATGTGAGGAGCTACTGCGCTCACCGCGCTGGGGGGCGTAGGGTCAAAGAATCGGAAACTACACCCCAATGGATATCCGGCCAGAGCGAGCATGCGCCCAAGCTGACCAGCACCGAGAATTCCAATGTTCAACGCGGCTCTCCACGTGGTTTGCGCTTGTTGGATCGCGCGCCACTTGCAGGCGAGCGTCCCTTTGGTTCACGTCGCTCTATCGCGCGCGGCCCCATCTGCTGCGTAGAAGACATTCGCGGCTTGGCGGAGCGCAAGCGCGTAGTGCGCTTTACCGTACGCGGATCTCCAATGCCTTGAATGCGCTCAGTCTGCGTAGCACGGTAGTGCCGAAGCATTTTTCCAACGGCGGCATCAGTCAACGCAAGAATAGCCGCAGCCAACAACGCCGCGTTCACCGCTCCCGCACGTCCAATCGCCATGGTGCCGACAGGAATTCCTGCTGGCATCTGCACAATAGAAAGCAACGAATCCACACCGCGCAATGTTCTGGATTCAATCGGAACCCCCAGCACTGGGAGCAGCGTTTTCGCGGCACACATGCCCGGAAGATGCGCCGCACCGCCGGCTCCAGCGATGATAACTCGAAGCCCACGCCCCTCAGCTTCTTCGCTGTAGCGAAACAGCAAGTCTGGCGTTCGATGCGCGGACACTACTTGAACCTCATACTCGATTCCGAGTGCCCCAAGCGTGTCGGCCGCCTCGCTCATCGTCTCCCAGTCAGACTGAGATCCCATGATGATTCCGACCTGTGGTCGAAACACGAGGCTACGCGGAGTCGAGCCTCGTTGGCGTCTCTTATTCGCCTTGTAAATGGGAATAACCGGGGACCCCATCGTAATTCCTCAACGTTTCAATTTTTGCAATTACTAAGCTCTTCTCATTAACCTTCCCCATCAGCTCAACCACTTCAGCAAAAGGCACTGACTGAGCTTTAGGATCGCCTACCACGAAGCGACAACGGTACTGATCTGAAAGAAACGTCTCTGGCATTCCTTCTGGCCAGACCTTCACGCCGCGATTGGACATGCCCTGTAATTTGAGCCCCGCGCAGTTACACGCAACCAACTTTTCCGCGATCGCCTTTGGATCTCCGAGATCGGTGACGTACAAATCAACTCCAACCACATCCTGTTTTACCTCACCTGCAGGCCTGGTGTAGAACTTTGATGCGTCGATCATCGCCGCTGCGCGATACTGCACGGCTTTAAGCGTCTCAGGCGTCTTACCGAGGCGCTTAACCACTGCATTCGCAAATTCCTTGGTTCCGACTTTCTCGCGCGAACTTCCCTGGGTATAAATGTCGTAAGTATGAATGCCTTCTTCAATGGTGCGAAGCCATGCGTTGTGCACTCGAGATGCGGCATCGGCCTCACCGATATGGACTAGCATCATTACTGCTCCCATCAGCAGCCCTGAGGGGTTGGCGAGATTTTGTCCTGCACGTCGCGGCGCAGAACCGTGAATAGCCTCAAACATGGCACATTTATCACCAATATTCGCTGAGCCTGCGATACCGACCGAACCAGCAATTTGAGCCGCCACATCGGAGAGAATATCTCCGTAAAGATTCGGCATTACGACTACGTCGAACACTTCTGGTGAGTCGGCGAGCTTCGCGGCTCCAATATCGACAATCCAATGCTCATTCTCTATGTCCTTATACTCCGTTGCAATACGATCAAAGACTTTGTGGAAAAGACCATCAGTGAACTTCATGATGTTGTCTTTGGTAAAGCAGGTCACCTTTTTGCGGTTGTTTTGACGCGCGTACTCGAAAGCATAGCGCACAATCTTTTCGCAGCCCGGCGCAGTGATTAACTTCAGCGTTTCGTATGTCTCAGGGGAAATTCGATATTCAATTCCAGCGTAAAGATCTTCTTCATTCTCTCGTACGATCACCACATCCATGTTCGGGTGCTTCGTATCAATGAACGGATGGTAAGAGACACAAGGACGCACATTGGCGAAAAGCCCAAGGGTCTTTCGAACGGTGACATTGAGACTCTTATATCCACCACCTTGAGGAGTGGTGATCGGAGCCTTTAGAAAAACTTTGGTGCGTCGCAGCGATTCCCAAGCGCTGGGCTCGATACCGGAAAGATGCCCTTTATTGTAGACACTCTCGCCAATCTCTATCTGTTCGAGCTCTAACGCAGCTCCTGCAGCATTTAAGATCTGCAAGGTAGCCGCCATAATTTCAGGCCCGATGCCATCGCCATGCGCTACTGTAACGGCTGTTTTTTTCATAAGCAGAGATCCTTCGTAAGTCGCTAAGAGTTATCCCTCGGAAAAGCTTGCGCGGACGAAACCAAACCGTGCGCCCCACGATACTTTCCGAGCTAAAGTCGATCGGTGCGAAACTTAACAATATCAGTGGCTTATACCGAGGCGGAGAACAACTGTCAAACAAACTCTCAGCACTGGCGCCTCACCTCAGAGCCTCAGAGACGTGCCAGCATCGCTCTCGGTTGAGCTCCATACTCGACTCACCTAGTCGCCACTTTGCTGGCAATTCCTTAGGTATAATGGGCCTATTTTCTACTTCTGAGTCACCCTCTACTATTACTGAATGACTACTGAAGAAATCAAACTCCCTCCGCTTGAGCAGGCCCTGCTAGACGTGCTTCAGGCTCTCGACAATCAAATCGCACGGGAAATGCAGAGAACTCCCGCCTCGCGTGAGAGTCAGGGGGTGCAAAAGTGGGAGCCCATTGCCACCAGAGTAGAGCGATTGACCGCCTTTATTTTGAGTAGCCTTGGTGCTCAAGAAGTTCAGCTCGAGTCGCTACTGGTTCTCTGCCAAGCTTCAGTCAAAGCGCTCCGCATGGGGTGCGAAGATCTTGGCAAGGAGGGCCTAGGCAAGATGCGCAGCAATTACTGCGCGGGAACGTTTGAGGCAGTCATTAACGACGCGCGCACGGGCACAGACCTGCTCAATGATACACCACATCTGAGCTAATCTTCGATCTACATATAAGTGGGTAGCTAACTATCCTGTCTCGAACAGAACTTAGTGGAAGAGAATCTTTTTAGAACTGCCCGACATGCGCATCTCATTCACTTCCCTGCGCTCTTGCGGGTCGGCCACTTTCTCAAGCGGCACTCCTTGAACGAGAATGCGAGCCTCAAATGAGCGCGCGATGCGCTCGATCCGACGCTTGAACTGAATGAATTTGATGGCTAAGGCAAAAAACGTCAGTCCTACAAATACACAAAATCCTGCTACTGCCGCGGCGACTAGCTGCGGTGCAAAAAGCGTACACACTCCGATCGCTATAAAAAATATCCCCGGGGTAAACCAAAGACCGAACGACATGCGCTCAGCAACCTTTCCGCACCCCGTGTAAAGACGATCGCGTCGATGTTGAAGCGCCTTCACCAAAGCCTCACGGCTTTTAGAAACCAGCCCCATGATATTCGATCGCAAAGAGCTCATACGTCTTGCAAGGCCACCGAATGGTGCCGACGAGGCGTTGCTCCGCTCTTTTGAACTTTCTCGTTCGTTATTTATGGGATGGAGTTGCTCTGTGTCATCGCAAGTCGAAGCTGCAGTAGCTTTGCCTGCAGCATTATTCACCGTGCAATCCCCTGCCATGATCGCCTTTACTGCGAGCCCGCCGCTCAAGCCCGACTCAACACCAGAACTCGCTGGAACACTCAGATCGACAGTATCGACGACCGCTGAACTTTCGGCTTCCTTTGACTTAAGGCCATCAGGGCTGCGGTCACGAGCGCTCTTCGAGCGAAGTCGGCGGCTAAATTGACGATGTGCTCCAAATCTCATGGCCAAGTTTTCTCACACCTATGACTCTTGGGCAAATTTGCTGTATTTTCGCGAGGATCGGGCTTTCCCTGAAGGCGGGCACATATCACTATACGCCCTGTGGACATCTCTACTCTAAACATTTCAGATCTTAATTTCTCTCAGTGGGCACTGCAAACCATTGCCATGATGCTCACCGCGTTTCTGATCCCTAAACTCAACGTCGACGGACCTATCCCGGCCTTTCTGACAGTCCTGGCACTTGCTTTCTTTAATGCCCATGTTTGGAGCACCGCGCTCTTTTTTGAGATTCCAGACTCCGTCTCAGTCCAAGCTCTCACGTTACTGCTCAGCAACAGCATAATTTTTTGGATAATTGTAAAAATCTTGCCAGGCATCGAATGTGAAGGTTTTTTACCCGCGATCGTCGCACCTGTGGTATTTACCGGCACGATGCTACTTATCTCTCGATATGGCGATTCTATCGAATGGGGCGTAATTGCAAAGGCGACTCTGGATTTCGTGCTCGAAGTTAAATCGTTCGTGCAGGGCGTTAGTGAAAAGCCCGCCACAGAAACCTCATCACTGCTCCTTCCTCATTCGCCTTTTCTTTCAATTCAGCGCCTGCTAGTGCGCTAGCTCACTTTCCCCTGCAGGAGTATGACCGATCGCTCGCCCTCATCAAAGGAAAAGCCAGTTACTCGACAAGCTTCGGGGTCCTCTGCCCTGGTCTTGAGCGCCTCACGTCGCCATGTGACCTTAAGTCTCGATCGACAGACCGAAGTCACAGGAACTGTTTCCGTGCGAGATCTAGCCCTTGTTCCGGGAGACTTAGTGCAGGTCTCTCATGAGTCCGGGGAATACTTTGCAACCGCTTTGATTCAGCGCCGCAATCTGCTCTCGCGTTCCTATCGTGGAGATGAACGTCCAATTGCGGCGAATATTGACCATCTCTTTATCGTTGGTGCGGTTCCTCCACTTCTCAAAACTTTGTCCATAGATCGCATGGCGGTAGTCGCACACCAACAATCGGTTCCCTGGAGTCTGGTCGTAAATAAGATCGACCTAGGTACTTCGGCCTGTGACAAGATAGTCGAGCTCTACAGTGGATTAGGCGTGCCAGTGTACCAGACTGCCGCAAAGTTCGGTCTAGGCCTTGAGCTTTTTCAGGACCTACTACTAACACTGCGCGGCCAGACTCTAGCGTTGTGTGGTATTTCAGGAGTTGGCAAGAGCACGTTGCTGAATGCAATTGCACCAGAGGCCGCTCGAGTCACCGCAGACGTAAGCGAAAAGTCTGGTCAGGGCCGTCAAACCACCACTCATGCCAGAGGAATTCTATTCCACCCAGTCGCGGCCGGATCACCGACTGCCCCGCAGGGGAATGTCGAAGAGCTGTCGCCAGAAATAGTGATGATAGACCTGCCTGGGATTCAGCAATTTGGTGTGGAACACCTTACAGTCGAAGACGTGCGTGCTGCGTTCCATGACATCATGGAAGTGAGCGCTGAGTGTGAATTTTCAAATTGTTCCCATGTAAAAGAGGAAAAGTGCGCAGTGCGAGCAGCAGTAGCCTCTGGACGCCTTTCGTTATCGCGCTTTGAGTCTTTTGTGCACATGTGCCAAGAATTGGAAGCAGCAAAGCCGTATTAGCCGCAATTGGGGAGTGCAGAGGTCTGATGAACTCCGAATCTACTCAGCAATCACTTGAAATACTGAGTCACCCATCAGCGAGCTCACCTATCTCAGATCTTTCGCGATCACTACCCTCTCAGTCTGAGTCTCCCCAAACTCTAGATTGGAAAACCGCGCTTCAAGGTGAGCGCGAGGAAGTTTATTTTAAGTCGTTGCTTGAATTCATTGCGAACGAGCGCGGTGCGGGAAAAACTATTTATCCGCAGAATACTGACGTATTTAACGCGCTCTCTCTCACCCCATTTGCGGATGTCCGTGTCGTCATTCTTGGACAAGACCCTTATCACGGACCGAATCAGGCGCACGGCCTGTGCTTTTCCGTACAACGCCGCATAAAACCACCACCTTCACTCGTGAACATTTTTAAGGAACTAGAGAGCGATGTGAGTGTCAGTCGCCCATCGCACGGCTGTTTGGAATCTTGGGCGAAACAAGGCGTTCTGTTGCTCAATGCGGTGCTGACTGTGGAAGCCAGTAAACCTGGCTCACATGCTAATCGTGGCTGGGAGCGCTTTACCGATCGAGTGGTGAGCGAACTAAATCAGAAACGTGAAGGTCTGGTCTTCCTGCTGTGGGGTGCCTACGCTCAGAAGAAAGGAGCGATGATAGATAATTCAAGGCACCTTGTACTATCGGCTCCCCATCCCTCGCCCTTCTCGGCACATAGCGGCTTCTTCAACTGCCGCCACTTTTCATTGGCGAACCAGTACCTCCGAGAGCGCAACCTTAGCCCAATAGATTGGTCACTCCCCGAATAGCGTCGCTAATCTGCTCGACCAGCAGTCTGTTCGATAAAAGCCTTTACGATTGGCTTTGGGATAATGTGGTAGCCATTGTTGGGTTGTAAACTCGAGCGCTCACCAGTAAATTCAAGATGCACATGCAATCCATCGACACTTCCAATCTGTAAACAATCGTCCAAATCGAAGAGGTCATCAGTGTGCACCGCTTGCATGCCACTGAGCAGCTCTTGCTTGGCTCGGCTTTTCACCTCCTTCTCATTGTCAGCGACCACAAAGGCATTGGCATGCAACTCAGTGAATTGCCCAGGCAAGTAAGCTCCAAGATTAACGAAAAATAGTTTTTTACCTTCGGTTTGAGGCGCCTCGCGCAAACAAACACGATGCCCATCGACCTGTTCTAAGGCTACCCAGGAGTCAAGGTGCAAGCCTTCAGGTGAACCGAACCAAAGCTCAAGTAACCGCGGGTAGGTTTCCTCGATGGATCCACCCCTCACAAAGACCACATCATGCAACTCGGTGTTGCAGCCGGTTGCCCTACCCCCTAGGTAAACGGCAAAAAGTTTCACATCCATAGAAATTTCCATTGGGAACAGCGACGGGCTTTCGCCTGATAGACCTTCGAGAGATTACCGAAACAACTAGTGCATTCAAGCACTCCGCTGGCACGACAGACCAGAATATCCAATGAAACAAAAAAGATCTGAGAGGTACTCGATCAAAAAAATCGTTTGTTAGGACTTGATTAGTGTCGCCGTTCTCGATAGTGGTCAGAGCTCGCGCTGAAGTAGATGCTCCAGTACGAAATACAATCGAGAATTGAGTAGATTTGTCTAATGCTTTGTAGCGGTTAGTGGATTCGTAGCCATCTTTTAACCGCTGCAAAGCTCTTGGAAGTTAAAGGTTTTCTATTTCCTCTTCGATTTCGCGTTTCGGTGGTGCGTCAGCTTCTATTTCTGTTTTTTGGCTGGCTGACCTACTGCCTTCCCCGAGTGGCTGACCCACTGCCTTTCCCGAGTGGCTGACCCACTACCGAACTGCGCGACATTGAGGAGGGATTGTCCAAACGAGTGGCCCCATTGTGGGACCTCTCTAAGGACGACTCAATGAAGCAAAGGAAAACTTGCCTGTAAGGGCAGGGATGGTGTGGGAGGAGCTAGTCGATGAGGCGTCCTTCCAGATTGTGGGACTCTGTCACCTACAGGTGGCCGGGTATCAGGCGCTAGGTTGGCCGATTGATCCGGGTTAGGAATATTGCGACGAACGCCTTCGGGCGTAGCTGAGCCGTATTTCGAGCCCCGGCGTGGAAAGAAGTCGTGAACCTTCAATCCATGAGTACGCCGGATCGGACCAACCTTGCCGCGCGCCTGACTCTACCGACCCGCGGCGATCCGACAGAGATAATCGACAAATTCTCTGGCGGCCACCAGGCCCAACTCGACCCCCTGGGCAACCCAATCCTCGGCCTACGCGATAAACCCATCGCAAAGGTTCGAACGGACGGTTGATCTCCCAGCAACTCGAAAGGGCGTAATGGAAAAGTTCCATCGCTACACGGTTTGTGGATCAAAACGGAACGGGGCATGGGTACGGCAACCCGCTGTGTGCCCTCCGTTAATGCCTATGGTGTGTCACGACACCTGAAGCGACATCGTGCCGTTCGCACGGAATCGCCTGGCGGCCCTCCCGGCCGCCAGGCGACTTTGCACTTTTCTAGAGGACCCCCCCGGGGTCCTCTAGTGAGTGAGTTGGTGAGTGGAGCTCTCGGGTTAGCGAGAACGCGGCGTGTCACGGTGCGGTGCAAGGCACCTGACTGTTTTTCATGTCACGTTTCGTAACACCCTTGAGGAGGTAGCCGCCCAGGCTCCCCCCACTCCCACCACCTGGGTGAGGCGTCGGTCCCCTGCAAGGGATGACGTCGCACTCCTGATCGCTGACTACTGCGTTTGATCGGCGAGGTCTCGCAGTACCCGTCCTCGAAGCCTGCTTCGTGCGCTGCAGGTTCGATGCCGGAGTTCACCTCGCGAAGTAAACCCCCTCGGGTTGATGCTCTTCGCGTTGATGACACGATCAGTAGGGGAATGGAGGCCAAGTGGCGATTTGCACTTGGCCTCCACCCCTCCCAGGCTTTGGCCCTCCCAGGCTTTGGCCCACGGTATTAATTATTTGAGTATTTAGTGGTTATTTTTCAGAGGATTTTCCCAAGGTCTACTTCCAAGAGCTGCAGCAACGTGTCCACATATTCGCAAAACCCAGGCGGCATCCGTCCCAACCCGCGTCTACACCTTAACTGACTGAGCTTTGCCCTTAGACAATACCAGTGGCTTGCTCACAAATCCGAGTGCCTCCTGCTCACGGGTCACACGCACAGTACCGCCACGCTTAAGCTTTCCAAAGAGAATTTCATCAGCGAGAGGATCCTTTATCTCCCTCTGTATCAAGCGCGCCATCGGTCTTGCGCCAAGCACAGGATCAAATCCCTTCTGCGCGAGGTACTCCCGTACTTCTGTATCCACTATTAATTCAATCGATCGCTCTTTAAGTTGTCCAGAGAGCTCGGCCAACAACTTCTCAACGATCTTCTGAATGACCGAAGGTGCCAGTGAACTGAAATGTATAATCTCATCGAGACGATTTCTAAACTCAGGCTTGAATAAGCGCTTAATCGCCTCTTCACGGTGTCCGCTTACTGCCTTATCGCCGAATCCAAGTGCTGCCGCCTTCTCCGAACCGGCATTAGTAGTCAGAATGAGGACGACATTCCTAAAGTCTGCCTTCTTTCCATGCGAGTCTGTTAGACGCGCATCGTCCATCACCTGCAATAGAATATGAAACAGATCCTCGTGAGCCTTTTCAATTTCATCAAACAGCAACACCGCATGCGGCTGCCTTCTTACCAAGTCAGTTAACTGCCCACCTTCCTCGTAACCCACATATCCCGGCGGTGCGCCAATCAACCGAGCGACGGCGTGCTTTTCCATGTATTCCGACATATCAAAGCGATGGAAATGTACTCCGAGCTCTCTGGCGAGCGCTCTTGAAAGCTCTGTTTTGCCCACTCCAGTTGGCCCGGCGAAGAGAAAACAACCAACGGGCTTATCATCGACTTTGAGACTCGCGCGACTACGCTTAATCGATCGCACCAGAGACCGAACCGCAGGTTCTTGCCCAAATACTTGTGAACTAAGCCGCTGTTCAAGAGTTTTAAGTAGCTCTTCATCCGAAGAACTGACACTCTTAACAGGAACTTTGGCGATACTCGAAACCACACGTTCGATTTCACGCTCTCCGATAACCTTCCTACGCTTGGCCGAATCTAGAAGCGCGTTCGCTGCTCCGGCTTCATCTAATACGTCGATGGCTTTATCAGGTAAAAAGCGATCTGAAATGTGCTTGGCCGACAATTCTGCTGCCGCCTTCAAAGCACTGGGCAAATATCGAACAGCATGATGACTTTCAAAGCGTGCCTTTAATCCCTTAAGAATTTGTATGGTCTCCGCAATACTCGGCTCGCTTAAATCAATCGGTGAAAAACGCCTGCTGAGTGCTCGGTCTTTCTCGAAACTCTTTTTGTAGTCTTCGTGGGTAGTGCTGCCGATGCAACGCAGCTTTCCTGATGCCAGTGCGGGTTTAAGAAGATTTGCCGCATCCATGGATCCACTGCCGGTGGCGCCCGCGCCTACGATGGTGTGAATTTCATCTATGAACAAGATTGCATTGTCGAGTCGCATAAGCTCGTCAACGATCCTTCGCAATCGTTCCTCAAACTCTCCTCTAAATTTCGTTCCCGCGATGAGAGACCCCATCTGCAGAGAGAACACCCGAGCCCCTTGCAACTTTGACGGAACTTTTCCATCAACGATTCGCTGCGCAATCGCGGCCGCCATAGCGGTCTTTCCCACTCCTGGATCGCCTAAAAATAGAGGATTATTCTTCTGACGACGGCAAAGGATTTTCAATGCACGCTCTACTTCTTCCTCCCGTCCGATCACGGGGTCAAGCTCGCCAGAGGTTGCCTGTTTACATAAATCTTCAGTGAACTGCTCAAGCCCCTTGCGACGTTTGCGTACGGGACCTTCCTCCTCATCCTCGTCACCGTCGAAAGCATCAGCATCTTCCGACTGGCTTGCGCTCATCGCTGAACTTTTGAGCGGGTTTATTTTAGAGACTCCATGCGCTACGAAATTCAAAACATCGAGCCGCGTCACTCCCTGCCTTTCTAAGGCATGAACCGCATGCGATTCATCCTCGCTAAAAATAGCGATAAGCACATCAATATGCGTGATAAGATCTTTGCCGGCAGCCTGCATGTGAATGATAGCTCTTTGAAGCACACGTCTTAACGCAGGAGTTTGCTGAGGCTCCATGTCTCGCGCCGCTGCGGGCACATCAGAATCGTCTGATTCAAGCGTCTCAATCGTGTCAAAAAATCTTTCGATGTCTCGGCGTGTTTCTCCTTCGTCGCCGCCACAGTTGCGAATGACACCAGTGATATCTTCGTCAAAAAGCAGCGCAAACAGCACGTGCTCGACACAAAAGAAAGCGTGATGCCGAGTGACCGCTTCACGAAATGCTGCCTCTAGGGTGAAACTGAGTTCTGTACTAAACATTTCTCAGTCCTCCTCCATTCGACACCGTAGCGGATAGTCGGCACTACGTGCTCGTTCATGTACCGTGTGAACCTTCGCCTCTGCGATTTGCTTGGCGAATATCCCGCACAAGCCTTGGCCTGATTTGTGGACCGTCAACATGACCTGCACTGCCTCAGCCGGAGATTTTTTGAATACCCCTTCAAGGATAGACACGACAAAGTCCATAGTGGTGTAGTCGTCATTCAGGAGATACACCTTGAATTGCTTAGGCAGTTCCACCTTCGTTCGACTACGCTCAGCCGTAGCAATTCCGCTTGAACTCTCGCTATCTGCCATACATCTCTATAATCAAGTATACTTAGGTCCGTAGCAGGGCGAAACCAGAACGCCACCCATGACGTAAGATGCCAATAAAGTCCTTTCCGCCACACGAGTTAGCTGATGAAGACGGGTTATTGGCCGTCGGAGGCGACCTCTCGGTCGACAGTCTATTGCTGGCCTACAGAAATGGTATTTTCCCCTGGCCCCTGGATGAGGAAGTACTGACCTGGTTCTCCCCAGAGCCACGCGCCCTGCTGTTTTTAAGCGAGTTTCACGTTTCAAAGAGCCTCTCAAAGGAGCTAAAGCGTGCGCCCTTTAGATTTAGCACTAATCAGGCGTTTGATCGGGTCATCGAGCAATGCGCTGCGGTGAAGAATCGCTTCGACTCACGCGGCAGGCCTCAGCCAGGAACCTGGATTACCACTGACATGGTTCATGCCTATCAGCAACTTTATCGGGCAGGATTCGCCCATAGCATCGAATGTTGGGAAGAATCTGAGCTAGTCGGCGGGCTCTATGGCGTCGGTATCGGCTCTTACTTCGCGGGGGAATCAATGTTCTATCTGCGGCCGAATGCTTCGAAGTTAGCCATGTGCCATCTAGTAGAGCATCTCTCTAGTAGAGGTGTGGAGTGGATTGACTGTCAGGTGATGACTCCTTTGTTTCAGTCCTTTGGTGCCCGAGAAGTTTCCAGATCGAAGTTTCTTGCATTACTCTCAACAGCAATCTCGCGCGACGCCATTCTTTTTTAGCCTCTTGGATAAATGCATGCCCTCTCGAAAAAAGTCTCAGCGTGTTACCTCGTGGCAAACCGTTCTGGTAGTCATTTTTTGCCTGGGAGTTTTCGGGGCGATTCTGGATCTCGGCACCCTTCCAGACGGTAGCGAATTTGTAGGGAAGAATCCGTCTTCAACTGCTCTGATTAACTCTCGTGCATTGGAAAGAACGCCCCCTCTAAAAACAGAACTGCGCTGGCGAGCACTCAGTCAGATATCACCGTCCTTACAAAAGGCAGTCATTATCTCCGAGGATATGAATTTCTACTCGCATGCGGGCTTTGATTGGGCTGAGGTTCAAAGCGCTCTCAGTCAGGCGCTTCGACACTTAAGTTTCCCACGCGGCGCGTCTACCATTACTCAACAACTAGTAAAAAACCTCTATCTATCAGAATCGAAGAACCCGTGGCGTAAAGTGCGTGAGGCGGTCATTACCAGCCAGATGGAGAGTCATTTGTCCAAGAGTCGAATTCTGGAACTCTACCTAAACGTGATTGAGTGGGGAGACGGAATCTATGGTGCCGAGGCTGCCGCCCAGCACTACTTCTCTTCGTCCGCTAGATCTCTATCAAACGAACAAGCTGCATTTCTGGCTGCAATAATACCGAATCCACGGTCCACCTTTAATCCCAAACTTCACCCCACACGAGTGGAAAAGCGCACTCAGTTCATTCTCAAACGCATGCAGCGCAGAAAATAACTGGCGGGCTTGTGAGAAAGTGCCCTCCTTTGCACCTTCTCACTCGCTCCAAGTTTCTTTCGCGCGACGAGCGGCGCCAAATCCGCGTCGCTTCGCGTACTTGCGCTTCACTCCAGTCCGCGGTCGGACATCGTGTCCTCCCTATCAGCGTTATGAAAAGAGTTTTTCACAACGCTGATAAACGTTTACCTTAGGAATCGCCAGCATTCTTTGGGTTGGCAAGATCAAACGCGCGCTGCATGGACATCCACTCTCGCGCTGTTTTTCCCAGAACGCGCGCGAACTCACGAGCAACAGCGTCATTTAGGCCCATCTGACATGAAAGCACCGCATCGAATTCTTCGGGGGAAATACGCACTGAAGCCAGAAGACGCTCGCGTGTAAGGCCACGCTGCTCCATGAGGGTTTGAACAAATTTTCCGGGGTGCTCGGCCTTTTTAGTTCGCACCTTACTCTTGGTCGACAAAGATTCAGTCGAGGGCGGCTCCACTGCTTCGAACACATCACTGAGTCCTGTCAAAAATTCGACAGGATGCTTACTCTGCAGTTCCTGCAAAGACGGCGAAATGCGCTTCATTTCTCCAAGCGCCGATCCGCTTCCCTTTCCTCCATCCATGCGAAATCGCCACATCTCATCCACAAGCGTTACTGCTTGCGTCGCAAGCAGGTTCACTGACTTGATGACCCGGGTCGCAGTCTGAATCGCTCTCTCTCTCGCAGGGTCAAGGATCTTCATCAATAAATCTTGGAGCTGCTCGCTGGTGTACGGCTCACTAATAAAGCCATCCACGCCATCTAGATACGAACTGACCACACTCTCGAGTTTATTGCTGGTATGTCTGTCAACGGTAAGCACCATCGCCGTGTCAGGAGCTTTTGGCAGACTCGCAACCTCACGGATAAAGAGCTTTACTTCGTCTATGCCGAATGATGAGGCAAAGAAAATTACGTCGAAGGCCTCTTCACCATTGAGCAAAGCGCGCGCGTCTTCAAAGCGCCGCAGCGTATGCACATCACCCTTAAAGACTACTGCCGCAAGGGCGTCTCGAAGAGTCGATCTCGAATCAGCATCTGGCACCAGTACCATTATGCGAAGTCTATCGAGTCTCAGCATGTGTTAATCCCTGCGCACTAATACTTGCGCAATAACCCGGCTTCTCCACTGAGAAAGCCTCATCTGGCTATCCACGCTCACGCCCTGCCCGCTCTGGTCGGACACGAAAGAAGAGTTTGTAGATGCTCCCACACAAGTTGAGCAATAATACGCTGCCCCTTCTCATTCGGATGAATCCCGTCTGAAATGTTTAAATCGGCACGCGCAGCAACATCCTGAAGCAGGAAGGGAATTAAGTCGAGTCCCTTCTCTTTAGAGAGCTGAAAAAACTGGCTTCTATACAAGGCCTGGAACTCCTGGCCAAAATTTGGCGGGGCTTCCATGCCGGCTAATAGAATCTTTATCGTGGGCGTTCTTTGCCTCACCTTCTCTACTATTCCCGCAAGATTCTGCCGCATTAAGACTGGATCCAGCCCCCTCAAAGCGTCATTCGCACCCAATGCAAGCACAAGTACCGCATACGGCGTATCCAAGTAGCGCTCGATTCGACGCAGTCCTCCTGCGCTGGTGTCACCACTGACTCCTGCATTGATAACTTCGAGCTCTATTCCTTGCGCCAACGCGAGCACACGCACCTGCTCGGGAAAAGCAAGCGATACCCCCACTCCGTAGCCAGCGGTCAGGCTGTCACCAAGAAACAGCACTCTACATTGCGGGAATTGCTTCTTCTCCTCTACAGGTAGCTCTGCATAGCTGACCGAGCACAAACCAAGCAGCCCAAATATAATTAAGTGTCGAAAACCTCTGCTCACGACCCCGAGTGCGTTGCTGACATGCATAATCCACCGTACCATCTACCTACGATAATCTTGAAATAGAAAAGGTGCACGTGTCTCTGCTACAGCTTAAAGAACTTTCAAAGACCTACCACAGTGCTAATCATATCATCACTGTGCTCAAGCGAGTCTCTCTACAGATCCAAAATGGAGAGCGCTGCGCCCTAATCGGCCCATCGGGAAGCGGAAAAACCACGCTGCTCGCACTCGCAGCAGGTCTGGACACTCCAAGCGAAGGATCCGTCATTCTGGACGGGCAACACATTAATCAGCTTTCTGAGGACCAACGAGCTGCACTGCGAAATCGCTCGGTAGGTTTTATCTTTCAAAATTTTCAACTTATCCCGTCCCTCACCGCCTTAGAGAATGTAATGCTGCCCGCTGAACTTCTTGCCGCTCAGTCCCTGGTCCATATTGAGCAGCACGCCACGCAGCTTCTGATTGATGTTGGTCTTCGTGAGCGCGTCAGCCACTACCCCGTACAACTCTCCGGAGGAGAGCAGCAGCGCGTCGGCATTGCGCGTGCCCTCATAAACGAGCCTAAGATAATTTTTGCGGATGAGCCCACCGGAAATCTTGACGGGGAAAGCGCCAGTCACGTTTTAGACCTGCTGATACGCATTAACGACGAACGTGCTACCAGCATTCTATGCGTTACCCACGATCAACGAGTAGCTGACCGCATGCACCGCTCAATGGAAGTCAGAAACGGCGAATTGGTAGACCCATGAGTTTTTTGCGCACGTCTTTTCGCCTCGGCCTTCGTGAAGCGCGAGGTTCCTGGAAAAAACTGCTGGTGTTTGCTTCAGCAATCGCACTTGGCATCGCCGCTATGTGCTTTGCGCGTGCACTGAATATTACGCTTGCAAAGAGCGTAGCGCTTGAGTCTCGGCAACTGCTCGGCGCTGATGTGATGCTCTCGTCGCGAGAACCCATCGCTGCCAGCATTATCGAAACCCTTCGCTCGAAAGTCGTAGCCCTGACGCTTGAGACCAGGTTTCGTAGCATGGTGCGTACCACGACAGGCGCGTTCCATATCACCCAGGTTCGCGGCTTTGAAGGTTCGTTTCCTTTCTACGGGGAGCTCATTACCCAGCCACCTGACGCGTGGCAACGGGCCCAGAGTTCAGAAACGCCAGCGGTAATCATCGATGAGGTTCTTGCCACTAAGCTTCAGCTCTCTCCTGGAGACTCGCTTGAGGTAGGCGGTTTCTCTGCGCAGGTTTCTGGAATCGCACTGGCAATACCCGGGGACACTTCCCCTATGTACGCGTTCGCTCCTCGCATATTCGTTGCAGACAAGCATATTCCAAAGAATCAGCTACTCTCGCGTGGCGCGATTGCCGACTATTTTCTCTATATCAAACTTGCTGACGAAATCTCGGATCAGCAGTTCGTCGAAGAAATCTCGCCGCTGCTCGCTCAGTCTCGGCTTGAGTCCACAACCGTCGCGGAGCGACAAGAACTGCTTGGAGAAATCAGTAAGAATCTTTCTTCTTTTTTTGGTTTAATCGGTCTGATTACGCTGTTCTTGGGGGGACTTGGCGCGGTCTCGACTCTGAGTTTCTATCTGCGCCAAAAGCGCAGTACCGTGGCCACACTAAAGTGTCTTGGCGCCTCACAGCGCTGCATAGAAGCGACATTTAGCGCCCAGATTCTCATGGCGGCTGCCGTTGCCTCGCTGGTCGGTGCCGTCAGCGGTGTGCTGATTGGGTACTACGCTCCATTGTGGTTTTCGAAATGGCTGCCCTTTCAGGTCACCCCCACGTTCGCGTGGAACGAGTTGCTGGTGGGTATCTTGGTGGGAACTTTCTCGCTCGCTCTAGTACTTTTCCCTTCACTAGCCAGCTTAGCTCGCGCCACGCCTCTCGAAGTGTTGCGGCCTTCAGAGACTCCGCTAAGCAGCAACTCTTTCTGGCAGTCTTTTTGGCAATATTTTCGGAAGGGTGCTCCTCTGTTGCTTACTGTTTTCTTGCTTGGCGTTCTCTCCTCAGACAAGATTTTGTTCGGGCTGCTGGCCGCTTCAGGTGTGGTGCTTACCTTGGGACTCCTATTTTTCTTCACCATAGTGCTTCGTCGAGGCATTCGCCGATTTCGAACTCCACAGCTGCCGTTACATACCCGCTATGCACTCAGCAGCCTTGATCGACCAGGAAATCAAACCTCTCTGCTTATGGTGAGTTTTGGGTTGAGTGCCATGCTTTTAAGCGTAGTGCTCGTATGTCATCACGCGCTTCGCTCGCAAACTGAGATTGCTCGCAGTGGGGTGACTTCGACTGCTTTTATGGTCGACATACAGCCAGATCAACGGCCGCTTATCCGCGATACTTTGAGTGAGTTACAGATTCCTCTAAAGCAGGAGTCAGAGATTCTTCTGATGCGCCTCAACAAAATTGGTGATCGCTTAGTATCAGATCTTTCTAAAGATCCTGAGAAGCCAATCTCTAAGCGCTCACTCAATCGTGAGTATTGGTCGACGTCCCGCGCTGATTTGCTTGAAAGCGAGAGTGTCGTCGAGGGAGTTTGGATCGCACGGGTGGCGGAAGGGTCCGACATTGTTCCCGTCTCAATTGAACGACGCTTCATGCAGCGGCTTGGCTTGTCTTTGGGAGACATGCTGGAGTTTGATATGGCTGGAATTCCTATTCAGTCTCAGATCACTAGTGTACGTGAAGTGAGATGGGAACGAATGGAGAGAAATTCTTTTCTGGTGTTCCCGGAAGGCAGCCTAAAGCAACCTCCTCATTTTATGGTGATGGGAGTGTTAACTTCGTCTGCCCAGCAAACTGCGCAGCTCATGGCGGCCCTTTCCAAATCAGCCCCAAATGTCTCAGTGTTTGATGTGCGCTCTGCGGTCGCCACCATAGATGGCATCTTGGAGTATCTACTTAAGGTTCTCTCCGCTCTATCGATTCTGGTATTCCTCGCAGCGGTAATCACGATGTTTGGGGCGGTCTCACTTGGACGTTCCGAGAGACGGCTTGAACAGGCGCTGCTGCGCACTGTGGGAGCAAGCCGGCGCTTTGTTGAGCAAACACTCACTTATGAATACGCTATTCTTGGGATACTCGCTTCTGTGCTCGGCATTGGCTGTAGTTTTCTCGTTTCGTTCCCCATCGTCGTTTGGGGATTTAGAATTCCTTTTTCCGCACCTGTGATGCCCCTTATCGCACTTACGCTAGTGCTCCCCTGCATCGTCGTCGTGCTCATCAGAGCATCGAGAGGCAAGTGGTGGACAATCTCCCCTGCTGAATCGCTTAGGAATTTATAAATCTAGATTGGGTTATTGGAGGCCGCCAAGCTGGCTGTTCCACATGTAGGCGGTCAGAAGATTGAAGTGTGTTCCCTCTTGGTGGAAAGAGCGCCCAGTGAAGTGGGTGCTGCTGCCCCAGAACATAGCGATATCAACCCCGTTAGATCCCTCAAAGCCAGGCAAAGTCGCTTTACAGGCTGCCGCACCAATGCAATCAGCGTAGGCTTCGTTCTCAGCAAAGAGAGCTTCTTCTCCTGTCGCTGCGCTATGAAGGTCGCTAAGACTGCGTGCATCGTGTCCGCGCTGCTTGTAGGTAGCAAATTGTGGGATAGCGATCACCGCGAGGATGCCGATTATGGAGACGACTATCAGCAGCTCGATCAAAGTAAAACCTTGCTGATGGTGGGCGGAGAAGCTCATAGAGAGTAGGAATCGTCCGGCTCAAGTGATGAATTTAGGTTCGAGCGCTTAGTTAAGAGATTTACTCAGCACTTTCTTTTAGTTCGCTCTAGGAGTTTCTGGGGCGCTCTCTAAGGGCTTCCCTGTATCATGGAAATTAATTGTATATTTACAAATAGTTAAGCTACTAACGGCGTTTGAATAGTCCCACTCTGAGTGGTACCCTGGCTAAGGTCTTCTTAAGACAACTTTGCGAGGTTTCCAAAGCATCACCGACTGACGGCGGAGTTGAGGAATCCTATTTTTGCAATTTTCTAGCACCAAGGACTCTCGACATGTCAGGTCATATTGCAACCGATTCGGCTTCACCAAAGGCAGCCCTCAACGCCGGCGTTGGTTCCGCATGTACTGGCCTTCAAGATTTAACAGGGCCGAGTGCGCAGGTCCCTAGTTGGATAACAGGCTCTCGTGAGTGCCAGGTCGGCATTGCGGATAATATCTCCATCTTCAAGGAGAATCACAAAGTTATCCTACGTCTCTGCGATTCTAAAGGCGCTGACGGTAATCCGAAGAACGTGGTTGAGTTTGAGGTTGATCCTTCCGCATTGTCTGCGTCACTTGCTGAGGAACGAGAAGCGCTTAAAATGTTGCTCCCCAATTTCACAGAGAAAGGGTTGGTCAAGTCCGAGCTGTTTCGCCGACTGTCCTCCGATCAAGGAGAACTCTTTAAGATAAAGCGACTGAACGTAGCCGATCGCTTTGTAGAAATTAACGCCGTACTCGCAGAAGGAGCCGTGGTGTCAGGCAACCTGGCGGATTCTGTGCTCTCACTTCGAGGCTCTGGGGCTCATTTCCAGAATCTAAATATTTCCGGAGCGTCGGTAGTCGCCCTTCAGTGTGAGGACTCTTCCATCAGCAATTTTGCTATGGATCGAACCTCAGTGCTAATGGGCAACCTCTCGGGTCTTTCTCGTGGGACCGATGCAAGTCGAATCGAAGCCCATGCAGTGGGCCTCATGGTCGACCGAGTCGGATCGAATACATCGCCAGAACTCTTAAGAGAGATGTTCCTTGGCTCCCGACTTTCGAAAGACTCCTTTGATCTTTCGCTGCTTGGGAACTCAGCAAAGCAACTATCGATTGGAGATCTTCTCAAGGACGAGGAAGCGCTCAACCAACAATTCACCTCAAATCATTTTGGAAACCTCCAAACATTAGTTGACGGCTCAGTCCCTGTTCCCGCTCTATTTACCAACGTCGGAATTCATAACGTACGCGCCTCCCGTGTGCAGGAAAACTCATTACAGATTGAACTCCCTCTCCAGTCTCCGATCAAAACCGAAAATGGCGCCATGGTAAGAGCGGTAATTCTTGAGATGCCAAAAGCGCTCGACAGTGTGACACCGACAGCCGCTTTGGCGCCAAGCACTCCACGCATTGATCTTCGCGTTTCCACAGAGATTGAGGGTGGCAAACAAGTTACAGGAGACGTTGAAGTTAAAGAGCTCGCTCCCTCTCGATTGCTTCATTTGTGGGCCCTCAGGGCGCTGTACCTAGCCAAGGGGCGAGTGCTTTCAGACCAGGAACTCGTGGCCTTTGCCGCCTGCGCGCATGATCAGATGGTGGAAGTAGCGGGCCGTCTGACTTAAGCGAGCAGAAACACCGCCTTATATTCACAGACTGACATTCACAGTCTGATATTCAATCACAAAAACTGTAACGCGACTCTGAGACAAGAAGAGAGGCCACCATCGCCGAGTCCCATCGCCTCAGAGACCTTGGGATTCACAAAAACGTTATAGAATCAGTAGGCTAGCGGAACTTGGCCGGCCGCTTCTCGCGCACGGCCGAGAGCCCTTCAGCAAATTCAGCGCTCGCATAATTGACTGACTGGCATTGGGCTTCGCGTGAAAGGGAGTCGGAGAGCGCAGGTTGAGGCGAGCGCAGGCTTACTAAAAGCTGCCTAATGGATTCTGGCCCACCGCTACAAATCTCATCGGCCATCGCTCGCGCTTCCTTCATCACCTCAGTACTCTTTACCACCCGTGAAACGAGCCCTATTCGGTGCGCTTCGCTCGCAGAGATGATTCGACCGGTCAAAAGCAGCTCAGCGGCCATTCCTACCCCAAGTATTTGTGGCAAGAAGAAGGTGGCACCCATGCCTGGATGCAGCCCAAGCCGAACAAACGTGAACCCAATCTTGGCTTCTTCTGCCACCACACGAATGTCGCAGGCACTCGCCACACACATTCCGGCACCAACCGCCGCTCCATTGATCGCAGCAATCAACGGCACCTCAAGTTCTCTGATACAAAGAAAGGAGTCATAAAACGCCAACATACGAAGCCGATTCTCCTCAGGAGAAAGGCTGCGTTTGGCATCAAGCATCTTTAAGTCCCCACCAGCAGAAAACGCCTTGCCTGAACCCGTAAGGATAATTGCGGAAAGGTTCTCGCGCTCACTCCGAAGGGAATCCACTACGGCCCGAAAGTCCCGCGCCATACCTTCTCCCATCGCATTCAGGGAGTCGGGATCGTGCAGGGTAATGACGCTTATAGCTGGTGTCAGTTTTTCGAGAATAACTTTAGACATGCGATGCCCCTTTCCTTCTTGCTTTAATCCGCAGAACCCACCATTGAGCGCGCTCCCTCAAGGCCCTGCGCCGTTCCGATATCAGCCCATTGCGCTGCCCCAAGATCAACCTCTATGAGTTCTCGCCCTTCACGCAGCGCCTTCATGTAGACCTCAATCAACGAAAATTCAGTGGGAAAACCCTGCATGTATTTAAAGATTTCCGATGAAAGCATTTGAACCCCACAGAAGCCTTTTTTGGCAACCGGCTCATCACGAGCCACTGCGACTTCTATCTCTTGGCGACCTGAAGCGCCTTGAAATCCCAACAATCGTCCGCCATTCCCAAAAAGAAGATAGCTCGACTCTTCACGCTGCATGGTAAGTAGCGCCCCAAGCAACTTCGCATTATTGCCGGCGGCTTGGTCGGTGCGAATAATCTTCAACACTCGATGAAGCCGTTGGAGCTCAAAAGTACAGTGAATGTCAGCATTCACCACCAAGAACTCGCTCTCTGAAGCGAAGAAATCTTTTACCTTGAGCAGGCCCCCTCCTGTCCCAAGCAACTGCGCTTCGTCGCTAAAAGAAATCCTGAGCGTCCTACCCTTGGTAGCAAACAGATCGGGCACCATCCACTTTTCGGCGACCCAAGTGCGCACCTGATCGGAGAGATAATGCAGATTGACTATTACTTCTGTAACCCCGGCTTGCAGGAGCCAGGAGAACACGCGAGCAAGCATCGGCTCTCCTCCGACGTCAACTAAACACTTAGGAGTGGACTCGGTGAGTTTTCCTAATCGGGTTCCTTTCCCCGCGGCTAAGACCATTGCTCGCATTCACAATCCTGAAACGACGTCTTATTCAACTTACTGTGCCAGGCCGACTGGGCTAATTGATACGCCACAATAAGAACTAACACATCGGATATATTAGCAATACTACCATTTCTGCATGACCAAGCGGCCAAAAGCTACTCGCCTAAGAATATTGCGGCCCTTCTCCAGGATCTCTCATCTGAACTTTTGACACAGTTTCAAGGAAGATACTCGGTCCTATGGTTCGCGAACTCTCAAATACTGAGAAAGCTGCTCTCACTCTCCTTACCTTGGGGAAAGAACTCGCGTCTCAAGTGCTTCAGAATCTTAACGAGCAAGAAGTTAAGCGAATCAGCCGCGCCTTTATGGCCGTGCATGAGGTAGACCGAGAAACTCAGTTCAGCATCCTTAGAGAATTTCATACCATGATCAAGGCGACCGACACCGTGTTGGTCGACGGTCGCGAGTTCGCCAAGGACGTTATCTCGTCCGCCTTCGGTGATCAGGCTGGTGAAGGACTACTTGACTACATCTCAGGCTCAAAGAAGGAGCCAATCAGTACCATCATCCAAGACGTGCCAGAGAAGATATTGAATTCATTCATCGCCGCCGAACATCCGCAGACGATTGCGTTCTTGATGACCAAAATGAACCCTGATCAAGCTGCCTCGATTGTGCAGAAAATGGGCGAAGAAACTCAAACAGATGTTCTGATCCGCATTGCTCATTTGAACAACGTGAAGTCTGACGTGTTGGACGAAGTTCGTGAGGTTCTTCGCACTCAGCTTCGAGGCGGAGGTTTGACCGAGGAGGAGGAAGTCAGCGGTCCAAAATCAGCCGCCAATATCCTCAACTTCGTCGAAAGAACCAACGAAGAACGTATCCTGTCCGAAATCGAGGAAATGTACCCAGACCTCGCCGAAGGCATTCGCAATCTCATGTTTACCTTCGAAGACGTCAAAAAGATCGACGACCGCGGTATTCAAACTGTACTCAAAGAGATCCCTCGCGATCAGCTTCTTCTTGGACTCAAAACGGCCAGCGAAGAGCTGCGAGACCTACTATTTCGCAACATGTCGCAACGTGCAGCTCTTATGCTCACCGAAGATCTCTCCACGATGGGACCAGTCAAACTCAAAGATGTCGAAAAGGCTCAGCAGTCTATTGTCGACACCGTTCGCCGCCTCGAAGCCGAAGGCAAGATCGCTGTCGGTGGTGGTGGTGCCGAGGATCAGTTCGTATAACCCTCCTCCCGCTGTCTTTGCCCATGAAGAGCCCTCCCACTTAAAAACCGAATGCTTCTACTTCCTGGCCAGCTCCTGCTAAGATCGCGCCCATGGAGACTGTCTCTTCCACTCGAGTGAATGGCCCCGGGCGTGTCGCCGCCGGACTCACCCTTGCAAGCTATGTCATTTCTCATCCGTCACTTTGCTGGACCTGGCTTGGCACTCGCTCAATCGCAGGGCAACTCCGTCTGCGTGAATACGTTCTCACTCTAATTTTGGTGAGCGTCGCCGCCGGGTTTCTGCGCAGCGTCGCGATTGGGGTTTATGTGCCAGTGTACGGGTTCTGGCGTATGCCGTTCCTTGACGCACTCGGATACTACAGCGTTGTGCTGCTGTGGTGTGCGGGAATGGTGCTTGCAGGAAGTCTTCTCCTTCGGACATTAGCAAGCAGATTCGGTGGCCAACAAACTGACTTTCGCATTTGGGTTGGCGTGGTGGCCTTTGCAAGTACTCCGTTTCTTCTCTCGGGACTGCTGGTCTTCGTTCCCTCCGAAATACTACGTACCCTACTCTCGCTTGGTACACTCTATAGTTTGTTCCTCTTTCGGCGCGGCATCGAGAACCTCAACCTTGTCCCACCGACTCAGCAGTCCATTTTCTGTGTGGTAGGCTCCCTTTCCATGATTTCTATCGGCGCCCTCTCTTTGTGGTTGCTCATGTCGCTGTGTATGCCGTCTTACCCCGCCCGATCGCTGAGCGAGCCGGTGCTTAGTCATGATGTGCTTGACTTTAAGAGGTCTCTAGAACAGCTTGCGTGGCAGAAATATGGCCTCTCACTACATGGAGAACCTATATGAAAAAGACCGCGCGCCCATCGTCCAGAATCTCAAGCACTACTAAGTCAGCTGCAACTAAGTCGGTGGGCTCCGACAAATCAAAAATTTCTTCGTTCTCGAGCGCCTGCTACAAGATTCTCTCGCAAGTTCCTCGCGGCAAGGTCACCACCTATCGTCTCATCGCCAAGGCGCTTGGTTCCCGCGCAGTTCGTGCAGTGGGCACGGCTATGGCAAAAAATCCCTTTGCGCCGCGTATTCCTTGCCACCGAGTAGTTCGTAGTGACGGTAGCGTGGGAGAATACAATGGGGGCGCAGAGAAGAAGCAGCTCATGCTTAGGCGCGAAGGTATCCAGATCAACAACGGTAAAGTTTCTGACCTTTCTGATGTATTGTTCGCTCCAAAACCAAGCAAAAAGGCGCCCAAGACGCGCCGAGCGCCAACTTCAAAATCGCGCTAATAAAAAATTTCTTTTTAGGCTCCCTTAGGACACGCAGCGCGCTCGCACTTGCTCAAAGATACGTCTCGTTTCTCGAAGCTGAGTACCAGCCACCAGAGCCTCTATGCGGGTAATCTCTTGCTCGAGTTCGAGCCAGGACTGATCGACCGCAGCAATAGCTTCCGGTAGTGCAACCCCCGCAAAGAAATTAGAGGCATCGTCATCACGGTCCAGAAAATCATCCACCAATTGAAAGAACATCCCGAACTGCTCTCCCAACACGATGAGTGCTGTCGAATGCTCTTGTGGAGCCGCACTGGTCAGACATGCCAGTTGTGCCGCAGCCTTAAATAGCGCCGCCGTCTTATGGCGATGAGTATGTAAGATTCCGTCTACTCCTGGCTGTGCGGCACGATCAAGGAGTTGTCCAAAACACACGCTGCGGTACGCCTCTGAGAGAATTCGAACCGCTTCAAGCCGCATGGATCCATCAAGAGCTTCTTCTTCAACGCAGACCGAAAACGCAAAGGGGACCATGTAGTCCCCGATCAAAATTGCCTCTGCTTCACCAAACTGACGATGCAGAGTAGGCCTACCACGGCGTTCGTCGTCATTGTCGATACCCGGCAAGTCATCATGAACAAGCGACGCACTGTGAATGATTTCTAACGCAGCTGCGACTGAAAAGTGCGCGCGCGAAACGTCACCGCTGATGTCTGATACCAGCGCAAGAAGGAAAGACGGTCGAACCCTCTTACCTCCCCCGTTAAGGCTGTAGCTGACGATGCTCCGAATACTTGCTGTAGGCGCCCACTGAAACTCAGGCAGATGTCTCAGGGCTTCTTCGACATAGCTCTCAAAAGCCTCGCGAATTTGTGTCGCGTCGATACTCGGTGGATTGCTTGCCAAACCCCCTCTCATGTTCCCCTCTTCTCCTCGTTTCGGTCCGCCTGAGTAGAAACATGCCTGTGGCGTTGCTCCCATAGTGGAGGATTCTGGGCGCCAACCAATTCCCGCACCGCTCCGATCAGATAGATGGAACCGACAACAACGATTGGGGGCTTTGGCGATCTCTCTACGTTCGAGTTGGTAGAGTCTGTGCTCTCTTTAAAGCTGGAGAAACAGCGCTGGTAGTCATCTTCAAAGATGTCAGCGCTTACTCCAATACTCGATAAATATTCGGCAATGCTACTACAAGAAACCGCAGCACCAGACTGCGGCTTAAGAAGCCTCCATGATGCGGCAATGAGACATAGCTGATCGACCATCACTCGCCAATCTTTGGTATTAATTACTCCGAAACACAAATCAACTCTTTGATTATACTCTGTATTTATGAATTCAACTAACGTTTGAATACCTGCGGGGTTGTGTCCTGCATCGAATACAATTTCTCGGCCTTGATAGTTTACTACCTCAAGACGTCCAGGCCAGAACGCTGCACTTACCCCAGCAGAGATAGAACTGTCTGAAATACCTATAAGCTTCGCCAGTTGTGCGGCTACTCCTGCATTTACTCCTTGATGTGCGCCTCGTAACGCAGGTAGCACCGAAAGATAGCTTCCTCCAGAATCACTATAAACAAATCCCTCTGGATTTGACGCACTACAGTTGAATTCACGCCCATAGGCACAGACGGGAGCCCCTATTTCCGCAGCTATTCTCTCAATCTCAGTCCTTGAATCATCTGAAATTTTGCCTAAAACGACAGGAACACCAGCTTTGACAATGCCGGCCTTTTCTTTTGCAATTAGCTTTGTCGTTGACCCCAAAATCTCAGCGTGATCCATCGAAATCGAAGTGATGGCACACGCCGTTGGGTTCTTGATGATATTTGTTGCATCAAGCCGTCCACCTAAACCAACCTCAACAACCATCCAATCCACCTGACAATTTCGACAAATATCAAAGAATATCAGAGTAATAGCTTCGAAAAAGCTAAGTTCAATACCATGCGTTGATGTGATTTGGCGCAGCTCCTCCGCGGACGCATCGATGACTTCATCGTCGACAGGAAGCCCGTTAATAACTACTCTTTCGTTGAGCTTAGAGAGATGCGGCGAAGTAGTTAAACCGACCGAATAGCCTTCTGCTCCGAGGATGGCGGATAAAAAGGTGGCGACACTCCCTTTCCCGTTCGTTCCCGCTATATGAATGCTTTTAACTTGGTCTTGAGGATTTCCCCAAAGCTTAGCAACCGAGCTCACACTATCTGTGGTGAAACCGCCCTTTCCGTTCCATGGCGGCAGCACTGTGAGATAGGACAATCCAGGGCCAGTCATTACCGCCTCGATGTCCCACCGTGGGACAAAATTACACTTACGCAGGTTGTTCGAATCACTAACACCTTCTGTCAAAATCTAGCGTCCCACCGTGGGACAGCGGCGCCGACTCTACTATGAAGCCCCTACTAGACGTCGAAAAATCTCTTGAAGATCTTGGCTTGAGTAGAAATCAACTACTAGTCTTCCAGCCTCTCCCCCAGGCACTACTCGAAGCATTTTTACTTTAAGTCCCAGCGCGCGCTGAATTTCGTCTACAATCCTTCGATCCTCTGGATCTCCCTTCTGTTCCTGCTGAGCCTCGGCTGTGTCTCGTGACGAACTTCCCTTCATGTTCTTCTGAAGATCGCCTCGAGTAAGTGAATCTAGATCACGCAAATAGCTGGCTCGAATCGCTGGATCTGAGATCTTGGCGAGAAGAAGAATCTTCGACTCTGAAGCACCGTCCTTTAGGGCGTTAAGAAGATCGTCTGGTAGCTCAAGAATCTCCAAACTTCGCTGCACCATGCTCTTGGAGACGCCAAGTCTTTCCCCGATATCTCTTACGCTAAGTTTGTAAGTGTCTCTTAGAGCGCCAATGGCGTGCGCACGTTCCAGTGGGCTCAAATCAGCTCTTTGAAGGTTCTCTACTAGCTGAATTGCAAGAGTTCGATCCTCCGCCCCCTCTTCCCGCTGATCGATGATAGCTGGAATTGACTCCATACCGGCTAGTGCAGAGGCACGTAAACGACGCTCTCCAGAGATGAGGGTATACTTTCCAGGCGAGGCTCCGGGACTCACGAGTATTGGGGTAAGCACTCCATAGGTCTTGATGGAATGAGCGAGCTCGGCAAGCTTATCTTGATCAAAATTTGTTCGAGGCTGCTTTGGATCACGTTCAATTGAAGCGACCTGCAACACTCTATACGGAATTCCACCTCGCTCTCGATCCCCAAGTGCTGGCCCAGAAAGTAGCGGATTGTTCGCAAGAATCAGCTTTCGTTTTGATGACATGTGACTTCCTTCTCCAAACATCTGCAGCTAAAACACCAACTATCAAAAAATCAGCTCAGGGTGCCGCGAACAAACACAAGGCACTCTATAAACTCTGTAAACGTCGTGCGAAAATGGTTAGATTCTCACCGCTTGGAATTCAACAGCTCCACCGCCAGAGCCGCATAGTCTTCAGCTCCAGACGACTTTGGAGAGTATTCAAAAATGGATTGCCCCTGCGATGGTGCTTCAGCTAGGGCAACATTCGAGCGGATAATGGTATCAAACACAAGATCGCCAAAGTACGCCCTTATAGTGTCGGCTACTGCTCTGGCTAAGCGCTTGCGGTTATCGTGAAGACAAATAAGTACGCCACCAACCACGAGTGACGGGTTATAGATGTTGCGCACTTGGTCGATAGTATCGAGCAGCTGTCGCACGCCATGGAGAGCCAGGTATTCGCTCTGCACTGGAATAACGACTTTGTTCACTGCAGCTAGGGCGTTTAGGGAGAGAAGTCCAAGAGCTGGAGGGCAATCGATCAGAATAACATCATAGTCAGCGACAACAGATTGAAGAGCTCGCTTTAAAATGAGTTCTCGTCCGACAACACCACCAAGCTCAAGATCCGCAGCGCTTAGTAGTAAGCTAGAGGGAACAAGGCTTAGCCGCTCTGAGCGTTGTATGACCACGTCCTTGATCGTTTTTGAGCCTTTGAGAACGTCGTAAATCGTGAATTCAGGTGGAGGAGGGCGGTCTCCTGGAACTTCCATGGATTCATCTGGTGTACCTAAACCAAGATGAGTGGTCATGTTGCTTTGAGCATCTATGTCGACCAGCAACACGTTCTTTCCGTGAGCAGCAATCGCTGCCCCAAGATTAACGGTAGTCGTGGTCTTTCCAACGCCACCTTTTTGATTCACCACTCCAACAATCATACGCGACTTTTCTTCAATAAATTCAACAAATAAGAAGGTGCGTGCGTTAACTGTCTCGACTTTGGCGGATGTCTTTCGCTTGGAAGTTCAGCCCTAAAGAGTTCACGTGAAATCAAATAACGAAGACCTCGCATGAGACCACGGAAATCTGGCAGAATTCGGACTGAAAATCCATTAAATCTATGGCTCATTGGTAATTACTTATGCAGATTCACGACAAGAGCCGGGGACATGTGTGCGTCACCCCTCGTGTATCGAGATTGATAATCCTCGTGTATCAGCACAAGTTCCGAGATAACTCGTGAACTGAGAGTGAGTAAGCTCGTGCTTCAGAGGAAGCATTCACGAGCTTTGAGAGTAGGGGACTCGTGCATTGACTGTAATATCCTCGTGTCTTGAAATAAATATTCGAGGTTAACCTGCTGTTATTGTAGAATAAATTTGCCGCTCACTTTAAACATGTTAAATAAACATAAATTGTTTAACTAACTGAAAGTAAGTTAGGTTCCGATTCAGAAATGGATCAGTTGTTATTTTCAGAATCGATCATCGGTCCGAGCTCTAACCAGGGAGCTCCACGTGCAATTTCGCGCGATGAAATGAACCTTGCCGAGTTTCCGTTAGCCGTCCTTTCCACGCGAGTAGACTCGCGCATCAAGACATTAGAGTTTTCCGATTCTTTGATCAGTCGAAATGGAGAATCAATCGAGCGTAAGTGGATCATAACCGGTGCCGACAAATTTGGCCTTCCCACATCTTCCGATGACGAAGTCTTGCTCGGTTTAATGAAGCTTACTGTCGATAATGGATTTCGGGACCGCAAAGTTTTCTTTAGTCGTTACGAACTGCTCAAAATTCTTCGATGGACGACTGAGGGCAGGAGTTACACAAGATTGCAGCGCGCGCTCGATCGTTTGAGCGGAGTAAGAATTAAAGCGACGAACGCGTTTTTTGATAACGAAGCCAAGTCACATAGTACCCGCAACTTTGGAATCATTGATGCCTACGAGATCAATGATGGTCGAAGTGTAGATGCCAAGCCAAGCTTCTTTGAGTGGAGCGAGGCAATGTTCAAGTCGTTCCAGGTCGGCTTCATTAAGAAACTGGATCTCGATTTTTACTTAAGCCTTTCAAGTGCAATTTCCAAACGGTTGTATCGCTTTCTTGACAAGCATTTTTGGTACAGATCACGTCTCAACATGAATCTTTTCGTGCTAGCACACGAGAAAGTGGGGGTCTCAAGAAACTATCGCTTTGCAAGTTCACTGCGTCAGCAAATCGATCCAGCACTTGAAGAATTAAAAGCTCAAGGTTTCATCGCTGAATATGCTTATTCGGGGAGAGGTAAGGGCACCGAGGTGATGGTGGTAAATGCTACTGCACGACCTAGAGTGTCTACCAGTAAGGGCAGTGACCAACAGGCACTCTCCGCAAAAGTTCCTTATACGGCTGAAGCGCGAGGGGATTCAAAGGGTACCTCGGGGTTCGCTCAAGTGATGGATGTTGAAGGTAAGGGCGAACAGTCATACCGCAAGCCATCCCGCGGTGGAGCGACGTCGGACGAACGGAATAATTCTGACCGGCTAGGTCCCGTGCTGGCCAAAAGCGAGGGCGTCTCGCATAGCGGTAATCGAGAAGCCACAAACTGGAACTTACGCGAGTCAACTCGCAGTTCATTTGGAAGTCACAGTTCATCTGGAAGTCACAGTGGCGAGGCACCAGTAGGAATGACCTCTTCGGATGCGCTCGACAGTTCTTTTCCTGTTTTCCAGCAGGCACTTGCCCATGCACTTGTTGAGCGAGGAATTCAGCTTCCACAAGTCAAACGGTTGCTTCGAGATCGTGATGAAGGGTTGTGTGAGCGCATGAGCGCAATAGTTGCTCATTTTGATCAGCTGCGTTCCTCGCGAAGCCACTTAATTAGCCGCAGCCCAGTGGGATTTCTGTATCGAGCGATGGAGCGCCCTGAAAGCTTTTCGCTGCCAGGCGAGGGGGTCGCACGCGATCGACGTTACGGTGAACGAGAATTTGTTTCAGTACCGAGGGGCTCGATGGAAACGAGAAGTTCTGGCCTCGTCGAGCCAACGCGAAGTGAGTCCACAGCACGTGAGCCAGGGCTACGTGAGGAACGGCGCAATGAAGAGCTGGCGCATTTGCAGGGCCAGTATTTAGAAGCTCGTAAGCGCAGCATGCAGCACCTCCGCGAGCAGGTTGAGCCTGAAATGCTTTCAAAAATTGCCAGTGAAGTGGAGGCAGGGCTCGCAAAGGTACGAAAGCTTATTTCTCCAACGCGCTTTGAAGAAACCCTGCAGCATGGCATCGAGGAGCACCTGGCCAAATTGTTTGTTTACCCGGAATTCGATGAGTGGCTTCAGCAAACTCGAAGGGCCAAACTGAAATCTCGTTGAAGTTGAATGCGCCTCGAATTCTCCAGATATCTATAGAGCTCAGCTCACGGTTACTCGCTTGGGCGACCAAACGCCTTACTCTCTCCGCGTGGATAGAGTAACTGGTGACAGGCATTTTATCCGGCATTCTCTCGAAGTTCTTCAACGCAGGGTCTGGGCGGAAGGGAGTCAAAATACGACCATATTGAAGGTGTGTACGGCGCTCTCAGCAGCTGGGACTTGGCACGAAACCTGCTTTGAGTCGGTCAAGGATAAGGAAATCCTTCCGCTCAACTCATGGCAGAGATATGCGAGTGAATCCGCTAGGAATGTTTCGAGACGTGCAACGCCTGGTGGCGGAGCCTGCCCATGCTCGCGAGCGAGGCCAGATTGATTTCGATAAGACCCTCGCCGGCGTAGCCCAAGAAATCGAAGGACGACAGGTAGTTAAAAGCGTTGTGGAAACACACCTTCAACCTCCAGCTCCAGCACCTAAGCAGGTAGCCCTTGCAGATCCGCAGCTAAAATTAGCTCCGCTCGACGCGATTCGAGTTCCCAGTGTGCCGGTACAACCGGAAGTTGGACAGCAGGAACAACCCAGTGAAAGCGTCAGAAGTCCGACACTGGTAAGCGCCAAGCGCGTCTCGACTCCGGACCCTTACATGGGCCTCACCAGAGCAGAGCGCGAGGAGGCGGTGGCGTCCCTTGTACGCGATGCCGGAGCCCGCCATGGGGTGGACCCTGTGCTGAGCTTTGCAGTGGTCGCGGTGGAGTCGTCCTTTAACCCACGTGCCGTGAGCAGCGACGGTCATGAGAGCAAGGGTCTGATGCAGTTGCTCGACTCTACTGGTCGAGCGCAGCTTCGCCTTTCGGAGGGCGCCAACGCCTACGATCCGTTTCATCCACCGCTCAACGTTGATTTAGGCGTGCGCTATCTCCGGGATCTTCATGACATGTTCTCTCAGCCCACCAAGGTGACAAACGACCTCACCACTGTTGCAGCGGCAAATTCCTCCTCTTTGGAAAAACTTGCCGTGGCTTCCTACAACGCTGGACAGGGCAGAGTTGCAGCGGCGCAGCAGCGTGCTGATCGAGAGGGAAAAAATCCTGGGGTTTACTCTGAAGTTGAAGCCTATCTCCCACAATCAACTCAAGAATATGTGCGACGCGTGATGGATCGCAGAGAGCATTCCACGATGCGTTTTGGGGTGAGCGAAAGCGAGAAGGAAGCCTGATTTTTTGAGTTGGCAAGGGGCTTGCAAAGGAAGGTTCCGGTGAAGTTGGAGTAGTGGTTTGTGTGTTGGTGCTACCGAACGGATCGCGTAGCGCTCAGAAGAAGGAATTTTGGGGAAGGATTAGGGCCAAGGAGAATTAGGCAATGACTATTAACATTCGAACAAACGTTCCGTCACTACTATCACAACGTAATCTGGAACAGACCAGTTCACGACTGAACACAGCCTACGAGCGTTTATCCTCCGGTCTTCGAATTAACCGCGCACGTGATGACGCGGCCGGTCTTGCAATCGCTGAAGCTCTTAAAGCTGACGGCAGAATCGCAAGTGTTGGTATCAGAAATGCGAGTGATGGTATTTCAATCATCACCATTGCGGACCAAGCGATCGGACAAATCACCAATGTATTGAGCCGACTCGCTGAGCTTGCACAACAGTCAGCGAACGGTGTGTATGGAAACACCCAACGGTCAGCGCTTAGCAACGAATTTATTGCACTTCAATCTGAAATTGAGCGTATTGCGATCACCACTGAGTTTAACGGACTCAAACTATTGAGCGGTGGGGCTGAAGTCGTCTTTCAAGTCGGATTCGACGGGAGCTCGACTTCTCAAGTTTCCTTTCAAGGTGTGGCGGCGACACTCGCATCGCTTGGATTGGCTGCCTTGGGCTCTTCGGCTCCGCAGTATTCAATTGTTGGCGGTACTGAGCTCGAAGCTCAATCATCAGCACGTTTAGCGCTTGATGCAATTAATGCCGCGATAACCTCCGTGACCCGAAATCGAGGCACCTTGGGTGCTGCGGAAAGTCGGTTGGAGGTGACTATTGCGAACTTGCAAGTTGCCCGAGAAAACTTCCAGGCAGCAGAAAGCCGCATTAGAGATGTTGATGTGGCCTCTGAGGCTGCTGAGTTGACACGATTGAATATTCTGCAGCAAGCAGGCGCCGCAGTACTGGCGCAGGCCAATGCACAGCCGCAGCTCGCGCTGCAGCTGATTCGATAAGGTAGTAGGGGTCGCTCTTCACTCGTAGGAATGGAGCGAAGAGTTGACAGGTAAAATACACGGATGAACACGCGAGCCCAACGGGGATGGGAAGCGTAAGCTAGAAAGAGGTAGGGAACCATGACCCTCAATATTAGAACGAACGTATCATCGATTAAGGCCCAGAAGTCACTGACCGAAACAGGTCTGCGACTACAGACGGCCTACGAGCGACTTTCATCGGGACAACGTATCAACCGCGCAAAGGATGATGCCGCTGGTCTCGCGATTGCGGAGAGCTTAAAGGCTGATGCCCGAATCGCGACGGTCGCTATTCGAAATGCGAATGACGGTGTCTCGATTGTGGCCATCACCGATGGTGCGATCGCTCAGATCACAAACGTCCTAAGTCGACTCGCAGAGCTTGCTCAACAGTCAGCCAACGGCGTGTTCAGTACGGGGCAAAGATCTGCGCTGCAGCTCGAGTTCACCGCACTGATGAGCGAAGTTGAGCGTATTGCGCTCACCACAGAGTTCAACGGGTTGAAACTTCTAAGTGGCGGCGGTTCTGTTACTTTCCAGGTTGGCTTCGACGGCTCTTCAATGAGTCAGGTGGCCTACTCGGGTGTGCAGGCCACATTGGCTGCGCTTGGTCTGGCGGGGGTGAACTCGTCCGTACACACCTACTCCGTTAATGCGGGCAGTGATCTCGAGGCACAATCAGCAGCGCGCCTTGCGCTAGACGCAATTAACTCAGCGATTACCTCTGTCACGAGAAATCGTGGAACGCTGGGTGCTGCTGAAAGTCGATTGGAAACTACCATTCAGAATCTGCTCACTGCGCGAGAAAACTTCCAGGCAGCAGAAAGTCGAATTCGAGATGCCGATGTTGCCGCAGAAGCAGCAGAACTGACACGACTCACCATTCTCCAACAGGCGGGAACGGCGATTCTGGCGCAAGCGAATCAGCAACCACAGTTGGCGTTGCAGCTGCTCCGATAAGTCTAGGCTCGCTAACTTCGCTGAGGCGCATACGAGCCAGGCGAAGGAAAGGAAGGTCGGTCCTCAAGGAGGCCCAGCGCTTGGCGCACCTCTCGCAAGCCGTAGGCGATTCTCTATTAGAAATGGTATCGCGAGGCCTGAAACCCAACAGCCTTGCGCACTCGATTTAAGACGGGGAAGCCAATTCCAAAGGCACGCTGAGCTCCATCTTGAAGGACTTTCTCCAGATGGGGTTCATCGGAGCGAAGTCGTTGGTAACGTTCCCGCGGTTCTCGGAACTCCGCATTTATCACCTCGAAAAGTTCTTCCTTCGCATGCCCCCATCCCAGGCCGCCAGCAGCGAGACGTTGAGAGAGATCTTGGAATTTTTCCGGTGTGGCAAATAGAGAAAAGAAGTCGGAAACGAGTGTCCCCTCAAGCTTCTTTGGAGCTTCGAGCGCTGTAGAGTCGGTCTTAATAGACATTACAAGCTTTTTAAGAGTCTTCTCGTCACAAAAGATTGGGATCTCATTGCCGTAGGACTTGGACATTTTTTTGCCATCCAACCCGGGCACCGCCATGACCTCTTGCTGAACTCGAGGTTCTGGAAGCTTTAGGCAGCCATCGCCGAAGAGGGCATTAAAAGAACCCGCAATGTCGCGTGCCATCTCAACGTGTTGCTTTTGATCTTTTCCGACCGGAACGATATCGGGATCGTACATAAGAATGTCTGCCGCCATGAGAACCGGATAGGCAAACACTCCGTGGTTCACTTCGCGTTGTTGAGCAAGTGCGTCCTTATAAGCATGCGCTTTTTCAAGAAAGCCCATCCCGGTGCAGCAGCTTAAATACCAAGCAAGCTCAGCCACCATCGGAACGTCGGACTGTCGGTAGAGAATATGCTTTTTATGGTCAAACCCGAGTGCGAGCCAACAAGCCACCAGGTCGTAACTATACGCACGCATGAGGGAAGCATCTCGAAGCGTGTTGACGGTATGCATGTCTGCAAGAAAATACAGGCACTGATAGTCGTCTTGGCGCGCGAGGGCAGGACGAATCATTCCCAAGTAATTACCGAGGTGCACATTGCCCGAAGGCCTTATACCAGTAAGAGATCGCTTCATTCTAAGAGCACACCGAAGAAAGCAGGATAGGGGGTTTATTAAATAAAATGGTCGGGCTGAGAGGATTTGAACCTCCGACCTCTCCCACCCCAAGGGAACGCGCTACCAGTCTGCGCCACAGCCCGAAACAATCTACTTTTCGCCGATACTGCCCTTTGGGGTGCTAGGGTCTCAATGTTCGCACTTGCTCACATTGAGCGTCTGTTATGAATTCTACCGCAATCGCTT